>NZ_JBMDKG010000001.1:0-663958 GCF_057809595.1 Variovorax sp. FG153
TGGCCAGCGCGCTGTGCGCGGGTTGCTGGTCAGCGCGGGCTTGGGCCCGCGGGTCGTGTTGTGTGGAGCGCACGACTCGCTTCGCCTCGTGCTGGCAGGGGCGTGGTGACGTGGCGGGGTTGGCTCGCGTGACCGTGAGCGTGCCACGCCGTTCTCGCTGTCAAGGCCTGCGCGCGCTCGGCGCGCTGGCGGCCTGCGGCCGTCTTCGAGCCTTGACCGCTGCGCTTCGGCGTGACCGTGACGGTCCTGGGCAATCCCGCCCTTTTCTTGGAGCGTCACATGACTTTCTCGTACTTCTTTTTGAGCGACGAACAGGTTCAGCGACTTGTCGCGAATGGCCGCGCATCGCGCGAATTTGATGCGCGCGACGAACTCTTCGATCCGTCACCGGTGGTCAAGCTCTTCACGCCGGATGCCGGCGCGACGTGGTTGCTGAGCGAGATCGATCCCGACGATCCGACGATCGCCTTCGGTCTGTGCGATTTGGGGCAGGGCTATCCCGAGTTGGGATGCGTGAGTCTTGACACGCTGGCTTGCCTGAGGGGGCCGTTGCGCTTGCCGATCGAGCAGGACGTGGGATTCCAGGCGACGCGACCGCTCAGTGCCTATGCAGTCGCTGCGCGCCTGGCGGGCCGGATCGAGGCCTGAGCGGTCGGCCTGTGCCGGCAGCTGCGCTGCCGGCATTTGTTTGTGCTTCTTTCCTTCTTTTGTTCTTTTTCCTTCTCTCGTTGTGAGGGGCGCTGCCTCTTGCGTCTTTGGAAGGACGGTCTGGGGTGTGCTCACAGGGGTGTCCGGCGTCGCCTTCGGGTCGCTGCCTTGTGGTCAGGCCGTTCCCGGGACCGCCTCTTTCCGACGCCTGGCTGCGGGCCTTGCGGCCGCCAGGGTGCGGCTGCGCCCCCGGCCTCACCCGGTCCCTGCGCTTTGCTGCGGGCTGCGGCTTGCGGGCGGGCCCTGGCGCCCGCGCGGTCCTCGCCGTCATGGCGTCGAGGCGGCTCCGCGGGAGCCGGCCCGTCACCTCACAGAAAGGCAGACTCCCCATGGACAGCTCCGATCCTCGTACGCCATTCTTCCCACCCCCCGCCGTCGCAGGCGGCGCGCCTGGTGCCTGCGGTCCGCGCGAACCACAGGCTTCGATCGTGTGGCGCTATGCCCTCAGCGTTGATCGTCGCTGGGCCCTGGTTTTCGATGCGCAGGGGCGCAATCTTGGGGAAGTTCACCGTCCCGCCCTGGCCGCGGGGCCTGATGGCCGGCTTCTCACCTTCGAGCAAGTCGTGCGTCTGATGTGTGCGGCGCCGCGCATGCGCACGCTGTTGCAGGAGATCGTCGCATCTGGTGGCGCCGACGTGCCCGCGTCCCGTGCGCAAGATGGGTGCTTGGCGCGTGCCCGCGCGCTCCTGGCGGAGCTGGGGTAGCTGTCTCGCCGACGCGGCCGCCCTTGTCATTGGCTGGCGGCGGCGGCGGGGCCATGCGATCGTATGCGGTCTCTTTTTGCTCAGGGAATCACGATCGATGTGTCGGTCTTCACGCGATCGAGTGCCACGAGCGAGCGAAAACTCTTGACGGCCTCGTTCTGCGCGAACAAGCGCCGCGTGAGACCTTCGTAACTGCGCATGTTGGGCGCGACGATGATGAGCACGCAACTGACGCCACCCGTCACGTAAAAGCATTGTTGGACTTCGGGCGTGTCCCGAAAAAGCGCTTTGGCGCGATCCACCGTCGACGCTCGCTCGTCGACGAGTTGTACCTCGACGATGGAGGTGATGGTGGCCGACACCGCCTCCGGGTCGACGATCGCCACGTTTTTCATGATCACGCCCGCCGCCTCCATGGCCGCGATGCGCCGTTGAACGGCTGCCGCGGACAGATGGACCTCCTCGGCGATCACCCGCTGTGGTGTCTTGTTGTCACGTTGCAGGATGCGAAGGATCTCGCGGTCCTGGCGATCGAGCGCGAATTCGGTGGCCGGGGGCTTGGGTGCCATGTCGAGTGAAAAGTGCGTCCGGGTGGCGATTTTCGGGTGATTTAATCAAGGCGGCGAATATAAAGTGCGCGGATGACCTCAGTTTCCAACACACGGCCTGTCGGCGCGGTCCCCTCCCACCCCCTCCTGGGGGTGGCCTGCGGCGCGGGTGCCGGGGCCCTTTGGGGGCTGGTTTTTCTGGCGCCGGCGCTGGTCAAGGACTTCGACCCGTTGCAACTGAGCATCGGTCGATACCTGTGCTACGGCCTCCTTGCCGCGCTGATGCTTGCGCCGCGCTGGCGGCAGGTGGCGACGAGCTTGTCGCGATCGCACTGGTTCACCTTGTCCTGGCTCGCCCTGACTGGGAACATCGTTTACTACATCTTGTTGTCGAGTGCGGTGCAGTTGGGAGGCATCGCCATGACCTCACTGGTGATCGGGTTCCTTCCGGTGGCTGTGACCGTCATCGGCAGTCGCGACACCGGCGCGGCGCCCTTCAAGGCGCTCGTGCCGTCGCTTCTGCTGAGTGGCGCCGGCGCGCTTTGCATTGGGTGGGAGGCCTTGGCCGCTTCGAATGCGGCGGCGCCGGGGTCGAGCGGGCTCGGGCTTGTGTGTGCCGTTGGCGCGCTGGCGTCCTGGACAGCGTTTGCGGTGGGCAATGCGCGTGCCCTGAAGCGGATGCACGTCGTCTCTGGACACGACTGGAGCCTGTTGACGGGGATCGTCACGGGCGCGCAGAGTCTGCTCTTGCTGCCGCTGGCCCTGCTCCTGGCGACGACGCAGCACGACGCGCATCAGTGGGTGCGATTCGCCTCGGTGTCGCTGGCCCTGGCTCTGGTGGCTTCCATCGCAGGCAATGCGTTGTGGAACCGGATGAGTCGCCTGCTTCCCCTCACGGTGGTCGGACAGATGATTCTTTTTGAGACCGTTTTCGCGCTCGTCTATGGCCTTGCATGGGAGCGCAGGCTGCCGAGCGTGTTCGAGACGCTCGCGCTCGTCTTCGTGGTCTCGAGCGTGCTGGCTTGCCTCGCCGCGCATCGCAGCTTGCCCGAGAAAAGAGAGCTCGCTTGAGCGGACGCTCGGGCAAGGCGATTGCACGGCGCTGACTGGCGCCTTCACCCCCGGTCAACCTGATCGCGGGTGTTCGGCATGCCGAACACCGGTCGAAGAGGGGGCGAGGGGCTCGCCGCTGGCGAGGTCGGGCGCTCACATGAGCGTGGAAACCTGGTTTCCAGCGGTGGGCGCCTCGCTTTTATTGGGCCGCGGGCGCGTTCGCCACCGCGGCCACGCCGGGCGCGCGCATGGCCGCCTCGTAGCGCGCATCGGTCAGCGTGCCGAGAAACGCGCTGATCGCGTCGATCTCCTCGTCGCTGAGCCCTGGCGTGCTGCCCGGGCGGCGGTTCATCGGCGTCGAGTTCACGTTGATGTTCGCGCGGTGCGCGGCGGGCACGTCGTCGAAGGTGGAGCGGCCGTGGTACCACTTGGCCGGATCGGTCGAACGCGTGGCGTAGAAGGCCACCGCCTCGCGCAGCGTGGCGAAGGTGCCGTTGTGCATGAAGCTCTGGCGCACCGCGACGTTGCGCAGGCCCGGGGTGCGGAAGTAGCCGCACCACTGGCCGGGATCGGGCCAGCGCAACTGCGAGGCCGTGCGGCACAGGCCGTTGTCGAAGTGGCGCGCGTCGCGGTTCGCGGGCAGCGCCAGGTTGCGCGGCACGGCGATCGCGTCGTAGCCGAAATCGGTGAACAGCGAGCGCTCGGGCCGGCTCGCGGTGTCCGAGAGCGTGTGGCAGGACATGCAGTTGCCCTTGCCCGGATTCTTGAACAGCGCCAGGCCGCGCATCTCCTGCGGGCTCAGCGGCGTGCGCAGGCGCAGGTAGTCGTCGAAGCGCGAGCTGAAGGGCGCCATCTCGTCGCTCTGCAGGTAGGCCTGCAGCGCCAGGCCGATGCCCTGGACCATGCGCTGCGGATCGCGCAGCACCTCGGGCCCCAGCGCCTGCGACAGCGCCGGCGCGAGTTCGGTGGCGCGCACCTTGCGCAACAGGCTGCGCGGCGAGGCGTTGTTCATCTCGTCGGGATCGAACAGCGGGCCGCGGACCTGCTCGGCCAGCGTGTCGGCGCGGCCGTCGGCGAACAGGCCGCCGAACGGCGAGGCATAGGGTGCGTCGTCGTCCTGGTAGAAGTGGCGCCGCGGCACGTAGCGCACGTACAGCAGCGAGGGCGCGGTGCGCGCGCTGAAGCGGCCCGCGCGGCTGCCTTGCGGCGTGCGCGGCCCCGCGAGCGAGGGCGCATTCAGCGTCGAGGTGAAGGCGCGCAGCGGGTCGTGGCAACCGGCGCACGACAGGCCTTGCGGCTGCGACAGCCGGGTGTCGAAGAAGAGGCGCTTGCCCAGCGCCGCCAGCGCGGGATCGGGCCGGAACACGGCCGCCGTGGGATCGACGCGCGCGGCCAGCTTCGGCGTGGCGCCGATGTGCTCGATCACCTGGCTCGCCGGGCCGCCCGGGCCGATGACCTGCATCGATCCCGGGGCGGCGCCCGCGGCACCCACGATCCATCCGAGGCAGGCCGCGCCCAGGGCGAGCGCGGCGCCCGCGAGCGGGGGGAAGCGCGTCGAGCGCCGCGTCACGGCGTCAGGAAGCCGGTCTTGTCGCAGCTCAGCGCCCGACCGGTCTGCCCGCAGGTGGCGAGCAGCTTGCCGGCCACGGTGTAGGCCTTGAAGGTCCAGCCCACGTCGGGCGACTTCTTGCGCTCCATCAGCATGAAGCCGAAGGTGTTGTGGTGCGTGATGCGGTCGATGGTCACGCCCGGCGCGGGCGTGGTGCCGGCGGGCAGTGGGTCGGGCAGCGCCACGTCGAGGTTGTCGCCGCCGTTGCCCGTCACCACGGTGGCCGGATGGTCGGTGGCGAAGTTCAGCGCCTGGAAGTCGTGCACGTGGCCATGCAGCGCGATGTGCACGCCGCTCGGGTAGTAGGCCTTCGCATAGAGGTTGTTCATCACCGACTGCAGCGCGAGGTTGCCCGGCGCGGGCGTCGCGCCCGCCACCGGCGCGAAGGCCAGGATCGGGTGGTGGTTGGTGAAGATGGTGGTGCTCATGCCCGGCTTCGCCGCCAGCGCCGCCACGGCCTGGAACTGCTTCTGGTAGGCGATGAACTGCGGGTCGTCGGTCTTCAGCGCCGCCTTGCCGGCCTTGGCCGAGTCGAACACGATGACCTGCGAGCCGCCACCCAGCGACACGGCATAGGGCTCGGCATAGTTGCCCGTGCTGTCGTTGGCCGGGTCGTTGCACGAGCGCTTGTCGGCATAGGCGCGCGTGTCGAGGAAGCGGTACCAGCCCTGGCCGCCGCGCGCGCACTCCTCGTGGTTGCCGCGCACCAGTACCCAGGGGGCTTTCGCGAGCAGAGGCGCGGCGGGCCTGAAGAAGTCGGCCTGCCAGGTGTCCCAGCCGTAGCCCCAGGGGCTGTCCTTGCAGCCGGCCACGTCGGCCGGGCAGGCGTTCTCGCGGTAGTGGTAGTCGCCAATGTGCAGCACCAGGTCGGGATCGAAGCCGGCGGCGGTGGCGGCCAGCGGCGCGAACGGCCACACGCTGCTGTCGTTGCAGGGCTGGTAGGCGTTGTCGGCCTTCTTCAGGCGGCAGCCGGTGTCGGCCAGCACCAGGATGCGCTGCGGCTCGGCCTTGGGCAGCGGCAGCGAGCGGCTGCCGACGGCGACCTGCTTCGCGCCCGAGGGAAGGGTGGCCTCGCAGGTCGACACCGGGAATTCGGACGGCTTCGAATCGGCGGGATCGCTGGCGGTGGTGCGCAGCGGCATCGAGCCCGCGCCGATGCGCAGGCTCATGCGGCTGGCCTTGCCGTCGACCGTGATCTGCGGGCAGGTGGCGTTCGCATCGGCCGCCGTGTCGGCGGCCGGCGCGGCGTAGCTGGTGATGACGCGCGCGAAGGCCGCGTTGCCGTCGCCGACCTCGACCCAGGCGGCCTGCAGGTTGGCGTCGGCCGTGGCCGCGTCGGGCGCCGGGGCGGGCGGCGGCGCCGAAGCCAGCGGCGCGGCGGGCGCGCCGGGCACCGGCACGAAGCTGCTCGAGGAGCCGCCGCCGTTGCAGGCTTGCAGGGCGGCGATGGAAGCGAGCGCGGCGAAGGCGGCGAGCCAGCGCAGGCGGCGTGCGTCGAGCCGCGCGCGCGGCGTCGTGGGAGTGGCGTGCATGGGGATCCCTCTGTTGTGGGTTGTTGTCGTGGGCCCCCGGACGATACGAAGCGAACATGCAAGCCGTGTTACAGCGCCGTGTCAGCGGCGCGCGCCAGCCCCTTCACGCCTGCATTCCGCTCACTTCGCGCCCGGATGCAACCCCAGCACATTCGCCCCGATGGCCGGATCGACGAAGCGCTCGAGCCGCTGCGGATGCAGGATCACCGTGATCTCGCACGAGCCCGTGCCCACCGTCAGGCCCAGCAGGTGGCCGCCCGCGCCGATGAAGCTGCCGTCGGTCACGATGCCGTGCGCATGGATCGAGGGCTTGCCCTCCTTCCAGGCGATCGAGCCCGTGAGGTTGGCGAGTTCCACGTTCTTGAAGGTCTTCGGGTCGAAGACCTTCCTCGAGAAGTCGTAGAAGCCGAAGGTGGCCTCGCGCATGAAGCCGATGCCCACGATGCTGGCGCTCGGTATCTGCTCGACCACGGCGAGGCGCTCGAGGTGGGCGAGCACGTCGTCGCCGTTGCGCAGCACCATCAGGTAGCCGGTGGGCGTGCGCGTGACCTTGCCGGTCAGGTCCTGAGCGCCGGCCGAGGCGCTGAAGGCGAGCGAGGCACAGGCGGTGGCCAGTGCGAAGAGGGCGGATGCGAGGGTCTTGAACATCGGTCTGTCTCGTTTCTTTTTGAAGATGCAACCAGGTTGCGGATTCGGCTTGCGCCGCACGGGTGAGGAACGGCCGCACGCCAGCACCGAAAGTGCTGGCGCGCCGCTGTCCGGCACGGGGAGCCGCGGGCCGTGGCCCGCGGAAGATCAGGAACTCACGGGGCGCTCGTGCCCTGGGCGACGGCCGCGTGCACCTTGGCGCGCAGCCGCGCGACGTCGACGACGAAGCGGCTGTGGGTGCCGCTCGCGACTTCCTTGTCGCCTTCGTGCACCGTGAACTCGAAGTCCACGCCGCGGCCGTCGACCGCGCGCACCCGCGCCTCGATGCGCACCGGCTGGCCCAGCAACGTGGCGCCCACGTGCTTGAGCGCGATCGCGGTGCCGACCGAGGATTCGCCCGCGCCCACGTGATCGAGCAGGAAGTCGAGGCAGGTCTGCTCGACGTCGCGCACGAGCTCGGGCGTGGCATAGATGCGCAGGTCCTCGCCGAGGAAGTCGACCGTGCGCGGCCGGTCGATCACGAGTTCGCGGCGGGTGAGGGCGCCTGCGCGCAGTTCTGAATTCATGGGGTTCGTCCGAAAGCGTTGAGCGTCAATTGACGTTGTCCCGACTGGCTGTGCGTCGGCGCGAAGGGCAGTCTAGGAATCGCGGCGCCGAGCGGCAAACGAGTTTTTCTCGAAGCATTGCGTAGAAAATATTGAAGGCCCGCGCCCCCGCCCCGTGCCCGCTCCCGAAGGAATACGTCCACCATGTCGCGCCCCATTCCCCCGCTCAATCCGCTGCGTGCCTTCGAGGTCGCGGCGCGGCACCTGAGCTTCACGCGCGCGGCCGACGAGCTCTTCGTCACGCCCTCGGCCGTGAGCCACCAGATCAAGACGCTCGAGGAGAACCTCGGCATCGCGCTGTTCGTGCGCGACACCAAGTCGCTCGCGCTCACCGCCGCCGGCAAGGCCTACCTGCCGGGCATCCAGGAAGCCTTCAAGCAGGTGATGTATGCGACGCAGCAGCTGCGCCAGTCGCAGGGCACGCCCTCGCTCAAGATCAACCTGCCGCCGACCTTCGCAGTCAAGTGGCTGATCCCGCGCATGCGCCGCTTCATGCAGGCCTACCCCGACATCGACCTCGAGATATCGACCTCCAAGCACATGGTCGACTTCACGCGCGAGGACTTCGACATGGCGGTGCGCTACGGCCGCGGCATCTACCCGGGCCTGCACTCCGAGCTGTGCCTGCCGGTCGAGGTGTTCCCGGTCTGCAGCCCCGCGCTGATGCAGGGCGAGCATCCGCTGCGCACGCCGGCCGACCTCAGGCACCATGTGCTGCTGCACGACAACAGCACCTACAGCGACGTGAGCAACCCCGACTGGGGCATGTGGCTCGAGCATGCGGGCGTGAGCGACGTGGACGTGACGCGCGGCCCCTCGTTCTGGCCCAGCCACCTGGTGATCGCCGCGGCGGTCGACGGGCTCGGCGTGGCGCTGGTGAAGAAGAACTGGGTGATGAAGGACCTGGCCGACGGCCTGCTGGTGCGGCCCTTCGACGTCACGTTGCCGGTGGAGTTCTCCTACTTCATGGTCTATCCGCAGGACCGCGCCGCCGATGCGCGCATCGCGGCCTTCGTGTCATGGGTGCACGAGGAACGCGCGAAGGACGAGGCGGCCGCTCAGAGCCTGTAGAGCCGCACGGCGTTGTCGTGCAACAGCTGCCGGCGTTCGGCCTCGGAGTGCCCGGCGATGGCCGCGAGGAAGCCGCGCAGAATGGTTTCGTAGCTGGCCACGAGGCTGTCGACCGGGAAGTTGCTCGCGAACATGCAGCGCGACGCGCCGAAGATCGCGATCGCGTCGCGGATCAGCGGCACGTTGGCCTCCTCGGTCCATGGCAGGCCGCGTTGGCCCAGGCCCGAGATCTTGATCGCGGTGTTGGGCGCATCGGCCAGACGCTCGAGCGCGCGGCGCCAGCCCGCGAGGCCCTCGGCGCTACGGTCAGCGGGCAGGCCGCTGTGGTTGAGGATCAGCAGCGTGCGCGGAAAGTCGCGCGCGAGCTGCGCGGCCTGGTCGAGGTTCCACCAGGGGGCCTGCAGGTCGAAGGAGAGCCCATGCGTTTCTAGCAGCGCATAACCGGCGCGCCAGCGCGCATCGTCCATCGAGCCCGCCACGCCGCGTGCGGCCTCGGCGGCCGACGCGGCCGTCACCGGCTTGTGGCGGATGCCGCGCACCAGCGCGAACGCGGCCTGCGCCGCGAGCACCTCGGCCGCGTCGCCACGATCGAGCGCCGCATGCGCGACGATCGCCGAGGGCCGGCCCTCGGTGGCCGCGAGGCCGGTGAGCCAACGGGTTTCGGCCACGGGATCGGCGCGTTCCCACTCGGCCTCGATGTGCACCGTGCGCGCCGGCGCGAAGCCGCGCGTGTCGCGCGCGAGATCGGCCGGCAGGTAGTTGCGCTTCAGCGCCGAGTAGTCGCCGTAGCGGAAGTTCGGCACCGTCTCGCCCTGCAGCCAGGGATAGGGATGCGCATCGAGGTGCCAGAAATGCTGGTGCGCGTCGACGAAGGGTTCGCTGAATTCGAAAGCCATCGCGCGATTCTCGGCCGTGCGCCCGGCCTCAGCTCGACAGGTTGATCTTGCCCGCGAGCGCCTTGAAGAACTCGCTCTCCCTGGCCATCACCGCCTCGAGCGCCGCGTCGTCGGCATAGGTGTCGGTGCTGAAGTGCAGCTTGGCCAGCGCCTCGAGCCAGGCGGGCTCCTTCACGGCCTTCGCGACCGCGCCCTTGAGCACCGCGATCACGTCGTCGGGCGTGCCGCGCGGCGCCGACAGGCCGCGCCAGATGCCGATCGACAGGTCGATGTTGCGTTCCTTGAGCGTCGGGATCTTCTCGAAGCCGTCGGCCACGCGCCGGTCGGCCATCACGGCCAGCGCCTTGAGCTTGCCCGCGGCCACGTAGCTCGACACCTCGGCCGTGCTCACCGTCACCGCGTCGATGTGGCCGCCGAGCAGCGCCAGCACCGCGGGCGCGCCACCGGCATAGGGAATGTGGTTGAACTTCGCGCCGGTCTTCTCGGCCAGCGCGGCGGCCGCCATGTGCCAGGTCGAGCCATGGCCCGCGTTGCCCACGCGGATGTTCGCGTCGCCCTTGCGCGCGGCCTCGAGGAACTGCTCGAGCGTGGCGTAGGGCGCATCGGCGCGCACCACCACCGCGGCCGGGTCGGCATTGAGCCGCGCGATCGGGCGCAGGTCCTTGTACGAGAACTTCGCCAGGCCCAGGTGGTTGAGAAAGGTCAGCTCGGTCGACGACAGCACGATGCGGTAGCCGTCGGGCTTGGCGTTGACCACGTCGCCCAGCCCGAGCACGCCGCTGGCGCCGGGCTTGTTGATGACGACCACCGGCTGCGGCAGGTACTTGGCGACCGCCGCGCCGAAGGCCCGGCCCACCACGTCGGCGCCGCCGCCGGCCTGCCAGGGCACGACCAGCTCGATCGGCTTGTGCGGATAGGCGCCGCCCTGCGCCCGTGCGAAGCCCGGCGCGAACAGCAGCGCACCCGAGAGCGCGGGGATGGCGCCGAGCCAGCGGCGGCGCGAGAGGTCGATGGTGCTCGTTTGCATGGTCTTGTCTCCGTCTCGTTGTGTTTCTTGCGTGTCTCAGTCCGCCGTCGCGTCGGCCGCGGCATGCGCCGCGCCGAACGCGCCGCTGCTTCGCAGCACGGCGATGTGCTCGGCCGTCATGCCGATCTCGCCGAGCACCTGCTCGGTGTGCTGGCCCAGCAGCGGCGCCGGATGCCGCACCTGCTGCGGCGTGCCGCCGAGTTTGACCGGAAAGCCCAGGGCGCGTGTCTCGCCCTCCACAGGATGCTGGATCTTCAGCACCATGTTGCGCGCCACCGCCTGTTCGCTTGCCAGCGCTTCGGCGTAGTCGTAAATCGGCGCGGCCGGCACGCCCGCGGCCAGCAGCGCATCGACCCATTCGGTGGCGGTGCGCCGCGCGAACTCGCGCTCCAGTTCCTCGATCAGCACCACGCGGTTGCGGATGCGCAGCACGTTGTCGGTGAAGCGCGCGTCGCGCACCAGGTCCTCGCGCCCGATCACGCCGCACAGCGCGGTCCAGAGCTTGGGGTTGGCCGCGCCGATGACGAAGGGCCGGTCGGAGGCGCGCACCGCCTGGTAGGGCGCGCTCATGCGGTTGGCGCTGCCGATCGGCGTGGGCACCTGGCCCGTGCCCCAGTACTCGGCCGACTCCCACACCGACAGGCCCAGCGCGGTCTCGAACAGCGAGGCATCGACGAACTGGCCCTCGCCCGTGAGGCCGCGGCCGATCACCGCGCTGAGGATGCCGTAGGCCGCGAACAGGCCCGCGCCCAGGTCGGCCAGCGGTATCGCCGACTTCACCGGCGGCTCGCCCGGATGGCCCATCACGCTCATCACGCCGGTCATGGCCTGCGCGATCAGGTCCAGGCCCGGGCGTTTGGCCCAGGGGCCGGTCTGGCCGAAGCCCGAGATGCTCGCGTACACTAGCCGCGGGTTGAGCTGGCGCAGGGTCTCGTAGTCGATCTTCAGCCGCGCGGCCACGCCGGGGCGGTTGTTCTCGACCAGCACGTCGGCCTCCTTCACGAGGGCGTAGAAGGCCTCGAGGCCGGCCGGGTTCTTGAGGTCGATCTCGATGCTGCGCTTGTTGCGGTTGAGCGCGAGGAAGCCGCCGCTGTCGGCGCCCTTGAGGCGAAAGCCCATCGAGCGGCGGGTCTGGTCGCCGATGCCGGGCGTCTCGACCTTGATGACGTCAGCGCCCATGTCGCCGAGCAGCATGCAGCAGAAGGGGCCGGCCATGATCTGGCTGACGTCGAGGACCTTGATGCGGGAAAGGGGAAGGGTCACGCGGGGGCTCCGGATCTGGAAAGGAGGGTGGCGGGCTCAGCGGCCCGTGAAGACCGGCTTGCCCTTGGCCAGGAAGGCCTGGAAGCCGATGCGGAAGTCCTCGGTGTCGAAGCAGGCGTAGGCTTCGGCGTTCTCCTCGGCCGACAGCGGCGCGGGCTGCGCGAGCCGGCGCACGAACTTCTTGTGCCAGCGCGCCACCAGCGGCGCGCCGTTGGCGATGCGCCGCGCGGTCGCGTAGCCCTGCTCGAGCACCGCGGCGTCGTCGACCACGCGGTTCACCAGGCGCTTCTCGAAGGCCTCCCTGGCATCGAACACGCGGCCCTCGAGCACGATCTCGAGCGCGGTCGCGCCGCCGACCAGGTCGACCAGACCGCCGAGCTCGCCGTACGACATCACCAGGCCGAGCTTGTTGACCGGCACGCCGAAGCGGCTCGAGCTGCCGCAGATGCGCATGTCGCAGACGGTGGCGATCTCGAGCCCGCCGCCCACGCAGGCGCCCTCGATCACCGCGAGCGTGGGGTGCTTGCTGGTGGCGATCGCATGCATCGCGCGGTGCGTGACCTCGGCATAGGCGGCGGCCTGCGCCGCGTTGGCGCGGCTGCGCTGGAACTCCTCGATGTCGGCGCCGGCCGAGAAGGCCTTGCCGCCGGCGCCGCGCAGCACCACGCAGCGCAGCGCGTCGTCGGCCGAGAGCTCGGCGAAGGCATCGGCCAGGCCCTGCCACATGACCTGGTCCATGGCGTTCATCTTGTCGGGCTTGTTGAGGGTCACGGTCGCGATGCGGTCGTCGCGCTCGACCAGGATGAGCGAGGTCATGTCGGCTTGTCTCTTTCGTAGGGGGCGGGTTGCGAACGGGCCGAAGTCTAGGGAGCGGTCCGCGCGCGGCCAAACGAAAAAAACTGGGGAGGTCTTCAAGAAAAACTCGCGCCCGGCAGGGCCCCGCGGCTTGTGAATTTTTCTCGCCCGGACTTCAAGTAAATCCACGTTGCCGCCCCCGGCACCCGTTCCTAGACTCGCGGCCCACGACGACCGGCACCGCTTCGAGCGGCACGCCGGCACCACGGACCACCGCCGAGACAAGGAACCAGCGCATGGCGCTCATCAACTACATCACCCAGATCCAGATCGATTTCGGCGCCGTGCAGCTGCTGGCGCAGGAGTGCGACCGCCTCGGCATCCGCCGAGCGCTGGTCGTGACCGACGCCGGCGTGCGCGCCGCGGGCGTGCTCGAACGCGTGACCGCGCAGCTCGGCGCAGGCCGCGAGTTCGTCGTGTTCGACGGCACGCCCTCCAACCCCACCGAGCGCGCGATGCGCGCGGCCGTGGCGCTCTACGCGGAGCACCGCTGCGACGGCATCGTCGCGGTCGGCGGCGGCTCGCCGATCGACCTCGCCAAGGGCGTGGCCGTCTGCGCCACGCACGAAGGGCCGCTGAAGTCCTTCGCGGCCATCGAGGGCGGCGTGGCGCGCATCACCGCGGTCACCGCGCCGGTGATCGCCGTGCCCACCACGGCCGGCACCGGCAGCGAGGTGGGCCGCGGCGCGGTGCTGATCCTCGACGACGGCCGCAAGGTCGGCGTGCTCTCGCCGCACCTGGTGCCGCGCGTCGCGCTGTGCGATCCCGAACTCACGCTGGGCCTGCCGCCGATGCTGACCGCCGCCACCGGCATGGACGCGATCGCGCACTGCATGGAGACCTTCATGGCGCCGGCCTTCAACCCGCCGGCCGACGGCATCGCGCTCGACGGCCTGCGCCGCGCCTGGCGCCATATCGAGCGCGCCACCGCCACGCCCGGCGACCGCGAGGCACGCCTGAACATGATGAGCGCCTCGATGCAGGGCGCGCTCGCGTTCCAGAAGGGGCTGGGCTGCGTGCACAGCCTCAGCCATTCGCTCGGCGGCATCGCGCCGCGCCTGCACCACGGCACGCTCAACGCGATCCTGCTGCCGGCCGTGATCCGCTTCAACGCGCAGGCCGAGTCGATGCGCAAGGACGAGCGCCTCGCGCGCATGGCGCAGGCCATGGGCCTGGGCGGCGGCGACGAGGTGGCACCGGCCGTCGCGGCCATGAGCGCGCGCCTCGGCCTGCCCACCGGCCTGGCCGCGCTCGACGTCTCGCCCGACCTGTTCCCGCGCGTGATCGAAGGCGCGCTCAAGGACCACTGCCACAAGACCAATCCGCGCGAAGCCAGCGTGGCCGACTACCAGGCCCTGCTGGCCGAGTCGATGTAAGCCCCGAAAAGAACACAAGGAGACAACGCCATGCAACGCCGCCGCTTCATCGCATCGACACTGGCCGCCAGCGCGGCCCTGCCTTTCGCCACCGTGCGCGCGCAGACCGCGCCGCTGCCCACCACGCCCGTGCGCATCGTCGTCGGCTTTCCGCCCGGCGGCGGCACCGACGTGATGGCGCGCGTGATGGCGCAGAAGCTCGCCACCCTGTGGGGCGTGCCGGTCACGGTCGAGAACAAGGCCGGCGCGGGCGGCGTGATCGCCGCCGAGTACGTCGCCAAGCAGCCGAACAACGGCACCACGCTGCTGATGACCAACATCAGCAACCATGCGATCGCGCCCGCGCTCTATCCCACGCTGGGCTATGTGGTGGAGCGCGACTTCACGCCGCTGGTGCTGGTGGGCGTCACGCCGAACCTGCTGATCTGCAACCCCTCGAAGCCCGCGCGCACGGTCAAGGACCTGGTGGCGCTGTGCCGCGACAAGCCGGGCACCGTGACCTTCGGCTCCTCGGGCGCTGGCGCCTCGCAGCACCTGGCGATCGAGCTCTTCAAGCTGCGCGCGGGCGTCGATGCGCTGCACGTGCCCTACCGCGGCTCGGGCCCGATGCTCACCGACCTGATCGGCGGCCAGATCGACTACAGCTTCGAGACCATGACCTCGGCCACGCCGCACGTGGCCAGCGGCAAGCTGGTGGCGATCGCGCAGACGCGGCCGCGGCGCTCGAAGGCGCATCCCGAGGTGCCCACCGTGGCCGAGCTCGGCTACCCGGGCTTCGATGCCAGCACCTGGTATGGCCTGGTCGGGCCGGCGCAGATGAACGCCGCGATGGTGCAGCGCATGAACGAGGACTTCAACCGCGTGCTCGCCATGCCCGACGTGGCGGAGAAGCTCGCGAGCTACGGCGCCGAGGACGGCGGCGGCAGCGCCGCGAAGTTCGCCGAGTTCATCGGCACCGAGAAGGACAAGTGGGCCAAGGTGGTCAAGGAAGCCAAGGTCACGGTCTGAGCGGCGGCCCCCGGGAAGGCGCGCGCCTTCCCCGAATTTCAACGACAGGAGACGACAACCATGCACAGGAATTTCAGGTCCCTGGCCGGCGCGCTGCTGGCCGCGCTGCTCGGCCTCGGCGCCGGCGGCGCCGCCGCGCAGGCGCCGGTCAAGCTGCGCTTCAGCCACACCGTGCCCGAGAGCGATTCGCAGCACAAGGCCGCGCTCGAGTTCGCGAAGCGCGTGAAGGAGCGCACCGGCGGCGCGGTGGAGATCCAGGTCTTCGCCAACAGCCAGCTCGGCAACGACGTGACGCTGGTGACCGGCGTGCGCAGCGGCACCATCGACATCGGCGCCACCGGCAATCCCTTCGTGACCGGCCTCGCGCCCAAGCTCAATGCGCTCGATCTGCCCTACCAGTTCGCCGATGCGCAGCAGGCCTACCGCACGCTCGACGGCCCGGTCGGCCGCTCGCTGCTCGACGAGCTCGGCACGCACCAGATCAAGGGCCTGGCCTTCTGGGAGATCGGCTTTCGCAGCCTGGGCAACAACAAGCGGCCGATCAACGGCGCGGCCGACATCAAGGGCCTGAAGATCCGCACCACGCCCAATCCCTCGCACCTCAAGGCCTTCCAGCTGCTGGGCGCGAACCCGCAGCCGATGCCCTTCGCCGAGGTGTTCGGCGCGCTCGAGTCGGGCGCGGTCGACGGGCAGGAGAACCCGCCCACGCTGATGCTGTCGTCGAAGATGTACGAGGTGCAGAAGTACCTCTCGCTCACGCGCCATGCCTACACGCCGCTGGTGGTGATCATGAACAAGGCGCGCTTCGATGCGCTCAAGCCCGAGTTCCAGAAGGCGATGCTCGAGGAGGCCGCGGCGGCCGCGAACTTCCAGCGCAAGCTCAACAACGACGGCGAGAAGGACGCGATCGCCCAGCTGCGCGCCAAGGGCATGCAGATCAACGAGACGCCCGACGTCGCGAGCATTCGCCAGGTGGTGCGCGAGGAGACCCGCAGGATGTACGTCGAGAAGAACGGCGACGCGGTGCTCAAGGCGATGGACGCGCAGCCGTGAGCGCCGTGCTTCCCGCCGCCATCGTCGACGCGCACCACCACCTGTGGCACCTGGGCGAGGGCCACTTCCCGTGGCTGCAGGACGGCTACGACGCCGGGGCCTTCTTCCTCGGCGACTACGCGGTGCTGCGGCGCGACTTCGGCGTGGCCGACTACCGCGCCGCCACCGAAGGCCTGCCGGTGGTGGCCACGGTGCATGTGGAGGCCGAGCGCTCGCGCGCCGAGTCGCTGGCCGAGACGCGCTGGCTGCATACCGTCCACGCGACGCACGGCTTTCCGAATGCCGTGGTGGCCAACGTCGAATTCCTCGCGAGCGATGCCGAAGCGCAGATGCGCGCGCAGGCCGAATGGCCGCTGGTGCGCGGCGTGCGCTGCAAGCCGCGCATCTCGCGCGGCCCCGACCACAGCGTGCGCGGCGAGCCCGGCACCCTGCAGGACGAACGCTGGTGCGCGGGCCTGGGCCTCCTGCGCGACAACGGCCTGCTGTGGGACGTGCGCGTGCCCTACTGGCACCTGGAGGAAGCGGCCGAGGCCGTCGCGCGCTTTCCGGGGTTGCGCGTGGCGATCGAGCATGCGGGCCTGCCCTGGGACCGCAGCGAAGCCGGCCTCGCGCACTGGCGGCGCGGCATGCGCGCGCTCGCGGCGCTGCCCGAGGTGATGGTCAAGCTCTCGGAGTTCGGCCTGCCCGATGCGCCCTGGAGCGCCGACAGCAATGCGCGCGTGGTGCGCGAGACGGTCGAGATCTTCGGCGCCGGGCGTTGCATGTTCGCGAGCAACCTGCCGGTGTCGGGCCTGCGCGCGCCCATGGCCGAGGTGGTGCGCGCGGTGGCCGAGGGGCTGGACGGCCTCGACGACGCGGCGCGCGACGCGGTCTGGCGCGGCAACGCCTTGCGCTTCTACCGCATCGACACGGCCGGCCCGGGGCGCTGAAGCGGCCGGGTGCAAGAACCAACCACAACAGGAGACCCCCCATGCTTTCCCGCCTCTTCGAGCGCGGCGCCAACGTGTTGATGATCGCGATGATGGCCGTGATGGTCGCGCTCGTGTTCGGCAACGTCGTGCTGCGCTACGCCTTCAACTCCGGCATCGTGTTCTCGGAGGAAGCCTCGCGCTTCGTCTTCATGTGGCTCACGCTGGTCGGCGCGCTGCTGGTGATGAAGGACAACGCGCACCTGGGCATGTCGACCGTCGTCGCGCGGCTCGGCGAGCGCGGCCAGCGCTTCTGTCGAGGCGTGGCCGACCTCGGCGCGCTGGCCTGCTGCCTGCTGCTCGCGCACGGCAGCTGGAAGCTGGTGGTGATCGGCATGGACGACCGCGCACCGGTCACCGGCGTGCCGATCGGCCTGGTCTATGCCTGCCTGCTGGTCAGCAGCGTGGGCATGGCGCTGATGCTGGTCGGCTCGCTGTGGCGCCTCTGCACGGGCCGCATGGCGCGCGAGGAACTGGTCAACGACACCGGCAGCGCGGGCGAGTGAGCGCGAACTAAAAGAACACGGGACATCCATGACCATCTTCGTCTTCATCGCCTCGTTGCTCGGGGCCATGGCCTTCGGCATGCCCATCGCCTTCGCGCTGCTCGTCTGCGGCGTCGCGCTGATGGTGCACCTGGGCAACTTCGACACCCAGATCCTCGCGCAGAACATGCTCGAGGGCGTCAACAACTACCCGCTGATGGCGGTGCCCTTCTTCATGCTGGCGGGCGAGCTGATGAACGCGGGCGGCCTGTCGGCGCGCATCGTCAAGGTGGCCGACGCGCTGGTCGGCCATGTGCGCGGCGGCCTGGGCTACGTGGCCATCATCGCGGCCACCGTGGTCGCGAGCATCTCGGGCTCGGCCGTGGCCGACACCGCCGCCGTCGCGGCGCTCCTGATCCCGATGATGCGCAAGGCCGGCTATGACGTGCCGCGCGCGGCCGGCCTGATCGCGGCCGGCGGCATCATCGCGCCCGTGATTCCGCCCTCGATTGCCATCGTGGTGTTCGGCGTGGTGGCGCAGATATCGATCACCAAGCTGTTCCTCGCCGGCCTGTTCCCCGGGATCATGATGGCGCTCACGCTCACCGCCACCTGGTGGTTGTGCGCGAAGAAGGAGAAGAACGTCGCGGTGCGCAGCTTCAGCGCGGGCGGCCTGGGCCGCGCGCTGCTCGACGGCGTGTGGGCGCTGGTGCTGCCGCTGGTGATCATCGGTGGCATGAAGTTCGGCGTGTTCACGCCCACCGAGGCCGCCGTGGTGGCGGTGGTCTATGCCTTCGTGGTGGGCCGCTTCGTCTACCGCGAGCTCGAGATGCCGCGCCTGCCCGAGCTGGTGCTCAGCGCCGCCAAGACCTCGAGCACCGTTCTGTTCCTCGTGGCCTCGGCGCTGGTGTCGGCCTGGCTCATCACCATCGCCAACATCCCGGCCCAGGTGAGCGAACTGCTCGAGCCCTTCGTCGACAACAAGATCCTCTTGATGTTCGTGATCATGGTGCTGGTGATCATCGTGGGCACCGCGCTCGACCTGATGCCCACCGTGCTGATCATGACGCCGATCCTGATGCCCGTGATCCACAAGGCCGGCATCGACCCCGTGTACTTCGGCGTGATGTTCATCATGAACAACGCCATCGGCCTGCTCACGCCGCCGGTGGGCACCGTGCTCAACGTGGTGGCGGGTACTTCGCGCGTGAGCCTCGACCAGGTGATCCGGGGCGTGTGGCCCTTCCTGCTGTCGCTCACCGCGCTGATGTTCCTGTTCGTGCTGTTCCCGCAGCTCATCACCGTGCCCGCCAGCTGGCTTCGCTGACAAGACGTGAGCGATAGGCCGTAGCTCAGGGCTTGGCCAGCGGCGCGATGCCCGCGCCCGTGGCGCGCAGCAGCGCGGCCGTCTCGATCTCGAGCGTGGAATCATTGCGGCCGGTGCCGCAGTAGAGCGTGACCAGGCGCGCCGCCGCCTCGTCGACGATCACGCGCGCGCCGCCCACCGGCAGCGGCGCCACGCCGCCGGGCACCATCTGCAGGTCGATGGCGAGCTCCTCGTCGGCGGCGAGCCGCAGGTCGGCGCGGCGCACGCCGAAGGCATCGGCGATGCGCTTGTAGTCGGCCCGGTCCTGGCCGCGCAGCGCGGCCAGCAGGTAGCGGCCGTCGGGCAGGCGGAACGCGAGGCACTTGACCATCGCACCGGCGTCTAAGGGCAGCAGCGTGCGCGCGTCCTCGAAGGAGACGACGGGGGCGTGGGCGTGCAGGCGGTAGGGCAGGCCGGCCTGTTGCAGGAAGGCCAGCGCGGCCGGGCTCAGCGAGGGTTCGTGAGGAGCTTGCATCGGCGCATGCTACGAAAACGCCCGCGTTCTGTCTTCAGAAGGCATCGGCGGCCGAGCGAAGCCATTGCGTGAACGCCGCGACCGCGGGCCGGTCGCCCGCGCCGCGCTGGCACAGCAGGTGGTAGCGGTACGGGCCCGGCAGATCGCCGGGCCAGGCCCGTGCCAGTTCGCCGCGCAGCAGCGCATCGCGCACCAGCACGTCGGAGGCGAGAGCCACGCCCTGCCCCGTGGCCGCGGCATCGAGCGCGAGATAGCTGTGCGAGAAGCGCAAGGCGGGCGCTGGCCGCAGCGATGCACCGGGTGCCACGCCGTGGGCCGCGAACCACGCTTCCCAGCTGATCTGCTCGGGAATGCGCGGTTCGAACTCGTCGTGCAACAGCACGCTGCCCAGCAGATCGCGCGGCGACGCGGGCATGCCATGCCGTTCCAGCCAGCGCGGGCTCGCGACGGGATAGAAGGCCTCGTGCAGCAGCGGCTGCGCCTCCATTCCAGGATAGGGGCCGGTGCCGAGCCGGATCGCCACGTCGACGCGATCGCGCGCGAAGTCCACCGGGGCCACCGCGGCGAGCACGCGCACCTCGACCGCCGGATGCGCGGCGCGGAACTCGCCGAGCCGCGGCATCAGCCAGCGCGTCACGAACGAGGGCATGGCGCTCACCGTCACTTCGCTGGCGCCTTCCGCATGCTGGCGCCAGCGCATCGATACGCGCTCGAGTTCCTCGAGCAGCGGCGCGACGCCGCGCAGGTAGGCCTGCCCGATGTCGGTGAGTTCGACCGAGCGGGGCGTGCGCAGGAACAGCGGCAGGCCGAGCCAGTCCTCGAGCTGCCGCACCTGATGGGCCACCGCGCCGGCCGAGACGAAGAGTTCCGACGCGGCCTTGGCGAAGCTGCCATGGCGCGCGGCGGCCTCGAACACGCGCACCGACAGCATGGGTGGAAGCTGGCGTGCCATGGCTATCTCTCCAGGTTCAGGGGTGGGGAAGAACGATCGGCGAGACATGGCGAGCGCGAATCGCTTTGCGGCTGAGGCCCCAAAGCTTTGGTTTGTCCGCGTGGACCTGCATTCCTATGCTTCATCGCAGCGATCCGCTTCAACTTTTCTTCACGCAACAACACAGAGGACAGACGATGGACCTTCAGATCCATGGCCAGGCCAACGCGAGCCTGCCCGCCGCCTACCGGCAGGTGCTGGTGTCGTGGTCGGTACAGGGCGGGCTCAACCCGCCCGTCATCACGCATGCCAAGGGCTGCCATTTCCACGACACGAACGGCAAGGCCTATCTCGACATGACCAGCGGCTACGTGGCGGTGCCGCTGGGCCACGGGCATGCGAAGGTGGTGCGCGCGATCCAGCAGCAGGCCGAACGGCTGTGCTGGGTGGCTTCGAGCTACTTCAACGACGTGCGCGCCGAATACGCCGAGTTGCTGAACCGCATCTCGCCGTGGAGCGAGGGGCTGCGCGTGCACTTCGCGAGCGGCGGTGGCGAGGCCAACGACGATGCGGTGAAGATCGCGCGCCTCATCACGCGGCGGCCCAAGGTGCTGACCGCCTACCGCTCCTACCATGGCAGCACCATCGGCGGCAGCGCGCTGACGGGCGTGGACCGCTGGCGCGACCCGTTGCCGAACCTGCCGGGCATGGTGAAGTTCTTCACTCCCTATCCTTACCGCAGTCCGTTCCACACGCGCGAGCCGGCCGAGGAATCGCGGCGCGCGCTGCAGCATCTCGAGCAGGTGCTGTCGCACGAGGGCGCGCACAACGTCGCGACCATCGTGCTCGAGCCGATGACGGGATCGAGCGGCATGGTGATTTATCCCGAGGGCTACCTGCAGGGCGTGCGCGCGCTGTGCGACCGCCACGGCATCCTGCTGGTCTACGACGAGGTGATGACCGGCTTCGGCCGCACCGGCGCCGCCTTCGCGGCGACGCGGCTCGGCGTGCTGCCCGACCTCATGTCCTTCGCCAAGGGCGCCAGCTCCTCGTACACGCCGCTGGGCGGGGTGCTGGTGCGCGAAGGCGTGGCGAGCCACTTCGACACCGAGCTGTTCGACGTGGGCCACACGCATGCGGGCCATGTGCTGGCCGTCGCGGGCGGCGTCGCCGCGCTGCGGGTCTACCTGGAGGAGGGATTGTTCGAGCGTGCCCTCGAGATCGAGGGCTGGCTGCGCGAGGGGCTCGGCGAACTGCAGCGCAGGCACCCGGTGGTGGGCGACGTGCGCGGGCTCGGCGCGCATTTCGGCCTCGAACTGGTGAAGGACCGCGAGACGCGCGAGCCGCTGGTGGAATGGCACCATCCCGGGGGCTCGGCGCCGATGAAGCTGTTCTACGGCGAGCTGATGAAGCGCGGTGTCCATGCCTATGGCCGCTACAACGTGGCGATGGTGTCGCCACCGTTCGTGATCACCCGCGAGGAACTGTCGCAGGGCCTGGAAGCCTTCGATGCCGCGTTGTCCGTGGTGGAGGCAGCGCTGTGAGCATCGTTTCGAACGCAGACTACGAAGACATCCGCTATGAAGAGAGGGACGGCGTCGCGCGCATCACCATCGATCGCCCCGCGCGCTACAACGCGCTGCGTGGCCGCACGGTGGAAGAGCTGCTGCACGCGATCGGCCGCGCCGGGTGGAGCCGCGACATCGGCGCGGTCGTGCTCGCCGGTGCCGGCGACAAGGCCTTCTGCACGGGAGGCGACCAGTCCGACCATGGCGAAGGGCAAGGCGGCTATGGCGGGCGCGGCACCATCGGCCTGCCGATGGACGAGCTGCAAAGCCTGATCCGCGACATCCCCAAGCCGGTGATCGCGCGCGTGCAGGGCTATGCGATCGGCGGCGGCAACGTGCTGGTCACGGTGTGCGACCTCGCCATCGCGAGCACCGACGCGGTCTTCGGCCAGGTCGGACCGAAGGTGGGCTCGGTCGATCCGGGCTTCGGCACCGCGCTGCTCGCGCGCGTGGCCGGCGAGAAGCGCGCGCGCGAGATGTGGTTTCTGTGCCGTCGCTACGGCGCCGACGAGGCGCTGGCCATGGGCCTGGTCAACCGCGTCGTTCCTCCCGACGAACTCGATGCGGAGGTGGCGCGCTGGTGTGCCGAGATCCTCGCGAAGAGCCCGACCGCCATCGCGATCGCGAAGCGCTCGTTCAATGCGGACTCCGAGAACATCCGCGCCATCGGCGCCCTGGGCTTCGAGGCGCTGGCGCTCTACTACGGCACGGCGGAATCGCGCGAAGGCGTGGAAGCCTTTCTCGCGAAGCGCGAGCCCGATTTCCGTGCCGCGCGCCGGCGCGGCGGCTGAGCCGGCAGGAACGGAGGACGAGGCATGGAATTCCCCGATCTCACGCTCTGGCGGCCCGATGCCGAACGCATCGCCTCGGCGCCACTCACCGCGCTCGCCCATCGCATGGGCCTGGCCGGCTATGACGAACTGCACCGGGCCTCGGTGGACGATCCGGCGAGCTACTGGCGTCACGTGCTGGCGCAGCTCGACATCGTCTGGGATGCGCCCTGGCAACGCTTTCGCACCGACGCACCCGATGCCGCGCATCCGCGCTGGTTCGACGGCGGCCGGCTGAACTGGGTGCGCAGCGCATTGCGCTGGTCCGGCGATCCCGGGCGCGCGACGCAGCCCGCGCTGATTGCGGATGCCGAGGACGGTCGCGTCGAAAGGATCAGCCACGCGGAACTCGCGCTGCGCGTGCGCCGCTTCGCCGGCGGCCTGCGCGCGATGGGCATCGCGCGCGGCGACCGCATCGGGCTGATGCTGCCGATGGGTGCGGAAGCGGCCATCGCCTTTCTCGCCATCGCCGCGCTGGGGGCCGTGTGCGTGCCGCTGTTCACCGGCTTCGGTGCCGAGGCCATCGTCTCGCGGCTCGAGCTCGCGCAGGCGCGCATGCTGATCGCGGCCGAAGCTTTCATGCGGCGCGGCCGCCGGGTGTCGGCGGCCGCGGCCGTCAACGAGGCGCTGGGGCGTCTGCCACTGCTGGCGCAGGTGGTGGTGCTCGGCGACGGCGACGCCATCGAGGGCCGCCGCGAGCTTCGGCGATGGGAAGAGGTCGCCTGCGCCGAGCCGGTCGCGGACTTCGTCTCAATGGATCCCAACGATCCCTTCATGATCGTTTTCACCTCGGGCACCACGGGCGCACCCAAGGGCACGGTGCATGTGCATGGCGGCTTCCCGCTCAAGATCGCGCACGACAGCGCATTCCATTTCGAGCTGCGGGCCGGCGACACCTGGTGCTGGCCTTCGGACATGGGCTGGATCGTCGGGCCGATCACGGTCATCGGCGCGCTGATCGCCGGCGCCACGCTGCTGTGCTACGACGGGGCGCCCGACTTCCCCGACTGGTCGCGCTTCGCGTCGATGATCGAGCGGCATGGCGTGACGCATTTCGGCGCCTCGCCCACCCTGATCCGCAGCCTGGCGGCGCAGGCGGACGCGGCCACGCGAGGTGACCTGCGCAGCCTGCGCATGCTGATGGCGGCCGGCGAGGTGCTCGACCCCGAGCATTTCGAGTGGTTCTTCCGCCGCTTCGGTCGCGGCGCGCTGCCGCTCATCAACTACACGGGCGGGACGGAGGCGTCGGGCGCCATCCTCGCCAACGTGCCGGTGCGGCCGATCAAGGCCTCGGGCTTCAACAGCGCCTCGCCGGGCGTGCAGGCCTTCGCGGCCGACGACACCGGCGCGCGGGTGGTCGGGGTGCCCGGCGAACTGACGATCGCGCAGCCCTTCGTGGGCATGACGCAGGGCTTCTGGCGCGACGATGCACGCTACCTCGAGGCCTACTGGCAGGCGGTGCCGGGCCGCTGGGTGCATGGCGACCTGGTCTACGAGGATGGCGAAGGCCACTTCTTCGTGCTCGGCCGCTCGGACGACACGCTCAAGATCGCGGGCAAGCGGCTCGGGCCGGCCGAGGTCGAGGCCGTGCTGCTGGCCGCGCTCCCGCTGAAGGACGCCGCCGCGGTCGGCCTGCCCGATCCGGTGAAGGGACAGAAGCTGGTGCTGGTGCTGGTACCGCAGGCGGCGGGGGATGGGGCCCCGGACGGCGACGACCTGGCGGCGCGCGCGGCGGCTGCCATCGAAGCCGCTCTCGGCAAGCCCTTTCGGCCCGCGACCGTGCATTGCGTCGACGACCTGCCGCGTACGCGCAATGGCAAGGCGATGCGCCGGGTCATCCGCCGCGTGCTCGCGGGACAGCCGCCGGGCGATCTCTCGGCGCTCGAGAATCCCGGCGCGGTCGAGGCGATCCGGCGGCTCGTCGACACGCCCTGAGGGCGGGGGCCGTTCAGGCACGGCCCTCTTCCACCGCATGGCAGGCCACCTGCACGCCGCGGATGCTCTGGAGCTTCGGCCGCTCGGCCGAGCAGCGCGCATTGGCATGCGGGCAGCGCGGATGGAAGGCGCAGCCCGCGGGCGGATTGAGCGGGTTCGGCACCTCGCCCTGCACCGGCGTGCGCGCGCGCCCCGTGTGCTTCATCTGCGGGATCGCGTCGAGCAGCATGCGCGTGTACGGATGCTGCGGCGTCGCGAACAGCTTCTGCTTGTCCGCCACCTCCACCAGCCGCCCCAGGTACATCACGCCCACCTGGTCGGCCACGTGGCGCACCACCGCGAGGTTGTGCGAGATGAACAGGTAGGTCAGGCCCTGCTCGCGCTGCAGGTCCTTCATGATGTTGAGCACCTGCGCCTGCACGCTCACGTCGAGCGCCGAGGTGGGCTCGTCGCACACCAGGAACTCGGGCTGCGTGGCCAGCGCGCGCGCGATCGAGATGCGTTGTCGCTGGCCGCCCGAGAACTGGTGCGGGTACTTGCTCATGTCCAGCGGCGACAGGCCCACCGACTGCAACAGTTGGCCCACGCGCTCGCGCAGCTGGGCCTTGTCGCTGAGGATGCCGTGTTCGCGCAGCGGCTCGCCGATGATGTCCTCGACGATCCAGCGCGGGTTGAGGCTCGCGTAGGGGTCCTGGAAGATCATCTGGATGCGGCGGCGCAGCTTGCGGCCCTCGGCGGTCTTGAAGGCCGCGTGCGCGTCCTGGCCGTCGAACTGCAGCCCGCCGCGCGTGGGCGCGTACAGGCCCACGAGCAGCCGTGCGACCGTGCTCTTGCCGCAGCCCGATTCGCCGACCAGCGCGAGCGTCTTGCCGCGCTCGATCGAGAAGCTCACGCCATCGACCGCATGCAGCAGCACGCGCGGCTTGCGCTCGAGCACGCGGTTGAGCCAGGGCGGCGAAACGTCGAAGGTGCGCGCGAGGTCGTGGGCTTGGACGAGGGCTGTCATGGGAGGGCGAGGGAAGGGTGGGGGAGGAGAGGGCTTGCCTTGGTGCGCGCATGCAGCCAGCAAGCGGCATGCGTCGCGCCCGCGGCGATCAGTTCGGGCCGTTCCTGCGTGCAGCGCGCGAAGGCCTGACCGCAGCGCGGATGGAAAGCGCAGCCGGGAGGAATCCGGTTCAGGCGCGGCATCGCGCCGTCGATCTGCGCGAGCCGCTCGGGCGACGAGTTCATGTCGGGAATCGAGGCCATCAGTCCGGCTGCGTAAGGATGGGCGGCGTGCCGCACCACGTCGCGCACCGGCCCGATCTCTGCCACGCGGCCGGCATAGAGCACGGCCACGCGGTCGCAGGCCTCGGCGATCACGCCCATGTCGTGGGTGATCAGCATCACGGCGGCGCCGCGCTCGCGGCAGATGCGCTGCAGCAGCGCGACGATCTGCGCCTGCACCGACACGTCGAGCGCGGTGGTCGGTTCGTCGGCCACGATCAGCACGGGCTCGGCCGCCAGCGCGAGCGCGATCACCACGCGCTGGCGCATGCCGCCCGAGAACTGGTGCGGAAAGTGATCGATGCGCTGCGCCGCGGCCGGGATGCCGGTCTCGTCGAGCAGCGCGATCGCGCGGGCGCGAGCCTGCCGGGCATCGAGCCGCAGATGGGTGCGAATGGCCTCGGTCAGTTGCTGGCCGACGGTGAACAGCGGATTGAGCGAGGTCAGCGGATCCTGGAAGATCGAGCCGATGCGCCGGCCGCGAATGTGGCGCATGGCCTCGTGATCGAGCTGGTCGATGCGCTCGCCCTGCAGCCGGATGCGGCCGCCCGCGATGCGCCCGGGCGGTTCGAGCAGGCCGATGATCGAGGCGCCCGTCAGCGACTTGCCGGCGCCCGATTCGCCGACCACGCCGAGGATCTCGCCCGGTGCGATGGAGAAGCTGACCGCGTCGAGCGCGCGCAGGGTGCCGCGGCGCCCTGGAAAGTCGACCACCAGGTCTTCGACGTCGAGGATGTTCATGGAGTCCGTTCCTGGCGTGCTCATCGCAGCCTCGGGTTGAGCGCGTCGCGCAGCCAGTCGCCCAGCAGGTTCACGCTGAGCGCGACCGCGATCAGCATCAGGCCGGGGAAGAGCGCGATCCACCATTCGCCCGAGAACAGGTAGTTGTTGCCCACGCGGATCAAGGTGCCGAGCGAGGGCGAGGTCGGCGGCGCGCCCACGCCGAGGAAGGACAGGGTCGCCTCGGTCACGATGGCGGTCGAGACCTGGATGGTCGCGAGCACCAGCACCGGCCCGAGCACGTTGGGCAGCACATGGCGCCGCATGATGCGAAAGGGCGCGACGCCCGTGACCTGCGCGGCCTGCACGTACTCCTTGTGGCGCTCGGACAGGGTGGCGCCGCGCACGGTGCGCGCGTATTGCACCCAGCCGCTCAGCGAGATCGCGAGCACCAGCACGGCGAAGGCCACCGAGGCGTGCGCGTTCGGCAGCAGCGAGCGCGCCACCCCGGCGATCAGCAGCGCGGTGAGGATCGGCGGGAACGACAGCATGACGTCGCACACGCGCATGAGCAGCGCGTCGACCCAGCCGCCCGCGAAGCCGGCCAGCAATCCGAGCGCGACGCCGACCACGGCGGAGGCCGCGACCGAGGCCAGGCCGACGACCAGCGAGATGCGCAGGCCGTGGATCACGGCCGACAGCATGTCGCGTCCCTGGTCGTCGGTGCCCAGCGGGTAGTTGGCACTGCCTTCCGGTGCCCATGCCGGCGGCAGCCGCGCATCGAGCAGCTCGAGCCGGGTCAGGTCGAAGGGATCGTGCGGCGACACCCAGCCCGCGAAGATGGCCGCCAGCAGGCAGCCGAGTGCGATCACCGCCGCCGCCATGGCGACCGGCGAGCTGCGAAAGCTGTGGCCGACATCGCTGTCGAGCCATCGGGTCCAGAGCTGTTTCATGGCGCGAGCAGGTCCTCGGCGAGTGCCGCGAACACGCCGCTGCCGACCGGAATGGTGGCGTCGTTGAAGTCGTAGCGCGGGTGATGCAGGAAGCGGCCGTCGGTCATGCCTTGGCCGAGCCGGAAGTAGGCGCCCGGCCGCTGCTGCAGCATGAAGGCGAAATCCTCCGATCCCATGCTGGGCTCCATGTCGCGGACCACGTGGGCCTCGCCGACCACCCGGCATGCGACGCGCGCGAGCGCTTCGGCCGCCTCGGGGTGGTTGACGGTCGGTGGGTAGAGCTCCTCGTAGTGCACCTCGGCTTGGGCGCCGAAGGCCAGTGCCACGCGCTGCGCGGTCTCGATCAGGCGTTCGCGCAGCACGGCCTGCACCTGGGGCTTGAACCACTTGACCATGCCGTACAGCTGCGCGTGGTCCGGAATGACCGACAGGGCCTCGGGCGCGCCGGACTGGAAGGACTGGAAGCTGATGACCGCCGCATCGACCGGATTGACGTTGCGGCTCACGATGGTGTGCACCGCCGAGACGATCCCGGAGGCCACGAGGATCGGATCGATGGCCTGCTGCGGATGGGCGCCGTGCCCGCCGCGACCCTGCACGCGGATCGAGAAGCGGTCGATCGCCGCCATCATCGGCCCGGGGTTCAGCGCGATGGTGCCCGCGGGCAGCGAGGGCCAGTTGTGCAGCGCGAACACCTGCTGCGCGGGGAAGCGCTCGAACAGGCCGTCGCGGATCATCTCGCGCGCGCCGGCATGTCCTTCCTCGCCCGGCTGGAAGAAGAAGTAGACGGTGCCGTCGAAGTCGCGGGTCTGCGCCAGGTACTTCGCGGCGCCCAGAAGGATCGCGCAGTGCCCGTCGTGCCCGCAGCCGTGCATGCGGCCGGGGATGCACGAGCGGTAGGCCGGATCGCCGAGTTCCTGGATCGGCAGTGCGTCCATGTCGGCACGCAGGCCGATGCTGCGCCCGCTGGCCGTGGAACGGCCGTGCAGCACGCCGACCACGCCGGTGCGGCCCACGTGGCGGTGCACCTCGATGCCGAGCGCCTGCAGGAAGGCGGCGATGCGCGCGGCGGTGCGTTCCTCCTCGAAGCCGAGCTCGGGATGCGCGTGGAGGTCCTGCCGCAGCCGGGCCAGGTCGTCGTGGAACGCGCGCACCGCTTCTACGGTGCGCGCCATGGGAGGCGTGGGATTCATGCGGGCCGCTTTCAGGCTGTCTCGAGACGGGGATCGATCGCGACATAGAGGATGTCCACGACCAGGTTGATGCACACGTACATGGCCGCGACGAAGCACAGGTATGCGGCGATGACGGGCGTGTCGGCGAAGCCGATCGCATCGACGAACAGGGCGCCGAGGCCGGGCCACTGGAAGACGGTTTCGGTGACCACGGCGAAGGCGATGACCGCGCCCAGCTGCAGCCCCACGATCGTCACGACCGGCACCAGCGCATTGCGCAGCGCATGGCGGTAGAGGATCGCGCGCTCGCGGATGCCGCGCGCGCGGGCGAAGCGGATGTAGTCGGCGCGCAGCACCTCCATCATCTCGGCGCGCGCGAGCCGCACGATCAGGGCGAGCTGGAACAGCGCGAGCGTGACGGCCGGCATCGCGAGGTGCAGCCAGCCGTCGCGCGTGAGCAGCCCGCTCTTCCACCAGCCGATGGCCACCACCTCGCCGCGGCCGTAGGAAGGCAGGAGCCCGAGCGTGACGGAGAAGACCAGGATCAGCAGGATGCCGATCAGGAAGGTGGGCAGCGAAGCGCCCACCAGCGACAGCGCCATGGTGCTGCGCGCGAACCAGCTCCGCGGGCGCACCGCGCACGCGACGCCCAGGAACAGGCCGGCCACCACCGAGACCACGGCGGCGACCAGGCTGAGCTCGAGCGTGGCCGGCAGGCGCTCGGCCAGCAGTTCGCGCACCGGCCGGCCCTGGCGCAGCGACACGCCGAGATCGCCTTGCGCGAGCCGCGTCGAGAAGCGCGCGAACTGCAGCACGAAGGGGTCGTCCAGCCGCAGCTCCTGGCGCACGCGCGCGCGGTCGGCATCGCTCGCATCGGGCCCCAGCATCTGCGTGACCGGGTCGCCCACGTGCTTGAACAGGCCGAAGGCGATGAACGCGACGGTGGCCAGCACCCCGACGGCCGCCAGCAGCCGGCGAATGAAGAACGCGAGCATCGGGCCTACCGGACGCTGATGAAGCGCAGGTTGACGCGGTTGTCGCTCTGCAGCGCCGCGTCGACGTTCTTGCGCATGCCCCAGGCCAGGCCCTGCTGGTAGAGCGGGATGTGGCCCACGTCGTTGCGGTGCAGGGTCATCGCCTGCGTGACCAGCCGCGTGCGGGCCTGCGGGTCCATCTCGGTCAGCACCTGGCCGATCAGCCGGTCGACCTCGGGATTGCTGTAGCGCCCGACGTTCCACTGGCCGGCCTTGCCGTCGCGCGCCGCCATCATCACGTTGAGGGTGTTGTAGGCGTCGAGGTTGACGGGCGTGTAGCCGAAGAAATTGAAGCTCGAGTCGCCCGCGCCCACCTTGGTGAAGAAGCGCGCGCCCGGCAATGCGTTGACCGCCACCTTCACGCCGATGCGCGAGAGCATGCCCGCGATCGCGGTGCAGACCTGCTCGTCGTTGACGTAGCGGTCGTTGGTGCAGTCGAGCGTGACTTCGAAGCCCGTTGGATAGCCGGCCTCGGCGAGCAGCTTCTTCGCGGCCGCGAGGTCATAGGGAAAGGGCCGCGCCACCATGGCGGCGTCGACCGAGTTCACGCCGCGCGGCACGAGGATGCCGGTGGGCACCGCCGAGTCGCGCAGGATGCGCTTGCGGATCGCCTCGATGTCGATCGCCTGGTAGATCGCCAGCCGCACGCGGCGATCGGCGAAGGGATTCCTGCCCTTGACGCTCGCGTAGCGCAGTTCGGGGCTGGCCTGGTCCATCGAGAGGAACAGGTTGCGGATCTCGGGCCCCTGCAGCACCTTGTAGCCGGTCGAGGCCTCGACGCGCGGAATGTCCTGCAGCGGGATCGGGTAGGCGAAGTCGAGCTCGCCCGACAGCAGCGCCGCCACGCGGGTGGCCGCCGACGAGATCTTCACCATCGTCGCCTCGGTGATGTTGGTGCCGGGCTTGTCCCACCAGCCCGTGTGCGCCACCAGCACCGTGCGCACGTCGGGTTCGCGCACCGAGAGCTTGAAGGGGCCGGTGCCGTTGGCGTTGCGGGTCGCGAAGTTCTCGCTCTTCTGCCGCATGTCGGCCGGGCGCAGCGCGCCGTTCTTCTCGGCCCATGCCTTGGACATCACCTTGAGCTCGGGCAGCGACTGCAGCAGCGCCGCGTTGGGGAATTCGGTGACGACATCGACGGTCGTGGCGTCCACCGCCTTCACGTCGGCGATCGAGGCGGCGAACACCTTCATGTCCGATTCGGGCGTCATCGCGCGCTTGAGCGAGAACACCACGTCCTCGGTGGTCAGCAGGCTGCCGTCGTGGAAGCGCACGCCTTCGCGCAGGCGGAAGCGCCAGACGGTCGGTGCCGGCTGGGTCCACGACTGCGCGAGCGCGGGCTCGATGCGCTGCTCGCGGTCGCGCCGCACCAGTCCCTCGTAGATGTGGCCCAGCACGGTCATGGTCGGCCCGTGGTTGAAGGCATCCGGGTCCATGGTCGCGGCGTCGTCCTGCGACGCCCACTTGAACGCAACGGCGTGCGCGGAACAGCAAAGCACGAGGGCGAGAAGGCCGGCGAAGCGGCGAAGGGCCCGAGGCGGCATGATTGACTCCAGTAAACGGTACGCACCGTATCTAAAACTTTAGAACGGTACGTACCGTATGTCAACAGGCATCGGAATGTCAGAATCGCGTCATGACCATGAAGGACACCCCCGCCGAGAGTTCCGAGCCCGTGGAGCAGGGACCGCGCGCCCGGCGCCGCCGGCAGCAGACGCACGACGCCATCCTCGAAGCGGCCCGCGAGGTGCTGCGCGTGCACGGCTATGCGCGCTTCGCGATGGAGCAGGTCGCGGCGCTGGCCGGCGTCTCGAAGACCTCGATCTACCGCCGCTGGCCGAACAAGGGAGCGCTGCTGATCGAGCTCTACATGGAGGGTCTGCCCGACACGGCCATCGTGGAGGACGCGGCCTCGCTCAAGAGCGAATTGCGCCGCTACCTGGTGTCGACGGTGGAGCGCGTGCAGGACCGTGAATGGCGCACGATCCTCAGTTCGCTCGTCGCGGAGGCGCAGTACGACCAGGCCACCGCCACCTTGCTGCGCGACAAGGTGGTGTTGCCGCGGCGCGAATCGGGCCTGCGCCTGCTGCGCAAGGCGCAGGAGCGCGGCGAGATCGCGGCCGATGTCGACCACGACATCGTGCTCGACCTGCTGTTCGGGCCGGTCTGGTATCGCCTGCTGTTCGAGCATGCCGAGCTCGATGCCGATTTCGCGAAGCGGTTGCTCGCGCAGGTCGAGCAGATGCTGTTCGTGCCCAAAGCCGCGGGCAAGGCTGCGCGAGGGGCCTAGCAGCCTCCGTGTTCTTCATCGCCTCGCGAGGCGAAGTTGCCGCTCATGCGCAGGGCGGCACCTCCGTGCGCCGATCTCGTCGGCTTGCACCGCGCGCCACATGATTGTTTTTGCCATGCGGATGCGGTCTTTCGCAATCGCTAGACGCGAAAACGCCCCGTAGCATCCGCGGACTTTTCGCAACTGCCTTGCAAGTGAGAGGCACCGGTTGCGACGAGGTCCAGGGTCGCATCCAAAACTTCAACGGAGACAAAGATCCATGCGGGGATTCAAGAAAAGACGCGTCTTGCCATTGCTGGCTGTCCTGCTTCTTCAAGCGTGCGGCGGCGGTGGAGGAGGCGGCGGCGCCATCCAGATCGATCCGTCGGCGCTCGCCACGCCGCAGCCGCCACCGCCGCCTTCGGCAGGCACGGCATGCGCGGCACTGCGGGGTGCCAAGGTGGACAGTGCCGCGATCGGACTGCCGACCCAGGGCGCAACGGTCACCGAAGCGGCCCTCGTGCCGAGCGCGGGGCAGACGGGCGAGCATTGCATGCTCAAGGGCCGCATCGCTTCCGTCTCCGAAGGGGCGCAGGACATCATGTTCGCCCTCGTGCTCCCCACGAACTGGAACGGCAACGCGATGCACTTCGGTGGCGGCGGATTCGACGGCGTGGTCCCGGATCTCGTGGCCACGCCGCTGACATCGGGCGCGAGTCCGCTGCAGCGCGGATACGCCACTTTCGCCGGCGACTCGGGACATCAGGCACCTCCCACCGACCCTTTCTATACGGCCTTTGCATCGAACGACGAAATGCTCCGGAACTACGCCGGCGACGCCTTGAAGAAGACGCGCGACGTGGCGATGAAGCTGATCGGCCTGCGCTACGGGAAGGCACCGGCCAGGACCTATTTCATGGGCGGATCGAAGGGCGGCCACGAAGGCATGCAGGTGATGCAGAAATGGCCTTCCGACTACGACGGCGTGGTCACGTACTTTCCGGCCTATGCCTACATGCCGCAGATGATGACCATCCAGGTTGCCACGCGTGCGTTGTGGGGCGATGGCGGTGTTGGCTTCCTCAACCCGAAGAAGCTGCAGGCGCTGCGCACGGCCGAACTCGCGGCCTGCGATGCGCTCGATGGCGCCGTCGACGGCATTGTCGGCAACGTCGCCGCATGCACGTTCAAGCCGCAGAACCTGCGCTGCAAGGGCGGGGCGGATACGGGAGACGACTGCCTGTCCGATGCCCAGATCAGGACGGTCGACACGCTGCAATCACGCACCGCGTTCTCCTACGCGTTCAAGAACGGCGCGACCAGCAATCCCGGCTTCCTGCCGTCCACGGACTACGCCTCGGTGCTCGGGGCGACCGCGACCTTTCCGGTTCCGCCGAATCCGCTGGTGCTGGGCAGCCTGGGGGCGTTGCCCGACGCCTTCATCCGTAATGCGGTGTTGATGGATCCTCTGGGTCTGTCGATCGGCCTCGATGGTGCGTCACCGGGAAGCTACCTGCCACGCATCCAGGCGCTGTCCGAGGTCATGGACGCCACGAGCACGAGCATCGAGCCCTTCGTCGCGCGTGGCGGCAAATGGCTGCTGGTGCACGGCACCTCCGATCCGCTGATCCCCTTCCAGGGCTCGGTCGACTACTACAACGCGCTGCTGCTGAAGCTGGGCCGGCCCCAGGTCGACGCGTTCCTGCGCTTCTATCAGGTGCCGGGATACGGCCACGGCACCGGGCACTTCAATGCGACCGGCGGTGTGCCGGTGCTGGACGCACTGGAGGCCTGGGTGGAGCGCGGCAAGGCGCCGGGAGAGCTCATGGCGACCGATGCGAACCCCGCGACGGCCGGTCGCACCCGGCCGCTTTGCATCTACCCGAGCTGGCCGAAGTACAACGGCTCCGGCGAATTGAACGCCGCGTCCAGCTACCGCTGCGCCACGAGCTAGCCGGTGCTCCTAGCGCGGCTTCGACGACATCTCCCACACGTCCGGCGTGGTCGCGACGAGGCCCTTGAGGTCGGTCCATTGCTGAGCCTGCGGCAGCGCGGTGCGGCCCTGCACGGCGGCCGTCGCGAATGCGACCATGCGGCCGCGCACGCGGTCGAGTTCCTGCTTCGGCCAGGTCTCCATCGAGTGCGGGCCGCGCGAGACGACGATGTCCTTGAGCCCGCGCACGCGGTCGTAGGCCGCGACCGTGCCCTCGAGGCTTTCGGCGCGGTCCCACAGGCCCTTGGCGAAGAACACGGCGGGCCACTTCGGCATGTTCGCGAGCACCGCCGAGTTGGGATAGAAGGCGACGTAGTTGTCGGCCGCCATGCCGCCGAGGAAGAGGTTGCGGTCGGCGAGGTCCGGCGCCTCGGGCAGGTAGCCCGCGCCGCTCACGAACGAGGCGTAGAGGATCGCGCCCTTGATGTTGGCGTAGCCCTTGGGTGCGCTGCACTGCACCGTTGGCATGTCGTAGCTGCAGCCACCGGCGTAGTTCTTGGTCATGGCCCAGCCGGTGGTCATCGAGCCGCGCGAGTAGCCCAGCAGCAGCAGCGGGATCTCGCGCGACTTCATGCCGGCCATCAGCTTGCCGGCCGCCGGCGCGCCCTCGAACTCCTGGCCCGAGGCCATCAGCACGCGCAGGCCGCGGCCGCTGTCCATCTGCTCGAGCACGCGGAAGATGTCCTCGCTCTGCTCGAGCGTGTTGGTGTCGCTGAAGCCGCCCGACAGGCCCTCGCCACGCCGGTCGTAGGCCAGCACGTCGAAGCCCGCGCGGTTCAGCGCATGCAGGTGGTCGCGCCAGAAGCGCATGCCGGGGCCTTCGGTGGTCGCGTTGGGGAAGCGCACGGACGTCGCGCGGCGCGTGGCGGGATCGACGCGCACCGACACCTCGTCGGGATGGTCGATGGCCGTGAGCTGGCCGCCGCCGCCCGGGCTCATGATCACCAGCGCGCGCTTGCGGCCGCCGCGTCCGTCGTCGACGCCCGCGCCCTCCACGTACCAGCCGCGCAGCTTGATGTCGCCCTGCATGTTCAGCTTGAGGCGCTCGAGCGGATCGCGCGGCACGGTGAACTCCACCACGTGCGTGCGGTTGTTCGCCTCGGCCACGGCTTCGTTGTAGGGCGCCTTCGCGAAGAAGCCCGGCTTGCGGATGTCGCGCAGGTTCACCTGCCCGTCCGAATCGATCTTGCCGACCGGATCGACCATGCCGGTGACGCGCGTCGCGCGCTCCTTGTTCGGCGGCAGCCAGCGCTGCATCTGGTCGTTGATGCGCTTGAAGCAGGCCGCGTCGCTCTTGCACGCGGCCCAGCGTTCCTTGAGCTTGGCGTCGGTGAACTCCTGCACATGGAAGTCGCCCGCGTAGCCGGCGGGCGCGTGGGCCGCCGTGAGCAGCAGGGGCACGCAGCGCGAGCTGCCGTCGGCCTGGCGCAAGGTGTAGCCGGGCAGCTCGGCGTTGCGGTCGGTGCCGACCCAGGCCTTGCAGTCGGTGGGCGGCACGGCGCGCGCGACGGGCGGGGATGAAGTGGAGGAGGTGGGGGCGGTGGTGCAGGCGGCCAGGGCGATGCACGCGGCGATGGCGGCGGCGGCCGGCCGGAAGGTCGGGAAGGGCATGTGTCTCCTGTGCGCGGGTGGCTCCCGCGGTCGATCCCGCATGTTCGCGGACGGCGCTGTCAGTCGGCTGTCCATGGGCTGCGGGTATTCCCGCCTTGCATCAGGCCGGGTCGGCGTCCGGCACGCACAGGCGCGGCGTCCAGTCCTCGACCTGCCGCGAGGCCGCGCGGCGCCGGAAAGTGGCGCGCCAGCGTTCGGCGAGCGTCGGCAGTTCGGCCGCGCGTTCCCATTCGGGCGCATGGCGTTCGTCTCGCGCGAACAGCAAGGCGATCAGGCGCGACAGCGGCCACTCGGGATGCGGCCGCTCGACCAGCATGATCGCTGCGCCGCGTTGCACCGCGCCGGGCCGCAGCACGCGGTAGTACCAGCCGGTGCGGCCGCTGTCCTGCATCTCGCGCGCCATGCCCCGTTCGCCGAAGCGCAGGTCGAGCTTCCAGCAGGGCTGGCGGCCCTGCGACACCTGCACCAGCGCCTCGCCGATCCGCAGCACGTCGCCGATGCAGACGCTGGCTTCGTCCCAGCCCACGGTCGAGAGGTTCTCGCCGAAGGCGCCGGGCGCGGCCAGCAGGTCGTGGCGGCGGCTCCATGCGGACCAGGCGCCGTAGTGCTCGCGCGGATAGTGGTGCACCGCCTTCTCGGGGCCGCCATGGATGCGCAGGTCGGCCTGCGCGTCGCCCGCGAGGCCGGTGGCCGAGAGCCACAGCGCATCGTCGCTCGGCGACTTGACGATGCCGCTGGGTGTGCGGCCATCGGGCAACGGCGCGACGGGACCGACGAGCAATGCGTCGATGCGCACCGGCGCCAGCGTCATGCGAGCTGGCCCAGCCAGGCGCGCAGCATCGCCGAGGCGCTGGTTTGCGGCGCGTTGCCCTGTGCCGCGCTTTGGGCGCGCAGGGCCGGAACATCGACGCCGGCCTGCGCGAGCTCGCACGCATGGCCGATGAGCCAGGGCTCGATGCGCGCGGGATCGGCCTCGGGATGGAACTGCAAGGCGAGCGCGTGGCGGCCATGGCTGAAGGCCTGGTGCGGCGTGAGCGGCGTGCTCGCGAGCAGCTCGGCCCCCTCGGGCAGCTCGAAGGTATCGCCATGCCAGTGCAGCACCGGCACGCCGGCCAGCGGCGCGAGGCACGACGCCTGGCCGGCCGCGCTCAGGTCGACCGGTGCCCAGCCGATCTCCTTGTGGCCCGATGGGTACACGCGCGCGCCGAGCGCGCCGGCCATCAGTTGCGCGCCAAGGCACAGGCCCAGCGTGGGCCGGCGCAGCGCGAGGCGCGAACGCAGGCCCGCGATCTCGTCGTGCAGGAAGGGATAGAGGGCGGTGTCGTAGGCGGCGATGGGGCCGCCGAGCACGACGACGAGGTCGGCGTCCTGCCATTCGTCGGGGCGCAGCGGCGCGACGCCGGCCTGCCGGTGTTCGATCTCCCAGCCGGCCTCCCGCAGGACCGGCGCGAACAGGCCGAGGTCCTCGAAGGCCAGGTGCTGCAGCGCGATGCATCGCATGGCGGGAGGCTCCTGTCAGGCCGCGCGCAGGCAGTCCGCGTTGCGCGGATCCTTGAGCGAACGGCGCGCGTAGTACTCGAAGGCCACCGTGTTGCGGCGCGGCCGCAGGATCCAGTCGTGGGCCTCGGTCGCGAGGCGATGGTCGATCGGCCGGATGGTGCCGGCGGAGGCGGCCAGCAGGTGCATCTTCGCGGCGCGTTCGAAGGCGATCGACAGCACGCAGGCCTCCTCGATGCTCGTGGCCGCCACCAGCAGGCCGTGGTGCGACAGCAGCAGCGCGCGCTTGCTGCCCAGCGCGGCCGAGATGAACTCGCCCTCCTCGTTGCCCACGGGCACGCCGGGCCATTCGCCGACGAAGGCCACGTCGTCGTAGAGCACGCAGTTGTCCATGTGGCTGATCTGCAGCGGCTGCTCGAGCATGCCGAGCGCCGAGGCATGCAGCGCATGGGTGTGGATGATGCAGTTCACGTCGGGCCGCGCGCGGTACACCCACGAGTGGAAGCGGTTCGCGGGATTGGGCATGCCGGCCCCGTCGAGCACGTTGAGGTCCTCGTCGACGGTCAGCAGGTTGTCCTCGGCGATCTCGTCGAAGCCCAGGCCCAGCCGCTGCGTGAGGTACTGGCCCGGCGTGCCGGTGCGCGCGGTGATCTGGCCCGCGAGGCCCGAGTCGTGTCCGTTGTCGAACAGGATGCGGCAGGTCAGCGCGAGCTTCTGGCGGTGCGTGTAGCGGCTCTCGCTGAAGTGCTGGTCCATCTGCACGTGGGATTGGGCGATGAGCTCTTCTTTCGCGAGCTCGAAGGTGTCTTGCAATGCCATGGGTCGGTCTCCTAAGGGGTTTCGCTGGTCGAGAAGTTCTTCTCGGGATGTCCGGGAAAAAGAGGCTGGTAGCCGTCGAGGCCTTCGATGCGCGCGAGCCAGGCGCGGATCGCCGCGAAGTCCTGCAGTTCGATGCCGCCCATGGGCGCGAGCCGCGTGTAAGGGTACAGCGCCACGTCGGCGATGCTCGGGTGCGTGTTGGTGGCGACCCAGCCGTCGGGGCCTTGCCGTTCGAGCCGTGCTTCGAGCAGCGCGAGCGCGGCCAGGGCCTCGTGCCGGTGGGCGCGGAATTCGGCGCTCTCGGGATCGCCGTCGCGGTGCAGCGCCAGGTGCAGGCGCAGCTTCGCGAGCGGCTTCATGTGGCGCTCCTGCTCGAAGGACAGCCAGGTCAGCACGCGCGCCTGCGCGAGCCGCTCGGCGGGCCACCACGGCGAGCCCTGCGCGAGGAAATGAAGGATCGCCATCGATTCGGCGATGCAGTGGCCGTCGTCGAGCTCGAGCACCGGCACCTGCGCGAGCGGCGCGATCGCGAGGAAGTCGGGCCGGCGCAGGTCGCCGCGGTCGATCGAGCGCGTGTGCCGCTCGAGCGGCATGCCGAGCAGGCCGGCCATCAGCCGCACCTTCCAGGCATTGCCCGAGCGCAGGGTGTCGTGCAGCTTCATGGGCATCAGTCGACCTTGGTGCCCGCGGCGCGCACCACGCGGGTCCACTTCTCGGTCTCGGCGCGCAGGTGCTTGCCGTAGGCGGCGGCGCCCGTGGGCAGCGGCTCGATGCCCATCTCGGCCAGGCGCGCCACCAGGGCAGGGCGCTTGAGCGCGCGCGCCAGTGCCTCGTCGAGCAGCGCGACCTGCGCCGATGGCGTGCCGGGCGGCGCCAGCAGCGCATTCCACGAGCCGATCTGGAATTCGCCCAGGCCCTGTTCCTTGCTGGTGGGCAGGTCGGGCACGGCGGGGTTGCGATGGTCGGCGGCGATCGCGAGCATGCGCAGCTTGCCGGCCCTGGCCTGCGGCTGGATCACGGGAATCGCATCGATCACGATCTGGACCTGGCCGCCGAGCGCGGCGTTCACCGCCTCGGCGCCGCTCTTGAACGGCACGTGGAGGATGTCGCTGTGGGTCGCGAGCTTGAACAGCTCGAGCCCGAGGTGTGGCGAGCTGCCGTTGCCGGCCGAGCCGAAGTTCAGCGTGCCCGGATTCTTCTTCGCATAGGCCGCCAGCGCGGGCAGGTCCTTCACGCCGTCGAGACCGGCGACCGCGAGCACGTAGGGCGAGTTGCTCACCAGCGAAACGGGCGTGAGCGCCGCCGGGTCGTAGCCGAGCCGCGCATAGATCATCTTGTTGACCACCTGCGTGCCCACCGTGCCGAGCAGCAGCGTGTAGCCATCGGGCTGCGCCTGCGCCACGGCCTGCGCCGCGATCGAGCCGCCCGCGCCGGGGCGGTTGTCGATCACCACCTGCTGCTTGAGTTCCTCGCCGAGCGCCTGGCCGATGAGCCGGCCGGCCATGTCGGTGATGCCGCCGGCGCCGAAGGGAATCACGAGCCGGATCGGCTTGGCGGGGTAGGGCTGGGCCTGGGCCGCCGCGCCGACGCAGGCCAGCGTCAGGGCGAGGACAGGGGCGATCCAGCGGCGAAACGGCGAACGTGCGGACATACCATACTCCTGTGCGGCGCGGGATCGGCCGCGTTGCGTGTGCGATCGGGTTCGAGAAACAAATCCATTTTAGGACACAAGTGTCCTAAAGAAAAGTCATGTCCATCAAGCTGAAGTTGTTGCGGGTCCAGTCGGGGCTCACGCTGGAGGGGTTGGCGCAGGCCACCGGGTTGACCAAGAGCTACGTGTCCAAGCTCGAGCGCGGCGTGTCCACGCCCTCGGTGGGCGCGGCGCTCAAGCTGTCGAAGGCGCTGGGCGTGCAGGTCGAGGAGCTGTTCGCCGAGTCGTCCGAGGAGGATCCGGTGGTCATCCATCGCCAGCAGCCGGCGGCCGCGGGCGGCGCAGCGCGGCTGGTGTCGGGCTCGCTGCCGGGCCACCGCATGGTGGCCTTCGTGCTGCACCCGACCGACGAGCCGGTGCGCAACCACCCGATGAGCCACCACGAGGGCGAGGAGATCCTCCATGTGCTAAAGGGCCGCATCACGCTGCAGCTCGCGAGCCGCACCGAAACCCTGTCGGCCGGCGACACCGCGCATTTCAACGCGGGCATCCCGCACAAGATCACGTCGGTGGGCAAGACGCCGGCCTCGGTGCTGCTGGTGATCGCGCAGGCGGAATGAGCATGCGGGCGAAGCTTCTCCTGGCGTTCGTCGCGTTGCTGCTCGCCGGCTGCGCGAGCGCGCCGCCGCATGCGTACTCGGTGTGCGCGACGCAGCCGGGGACCGAGGCCTGCCAGGTCGAGCGCTACGACCACGTCGACTGAACGCCGGAGTCGCGCACCCGCCGGATATCCCCCGCTTGGATGAGGCGTGCGTTGGACGCAACGCCGCGGCGAAATTCCGTCGGCATGGGATCGCTGCGTCATCGGCGCGCTTCTTCCCGCACCTAAGATGCGTCCCGCAGGCACACGCGGGACGAGGAGGGCCGTGTGGCTGCGCCCATCACGGCGTGTTCGGCCTGGTCCCCGAAGCTGGTTTCCACCCCGATCGACGCGGCGCGCGCGGCGCGCTTTTTACAGAAAGCATGCGTGATGGATATCTACCGTTTTTGCAAGGCCCTGATGGGCTGCTGCTGCCTGCTTGCCGGATTGGCTGCCTTCGCCCAGCAGCCGTTGCAGGGCGTTCTGGGCCTCAGCTACAAGATCGGAAGGCCCTCCGTTCCGGCCGCGGCCTATCAGAAGATCACCGTCACGGAGTTCCGGTCGATGGTGAGCAAGGCTTTCCAGAAGTCGGGCTTCTCTCTCGTCGCCGTGGACGCGCAGAAGAACAAGTCGACGATCTTCCAGTTCAGGTTCGATGCCTATCCGAAGGTCGAGCCGAAGCCGACGATCTTCATTTCGGCCGACGAGCTGTTCGACGAAAGAAAGCGGTGCAATCCCTGCTTCCTGCGGTTCGCCGAGATCAGGAACGCGTCCGAGTTCCAGGCGCTTCCGTGGATGACGCAGTACGAGCTGAGCGCGCTGCTCGTGCCGGCCATCGACAACGCGTACGCGACCATCGAGTCCAGCGGGCGCGAGCACAGGGATCCCGCGTGGGGAGGCTTCAACTACAAGCGGCAGTGGGCCGGCGAGCGGAATCTCTTCGGCAACTCTTTCACCGGCATCGATGAGTCCAGTCTCAAGGAGGCCATCGTTGGGGCCTACAGGAATGCCGGCTTCATCCCCGTTGAAACCAAGGCCGGCACCAGGGCGTCCGCACAGCTTCTGACTTTCAATTTTCCCGTGGACCCGGCCAAGGAGGGCGGTGCCCTCTACACGGTGAGGATCGACAGCCAGTACGACGTGGACGGACGCTGCCACCCCTGTGAGATCACCGAACAGTACGACCCCTACCAGCAGCTTCCGCCGGCCGGCTTGTCGGGCATCGCGAGCCGCGCGACCCTCGATTCGAGATTCACGGCAGCCCGGAGCGCGGCCTACGAAACCATGCGGGCGGATCTCGAGCGCCATCTGCGACCCGGCTCGGTGTTTTCGATCCCGCCCACGCAGGCCGCCCTCGGATCGCCCCGGCCGCGGCCCATGCCGATGCCCGTGACATGACGGCGCATGGGGGGCCCGGGTCGGGGACCGTCGCAGCCGACTCGATGCGACGCGAGCAGTGGCTGGTCGTCGGCAACCTGCTCGCGGCGCTGGCGGCCGGCGCGCTGGCATCGTGGTCCGCGCCGATGATGCTGGCCATTCTCTACGTCGATGTCTGGTTGCTGGCCAATCCCCATATCGTCGCGACCTACGCCCGCCTGGGCGCGATGGCCTCGCGTCCCCGCATGCGCCAGGCGCTGGTCTTCGTCGCACCGGTCCTGATCCTGGCGGGGCTGACCATCGTCGCGCTCGCCTATGAAGTGGCAGGACTGTTCGCCGTCTATTTCCTCGCGCAGTCCTTCCATGTCTCCCGCCAGTGCTACGGCATCGCGAGGCGCTGCGACCGGAGGCCCCAGGTGCCCTGGCGCAGCCTGCCCTATGGTCTGATCTATCTGTTCCCCGCGTGGGGCTATCTGCATCGCAGTGCACAGGGCACCGACAGCTTTCTCGGCTACCCGATCTGGCTGCCGCCGGTTCCGCAGGCGTGGGCCGTGGCCGCGGGAATCGCAGCCCTCGCCGGCGCCGCGTGCTGGCTGGCATGCCTGGTGTATTCGAGGCGCATGAGGCAGGCGGCGGGACCGTTCGACAGCCTCGTGCTGTCCCACCTGATCGTTTCGCTGGTCGGCTATGTCTGGATCGACGACATCACCATCGGCTGGCTGGTGGTCAACGTCTGGCACAACATCCAGTACCTGGTGTTCGTCTACCGCCAACGGCAGCGCGACGACACGACGGGCAAGGAGGGCGGCGAGATGGCGAGAAGTTCGGCGGCGCGCGCAACGCCATGGCGCGCCGTCCTGATGCCGCCGATGCGCTTCTTCCTGCCCTGCGCGATCGGCGGTGCCCTCCTGTACCTCGCCGCCAGCCGCATCGGCGAGAGCCTGCTGTGGCTCGGGCTTCCCACCATCCTCATTGCGCACTTCGTCCTGAACTTCCATCACTACCTGGTGGACGGCGTCATATGGAAGCGCCGTCGCACCGCGATCGGGTGAGCGGCCGCCGGCCCGCGACGAGATCGCGGCGCTGAATATCCCCCAGTAGGGGGAGCCGTGCCGTGCATGCAACACCCCCCAAGAAATTCCGCCTGCGGGCGACCGTCCCCACCAGAAGAAGCGTGTCCGCCGCGTAGGATTTGCTTACAAACCCGGATGGGACGAGGAGAGGTCGATGAACGAGCACTTTCCGCGATGGCAAGGGGCCGTATTGCCGCGTCGTTCCGGCATCCGTAGACAGCGAATGCGAAACACCACCGTTCACCGAAACCGCACCTGAAGGTGCAGAGGACCAAGCTACATGCGGAACATCTTTCTTGCGTTGATCGTCGCCGTGCTGACGGGATGCACGACCCTCCAGCCGCCGATCCAGCCCGAGGTCTCGACCCAGTTCAAGCGCGAGAAGACCGCGGTTGCCTTCTTCGATCCGGTGGGGTCCATTCATTACTCGGAGGACGTATATCTGGTGCTGGCCGTTGCCCAGGTCTCGTCCGACTCCGACTACGCGGGCATCTGGGATAGCGACTCGGCGCTGACCCGGGTGCATGCCGACGAGTTTTCCAAGCTGGGCCTCAATGTCGCGCCGCTGAACGGCGAAGCCGGTATCGATGTGCCCAGGGAAGCCGTCGCACGCCAGAAGTCGCTGATGAAGGCGTTTCATGCGTCGAGGTCGAAGCCCGAAGGCGGGCCAGGCATCGCGCCCGAGTTCAAGGAAAGCCTGCGAGCGCACGGCTATGCCAATCTGATTCTGGTGAGCTGGTCTGGCTACTTCATGCACATCCCCACTTTGGGACTGGCACCTCGTCACTCGATCAACAACTCCTTCTGGGTCTACGACCTGCGTAAGGACCTGCCGCTGTGGTCGGGGGCATTTCCGGTGGCGCAAACCGTGACCTTGCCCAAGAACACTGGCAAGTCGTTCCTGGAAGAAAACGATCTGGCCGGATTGAAGTCCGAAACCGAAAAGCTGGCCCGCCAGCGCTATCGCACGAAAACCTTCGACGGAAAGCCGATGGTCAGCATCGGGCAAGCGATAGGTTTTCAGCGGGGAGATTGAGATGTCGAGCAGCTTTCGGTTGGCGGTATTCCTTCGCTCGTGGATGTACGTCGGCGCGCTTTTTCTCGTGGCATGCACCGGGGCGAACATCGGCCTGAAAACCGATTTCAAGGCAGCGCAGTTCGAGATCGGCAAGACCAGCCGCAAAGAGGTGATCGCACGGCTGGGCTTGCCCCAGAAGTCCATCGAGGATGCCGACGGAAACTCGCGCCTGATGTATGAGGGCGGTGCGAGGCTGACAGGGCTTTGCGTGGGTTGCGGCAATGCGGCTGCTTCGCCTGGCGCCCTCCCGCTTCTGGTCAACGACTCGATCGTTAAGAACGGGGCGGAGTACGTTTTCGACAAGACCGGCATCCTGATACGCAAATTCGAGCCCGAACCCGTGACCGGGCAGGTCAGCCCGATGCCTTAGCTGTCGCCGCGCGGCAGCCGTGGTGGAATACGCGGACATTGCTTCGTGTTCCAGGAAAGGATGTGCCTTGGCTTCCACCTCGAAACTGATACCGGCCGCGACCCTGGCGCTGGCCGTCCTGTCGATCGCCGCCTGCAGCGCGCCGCAGGCGCGTGAAGACGGCGCCTCCGGCATCTGCCGGCCGGAGGCGGCGAGCGCCCTCGCGGGCAAGAACCGCATCGGCGATGCCGAGGCCCGGCAGTCGACCGGTGCCTCCCTCGTGCGCCAGCTTCAACCCGGACAGCCCGCGACGATGGACTACCGGCGCGAGCGCGTGACGATCGAGACGGACCCGGCGACCGGCAAGATCGTTCGCGCCGCCTGCGGCTAGGGCAGGGGCTGCGCGCATCGGCTCCGCACGACTGAACGCCGGGCTGCGATTTCAGTCCTGCCGGCTGTAGTCCGTGGCGCTGCCTGTCGGAAGAATCGTCGGGCTCCGAGTTCGCCCGCGCAAAGCCTTCCGATGTCCACGCTCCCCACCTTCACCGCCGCCTGCGGCCTCGCACCCAAGGCCTCTCCCGCGTCCCAAGCCCAGGCATCGCGCGCCTGGAGCGTGCATGCGCCCTTCGTCGCGCTGCTGCTCGAGCACACGCGGCCCGCCATCGTCGTCGACCTCGGCGCGGAGGGCGGCGTGCCGGCTGCCACCTTCAGGCAGTCCACCGCGCGCGGCACGGCCTGCCACACGGTGGACACGCGGCTCGCGGGCCAGCGCGAGGCGGCCGCGGCCTTCGCGGACGGCAGCATCGACCTGCTGCATGTCGATGCCGGCGATCCGGCGCGGCTGGCCACGCTGGACCTCGCGCCGTGGCGCGCCAAGCTCGGCCCGCGGGCGCTCGTGCTGGTGCACGGAACCCGCGCCGGCCGCAAGCTGCGCCGCCTCTGGGCGCTGCTGCGGCAACGCCATCCGTCCTTCGAATTCGAACAGGGCCTGGGGCTCGGCGTGCTGTGCCTCGGGCCGCGCGTGCCGCCGCTCGATGGCGTGCTCGCGCGCAGGATCGAGGGCCTGGTGCAGGAGCTGGAGCGGCTGCGCAGCCATGCCGCGGAAGTCACGGCCAAGCGCGAGCGGGCCGAGGAAATGCTCGAGACCCGGCATTTCGAATCGCTCGAGAAGGACGTGGAGATTGCCGAGCGCGATGCACGCATCCTCGCGCTGAAGGCGCATGCCGCGGCGCAGGCCGCGCGCATCGACGGCTTCGAAGCCAGCCTTGGATTGCAGCTGGTGCTGTTCTACGGAAGGATGCGGCTGCGCGTCTTTCCGGCGGGTACCCGCCACGGCGATTTCTACGAGCGGCGCCGCGCGCAGCTGCTGCGGTGGACCCGGCGCTGGGTCGCGCATCGATCGACCGGGCGCGCCCGCCCGTCGCTCGACACCATCGCCGCGCTGCCGTCGCGCGATCCCGCGCGGCACCGGCCCTGGCTCGCGCCGCTCACGACCTTGTCGCGCCAGAGCCTGGGCGCGCGCATCCTCATCGTCGCCGAGCTGTCGATACCGGCCTGCAAGCGCTATCGCGTCGACCAGAAGGTCGACATGTTCGAGCACCTGGGCCTCGAGACCACGGTGCTCAGCTGGCGCGACGCCGAGGCCTGCCGCGCCGCCCTGCCGTTCCATGGCCTGCTGATCTTCTACCGCGTGCCGGCCGCGCCGCACATGGTGCTGCTGGCGACCGAGGCCCGGCGGCTGGGCGTGCCCAGCTTCTTCGACGTGGACGACCTGATCTTCGATTGGGACGCCTATCGCCGGCAACTGCTCGCTTCGGGCGCTCCGTCCGATCGCATGGCATCGTCGAAGGAGACGACGGCGCAGTACCGGCAGATGCTGAGCCACTGCCAGCATGGCATCGGGAGCACAGCCGCGATCGCGCGCAGCATGGGCGAGATCGTTCCGGGCAAGACGCACGTGGTGCCGAATGCCCTGGACGAGGGCATCCTCGCGCTCGCCGCGGAACTCGAGCGGCGTCCGGTCAGGACCGATCCGCGCTTCGTCACCATCGGCTACGGCAGCGGCTCGCGCACGCACGACGGCGACTTCGGCATCGTGGCATCCGCGCTGCTGGCCGTGATGCAGCGCCACCCGCAGGTGCGGCTCGCCATCCATGGCCCGCTCGAGCTGCCGGCGCCTTTCCGGCGTTTCGCCGACCGGGTGTTCCAGATCCCGTTCCTGCAGGGCGACGACTACCTGCGCGCGCTCGCCTCGTGGCAGATCAGCATCGCGCCGCTCGAGGACAGCCTGTTCAACGAAGCCAAGAGCAACATCAAGTTCATCGAGGCGGCGATCCTCGGCGTGCCGAGCATCTGCTCGGGCACGGGGCCGTTCCGCGAAGGCATCGAGCATGGTCGCACGGGCCTGATCGCCGACACGCCCGAGGAATGGGAGGCGGCCCTGACCCGGCTGGTGCTCGATGCCGGCCTGCGCCACGGCATCGCGGAGGAAGCCCGTCGCAGCGTGCTCTCGCGCTATCACCCGCAGGTGGTGGCCGCGCGGCAGCTGCAGCAGGTGGTCGGGCCGCTGCTGCCGGCGCCCGCCACGCGCCTCAAGGTGCTGGCCGTGAACGTGCTGTTCGCCCCGATGAGCTTCGGCGGCGCGACCGTGGTCGCGGAGCAGCTGTGCCGCCGGCTGCAGGCCGACGGCTGCGACGTCACCGTCTTCACCGCCATCCTGGGCTCGGAGCTCGAGCCGTACAGCGTGATGCGCTACGAGGTCGACGGATTGCCCGTGATCGCCGTGCAGGTGGCCGACGACACGCAGCGCGCGCTCGACTACGACGATCCGCAAGTGGGCGAGATCTTCGCGCGGCTGCTGAAATCGCTGCGGCCCGATGTCGTGCATTTCCATTCGGTGCAGCGGCTCGGCGCGACGATGGCCCATGCCTGCGTGGAGGCCGGCGTGCCCTACGCCATCACGCTGCACGATGCCTGGTGGCTGTGCGAGCGCCAGTTCATGGTGCAGGACAACGGCGTGTACTGCAACCAGAAGGCGATCGACCTGCGCGCCTGTTCCAAGTGCGTGCCGGACAGCGGCTTCACCTTCAAGCGCAGGTTCTTCCTCGGCGACGTGCTCGACCGTGCGAGCCTGCTGCTGGCGCCCAGCGAATTCCAGCGCGATCTCTACGTGGCGAACGGCGTCGCGCCGCAGCAGATCGCGGTGAACCGCAATGGCGTGCCGCTGCCCGCGCGCCCGCGGCCGGCGCGTCGGCCCGGATCGCCGCCGCGCATGGCCTACCTCGGCGGCCGCGCGGTGCACAAGGGCTACTTCTGGCTCCAGCAGGTGCTGGAGGGCATGCGCGTGGGCGGCTACGAACTGGTCATCACCGACATCGCGTTGCGTACCGGGGCGGCGTCCGTCGCCGCCACCGAGTGGCGCGTGTCGGGCCAGGTGCGCGTGGTGGCGCCCTTCGAGCAGGCCGGGATGGACGCGTTCTACGACGACATCGACGTGCTGCTGGTGCCCTCGCTGTGGAAGGAGAGCTTCGGCCTGGTGGTGCGCGAGGCACTGGCCCGCGGCATCTGGGTGATCGCGACCGCGGCGGGTGGGGTGGTCGAGGACATCGTGGACGGTGTCAACGGGCGCGTGGTCGAGATCGGCGACACCGACGCTTTCCGGGGTGCGATCGAAGACGCGCTGGCCAGCCCCGATCGCCTGCCGGCCGGCGGCGTCAACGCGATGCTGCCGCGCATCCGCGGCTACGACGAGCAGGCGGCCGAGCTCAAGGCCTACCTGCAGCGTATCGCCGCCGCGCCGGCCGCGGCTCGCGTCGTGGGCACCACCCGGCGCGCATGGCGCCCATCGGTGATCCCGATCGCCGCCCACGGCCCCGGCGCCTGAGGCGTAGACCGAATGGCCGATCCGAAAACCGGGGCCGTACTCACGGATGGGAGGGGCCGGCGGCAGGGGAAGGGCTTACAAATCGCGGGTGGGTTCCTCAGGCCCATGCCACCATCCTTTCACCACGAATTCATGCTCTGGATGTCCTTCTCCTGCCGGCGCGGACAGAACCCGTCCTCGCCGTCGCCGCGTGCCGCATCGCGTCGGCCCGAGCGGGCATCGGAGCGCTGGCGGCATGGGGACTCGGCGGCGCTCGCGGCCTTGATGGCCAAGGAGGCGCTTCGTCTCCCGGTGCCCGATGACGCACCCATCGAGCCCGCGCCCGAGTCCCTGGTCCAGAGCATGCGCTTCGAGCCGGCCCTGCATTTCCAGGTCGAGCTCGGTCCCCGCTTCTGCGTTCGCGTCGAGAGCCGGCGGCGCACGCCGCTGTACGTGGTCGGCGGCCGCGATTGCTGGCTGCAGGTCGGCGGGGAGCCGGCGCTGCACCTGCGGCATGGCGACGTCGTCTTCCTGCCGCACGGCGATGCGCACCGTGTCTTCTCGGACCCCGGCCTCCCCGCATCGAGCCTCGATGAACTGCTGACGCATTCCGCCGGCGCCGCCGGCGCCGAGCGGCACGCGCCGGCGGGTGGCGAGCACAGTGTGTGGAGCGGCGGCTTCTACCGAGCGGTGGAACTGGCCGCCCATCCGCTGGTGGCATCGCTGCCGCCCGTGCTGCATCTGCGCGCCGCGGACGCCGCGCCCTGGCTGCGCGCCATGGCGGACGCGGTGCGCTGGATGGCCGACCGCAGGGCCGGCGGCAACGGCGTGGGCGTGACCGAGTTGTTGGGTGCGCTGATGCAGCACGCCGTGCTGGCCTGGTTGCGCAGGCCGGAGGCGGGCATGCCCATCGCGGGTGCCTCGGGCCCCGACCTTTCCGATGCGAGGTTGCTCACGGCGCTCGAGGCAATCCACGCCCGGCCCGCGGACCCATGGACGCTGGAATCGCTCGCGGCGCTGTGCCACATGAGCCGCACGGCCTTCGCCACGCGATTCCGCGCGCAGATGAATCTCTCGCCGATGCAGTACCTGGCGCGCTGGCGCATCCACCTGGCCTCGCGGCTGCTGCGCGAACGCCGGCTGACCCTGCAGCAGGCGGCCGACGCGGTGGGCTACTCGACCGGCGCGATCCTCGCGCGTGCCTACAAGCGCGAACTCGGGACCTGGCCGTCGCAGGCGGGCTGAGGGCGCGGCACCTCGCCTGCCGTGCGGGACCACGCAGGGGACGAGGCGTGCGATTCGTGCAACGGTAAGAAGAAATTCTTCTGCCGGTCGATCGACGCCCTCCGGGACCGCGCGTCTCCCACGTAAGATTCGGTTTACATACAAAACTACACAGGGGACGAGGAGAGAGGTCGACGCACGGAGCCCGCAGGCTCGCGCTGGTCGTGCCAGCGGCATGGGCGTCCCTTGCGACCGCAAGCGCATGCACCGCCGAGTCGCTTTCCCGCCCCGACAAGAAATCAATGAACAGATCGCTTCGTCTGCTGCCGACCGTGCTCGGAATCTCGGCCATCCTGGCCTCGTGCGGTGGAGGCGGAAGCGACGGCTATGCCGGACTGCCGCCGGCCACGGCGGCCGCGCTGGCGGGCATCGAGGGGGCTCGCAACCCGCCTGCGACCGTGCCCGATCCCGCCACGGAACAACCGGCCACCCGCCCGATGCAGACGACGCCCTACACCTTCCTGTTGGGGAACGTCGATGCAAGCGGCTTCGATGCCTTCACGACGGAACTCACGAGTCCCGCTTTCGCCGGCTACCTGCTGGATCGGATCGTCTTCGTCGATGCCTCGGCGCGCGGCCAATGGCGAGCGATCTACCAGCGCAAGGGCCAGACGGCCCGCTACGACCATCGCTTCGTCTCGACGGGCGCGCCGCTGACGCTGGCCGACTTCCAGGCGCAGGGCGCGGAGGGCTATCGCCTCACGCCCAGCGGCGGTACCTCGCCGAAGAACGTCTTCAGCAAGGTGACGGGTGAGGCGATCCAGTACGAGTACGTGGACGCGATCAAGGTCCCTCTCATGGCCGGAAGCCCGGAGGAGTTGCTCCGGCCGCTCAACGACCTGGGCAAGCTGGGCTATTGCGGCACCCAGGTTCGGGGCGCGGGCCTTGCCCTGGTGAAGGAGACGCCATCGACCGCTCGCTGCGCCTTCGAACTGGTGACCGCCAAGTCCGGCGGGAGCACCGGCTTCGTCGCGGAGCAGAACGAGCAGGGTGCCAAGGGTTCGGTGTTCGTGACATCGGCCCTCGTCGCCGAGAAGCTGGTGAACCTCTACGTTCGAGACGAGGCGCAGGCATCGAGCTTCAAGTTCAAGGCGGTGGACGTGACGACGGCGGCCAGGCCGAACACCATCGAGCAAGCGGCGGAGCTGATGGCCATCCTCAACCGCGAAGGCGCGACGGGCGCCAGGCCCTGGCGGAGCTACGACGATGGTGGCCGTCCCTACATCGTCTTCATGACGGCATTCGATTGCCGTGGGCTGCTTTGCTGACCGTGCTTTTGTAGACCCGGTTGCGATAGGTCCCGCAGGGCTTCGGCTCCTCGAAGGACTCCCGACTCTCACCCAATGTCCATGAAACCTTGCAAACCCTCCTCCAGGCCTTCCATCGCGTTGCGCGCGCTCCTCTTGAGCATGATGCTGGTGCTCGCCAACTGCAGCACGCAAATCTCGGCGCTGGAGCCAAGCACGGGGTATTCGGCCAAGTCCCCGAAGGTCGCCTACGTTCATGCGGATGCGGGCAGCACCCTGCGAATCGCCACGACGATCACGCTCTTGCCCGGGGTTTACAGACCCCTCGGTCGAAACGCGAGCGGCATCTGGTACGTGGGGGAGGCAGGCAACCTGCGGATCTTCTATACCGAAAAGAAGAGAAGCGATGGGAAGCGCCTCCTCGCGAGCTATACGGGAGGCGTGCTCATGCCTCTGAAGCCCGAGGACCGGCCCGCGATCTTCATGATCGCTTCCACCGAGAAGCTATGGCTCGTCTCGGATTCTTCGGGCACGGAGGCTGCGCCGCCTTTGGACTTGACCTTGGGTCAGCTCCAGGCCCAGGGAGCCATCAATTCCGGCACGGTGAATCCAGCGAATGCGGCGCTGGGCGGTGCCATCGCGGACAGCCTTCTCGCCCATGACGCGCAAGGCCTGAGGCTGCTTCCGCAGGCATCGGGTGAGCCCGGACTCGCGACCTGGCTGGAGGGACCATGAGATACGACAGGAACCTCGTGATTGCGAATGCCATCGTCGTCGTGGCGCTGTTCTTTTCCCTGGCCCGGCTGTTGATCTGGACCGGGAGCTTTCACTGGAACGTGGCTTGTGGTTTCCTGCCGACCGCCTTGGCGGCCATCGCGTTGCGGCCGGGCGCCCGCCGCTCCATCGGTGGCATCGCCATCGTGTTCAACGGCTTCCTCGTGATCGCGGGTGCCTTCGCGCTCCTGTTCTCGGCCATGTCGGTGGAGCGGTTGGATGTCTGGGGCAATGTCCTGGGTTTCGCCTTCGGCGCGGCGCTGGTCCTGACGGGATCTCTCAATGCCCGAGCCATCTGGCGCACGTTTCCGCCGAAGCGATCGGGCGGGCCGTAGAAGTCCGTTGTTCAACGGGGCGGTGGTCCTTGTTTCAGCGGCTGTCAACAACGCAGGTGCGGTGTCCGTGAAGTTCATTGTCGAGGCCCCGCGATGACGGCTTGATGAGCCGCCGCTCGTCTCACCACCCATTGCCCACGGACGCTTGCAGCGCCGATGCAGCGATTGGCGAGCCCGGCTATGGCCGCCCCGCCGCCTTCACCGTGTCCTCCACCCGCCCCAGTTCGGCCTGCGTCTGCGGCCCGGCATTGCGCGCACGCACGCCCGGCAGCACCCGGTTGGCCGCGGCGATCTCCGTCGGCGTCCATGCACGTGGGTCCGTGCGCGACAGGAAGTAGAGGACGTTGATCAACCCGCTCGGCGACAGCTTGTCGACCTGGCTCGCATCGAGCAGCTTCAACGCCAGCGAAATGGCCTCGGCCGAATCGTTGAAGTCGCGCTGCAGGCGACCGGTCGCGCGGCGGCGCTCGTCGGAACCGGCGGCATTCACCTGCGACACCAGCCGCACGAGTTCGGCGTTCTCGATGTTGGCGATGGTGGCCACGCCCTGCGCCGCGGCCTTGCGGACCTGTTCATCGGGCGACTGCTGCAGCCCGGCGAGCAGGCCCTCGGCTTCTTCCTTGGAGAGCGCGAGCCGCACCATGGCCAGTGCCGCGTTGCGCTTGGAGCCGTCGGTCGCACTGAGTTCGGGCACGAGGCCATAGACCCACTTGTAGCGCTCGACCCGCTCCTTGGATTCCTCCACGCTGGTGCTGCGCCGGCGCAGTTCGGCGTCGAGCGCGGCGGTCTGCATCTTGAGGTCCGCCTCGCGCTGATCGATCTGCTGCTTGGTCTGGGCGTTCCAGACCGTGAGCGCGACGGTGACCAGCGACCCCGCGATGCCCACCGCGGTGGTGGCCCGTTCCAGCCACGATTTCTGGGAAGGAAGATCGCTCATGGGGAACCGGACGCGAAGTCCGCCGTGCCGCAGGGAACCTGCCGATGGCCGCGACGGTAAGGCGCGCGCCCGGCACCGACCATCCTCCCGAGGAAGTAGAGCAAGCGGGATATTGGTGAGGGCCGGATACGGTGAAAGACTGGATGCAATGAACGACGACGGCATCCGCCGCACGGTGGATCCGATGCCGATTCGATCAACTTCGGGGACCCCGCCATGAGCAACGCACAGCATCCCTATCACCCGATCATCTACGTGCGCGGCTTCGCCGCCACTCAGGGCGAGATCGAGGAGACCGTGGCCGATCCCTACATGGGTTTCAACATCGGCTCGACCAAGACGCGCATGGCCTGGACCGGCGACATGCGCCGCTTCTACTTCGAGTCGCCGCTGGTCCGGCTGATGGGCGACCACCGCTACGAGGACGTGTTCGTCGATGGCGACGACCTGATGGCCGCCTCGCGCGCCGACCAGGCCGTGCCCTACCGCAGCATCGTCATCTACCGCTACTACGACGATGCCTCGAAGGACTTCGGCAACGGCAAGACACCGGCGATCGAGACCTTCGCCCAGGGGCTCGACCAGCTGATCCTGCGCCTGCGCGACCGGGTGTGCGCCAACCCGAACAACGCGATGACGCCAGCCGACTTCAAGGTCTACCTGGTGGCGCATTCGATGGGCGGGCTGGTCTGCCGCGCCTTCCTGCAGAACCCCAGGCTGGGCTCGGCCGCGGCGCGCGCGGCGGTCGACAAGCTCTTCACCTATGCCACGCCGCACAACGGCATCGACATGCGCATCGTGCGCAACGTGCCGGGCTGGCTGTCCTTCGGCGACGTCAACAACTTCAACCGCGAGCGCATGGCCGGCTACATGGCCGTTCCCAAGGGCGACGACGTGTCGCTGGTGACGAACTTCCCGCCCGAGCGGGTGTTCAACCTGGTGGGCACCAACGCGCGCGACTACGCGGTGGCGGGCGGCCTCTCGTCATGGGCCGCGGGCGATGCCAGCGATGGCCTGGTGCGCATCGAGAACGCCACCACCCACGGGCTGGCGGCCGACGGAACGGACGTCGGATCGCCACGCGCCTTCGTCAATCGCAGTCATTCGGGGCACTACGGCATCGTCAACTCGGAAGAGGGCTACCAGAACCTCACGCGCTTCCTGTTCGGTCAGCTGCGCGCCGACGGCATCCTCGACATCGACGACATCACGCTGCCGGAGGAGGTGCAGGCGGCGCTCGACGCCGGCAAGAGCGTGAAGGCCTCCTACCAGTTCGAGGTGGTGGCCAGCGTGCGCGGTGCCCAGTGGCAGATCACGCGGCGCGAGGCGCGCGAGAGCTCGGCCATCTTCCGCGGCTACGACGAGCTGTTCCCGGCCGCGGGCGGAGCGCGCACGCCCGACCGCAGCAAGAGCCCGCACCTGTTCTCGCTGTTCCTGGACCCGACCAAGAGCGTGGTGGCCTCGGGCTCGGTGAGCTTCGCCTTCGACATCAAGGTGCTGGTGCCCGACTACGAGATCGACGGGCTGCTGTTCCTCAAGCGCCACTACGAAGGCGGCTTCGTCTATCGCGACCTGATCATCGTCGAGGCCTTTCCGGATGCCGCCGCCAAGTACGGGTGGCGCGTCTTCTATGGCGCGCAGGACGTTTATCCGGGCAAGCCCGGCATCGAGGCCACGCTGTATCCGCTGCAGGGCGCCGACGGCTATGCCTTCGACATGACGATCATCCAGGACGTGCGGCCCGGCCTGACGGGCACCCTGCGCGTGGAGATGCGGCCCTGGCGTTGAGCTGCCTGCGCGCGACTCAGGACTCAGGACGGCGTCTGCGCGCGCCGCAACCAGCCCAGGGTGCCGCCCTCCACCTGCCAGTTGCCGTCCCGCGTCTCGAGCGAGAGCCGCGCGCGGCTCTCGCCGAACGGGCCGGGGTTCTGCTGCACGATCTCGATCTCCCGCTCGCCCACGGCCGCCACGATCGCGACATGGCCGTAGCGGTTGAGCAGCGTCGGCGCGAACACGATCAGGTCGTCGACCCGCGGCTTCTCGGCCTGGCCGTTGCGGTACTGCAGCAGTGCGCGCTTCGTGTTCGGCATGCCCTGCGGCGTGGCCGCGTCGTAGAAGTCCCTGGCGTGGCCGTAGGCGTCGGGCATGCGGTGGCCGAAGCGCTCGAAGTAGTAGCGCTTGACGAACTCCACGCACTGGTACTGGATGCCGAGGTTGTAGCCGTCGCTCGACAGCGCGCGGCCCTCGGCGTTGTTCACGCCGCCGTTGTAGTAGACCTTCACGCCGTTGAACTCGTCGACCACCGCGCCGACCTCGCGCGCGGGGTTGAGGTTGAAGTAGGTGGCGCCCCAGTAGCCGGCGACGGCCAGCGCGGCGATGCCGGCGAGAGTGGCGAGCAGAAGGGCGGGGCGGCGAAGAGGCATCGAAGGCGAGGGCAGGAAGGAGCGGGACGCGCGGGCAAGCTTAACGGCAGCGGGGCGGGGCTTCGTCCATCGTCCTCAGCCCTGCGCGCGTGCATTGCGCATGCGGATGCACGAGAAGCCCAGCGAAGACGCGACCACTTCGCGCGCGAGCGGCCAGAGCCGTGGCACCACGCGCAGCGCCACGCCGCGCTCGGCCAGCAGCGACAGCGGCTGCGCGAGGCGGTGCACGGCCTCGGGGCGCACCGTCCGGTCCGACACGTGGTAGCCGGCATTGGCATCGACGCAGCGGAACGACCGGGCCGGCAGCGCGTACAGGAACAGCGGCGTCGATTGCGCGCGCGCATGCCAGTCCTGCTCGATCGCGAGCACGTGCCGGCTGCTGCCATCGCCGAAGAAGTGCGCGAGATCGTGCGGCGTGGTCGCAGGCAGCGCGCGGAACGCGACCCGCGGGCAATCGCGCGGCACGAGGTAGTGCGGCAGGCAGGCGTCGTCCACGGCCCAGACCACGGGCGTGGCCACGGCCGCGTCGCGGTTCGGCGGCGGCCGGGGCTCGAAGACGGTGATGTCGGGCCGTTCGCTGACGTGCCAGAGTTTCAGGGGAGGCGAGGGGAAGGGCGTGGGCATGGGGGGCCGCGATCCTCGCACGAAGCCTGCGGTGGCCAGCGACAAGAGCCACTGAAACCGGTGGTCATGGCGCGCTCAGCCCGCCGCCCGCTCCTCGTCGCGCAGCAGCACCGCCTTCTGCCGCTCGTACTCGGCCGCGATCTGCGCCAGCCGGCGTCCGCGCGCGGCGTCGCTGGTCCACTGGGCGGCGCGCACGCGCTGCAGCGCCAGGTCGCGCTGCAACTGCGCCACCGGGAGCAGCGTCGCGTGGGGCGCCGCCTCGTAGCCGGCCGGCGCGTTCAGCGCGCGCAGCACGGCGCGCTCCTGGGCGCTGCGCGGCCCGGCGGCGGCGCCATAGCGCAGCAGGAAGCGGCGGACCTCCTGGCGCGTGGCGCGCGGCCAGTCGGCGCGGATGGCGAAGCGCTCAGCGGGCAGGGGCTCCGATTGCCAGACGATCTTGAGCTGCCGGCCCTCGGGCGGAAAGCGCCGGCAGAACAGGCGGTGGTCGTCGAGCGTGCCGGTCGCGATGTCGACGTCGCCGTTGGCCAGCGCGAGGCTGTTCGCGAAGATGGAGCCGACGGTCTCGGTGCGGAAGGCGGTCTCCATGTCGATGCCGCGCGGCAGGAACAGCCGTGCCTGCGGCAGCACGTAGCCCGCGATGGAGCGCCGCTCGCCGTAGGCGATGCGCCAGTCCTGCGGTTCGGCCAGCAGCCGGTCGAGCGCATCGGGCGGGGCCGCGCGGCGCACCAGCAGCACCGCGCGATTGGGGTCTTGCGCCGCCGGGCGCTTCGGTTGGGCGAGAATCCGCATCCGCCCCTCGACCACCGCCTGCAGCGCGGCCTCGGGGGCCAGGAAGCCGGCGTCGACCTCGGCGTGCGCGACGGCCCGTGCCAGCGATTCGAGGCTGGACAGCGTGGCCGTCTCGAGCGCGCAGCCGACGGCGGCGCACAGCGGGTGCAGCAGCGGTTCCCACGCGGCGCGCGAGGCCAGGGCCTCGTCGAGCAGCGGCAGGGCGAAGCGCAACCGGGCGGAAGACACAGGGGAGAAGGCCTCGCTCGAGGCCGCCGAGGCTGGCGCGAGACGCGGGCCCGACAACAGGAGCACGCCGGCGCTGCCGCGCGCGACACGCAGCAATGCGTCGCGGCGAGTGGCACCCGGGGGTGCATTCGAAGGGTCGAGGAAAGACGGTGCCATGCGGATTCACGAAAACGCTGGCAGGGCTCCGACGTGCCGCGGCGCGTCGAGGCGCGACCGCCGTCCAACCAATGACAGCAGGGTTTGGAGTCTGCGCATCCGCGCCCGCGCGCGCTACTCCCGAACAGGAGGGAACATGGGTCTGGAATCCACGGCGCTGGCCGACGCGGTCCGGCGGCTGTATGCCGAGGTGGCGGCGCCGGGTGCCGGCGGCATCGACCTCAACGTGCTGCGCGAGTGCATCGGCGCCGAGCACGTGGTGATGACGAGCATGCACGACGGCGACACCGAGTGGCGCGCCTGCACGCAGTTCGGCCAGGTCGAGGAACGCGAGCTCGGCCAGTGGCTCACGATGGCCGACCACGAGTCGCTGGTCCGGCTCACGGCCTCGGGCCTGCCGGTGCGCACCTCCACCTTCCTGAGCCGGCGGGCGATGGCCAGCACCGAGCTCTACCAGGAGGTGCTGCGGCCGCTCAACGGTGGCCTGGCCGCGGTGTCGTACTGGCGCGAGCACGACGGCTGGCGCGGCCTCAGCTATTGCCGCTCGCTCGAGTCGGGCCACGATTTCCGCGAGGACGAGCTGGCCTCGATCCAGGCGCTGGTGCCGCACCTGCGGACCATCGAGCAGATGCATGCGCAACTGCGGCAGCGCACGCGCGCCAGCGTCGATGCGGCGCACGACATGCTGAACCTGGCGCCGCAGGCGGTGGTGCTGCTCGATGCTGCGGGCCGCGTGGTGTTCCTCAACCGCAGCGCGAGCGCGCTGCTGGCGCAGCCCGGTTGCGGTTTGCGCGCCGACCGCGAAGGCCTGCGCGCGCGCGACGGCGCGGAGGACCGCCGGCTGCAGCAGGCGGTGCGGCTCGCGGCCGAACTCGCGCCCGAGTCGCGCCGCGCGGCGCTCAGCGATGGCGCGGTGGCGGCGCAGGGCCTGCCGGTCACCATCCGGCGCGCGCTGCCGCTGCGGCCGCTGATCCTGTCGATCGTGCCGGCGGCCAGCCTCTCGGCGCAGGCCGAGTTCGGCAGCGCGCGCGTCGCGGTGATGGTGCACAACGCCGGCACCGACGGCACCATCGCCGCGGCCCGGCTGGTCGAGGCCTACGGGCTCACCGCGCGCGAGGCCGAACTGGCCGTGCTGCTCGGCAAGGGCGAGGACCTGGCCGGCGCGGCCGTGCAGATGGCATTGTCGGCGGGCACCGCGCGGCAGTACCTCAAGCAGATCTTCGCCAAGCTGGGCGTGCAGCGGCAGGCCGAGCTGGTGCGATTGCTGGTGGCGAGCTTTCCGCAGGAGTGAGGCCGAAAGGCCTCGCGCGCATCGCGCTCAAGCGGCCGGCGCGCCCGGCGGCATCGCGCGCGCGGCCGCGTTCACGAGCTGCACGCGGTTGCGCACCTTGAAGCGCGCGCGCAGCTGCCGCAGGTGGTAGTCGACCGCATGGCCCGACATCTGCAGCCGGTGCGCGATCTCCTTGTCGCCGCGGCCCTGCCGCAGTTCCTCGAGGATGCGCAGCTGCATCGCGCTGAGCATCCTCGAAGCGCTGCCGATGTCGCCGGGCCGGTCCACGGCCGGCGCCGACGCAAGGCCGCAGGACTGCACGCGCCGGTGGAAGTCCTCGGCCAGCATGCGGGCCAGCGCGACGATGCCGGCGCCGATCCATGCGCTGTCCGTGCGCTCCGACTGCAGGCTCACCAGCGTGTGTTCGCCGAGCGGCACCGACAGCGGCGGCGCCGGCAGGCGGAACAGCACGCCGCTGCCGATGCCGCTGGCGCGCAGGTCGTCGAGAAAGCGTTCGTGCAGCGCGAAGCGGGTGTCCTCGGGCGGGTGTTGGCGCGCCAGGCTGTCGCGGTCCCAGACCCAGGGGCCGGCGCTGCGCTGCGCGGCATCGACGCGCGGGTCGACCTCCTGGTATTGCTGCGAGAAATAGCGTTCGGTCCAGCGGGGATTGGCATGGCCGGTGAAGAAGCTCGAGGGCCGCCACCGGCCCTGTGCCAGCGCCACGGTGCCGTAGGCGAACCACTGGAAGCCCAGCGCCTGCAGCATCGGTCGCATGCGCCGCAGCGGATCGTCGTCGCCGCCATCGATGGCGTGCGGCATCGGACCATCCGTCACGAAGCGCACCGGCGGGCCTCCCGATGGCATGGCGGACAGTGGCGCTTCGGCGCTCGGCTGCGGCAGCTCGGATGAGCGCGCGCTGCGTCGGTACGGCAGGAAGACATGGGCGGCGGGCAAGGTTCGATGCGGTGGACGAGGAGGCTGGAGGCCGCGCATGTCGCGCGGCGAGCGTGCGGCCCGGGGAACGCCGGACCGGCGCTGCGACCCGTGCGCGAGAGGCCTCTGGCACCGGTGCGAAGGGCATGTTGCCGCCGTGGCTGGAGGGCGTCGATAACCTTCCAGATAATGGCCGTGCACGATGTGCAAGGGCGCTACCGCCTGTTACCCGGATTACGCATGTTTGTTGCGTTCGCGACGAAGCGTTTCGCCCCTCGTTCAGGTCCAATGGCGGGCTTTTCGATCCCTGGATTCCGATCCCATGAGCCTGCCTCTGCTGCTGCGCCATACGAGGGCGAGCAAGAACATCTCCCAACTCGACCTGTCGCTGCGCCTGGGCGTCTCCCAGCGGCACGTCAGCTTCCTCGAGACCGGCCGCGCCGCGCCGAGCCGCGACCTGCTGCTGGCCTGGATGAACGAGGTCGAGGCGCCGACCTCGCTGCGCAACGCGGCGCTGTCGCTCGGCGGCTTCACCACCGTCGCCAGCGAGGAGGGCGCGTCGTGGATCGGCATGACCGACGCCAACGAGGCCGCGCTGCAACGCATGGTGCAGCTGCACAACCCGCTGCCGGGCCTGGTGTTCGATCCCGACTGGAAGATGCTCGCGACCAACTGCGCGGGCCAATGGCTCTGCACGGTCGTGATGCCGGCCTACTGCGAGGCCATCGGCCACAGGTTCGAGGGCCTGGACATGATCGACTGCGTGGCGCACGACGACGGCCTGCTGAGCCATTCGCGCAACGCGGCGCAGGTCGGTGCCAGCCTGCTCGCGCAGTTGCAGACCGAGAGCTGGCTGCGCCCGTCGCTGCGCCCGCGTGTCGATAGGCTGGCCGAGTCGCTGCACCGGCGCTACGGCCGGCTGCCCGAGGTGCCCTCGCTGGGGCTCGCCACGCCGAGCCTCAACCTCAGCTTCGACACGCAACTGGGCGTGCTGAGCTTCTCCACCTTCCAGAGCGCCTTCGGCATTCCGCAGGACATCAACTCCTCGTCGCTGCGCATCGAGCTGTGGTTCGCGGCCGATGCGCACACGCGCGAGGTGATGAGCGACGCCGATGCCGAAGCGGAGGCCTGTTGCTGAGGGCGTGATGCCGGCACGGCCTCAGGGCAGCTTCGCCGCCACGCGCGCGGCCAGCGCGTGGACGCGTTCGCGCGCCACCGCGTGCAGCGCCGCGTCGCGTTCGCCGCCGCCCACGCGCACCTCCACGCTCAGCAGGCCCTTGCGGATCTGGAGGCGGTTGAGGATGTCGATGAAGGCCTCGTCGCCGAGGCCCGCCACCGGCGTCTTGGGTTCGCCCACCTTGCGCGAGACCTCGAAGTAGCGCTGCGAGAACGCGGGCGTCGACGCGAGGTTGCGCACGCTCATCTGTACCTGGTGCGAGACGGTCACGCGCTTGCCGTCGACGATGTCGGTGCGGCGCAGGTTGTAGAGGCAGCCGATCGGCCTGGGGATCTCCTCGATGCGGTTCTCGCGCGACTCGTGCGTGATCTTTCCCTTGAACTGCACCGGCGCCGCGATCGTCATGTCGGGGAACACGGCCTTCACGTCCTCGGTCGTCATCAGCGCGCAGGCATCGGGCCACTGGTCGGCGGGCGCGGTCTGCGACACGCGCGTGTCGGCCGGTACCGCCACCGCCGCCTGGGTGGCGATCGGCGCCGCGGCCGCCACCATGCCGGTGCCCGGTTGCCAGCGCGACAACGCCTGGCGCGCGAGCGCGCCCGCGTTGCCGGGCGTCTGGCTCGAGTAGGGATCGAGGCTGGCCGAAACGATCAGGTCGCCCTTGCGCGCATAGACCGCGACCCGGTGCGTGCTGGTCTCGATGAAGGCCTCCTCGCCCACATCGGCCAGCGACTCGATGCGCAGGCTGACCTTGGGATCGGCGGCCACGCGTTCGCGCGTGGTGCGGATCGAGGCGAAGCTGTCCCGGGCCGTGCCGCGGCCGACCACGGGCGAGTCGCCCCAGCGGATCACGGTCAGGTTCGCGAAACGCGCAACATCGGTCTTCGAGGTCGGGCTCGGCAGGCGCACCACGTAGGTGCAGCCCTCGGCGTACTGCGGGCCGCGGCTCAGGGGGCTCAAGGTCGGGCCCTTGTCGGTGATCGGGCGCCCGGGGAACAGCGCCTCGATGTCGGCGCGCGGCATCAGCCGGCAGGCATCGGGCGCGCTCGCGGCCAGGGGAGAGGGCGGTGCAGTCACGGTCGCGGTCTGCGCGAGGGCGGCAACGTGGACCGCGCCGGCCAGCAGCAGCCAGGCGGGGCGGATCGGGGCGGTGGTTCGGGTTGGATTCAAGCGGACTCCGGTATTCGGGTAAACGCGTAGAAGAAGCGCAAGGCGCGCATCCTCGCCGCGTCGGCGCGGGCCGTCGATTACCTGCGGCGTAGTCGGCCGTACGTAGTTCCCGAGGCCTGCGTGTCAGTTTTCGGTCAGCCGCCGACGCCGAGCATCCCTGCCTCCATCACAACAGGCCGCAAGCGCGCTGCGCAGGCACGCCCACAGAGACAGACATGAACGACCGCAACCTAGGCAGAGGGCTCTTCCTCATCGCCATTTCCCTCCTGTTCGGCATCACCGCCGCGCGCAACTACCCCATCGGCGACTTCTCGCGCGCGGGCCCGGGCATGTTCCCGTTCATCGTCAGCATCCTGCTCGGCCTGATCGGCGTGGCGACCGTGATCCGCTCGCGCTTCGTCGCGCGCCAGCCGATGGAGCTCAACCTGCGCAACATCGGCATCGTGATCGGCAGCCTCTGCGGCTTCGCGCTGATCTCGGAGCACATCAACATGGTCGCGGGCATCGTGTTCATGGTGTTCGCCTCGACGGCTGCCGGCCTCTCGTACTCGTGGGTGCGCAACGTCAAGATTTCCCTCGGCCTGGTCGCGATGGCTTTCGCGCTCCAGAAGCTGCTGGGCCTGAACCTGCCCCTGCTCTGAGGACGACGCCATGGAAGTCTTGAACAATCTCGCGTTCGGTTTCTCGCACGCGCTCACGATGCAGAACCTGCTGTTCTGCGCCATCGGCTGTACCGTGGGCACCCTGGTGGGCCTGTTGCCGGGCCTGGGCCCGCTGGCCACCATCAGCCTGCTGCTGCCGCTGACCTACTCGATCCCCACCGGCGGCGCGCTGATCATGCTGGCCGGCATCTACTACGGCGCCCAGTACGGCGACAGCGTGAGCGCGATCACGATGAAGATCCCGCATGCCAGCAGCATCGTGGCCTGTATCGACGGGTACGCGATGACGCTCAAGGGCCAGACCGGCCTGGCGCTGTTCACGGCGGGCTTCTCGAGCTTCGTGGGCGGCACCATCGCGATCGTCGTGCTGGCCTGGATGGCCCCGATGCTCGGCGAGGTGGCCTTCCTGTTCGGCCCGGCCGACTACTGCTCGATGATGCTCGTGGGTTTCGTCTGCGTGAGCTTCGTGACCACCGGCAGCCTGCTCAACGGCCTCGCGATGTGCTTCATCGGCGTGCTGCTCGGCCAGATCGGCACCGACGTCAACAGCGGCATGCAGCGCTACACCATGGACCTGCCCTTCCTCGCCGACGGCGTGGGCCTGGTGAGCATCGCGCTGGGCTGCTTCGGCATCGCCGAGATCACCAAGAACCTCGACGCGCGCGAGGAGCGCTCGCCCTTCAACGGCAAGATCAACCTGATCCCGACCTGGGCCGAGTTCAAGCGGATCATCCCGAGCGCGCTGCGCGGCGGTGCCATCGGTTCCTTCCTGGGCATCCTGCCCGGCGGCGGTCCCTCGATCGCCCAGTTCGCGGCCTACGCCATCGACAAGAAGGTCAGCAAGTACAAGCACGAGATCGGCACCGGCTGCATCGAAGGCGTGGCCGGCCAGGCCGCGGCCGACGAAGCCGCCGCGCGCACCAGCTTCATCCCGCTGATGAGCATCGGCATCCCCGAGAACCCGGTGATGGCGCTGATGCTGGCCGCGTTCGTGATCAAGGGCATCCAGCCCGGTCCGAACATGATCGCCAGCCACCCCGACCTGTTCTGGGGCCTGGTGGCCAGCATGTGGGTGGGAAACTGCTTCCTGCTCGCGCTCAACGTGCCGCTGGTGCGCTACTGGCTGTCGGTGTTCAAGATCCCGTACGCCGTGCTGTTCCCGTCGATCCTGTTCTTCTGCTGCATCGGCACCTACAGCGTCAACAACAGCCTCGACGACATCTTCATCACCGCCGTGTTCGGCTGCCTCGGCTACGCCTTCATGCGATTGGAGCTGGACGCCGCGCCGCTGATGCTGGGCTTCATCCTCGGGCCGATGCTGGAGGAGAACTTCCGGCGCGCCATGCTGATCAGCCGCGGCAGCTTCGGCGTGTTCGTGAACCGCCCGATCAGCGCCACGCTGCTGGGCCTGATCGGCGTGTTCGTGGTGTGGCAGCTCGTGGCCTTCGTGCGCTCGATCCAGAAGGCGCGGCGCGCGGGGGCGGCGGTGGTGCCGGCGAGCGAGGCGCATGGGGCTTGAAGGGCGATAGCGCTTGCCAAGCTCAACTTGATCCGTCCTTCCGAGGCTGATGCCTGGGAAGGACACGGAGCCGGCCCGTGGAAGCCGGCGATGGACGCCCGATGGATCTCATCGGGCGTTTTTCATTGGAAGGATGCGATGAGGAGCGTGATGCCGCCGGCGGCGGCGGCGATCAGGGCGAAGATGCCGGCGCCGACCAGCAGATGGGTCGCATGACGCCGTTCATCCCGAGTGGCGTCGTGCTGGAAACCGTAGAGCAGGCCGCTCGCAAGGGCGAAAAGGTGGAAGAGCACGGCGAGCACGACGGCGAGGCCGGAGGCCATCGCGCAGCCCAGAGCGGTCCAGGAGAGGGCCACGATGATCGTGGAGATCATGTTCCGTCAATCTTCGATGAAGTCGCGGCGATGATGCGGATCTGCGAGGTGTGCGTCATGAAACCCGGGCCGTAAAAACGAGCGCTTTCTTCGAATGGCGCAGTCGCGGAGTCTTGTGATTGAATGACTTCAGCAGGTGGGGTCCCGCCTGTCGTGCGCAGTCTGCCCTCGCAATTTCGAGATGGGATGAGAACAACGGAAAGCGGTGGTGGTCGATTGTCTTATCACTCGTGAGAATCTGGAGCGTCGCTATGCCAAAGTATTTCATCGAGATGGGCCAGGGGATTGTGGTGGGGCCCGGGATTGAAGTAGGGATCTGCACATCGCCTCTGTACACCTGTTGTTTTATTACCGGCATCAATGAGACCGCAGGGCGAGTCGGCGCCTTTCACTATCCCTCTGGCGCTCTCAAACGACGCTACGGGCTCGTCGAAGTCGAAGGACAACCGAGGAGGGACTACATCAGGGATGCGGAACACATGCAGAAGAAGGCTGTTCGCGCAGCCATGCGAAGCTGGATCGCCGCATTGGCGCCGACCAAGGCACATGTGATCTACGGCCCGTTGTGCGTGCGCACGGACGAAGACGGAGATCTCGATTGGGCGGACCATGCTTCGCAGAAGGACGTGGGAAAGGTCGGAACGTTCATCGAGCGAGAGTGCGGTGTGGCAACCACGATTCAATGCGATTCTTCAGCCGCGCTTGTCCGCCGCGTCTATGGCGGTGCGGTGAGGCACCGATCGTTCGTCACAGGCAACCAGCATCAGGTCAGCCGCATCTGGACCGAATTCCAGACCGCGTTTCCTGTCAACCTGGCTCGCCTTCCCGCGGGTCAGCACGCGGGCTATACGCTTTTTGGCCAGGCGCAGTGATCGCTGCCGTCCCGCACCCGGTTGCGCCTTCGTCCTGAGCCGGTCAACGGCGGGGCGCCGCGTGTCGGGCTGTCGCGCCTTCATTGCCGGCGGCACGTGAGGTCCGATCGGATTCTCAAGGCCATCGCTGGCTTCGCTGTGTTCGGCGCTTCGCCGGCTGACTCCCCTTCACGCTCGACCGGCTCGCCAGCGCCAGCATCTCCAGAAACGCCGCCGCCGCCGGCGACAGGCTGCGCCCCGCACGCCGGATCACGCCGATGGTGCGCCCGATCTCGGGCCGCTCCAGCCGCACCCCGACCACCGCGGCCGGCTTGCGCGGCAAGGTGAGCTGCGGCACCACGGCCACGCCGAGGCCGTTCTCGACCATGCCGATCAGCGTGGAGACGTGGCGCACCTCGCACACCGGGCGCGGCAGCGGCGGCAGCTCGGCCAGGGCCTGGTCGATGAACAGGCGGTTGCGGCTGGCCTGCGAGACGCGCGCATGCGGGTACTGGGCGAGCTCCTCCCAGCCCACGGACTTGCGCCGCGCCAGCGGATGGTCCGCGGGGCAGGCGAGCACATAGGGCTCCTTGAGCAGCGGCGTGAACTCCACCTCGGGGTCCTGCATGCCGATGTAGTTGAGCGCGAAATCGGCCTCGCCCTGCTTCACGCTGGCAAGCACCTCGTCGGCACCCTCCTCGATGATGCGCACCAGCACGTGCGGATGGCGCGCGCGGAAGGCCTGGATCACCGGTGGCATGAAGTGGTGCACGGTCGACAGCACGCAGCCGATGGTGACGTCGCCGGCCTCGAGCTCGGCCGCGTCGCGCAGGCTCAGCACCGAGCGGTCGAGGTCGTCGACCAGGCCGCGGATCTGGCCGAGGAAGCGCCGGCCCAGCAGGGTGAGCTCGACGCTGCGCGTGGTGCGGTCGAACAGGCGCACGCCCAGCAGCTCCTCCAGGTGCGAGATGCGCCGCGACAGCGCGGGCTGCGACAGGTGCAGGGTGCGCGCCGCCGCGGCGAAGCTCTGCAGCTCGCCCACGGTGACGAAGGCGCGCAGGTCGGCCAGCGAGGGCTTCAGCATTTCGGATCACTCATGCAGTTCATGCAATAAACCCCCAAAAACTTGCAATTTACTGCAATGACGCCCAGGCAGAAGATGCGCGGCAGAACAAGGAGACACCGACATGCAACGCCGCCAACTGCTGCTGACCGCTTCCGCGGCCTCGGCCACCCTCGCGATGCCCCGCTTCGCGATCGCGCAGGACTTTCCGAGCAAGCCGATCCGCTACATCGTGCCGGTCGCCGCTGGCGGCGGCAACGACATGATCGCCCGCGTGGTCGCCGAACGCTGGGGCCGCGCGCTGGGCCAGCCCTTCGTGATCGACAACCAGAGCGGCGGCGGCGGCGTGGTGGCCTGCCAGAACACCGCGCGCGCCGCGGCCGACGGCTACACGCTGATGCAGGGCTATGTCGCGACCCACGGCACCACGCCCGCGACGCGCCGCGTGAGCTACAGCGCGATCAAGGACTTCACGCCGATCGGCATGATCGGCGCCACGCCCAACGTGCTGGCCATCAATGCCGACGTGCCCGCCAAGACGGTGGCCGAGTTCGTCGACTACGTGAAGCGCAACCCCGGCAAGGTGAGCTACGGCTCGGCCGGCGCGGGCTCGCTCACGCACATGACGATGGAGCTGTTCAAGCAGGAGACCGGCGCGGTCATGGTGCACGTGCCGTACCGCGGCATCGCGCCGGCCATCAACGACGTGCTCGGCGGCCAGACCCAGGCCATGTTCCCGGGGCTCGCGGCAGCGCTGCCGCATCTGCGCTCGGGCCGCATGCGCGCGCTGGCCGTCACCGGCAGCAAGCGCAGCGCGCAGCTCAAGGACGTGCCGACCATGGACGAGGTCGGCTTCAAGGGCTTCGACGCGATGCAGTGGTACGGCTCGGTCGGCCCCGCGGGCATGCCGGCCGACGTGGTGCGCCGCCTCAACGAGACCCAGGTCGCGGTGCTCAAGGCGCCCGACCTGGCCGAGAAGCTCGCCAGCGAGGCCGTCGAGCCCTGGCCGATGACGCCCGACCAGTTCGGCAAGTACATCGGCTCGGAGATCGCGCGCTGGACTGCGCTCGCCAAGGCTCGGAACATCCAGCTCGACGAGTAGGTCCGGCCGGCTTCCCCTTTCTCTTTTTCAACGCAACCAGCAAGAACTCCAGTGGCCCGCAACACGCACGTTTCCGCCGACACCTCGGCCCCTCCCGTCACCGCCATCCTGGCCCGCTTCGTCGCCACGCATCCGTCGCGCGGCTGGAGCGACGCGGTCGAGCGCGAGGCGCACCGCACCTTCTACAACTGGCTCGGCTGCGCCATCGGCGCCGCGCGCCACGAGGCGGCCGAGGCCGCGATGGCCGCCGTGCGCCTGCTCGAGCCGGCGCCGCAGGCCAGCGTGCCGGGCCGCGCCGACAAGGTCGACATGGCCAGCGCAGCGCTCGTCAATGGCATCACCTCGCACACCTTCGATTTCGACGACACGCACCTCAAGACCATCATCCATCCGGCCGGACCAGTGGCCTCGGCGCTGCTGGCGCTCGGCGAGCACCGCGGGGCCTCGGGTCGCCAGCTGATCGACGCGCTGGTGCTCGGCATCGACGTGGCCTGCCGCATCGGCAACACCATGTACCCCGACCACTACGACCGCGGCTGGCACATCACGGGCTCGACCGGCATGCTCGGCGCGGCCGCGGGTTGCGCGCGGCTGCTGGGGCTCGATGAACACCGCACGGCGATGGCGATCGGCATCGCGGCCTCGCAGCCCGTGGGCCTGCGCGAGCAGTTCGGCACCATGACCAAGCCCTTCCATCCGGGCGCCGCGGCGCGCGCGGGCCTGATGTCGGCGCTGCTCGCGAGCCAGGGTTTCACCGCCAGCGAGCGTGCGCTCGAGGCGCCGCGCGGCTTCGTGCAGGTGGCTTCCGACAAGCGGGCCTGGCACGAGGTCACCGACGAGCTTGGCGAGCGCTTCGAGATCTCCTTCAACACCTACAAGCCCTTCGCCTGCGGCATCGTGATCCATCCGAGCATCGACGCCTGCGTGCGGCTGCGCGCGCAGGGCATCGCGCCCGAGGACGTGGAGCGCATCGAGCTGCGCGTGCATTCGCTGGTGCTCGAGCTCACGGGCAAGAAGGAGCCGAAGGACGGCCTGCAGGGCAAGTTCAGCGTCTACCACGGCTGCGCCGTGGGCCTGATCCACGGCCGCGCGGGCGAGGAGGAGTTCTCGGACGCGGTGGTCAACGACCCGCGCGTGATCGCGCTGCGCAACCGGGTGCGGGCGGTGGTCGACGACGGCATCGCGGAGGAGTCGGTGCACGTGAGCGCGCTGCTGCGCGACGGCCGGCGCGTCGAGGTGCGGGTCGATCACGCGATCGGCTCGATGCACAACCCGCTGTCCGATGCGCAGCTCGAGGCCAAGTTCGACGCGCTCGCGGTGCCGCTGCTCGGCGCGGAGCGTTCGGGCCGGATCACCGAGGTGTGCCGCACGCTGGCCGCGCTGCCCGACCTGCGCACGCTGACCGCGTTGACCGCGCCTTCGACTTGAACAGGAGGCAGGCATGACGAACCAGAGCATTCCATCGCTTCGCATCGGCATCCTCGACGGCGACGACATCGGCCACGAGATCGTGCCCGCCTCGGTCGACATCGCGCGCGCGGCCGCCGAGCTGCACGGCGTGGCCATCGACTGGCATCCGCTGCCGATCGGCGCGCGCGCACTGCAGACCCACGGCCACACCCTGCCGCCGGGCACGCTCGAGACCCTGCGCACGCTCGACGGCTGGCTCCTCGGGCCCATCGGCCACCGCGCCTATCCCAAGGGACCGAACGCGATCAACCCGCATCCGATCCTGCGCAAGACCTTCAACCTGTTCGCCAACGTGCGGCCCACCCGCTCGTACCCGGACATCGGCTGCCTGCACGACGGTGTCGACCTGGTGATCGTGCGCGAGAACAACGAAGGCTTCCAGCCCGACCGCAACATGGTCGCGGGCTCGGGCGAGTTCCGGCCCAACGACGAGGTCACGCTCTCGGTGCGCGTGATCACCCGCACCGGCAGCCGGCGCGTGGCGCGCGCGGCCTTCGAACTCGCGCGCCAGCGCCGCAAGCACCTGACCTATGTGCACAAGGACACCGTGTTCAAGCTCGGCTGCGGCATGTTCGTCGAGGAGTGCAGGAAGCTCGCCGAGGAGTACCCCGACGTGCGCGTCGACGACGTGATCGTCGACACCTTCGCGATGCGGCTGGTGCGCGATCCGCAGAGCTTCGACGTGGTGGTCACGACCAACATGTTCGGCGACATCCTGTCGGACGAGGCGGCCGGCCTGGTCGGTGGCCTGGGCATGGCGCCGGGATTGTGCATCGGCGACGGCGACATCGCGATGGCGCAGGCCACGCACGGCTCGGCGCCCGACATCGCGGGGCAGGGCATCGCCAATCCCTACGCGATGATCGAGTCGACGCGCATGATGTTCGACTGGCTGGGTCACAGCCGCGGCAACGAGGGCGCGGTGCGCATGGGCGCATCGATGTCGCGCGCCACCACGGCCGCGCTCGCCGATCGCGCGGCGCGCACCGGCGACATCCGCGGCAGCGGCAACACGGTGGCGTTCACGCAGGCCGTGCTGCGCAACCTGAGTGCTTGAAGGGAAATCTCTCGATGACCGAAACGACCACCATGCAGTCCTTCTGGATGCGGATGAGCGAGGCGGGCGGCGTGCTCGAGCAACGCGAGGTGCCGGTGCCCACCGCGGGCCCGGGACAGTTGCTGGTGCGCCTGCACGCGGCATCGCTCAACCGCGGCGAGTTCCTGGCCGGCCACGGCGCTTCGGGTGCCTGGCGCCCGGCCGGCGGGGAGGGTGCGGGCAGGGTGGTCGATGTTGGAAATGCCGTTAGTGGATTTCAAGTGGGAGACCGCGTGATGGGCCGTTGCGCCGGCGCCTTCGCGGAGTACGCGCTGATGGAGGCGGCCGAGGCCATGGCCGTGCCGCAGGCACTGTCGTGGGAAGAGGCCGCGAGCATTCCGCTGGCCTTCCTGGTCGCGTTCGACATGCTGGTGCTGCAGGGCCGGCTGCAGCCCGGCGAATGGCTGCTGGTCAACGGCGTGTCCTCGGGCGTCGGGGTGGCGTCGCTGCAACTGGGCAAGGCGCTCGGCGCGCGCGTCATCGGCACCTCGGGCTCGGCCGACAAGCTCGCGGCCCTCGCGCCGCTGGGGCTCGATGTCGCGCTGCCCACCCGCGCCGCCGATTTCGCGCCGGCCGTGCTGCGGGCCACCGGCGACAAGGGCGCGAACCTCGTCGTCAACACGGTCGGCGGCTCGGTGTTCGCCGAGAACCTGCGCGCGATGGCCTTCGAGGGGCGGCACGCGACCGTGGGCCATGTCGACGGCGTGCTGCATGCCGAGCTCGACCTCGAGGCGTTGCATGCGCGGAGGCTCACGCTGTTCGGCGTCTCGAACAAGCTGCGCACCAAGGCCCAGCGCGCCTCGGGCGTGCCGCGTTTCGTCGCCGAGGTGCTGCCGTTGTTCGCGGCCGGCCGCATCCGGCCGCGCATCGATCAGGTGGTGGCGTTCGCCGAGCTGCCGGCGGCCAAGGCGCGCATGGAGGCCGGCGCGCACATCGGGAAGATCGTGCTGCGCCTGCCGGGAGCGGACTGAGACTCAGGGCACGGCGGCGAGCAGCGCGACGCCGGCCCCTTCCAGTTCGTCGGCCAGGACGACTTGCGCCACGAAGATCGTGGCTTCCTCGAAGCGCAGGGCCGCGGTCGCGTCGAACAGCTCGGCGACCACGGCATCGGCCTGCGTGCCGGCGGGAAGATCGAAGATGCCGTTGCCCGCGATGCTGTCGATGACCTGCTGGCGCCCCGACTGCATGGCCAGGGCGAGCGACTGGACGCAGAGGCTGCTCAGGTCGGGTTCCTCCGCCAGGTACTTGAAGGCGTACTCGATGTCGGTGTTCGCGACCCGCGCGACCCATCGTCCTTGCCCGATCTCGAGAATCAGCAGGTCGTTCATGGCTTGCCTCCCGTGTAGTCGCTGATGGTCACGGTCAGGTCGAGCGCCGTGTGCCACGACTGCGCGCGGCCGATGGCCGCGAGGCCGCCGACGTGCCCGTCGGCGAAGAAGGTCCTGGGGTCCGACGGATCCGACCCCGAGCGCGCCCATTGCGGATCCCTGCCGGGGTTGTTGTCCCAGCACACGTCCCAGTACGGACGCTTGCCCATGCCGAAGACCTGCACCGGCGCGACGATCCGCACGCCGAAGCGCACCGGGATCTCGGGGCTGTACCAGGTGACGTAGGCGTTGTTGGCGCCGTCGGCGATCCACGAGAACGCGATCTGGCAGATGTCGAGCGTCTCCATGCCCGAACGGGCCTTGAGGATCGGCCCCGGCGAGGAGGTCACGCTGCCGAACGCGAAGTCCTTGGTGTAGCCGGTGACGTCGCGCCGCAGCTCGAACTTCGAGTAGTTGACGAAAGTGATCTTGATCTCGCCGCTGTCGACGGCCGCGCTCGGGACCAAGGCCGCGTTGGCGACGATGTCGGGCGATAGATGCATGTCGGTCATGGAATTGCTCCTCCTGCTCTGCAATCGGCCAGTGCGATGGTGCGAAGCGCGGGCCCGCTTTTCTCTCGTGAGGGAGCGCGGCATTGCGCCGGTCCCGGTGAGTGGCCGAGGAACTCGCCGGGACACCGCGGCAAGCGTAGGCAGGCCGGTCGATGCGGGGAATCCCCGAAACCAAGTAAAGGCCCGGGCGGGTGGGGCGAGACCTACGCGATCGACATCGATGCGGCGACGCGGCGGCCCAATGTGAAGCCGATCTCGTTGCGGCCCGCCGTGCGACGCACGAAGGTCTCGCCCCCATGCATGCGCGCAATGGCCCGCACGATCGCCAGCCCGAGCCCGAAGCGCTCGCCCGTCCGGGGCCGCGAGCTGTCGCCGCGCCAGAAGCGCTCGAACATGTGCTGCCGCACTTCTTCCGCGATCGCATCGCCGGGGTTGGAGACGGTGATGCGCGCGCCCTCCGGCAGCGCCTCGATCCGCAGCCCGATCACGGCCTCCTGCGGCGCATGCCGCGATGCGTTCGTCAGCAGGTTCACGAGCGCGCGGCGCAGCAGCACGCGGTTGACCGGCACCGAGGCATCGCCCTCGATCTCGAGCCGCTGGCGCTTCTCCTCGAGGAAGACCTCGACGAACTCGCCGACCTGCCGCGCCTGCTCGCCCAGCGAGAGCTCGCGCAGGTCCTCGGCCGCGTCGCCGCGGTCGGCGCGCGCGAGGAACAGCATGTCGTTGACCATCGAGCCCAGCGTGCGCAGCTCCTCGAGGTGCGACTCGAGCACCTCGCGCATCTCGTCCCGGGGCCGGTCGCGCGCGAGCGCGAGCTCGGCGCCGTTGATCATGATGGCCAGCGGGGTGCGCAGCTCGTGCGCCACGTCGGCATTGAAGCCCTCGAGCTGGGTCCACGCATCCTCCATGCGCGCCAGCACCTCGTTGAAGCGCAGGGCCAGTGGCAGCAGCTCGGTGCTGTCGGCCGGCAGGGTCAGACGCTGCGACAGCCCGCCGGGGCGTATCACCGAGGCCTCGCGCGACAGGTCCGCGAGCGCGCGCAGGCCGCGCCGCGTGGCGATGGCGCCGAGCGCCACGGTGCACAGCACGCCGAGCGCGCCGACCAGCAGGCCGTAGTTGTCGTAGCGGTCGAGCATCTCGGCGCGCGGCCGCGGGTCCATGCCGATCAGCACCTGCGCGCCGGGGAAGATGGCGTGCTCGTCGAGCCGGTAGTGCGCGCCGCGCAGCACCACGCCGTCCTGCCGCTGCAGCCAGACCTTGTTGCCCTCGCCGCGCAGCGTGGGCGGCATCGGCTCGGCGCCGTAGAGCATCTCGCCGTTGCGCGCGATCAGCCACACGTTCCAGCGATAGCGGCGGCCCACGCTGGTGGCCGCGAGGTGGCGCCGCAGCATCGGCAGGTCGGCCGGCGTGCGCACCTCGTCGATGAAGTGCTGCACCACCTCGGTCTTGCCGCTGAGGTCCGAGCGCTCGTCGGCGATCAGCACCTGCTCGAGCGCCTTGTGCAGCAGGTAGCCGGTGGCCGCGAACACCGCGACCGCGACCACCGCCAGCATCAGCACCAGGCGCGCCGAGATCGAGCCGAAGCGCACCCGCGGAGCCTTCACGCGGACTCCAGCACGTAGCCCATGCCGCGCACGGTGCGCAGCATCGGGGTCTCGAAGGGATCGTCGAGCTTGGCGCGCAGGCGGCGCACCGCCACCTCGACCACGTTGGTGTCGCTGTCGAAGTTCATGTCCCACACCTGCTCGGCGATCACGGTGCGCGACAGCACCTCGCCGCGGCGCCGCATCAGCAGCGCCAGGATCAGGAATTCCTTGTTGGTGAGTTCGAGCGCCTGGCCGCCGCGCGAGGCCTTGCGCCGCGCAAGGTCCAGCTGCAGGTCGCCCAGGGTCAGCGTGGTGGGTTCCGAGGTGCCGCCCGAGCGCACGCCGCGGCGGCGCAGCGCGGTCAGGCGCGCCAGCAGCTCCGAGAATGCGAAGGGCTTGACCAGGTAGTCGTCGGCGCCGTCCTGCAGGCCGCGCACGCGGTCCTCGACCTGGTCGCGCGCCGTCAGCATGAGCACCGCCACGTCCTTGGTGGCGCGAATCGCCTTGAGCACCGCGAAGCCGTCGAGGCCGGGCAGCATCACGTCGAGCACCACGATGTCGTACTCGCCGTTCACCGCGAGATGGCGGCCGTCGATGCCGTCGGCCGCGACGTCGACGACGTAGCCGTTCTCGGTGAGTCCCTTGCGCAGGTAGTCCGCCAGCTTGGGATGATCTTCGACGACGAGCACGCGCATGGGGTGTCCTTCCGCGGGGGCGTCGCCGCGGTGCCGCAGTCTAGCGCCGGCCCTGCGCCGCCTGCACGATCAGATCGGCCACGGCCCGGGGCTGCGACAGCAGCGACACGTGGCTGGCGTCGAGCTCGACGGTGCTGGCCTTCATGCGCTGGGCCATGAAGCGCTGCAGCTCGGGGTCGATGGTGCGGTCCTGGCGCGAGACGGCGTACCAGGTCGGCTTGTCGTGCCAGGCGGCCGCGGTGGTCCTGGCGGTGGTGATGGCGCGCGCGAACGGTTGCTGCACCGCGTAGTAGGCCAGCGCCTCGGCCGGCGGCAGGTCGCCCGCGAAGTCCTTCACGAAGGCCGGCTGGCTCAGCGAACCCCAGCCGTTGGTGTCCCACTGCAGGCCGGCGCCGGCGGGCGCGGCCGCGAACTTGCGCGTCAGGGCCGGGTAGTCCTCGCCGGCATCGGGCGCGCGCGCCGCGATGTAGACCAGGCCCGCCACGTGCGGGTCGGTGCCCGCCTCGCTGATCACCATGCCGGCGTACGAATGGCCGACCAGCAGCGTGGGGCCGTCCTGCTGCGCCAGCACGCGTTTGACCGCGTCGACGTCGTCCTGGAAGCCGCTCAGCGGGTTCTGCACCGAGGTCACGTGCAGGCCCTGGGCCTGCAGCAGCGGAATCACCTTGCCCCAGCTCGAGCCGTCGGCATAGAGGCCGTGCACCAGCACCACGTTGTGGACGGCAACCGGCGCCGGGGGCGCGGTCTGCGCACTGGCGGCGGCCACGGAGAAGACACCGGCGAGGGCGATGGCCGCGATGCGGCCCATGAGGGTTCTGCGATGCATGGAAGGCTCCAGGTTCTGGCGGCGCCGGTTGCGGCGCCGCGGGGTCATGCAGTGACGACCGGCACTGCTCTGGAGCGGACTGTGGCGCCAGGCCATCGACCTGGATCGCACATTTCGATTACAAAAATGTCATCTGGAGCGCGGCTTCTTCGTGCCGTCCGCCTTCCGGGTGCCCGGCCCCTCGGCCCGGCGCTTGATGTCGGAGGACGGATGGCCCGCGGCCTCGGGACCGCCGAGTGCCCGCAGCCGTCGCACATGGACCGCCGCGGCACTGCGGCTGCGCAGGAACAAAAAGATCATGGCCGGGGGCCCGATGCGATGGACGCGCTCAACGTCCCGCCAGCGAGAGCGGCCGCATGTCCTGCCAGTTCGCCTCGATGTAGGCGCTGCACGCGGCGCGGTCGGTGGTGGGCAGGGCCACGCGCCAGCCGGCGGGCACGGCGATGAAGGCGGGCCACAGCGAGTGCTGGCCCTCGTCGTTGACCAGCACCTGGAAGCTGGCGTTCTTGTCGTCGAAGGGATTGGTCATGGCGGTTCTTTCGATGGGATGCGAAGGGGCCGGCGCTCAGGCCGCCTCGAGGGATTCGACGCGCGGCAGGGCCTCGAGCGCCTGCGCTATGCCGTGCAGCGCGCGGTGGCGCGCGAACTCCTCGCGCAGGGCGTTCGCGCGTTCGCGGTAGCCGGGCGTGGCGAGCAGCTTGCGCACCGCATCGCCGACTTGGCGCGCGGCCGGCTGCGCGGTGCCGAGGTTGATGCCCACGCCCGACCAGGCCACGCGCGCGGCGATCTCGGGCTTCTCCTCCGAGCTGCCGGCCACCACCAGCGGCACGCCGAGGCTCAGCGCATGGTTGACCGAGCCGTAGCCGCCGTTGGTGACCATCGCATGCAGCTTGGGCAGCAGGCGGTCGTAGGGCAGGAAGGGCAGCACGCGCGCATTGGCCGGCACGTTGGCCGACAGGGCCGGCGGCACCGGGCCGCCGGTGGTGGCGATCACGAGCAGGTTCGGATCGCCGGCCAGTGCCTGCAGCGTGGGGCCGATCAGCTGCGCGGGATTCTGGTTGGCCAGCGTGCCCTGCGTGACCAGCACGACCGAGCGGCCGTCGTCGAGTTCGTCCCACCACTCGGGCGGCGTGAAGTCGCGGCTGGCCGGCGCGAGCAGCGGGCCGACGAAGCGCACCGAGGCCGGCAGGTCGCTGCGCGGGTATTCGAAGGACGGGCCGGTGAGCTGCAGGTAGAGGTCGGGCATGCGCACCATCGCATCGACGAAGAAGGCCGGCAGCGCGCCGGCGCCGAGGCGCCGCAGCACGGCGTCGAAGTGGCGCTGCACGTCGCCGAACATCGCCTGCTGCAGGTTGGCGTTCATCGCCTTGTTGCGCGCGCGGCCCTCGGGCGTGGAAGACGGCGGCAGCGCGGTGCCGAAGAAGGCGGTGTCGCAGCTCGACAGCGGCAGCGCCGAGATGCCGATCGCGACCACCGCGGGCCGCTCTTCGCGCGGCCCCAGCAGCAGCGGGAAGGTGCCGCAGAACATGGTGTCGACCACGATGGCGTCGGCCTCGAAGTCCTCGAGGATCGCGCGCAGGCCCGCATGTTGCGCCTCGATCGCGTCGGCGAAGAAATGCTTGAGGCCGAAGCACAGCTGGGCATGCGGCGAGTTCAGCCGGCGGCGCTCGGGAAAGCGCTCGTCGAGATCGCGGTAGTCGCCGTCGATGGCGCGCGCGAAGGACGTGAAGCTCGCGCCGGTCGCCTCGGCCTGCGCCCTGAACTGGCTCGCGGTGTGCACCCGCACCTCGTGGCCGAGGCCCGTGAGGTGCTGGGCGATGGCCAGCATCGGCAGGACGTGGCCGGGCAGGGCGGTTGCCGCGATGAGATAGCGTGCCATGGGATGTTCCTCAGGAGGCGGTGGTTTCCAGGGCGCGGCGCGCCTTGGTGTGGATGCCGAGGTCGACGAAGTAGCGCTGCAGCAGCTCGCGGTCGACCGGGCGGATCGGCGTGCCGATCGCCTCGAGCTGCGCCTGCGTGGCCGCGCCGCACACCTGCGGCGGCGTGGCCGAGGTGTCGTAGCGATCGAGGATGGCGAGCACCGCCGCGAGGTCGCGGTCCTGCCCCACTGCGAGCCGCGCATGCGCGCGCTCGAGCCAGGGGTCGAGCCCTACCGGCTCGAGGCGCATGCCCAGCCGCTCGAACACCGGCGGGATGTCGCGCACGCGCAGCGGCGCCTGGCCCATCAGGTGGAACACCTGGCCCCACGAGGCGCGCTGCGCCGCGAGGCCGAGGATGGCGCGCGCCACGTCGTCCACCGGCGTGAGGTTCAGCGGCAGGTCCATGTCGGGGATGGCTTCCAGGTCGGCGTAGAGATGGGCCACGCGCCAGATCAGGTCGTCGGCGTTGCAGATCGCATGCGTGTGGTCGCCGGTGACCGCGCCCAGCCGGTAGATCGCGACCGGCATGCCGCGCGCCTGCGCCTCGCGCGCGATCGCGTCGCCGACCCACTTGCTCTGGCTGTAGCCGTCGACCAGGCCGCGCCACGAGCTGAGCGCCGAGCGCTCGGTGACCGTGCCCTCCTGGTTGTTGCCCTGGTCGATCACGGCCAGCGTGGAGACGTAGTGCAGCGTCTTCGCGCAGCCCTGCGCGGTCCATTCGAGCAGCGTGACCACGCTGTCGACGTTGGCCGGCTTGAGGCTGGCGTAGGGATGCAGGAAGTCGACCTGCGCGGCGCAGTGGTAGAGCGCGTCGCAGCCGTCGCGCACCAGCCGCACCGCGTCGTCGTCGAGGCCCAGGCGCGGCTTGCCGAGGTCGCCCGTGACGACCTCGATGCGCGCGTCGTCCCAGATCGATTCGAGCTGGCGCGTGGCCAGCGTGCGCTTCAGCCGCAGCGCGCCGGCTTCGGGGTCGGCGGCGCGCACGTGGCAGACCACGCGGGCTTCGGTGTCGCGCAGCAGCGCGGCCAGCAGGTGGCTGCCGACGAAGCCGCTGGCGCCGGTGAGGAACACGCGTCGAGGTGCCAGCGTGGGCGCGATCGCCTGCGCCTGAACATGCGCGGGCAGCACCACCTCGCGCGACAGGTCGAGCGCCTCGGTCGTGCCCGCGTTGTCGTCGATCCAGGCGGCGAGCTCGGCGATCGAGGGCCGGTTGTAGACCTCGGCATGCGGGAAGTCCGCGCGTACCTGCTGGCGGATGCGCATGCCGAGCTGGATCGCCATCAGCGAATGGCCGCCGATCTCGAAGAAGTTGTCGTGGATGCCCACGCGTTCCAGCCGCAGCGTCTCGCGCCACAGGCCGGCCAGCAGTTCCTCGGTGGGTGTGCGCGGCGCGACGTACTGCACCGCGGCCTGCTGCTCGGGCACGGGCAGCGCCTTGCGGTCGAGCTTGCCGCTTGGTGTGAGCGGCAGCGCGGGCAGGTGCACGAAGGCCGAGGGCACCATGTAGTCGGGCAGGGCGCGCGCCATGTGGGCGCGCAGCTCGGTCGGCTGCGGATCGGCGGCGGCGACGAAGTAGGCCACCAGGCGCTTGTCGCCGGGCGTGTCCTCGCGCGCGATCACCGCGGCCTGCGTCACCTGCGGATGCTGCAGCAGCGCCGACTCGATCTCGCCGGGCTCGATGCGGTAGCCGCGGATCTTCACCTGCTGGTCGGCACGGCCGAGGAAATCGAGGCTGCCGTCGGTGCGCCAGCGCGCGAGGTCGCCGCTGCGGTACATGCGGCTGCCGGGCGCGCCGTGCGGATCGGCCACGAAGCGCTCGGCGCTGAGCGCGGCGCGGTTCAGGTAGCCGCGTGCCACGCCGGCGCCCGCGATGTAGAGCTCGCCCGCGACGCCGGGCGGCACCGGCTGCAGCAGCTCGTCGAGCACGTACATGCGCGTGTTCCAGATCGGCTGGCCGATCGAGGGCTGCCGGCCGGCTTCCATCGGCGCGCTCATGCTCGCGCAGATGGTGATCTCGGTCGGGCCGTAGGCGTTGACCATGCGACGCCCCGGCGCCCAGCGCGCGGCGAGTTCGGCCGAGCAGGCATCGCCGCCGACCACCAGCGTCCGCAGCGTCGCGAACTCGCCGGGCGGCAGGGTCGAGAGCGCGGCCGGCGGAATCAGCGCGTGGCTCACGGCCCGGGCCTCGAGCAGCTCGGCGAGGTCGCTGCCCAGCAGCTGCTGCGCGCCCGGCACCACCAGCGCGGCGCCCGCGTGGAAGGCCATGAGCTGGTCCATCACCGAGGCATCGAAGCCGCAGGAGGAGAACTGCAGCACGCGCGAGTCGGACGTGATCGCCAGCCGCTCCTGCATGGCGGCGCCGAGGCTGGCCAGGCCCGCATGCGGCACGACCACGCCCTTGGGCAGGCCGGTGGAGCCCGAGGTGTAGATGACGTAGGCGACCTCGCGCGGATCGGCGGGCGGCGCCGATGGCGCGGCCTCGGACTGGGCCGCGATCGCCTCGCGCGTGTCGGCAGCGTCGAGCGCGATGCAATGGGCGACGTCGGCCAGCTGCGGCAGCAGCGCTTCGTGCGCGAGCACCGCCGCGGGCGCGGCCTCCTGGAACACGAAGGCGCTGCGCGCCGCCATGTGGTTCGGATCGATCGGCAGGTAGGTGGCGCCGGCCTTGACGATCGCGAGGTGGGCCACGACCAGGTCGAGCGAGCGCGGCAGCACCGTCGCGACGACGGCGCCGGGCGCGATGCCGCGTGCGCGCAGCAACTGCGCGAGCCGGTTGGCGCGCGCGTCGAGTTCGGCATAGCCCACGGTCGCGTCGTCGAGCACCACGGCGGGTGCCTGCGGGCGTTCTGCGGCATGCGCGGCCACCATGGCGGCCAGCGAGCGCGGCGCGAGTTCGCGCGGCTGGCCGCTCCATTGCGACAGCAGCCGGTGCTGTTCCTCGGCGCTCAGGATCGCGAGCTCGGCGATCGGCGCGTCGGGCGCGTCGCAGGCCTCTTCGAGCAGCCGGGCCAGCCGCGCGGCCATGGCCTCGACGGTGGCGCGCTCGAACAGGTCGCTGCTGTACTGGATGCCGCCGCCGATGCCGCCCGGCAGGCCGTCGGCGCCGCGTTGCTCGCTGAGGATGAAGGACAGGTCGAACTTCGCGGTGTCGATCTCCACCGGCTGCGGCGTGATCGACAGGCCCGGCAGGCTGAACGACAGCCGGCTGCTGTTCTGGAAGCCCAGCATCACCTGGAACAGCGGCTGGTTGGTGCGCGCGCGGCCCGCGCCGCTGCGCTGCAGCTCCACCAGGCGGTCGTACGGGAACTCCTGGTTCGCATAGGCCGCGAGGTTGGTGGCGCGCACGCGCGAGACCAGCTCGCGCAGGCTGGGCCGGCCCGAGGTGTCGGTGCGCAGCACCAGCGTGTTGACGAAGCAGCCGATCAGCTCGTCGAGCGCGTGGTCGCTGCGGCCCGCGACCGGGCTGCCGATCACGATGTCGTCGCCCGCGCCGAGCCGGCTCAAGAGGCCCGCGAGCGCGGCCTGCAGCACCATGAAGACGCTGGCCTGCCCGTCGCGCGCCAGTTGCAGGATGCGCTCGTGCACCCGCGGCGCGATCTGCAGCGGCACCACGTCGCCGCGGTAGCTCGGCGCCAGCGGGCGCGGATGGTCGGCCGGCAGCGCGAGCTGCTCGGGCAGGTCCTGCAGCGTGGCCTGCCAGAACGCGCGCTGGCGCCCGGCCATGCTCTCGGCATCGTCCTCGCTGCCCAGCAGTTCCTGCTGCCACAGCGCGTAGTCGGCGTACTGCAGCGGCAGCGGCGTCCAGCCCGGTGCCCGGCCTTCGCAGCGCGCCGCGTAGGCCACGCTGAGGTCGCGCGCCAGCGGCAGCAGCGAGGCGCCGTCGCCGGCGATGTGGTGCGTGAGCAGCAGCAGCACGTGCTCGTCGTCGGCCAGTTTGAACAGCGAGACGCGCAGCGGCGCCGTGCTGCCGAGGTCGAAGGCATGGCCCGCGGCCGCGTGCAGCTGCGCGGCGATCTCGTCCTCGCTGCTGTCGGCCTCGAGCACGGCGGGCCGCGCCTGCGCGCCGTCGAGCACCTGCTGCCACGGCAGCCCGTCCTCGTTCGGGTAGATGGTGCGCAGGCTCTCGTGGCGCTGCACCAGGTCGTGGAGCGCCGCATGCAGGGCTGCGCGGTCGAGCGTGCCCGACAGGCGCAGCGCCAGCGGCATGTTGTAGGCCGGGTTGGCGCCCTCGAGCTGGTTCATCAGCCACAGGCGGCGCTGCGCGAAGGACAGCGGGATGCGCGCCGGGCGCGGCATCGGCACCAGGCTGGGCCGCGCCACCGATTCCTGGTCGAGCAGCTCGGCGAGGCCGGCGATGGTCGAGACCTGGAACAGCGTGTCCAGCGGCAGGTCGATCATGAACTGCTGGCGGATCATCGAGACCAGCTGCACGATCATCAGCGAGTGGCCGCCGAGCTCGAAGAAGTTGTCGTGGATGCCCACGCGCTGCAGGTGCAGCGTCTCGGCCCAGAGGCCTGCCAGGATCTTCTCGGTGGGCGTGCGCGGCGCGGCATAGGGCGTGGCGGCCTGCACCTCGGGCGGCGGCAGCGCCTTGCGGTCGAGCTTGCCGCTCGGGCCCAGCGGCAGCGCGGGCAGGCTCACGAAGGCCGAGGGCACCATGTAGTCGGGCAGCGCCTGCGCGAGGTGCGTGCGCAGCTCGGCCGTCTGTGGATCGGCGGCCTCGGCCGGCACGAGGTAGGCCACCAGGCGCTTCTCGCCGGGAGCGTCCTCGCGGGCCACCACCGCGGCCTGTGCGATCTGCGGATGCTGGAGCAGCACCGCCTCGATCTCGCCGGGCTCGATGCGCAGGCCGCGGATCTTCACCTGCTGGTCGGCGCGGCCCAGGTAGTCCAGGCTGCCGTCGGCGCGCCAGCTCGCGAGGTCGCCGGTGCGGTACATGCGGCTGCCGGGCGCGCCATGCGGATTGGCGACGAAGCGCTCGGCGCTGAGCAGCGGCCGGCCCAGGTAGCCGCGCGCCAGGCCCGTGCCCGCGATGTAGAGCTCGCCCGCCACGCCGGCCGGCACCGGCTGCAGGCCGCTGTCGAGCACGTACATCTGCGTGTTCCAGATCGGCCGGCCGATCGGCACGCTCTTCGGCGCGGCCTGCGAGCGTTCGCATTCCCACGCGGTGACGTCGACCGCGGCCTCGGTCGGGCCGTAGAGGTTGTGCAGCTCGGCGCCCAGGCGCTCGTGGCATTGCGCCTGCAGCGCGGGCGACAGCGCCTCGCCGCTGCAGATCACGCGGCGCAGGCTGGTGCAGCCGGCGGCCGCGGGCTCGCGCAGGAAGACCTCGAGCATCGAGGGCACGAAATGCAGCGTCGTGATGCCCTCGTCGGCGATCAGGCCCGCGAGGTAGGCCGCGTCCTTGTGGCCGCCGGGCCGGGCGAGCACCAGCGTGGCGCCGTCGATCAGCGGCCAGAAGAACTCCCACACCGACACGTCGAAGCTCGAGGGCGTCTTCTGCAGCACGCGGTCGTCGGCCGCGAGGCCGTAGCGCGCCTGCATCCACAGCAGGCGGTTGACGATGGCACGGTGCGACACCACCGCGCCCTTGGGCCGGCCGGTCGAGCCCGAGGTGTAGATCATGTAGGCGGGGTGCGCGGGATCGATCGCGACGGCGAAGTCGGCTTCGTCGCAATTCGCCAGATCGGCAATCGTTTGCGCCCCATCGATCAACAGGCGCGGGGCGTCGGCGGGCAGCACCTGTGCGAGCGCCTCGGTGGTGACCAGGCACGCGGGCGCAGCGTCGCCGAGCATGAAGGCGATGCGATCGGCCGGGAAATCGGGATCGACCGGCAGGTAGGCCGCGCCGGTCTTCAAGGTGGCGAGCAGCGCCACCATCAGTTCCATCGAACGCGGGACCGCGAGCGCCACCGTGCGCTCGGGGCCCGCGCCGCGTGCGCGCAGCAATTGCGCGAGGCGGTTGGCGCGGCGGTTGAGTTCGGCGTTGGACATCGCCTCGCCCTCGAAGCGCAGTGCGATCGCCTCGGGCCGGGCGGTGAGCTGGGCCTCGATCAGTGCGACCAGGTGCGTGTCGGGCACGGCGTGTTCGGTGTCGTTCCAGCCGAACAGCAGTTGTCGGCGCTCCTCGGCACCGAGCAGGTCGACATGGCCGACGGCCTGCTGCGGTTGCCGGATCACGGCATCGATGAACGCGATCAGCCGGCGCTGGTGATCGGCCAGCCCCTGCGCGGTGTGCACCGCGGGATTGGCGTCGAAGTCGATCTGCAGGTCCTGTCCGTTGCCGCGCTCGTAGAGGAAGATGCCCAGGTCCTCGGCCGTACCGTTCGAGAGGTTGCGCGGCCGCGCCGCATGGCCGGCGAAACGGAAGTCGTAGTCGAAGGGCTCGACGTTGACCACGGTGGTGAACAGCTGGCGGTTGTTGACCAGCATGTTGAGGTCGCTGCGCAGATGCTCGTAGCGGTACGACTGGTGGCGTAGCACCTGCCGCATCTGGCGGCCCACTTCGCGGATCAGTTCGGGGATCGGCAGGTCGGCGCGCATCGCGAGGCGCAGCGGGACGGCATTGGCCACCATCGCGGGCACGCGCCGCATGCGATCGTTGTGGCGCGCGGTGACCGGGATGCCGATCGCCATGTCCTCGATGCCGGTGGCGCGGTAGAGATAGGCCGCGGTGGTGGCGATCAGGATCTGCGGCAGCGTGGTGCCGAGCTCCTGCGCGATCTGCTGCAGCGCCTGCACGCTGGCCGCGGGCAGGTGCACCGTCTGGCGCAGCAGGCCGCCGATGTTGACCGAGCGCTGCGAGGCGAGGCTCAGCGGATCGGGCGCGTCGGCGAAGCGCTCGGTCCAGTACTGGCGGTCGCGCGGGAAGCGGCCCGATTCGCGGTAGGCGCGGTCTTCCTCGGCCAGCTGCGACAGCGGTGCCAGGCGCGAGGCCTCGGGCACCTCGGCGGCGCCTTCGGCCATCGCGCTGTAGATGTCGGCGAAGCGCCGCGCGATCAGCCCGCCGCCGAAGCCGTCGAGCACGATGTGGTGGCTGCGGTGGTACCAGATGTGGCGCCCGGGCGCGAGGCGGATCAGCGCCGACAGCCACAGCTGGCCGTGCGCGAGGTCGATGTTGCGTTCGAAGTCCGCGCGCATCCAGCGCTCGGCCCGCGCCGCGGGATCGGCCTCGGCGCTGAGGTCGAGGTAGGGGATCTCGCCCTCGAAGCTGCTCGCCACCACCTGGCGCGGCCCCTGGCCTGCGTCGACGAAGTTGAGCCGCGTGGCCTCGACCTCCTCGGTGATGCGGCGCATGGCCGCGAGGAAGATTGCGGGGTCGATCGGGCCGTCGATATCGATGGCTTCCGCGAGGTTGAAATTGGTGTCGGGCGACGCGAACTTCGCGCCCAGCCACATCGCCATCTGACCCGAGGTGAGAGGCGCCGAACTGCTCAGGGGACCACTGCCTTGCATGCGCTGCTCCAAGTTGGACATGGGGTTGCCAACGGGGCATTGCAGGCGCGAAGCGAATTGCCAGAAGCCGCCTTCTCGCACGTCCGCAGCGGGTCGAATTGACATTCCGTTGACATTTAAAAACCAAATGTACAAGCGGTTGCAGTCACTTCGATGGCAGTTTCGAGTGCGGCAATATTTCACGCTCTCAATTGAGCAAGAAAGATTTCATGGGGTTTTTCGCACTGCACCCAGAAAGCCTCATTTTCGAGGCGGTTCGGCTTACTTTCAGAGGGAGAAGCAGGAGGAAAAAGTTTGTTGCGTCGCAACAACTTCAATGCGCGCAGCAGGGGTATGACAAATATGTTGGAGATGCCGGAAAGCGCATTGCGTGAATAAAAACTGCCTAATTCCCACGGAATTCCGTGGTGAATAGAAAAGTATTGCGAGGACTTTTGAGCTAATTAGGCACGCTCTAATTCGCGCCGGTCATTCGCCGCGTCGCGCCGACCTCGACAGCGCCGCCAGCGTCTTCTTCGCGCTGTGCAACAGGCCCGCGCGCTCGGGCTTCAGGCGCGCCTTGGTGTCGCCCGGCGCGATGATCTCGAAGGCCGTCTCGGCCCCGAGCTTGGCGGCCAGTGCATCACGCGGCGCGAGGCCCTCGAAGCGCGCGTTCGAGATCACATGCACCTGCAGGTGGCGATGGATGGCCTTCGACAGCTTGCGGCAGGCGGCGGTCATCGCCGTTTCGTCGGGCGTCGCCGCGCCATGCACGACAAGCACTTCCACGATGCCGTTCGCGTCTTCGCCGAGCACGAAGGCACGCACCACCGAATCCTTGAACCTGGTGCGCAGCATCGCGCGAACCGGCTCGGCCGCCGCGAAGGACTTCAGCGCGATGCGGCGCAGCTCGCGGTGGAACACGAAGCCGCGATCGAGCGTGAAGGTTTCGGGCAGTTCCTCCTTCGCGGCATGCCGCGACAGCATGCCGCTGCCGACGAGGTGCGCGAGCGTTCCCTCCACCTCGGCTGCGTCGAGCTTGGTCTTCTGCGCCAGTTCGTTCGTGGTGAAGGGTTCCTCGGGATTTCCGTAGAGCACCTGCAGGAGCTTCTGGACGGAGGGGGAGAGGAGGAAGTCGGCGGCGCTCATGGGGGCGATGGGATCCGGTGCGGGGGAAAGCCTCGGATTATCGAAGCGCGCCGAACCCTGGCCTATGAAGGTGCGGGCTGCGGCCGCAGCCGGAAGTGGCTCAGATGGCTCCTGCGCATCTTCTCGAGCGCATGCGGCGCCTCGGGCCAGCGGCACCAGTTCGGCCGCGGCGCGCCGAGCGTGGCCAGCCGTGCCTCGACCGACTGCTCGGTGCGCGCGCATTCGGCCTCGGCCGCGGCGAGTTCCGCCTGCAAGCCGGCGATCTCGCCCTGGTAGCGCGCCAGGGTTTCGTGCGCGCGCCGCATGCTCGCGAGCACCGCAAACGCATCGGGCGCGCTGCCCGCGAAGTAGGTGCGCGCGAACTGCCGCGGATCGGCTTCGTATTCGAGGATCTGCTGCCGGCAATGGAAGATCAGTGCCTCGCCGCGCGCCCAGGCGCAGCGGCATTCGCGCAGCCTCTCGTAGCTGCCGCGCAGCTGCAATGCCAGCTGCCGTGGCATGGCCGGGCGCCTGGCCTTCGCGGGTGCGGTCGATGCCGCGGTGCCGAAGGCCGGCATGGAAAAGCTCATGGCATGCGTCACGCTTCGGAACTCCATCGCCCGCGGCCGGGCGCTCCAGTCAAAGGATGTTGCGCTCGATGAAGTCGGCCAGCGGCCGCACCACCTTGTTGCTGTCGCCATCGTCGGCGGTCAGGATGTCGACGTGGGTGTAGCCCTCGCTGATGTGCACCTCGAAGCCGCCCGCCACGTCGCCGAACTTGCGGTCGGCGAGGTTGGCCGCCTGCCCGGCCGGCGTGCGCGGCGTGCCGGCCACGCAGCTCGGAGCCGCGCAGGGCGCGATCGCCTCGGCGAAGCCGCGCCACACGCCAGGCACGGGCGAGAGTCCGTTCGAACCGCCGAAGGCGATCACCGGAATGTCGATCCTGCGGGCCTGGGTCTGGTTGACGATGTCGGCACGCCCGCGCCCGCCCTGGCTCACGGGCAGCGAGAGGGCGCTGGTGTCCAGTCCGAGGTTGGCGCCGCCGCCGGCGGCGGAGTTGCCGATCAGCAGGCCCGAGCTCGGGTAGTACCAGTCGCTGTAGGTGGTGTCGCCGAGGAACAGCGCGCGCGAGAAGCGCTTGAGATTGGTCGGCTCGAGCTCCTTGCCCCAGGCCGGCAGCGAGCCCGCGATGGTGGCCGGCATGGGACCGAAGTCGCGGAAGGCCGCGGCCGGCAGCGCCGTGTCGTTGTCGAGCCAGACGCGCACGCCGTCGGCGCGCGCATCGCCCAATGCTCCGAGCGAGATCGAATAGAAGACGGTGCGCGCGAGGTTGTCGTCGTCCATGAAGGTGCCGAGCGCCGCGCCGGCCGTGACCGGGAACGCGCGCTTGGTGAAGTCGGTGACGACGCTGTAGACGTTGTTGTCCGCGATGCCGCGCTGGTCGGTCTGCAGCAGCGCCTGCGTGCCGTTGATCGTGCCCTCGAACGCGATCTGCATGCCCGTGACCTCGGTCGAGGCGTTCACGCGCGGCGTCAGGCCCGGTACCGAGACGAAGGCCTGCACCTTGCCGGTCGCGACCGCGTCGTGCAGGCCGCCTTCCGCCGCGGCGATGACCGCGTCGAGCTGGGCATCGGTGGGCGGCGTCGCCGCCAGCGAGGCACCCGCGCCCTCGAACAGCACCAGGCCCTTGAGCTTGGCGTAGCCGGGCTGCGCGGGGCCGCTGCCCGAGAGGTTGAAGTCGGTGGCCGCGTAGCGTGCGACGAAGCCGGTGCCGGCCGAGTGGCCGCCGAGGAAGACGTTGCGGTTGCGCGCGACCGTGAGCGCCACGTCGACCACTGCGTCGATGTCGATCGAATGCACCTGTGGCGTCCAGTCGGCGATGAAGGGCACGTCGGTGCTGTCGTGGAAGACTGCGCGCCGGTCGAGTCTGGGATCGAGCGACAGGCCGAGCTCGGCGCCGTAGAGGAAGTCGAGGCCGATCTCGGCCTTGCGCTCGCGCTCGGCGATCTGCAGGCCCTTGGTGTCCTCCAGCAGCACCGAACGCCGGTCGATGCCCCAGAGCTCGACCACCTTGCCGTGGTCCTTCCACATGCGCCAGACCAGGTTCTCCGCCAGCACTAGGTAGCTGTGCGACGCGGCCAGCGTACCGGGCACGGCGATCAGCACCGCGTCGACCGGCTTGCCTGCGTTGCCCTCGAGGCCGTAGCGCGTGTAGCGCACACGGTTCAGGTCCACCTCGGTGCCGCCGAACTGCGTGGCGAGCTTGCTCGAGGCGTCGACCTTGACGCCGGCCGTGCCAGGCGTGCGCAGGGCCTTGGCCTTGCTCGCGATCTCGTGCGTGGAGATCGAGAGCGCCTGGCCCACCGCGGCCGGCGGTGGTGGCGGCGGGGCGCTGTCCGGGGAGCCGGCACCCGCGGGCGGCGGTGCGAGCCAGAGCGCGGGATTGCCGTTGCCGCCGCCTCCGCACGAAGCGAGCACGAGGCCGAGTGCCAGCAGCGATGCGACCGGGCGCAGGCGTGGCCTGAAATTTCTGGGCATGGGGAATGTCTCCGTCTTGGTTTTCTCGAAAGACGACCCGTCCATCCGGCGGGTCCGGGTACACCCGAGGCGCGGCTCAGCCGGCGTCGAGGCGTGGGGTGCCGGGGCCCGGCACGTTGCGCACGCCGGCCTCCAGGTAGTCCATGAACTCCTGGCGCTCGCGCGCCTCGTTGCCGCGCTCCGACATCGGCATCACGCCGAAGGGCGAGCGCTTGAGGTAGCTGCGGTAGGAGATGCCGTAGTACACGACGTTCATGCTGAGGATGAGCCGGTACTGGATCGTCTCGCGCGAGGTGTGCGGCAACTGCGCCTCGAGCAGCTCGACCGCGAGGCCCAGCAGCTTGCGGTGCAGCTTCGCGGACAGCCGCTGGCCGGCCTCGCCGAAGTCCCAGCCGAGCCGGCCGATGAAGCAGACCGCGTCGCGGCCGAAGGCCGGCGTCTGCAGCATCTCGATCATCGGGCCGAAGGCGGCCTCCATGATGTCGCGCACGCCGTGCGGCCGCCCGCGCAGCGCCTCCAGGCCCGCGCAGGATCGCGGCTCCAGCCAGTGCTGCAGCATCGCCGTGATCTCGCCCACCAGGCCCTCGCGGCTGCCGAAGTGGTAGTGCAACGCCGAGGCGTTGTTGGCACCGGCCGCCACCACGATGCGGCGCAGCGAGACCGCGTTCATGCCTTCGCGCGCCATCAGCTTCATGGCCTCGGCGAGCAGCCGCGCATGCGTGGTGTCGCCGGGCGCGTCGGTGTGCGGCGGGTGCTCGGCGGGCTTGGGATGGCGGCGTGCGGCGGCGGGCATGGCCGGATAATGCAAGTTGATTAATCTACCTGCATTAGTGCATACCCTCGGCCGGCCGGGGCCGCCCGGCGCGGTGTCTCACGCGTCGCGCGCGGCCTCCTCGCGCAGCCAGTCGCGAAAGGCCGCCACCTGCGGCATCGCCCCGGCCTCGGGCCGGTGCACGACGTAGTACGCCAGTGCGGGCACGCTGCCCCTGTCGCCGAAGGGGCGCACCAGGCGCCCGGCGGCGAGGTCGTCGCGCACCATCACGCTGCGGCCCAGCGCCACGCCCAGGCCATCGATCGCGGCCTGCAGCACCGCGGCCGAGTTGTTGATGCGCAGCCCGCGCGTGGCCGGCAGCGCGCCGAGCGACATGCCGTCGAACCAGCTGCGCCAGCTCGGGAAACCCGAGCGCGCGGGCAGCGAGAGGTCGTGGATGAGCGTGCGGCGCGCGAGGTCCGATGGCCGGCGCAAGCCCTTGAGCGTGGGCGCGCAGACCGGGAAGACCTGCTCGTCCATGAGCTTGGTGGCGACGAGCCCGGGCCAGTCGCCACCGCCATAGCGCACGCCGACGTCGATGTGCTCGGCGAGGAAGTCCACCGTGCGCGTGTTGGTGTCGAGCAGCAGGTCGGTGCCCGGATGGCGGGCCTGGAAGCGCTCGATGCGCGGCAGCAGCCACTTGGCCGCGAAAGCCGGGCTGAGCGTCACGGTGAGGGCGGGATTCGGCGTGGCCTCCTTGAGCCTTGCGACACCGAGGCCCAGGCGGTCGAAGCCCTCGCGGATGTCGGGCAACGCGCGCCGCGCCGCCTCGGTGGGCATGAGGCGCGCGCTGCCGCTGCTCGCGCGCACGAACAGCGGCACGCCGAGCCAGGCCTCGAGGCTGCGTACCAGCTGGCCGACCGCGGCCGGCGTCACGCTGAGTTCCTCGGCCGCGGCCGAGAAGCCCTGGTGGCGCGCCGCGGCCTCGAAGGCCTTGAGGGCGTTGAGATAGGCGGGAGCCTTCATGCCGTCGTCCTTCCGGAAAAGTTTTTCTTTGCCGCAGCGACAGATCTTCTCATTTGCCCGCGGACTATCGGCGAGGAAGACTGCGTTCATTCCATCCATCCAGCAAGGACTTTCATGAACAGTTTTTCTTCCAAGGTCGCCATCGTCACGGGCGGCGGCTCCGGCATCGGCCAGGAGGTGGCGCGCCAGCTCGTGGCACAAGGTGCGCGCGTGGTGATCGGCGGGCGCGACGCCGACAAGCTCGCGCATGCCGCGGCCGCGATCGATGCCGGCGGCGAGCGCGTGCGCGCGGTGGCCGGCGACATCGCCGACCCGGCCACCGCGCAGCGCCTCGTCGACGAAGCCACCCGCGCCTTCGGCGGCGTCGACATCCTGGTCAACAACGCCGGCATCTTCAACCCCAAGCCCTTCCTCGAGGTCGAGGCCGCCGAGTACGACGCCTTCCTCGACACCATCCTCAAGGGCAAGTTCTTCATGGCGCAGGCCGCGGCACGCGAGATGCGCGAACGCGGCGGCGGCGCCATCGTGCAGACCGGTTCGCTGTGGGCGATCCAGGCCATCGGCGCCACGCCGTCGGCCGCCTACTCGGCGGCCAATGCGGGCGTGCACGCGCTGACGCGCAACCTCGCGATCGAACTGGCGCCGCTGAAGATCCGCATCAACACGGTGGCGCCCGCGGTGGTCGAGACGCCGGTCTACAACACCTTCATGAGCGAGGCGCAGGTGCGCGAGACGCTGCCGGGCTTCAACGCCTTCCATCCGCTGGGCCGCAATGGCCAGCCGGCCGACGTGGCGCAGGCGATCCTGTTCCTGGCTTCGGACCAGGCGGCCTGGATCACGGGCACGGTGCTGCCGGTCGACGGCGGCGTGACCGCGGGCCGGATCTGATCCGAAGCGCAAGATCGGGTGTCATCCCGTTGACACCCGCGTTCGCGCTGCGTTAACCTCGCCGCCGTTCCCTTCTCCGGCAGCTTTGCCGGATTTCCTCGGCGCCCTCGCGGCGCAACCGGCAGCTTCGCTGGTTCTCCCCTCGGCAGTTCTGCCGTCCCCCTCGTGTCCGCGGTCGCACCGCATTGCCGACGCGCCTGCGCGCGCTTCGCATGGCTTGGCCATGCGCGCGTGCCGGCGCATGCATCGGCATGGCGTCCCGGGCACGTCGATCATCCAGACACCCCAGGAGACAGCCACCATGCACACCCCTTCTTCGCGTCCCTTCGCGCGGCTTGCCGGACTCTTCCTCGCCGCGGGCCTCGCCGCCTTCGGCACTCACGCCTTCGCCGCCGGCGAGCCCGTGCGCATCGGCGCCATCTTCGACAAGACCGGCGGCCTCAACATCTACGGCATCCAGCAGAGCCGCGCGCTGCGGCTCGCGGTCGACGAGATCAACGCGGCGGGCGGCGTGGCCGGCGCCAGGGTCGAGGTGGCCGAGGCCGACGCGCAGTCGGAGGACGCCAAGTACACGCAGTACACGACCACGCTGATCCTCAAGGACAAGGTGCAGGCGCTGTTCGCGGGCCTCACGAGCTCGAGCCGCGAGGCGATCCGCCCGATCGTGCGGCGCTCGAAGATCCCCTACTTCTATTCCTCGCTCTACGAGGGCGGCGCCTGCGACCGGCAGACCTTCGTGACCGGCGCCACGGCCTCGCAGCAGCTCAGCGTGCTCGTGAAGTGGGCGATCAAGAAGTACGGACCCAAGGTCTACATCATGGCGCCCGACTACAACTTCGGCACCATCTCGGCGCAGTGGGTCAAGCTCTACGCCAAGGAGTTCGGTGGCGAGGTGGTCGGTGCCGACTTCCTGCCGCTTACGCTGACCGACTACTCGCCCACCATCAACAAGATCCAGCAGGCCAAACCCGACTTCGTGGTCGCGCTGCCGGTGGGCGCGAACCAGACCGGCTTCCTCGAGCAGATGGCGGCCGCGGGCCTGAAGAGCCGCGTGGGCGTGGTGTCGACCAACTACGGCGGCGGCAACCAGCAGGTGGTGGTGTCGCCGCAGGCCGGCGAGGGCATCGTGGCCGCGCTCGAATACTTCGCCTGGCTCGACACGCCGCGCAACAAGGCCTTCAAGGCCTCCTGGGAGAAGGCTTACGGCAACAAGGAGCCGGTGACCGCGGTCGCGGTCGATGTCTACAACGCGGTGCACCTGTGGGCCAAGGCCGCGAACAAGGCGAAGTCGGCCGAGCCCGCGAAGGTGATCCAGGCCTTCGAGGAGGGCGAGGGCGTGGCCTTCGACTCGCCGGCCGGCCCGGTGTCGATGCAGCCGAAGTCGCACCACGTGCGCCAGAACATCTACATCGGCGTGGGCACGAAGACGCAGAGCTTCGACATCGTCGAGACCTACGCCTCGGTGGCGCCGAAGTTCGAGGACCAGGTCTGCGACCTGGTCGCCAGGCCGCAGACGGCGCAGCACTTCACGCCCGGCGCGTCGAACTGAGCGAGGCCCCCGATGGCATGGGATCAATTGCTGACCGGCGTGCTCTCGTCGGTCGCCAGCGGCTCGGTGCTGCTGATCGCGACGCTCGGCCTGGCCGTGGTGTTCGGGCTGATGGGCGTGGTGAACCTCGCGCACGGCGAATTCATCATGTTCGGCGCCTATGCGGCGCTGACCGCGGTGCGTGCCGGCGTGCCGTTTCCGCTCGCGGTGGCGCTGGCCGCGCTCGCGGCCGCGGCCTTCGGCGCGCTGGTCGAATGGCTGATCGTGCGGCGCCTGCACGGCCGGCCCTTCGACACGCTGCTGGCCATGTGGGGCCTGAGCCTCGCGCTCTACCAGAGCGCGGTGCTGCTGTTCGGTACGGTCACGCCCGGCATCGGCATGCCGGCGTCGAACGTGCGCATCGGCGACTACACGATCTCCAGCTACCTGCTGTTCCTGATCGTGGTGGCGGCGGTGCTGATCGCGGCCGTGTATGCGCTGCTCACGCGCACGAACTACGGCCTGATGGCGCGCGCCGCGATCCAGGACCCGGCCACCGCGGCCGCGATGGGCGTGCGCACGGTGCGCATCAACAACCTCACCTTCGCCCTGGGCTGCGGTCTCGCGGGCCTGGCCGGCGCGATCCTGGTGCCGGCCGTGCCGGCCACGCCCAGCATGGGCTTCGCCTTCGGCATCAAGGCCTTCCTGGCGGTGGTGGTCGCGGGCCCGGTCACGCTCGCGGGCACCATCGCCGCGGGCGGCATCCTGGGCTCGGCCGCGAGCGCGGTGGCCAGCGTCTGGTCCACCGTCGCGGGCGACGTGGTGTTCTTCGTGATCACGCTCGTGGCCCTGCGCGCCTGGCCGCAGGGCATCTCCGAGCGCTGGCGCCTGAAGCTCTGAACGGAGGCGACGCATGAACATGAGCAGAACCCTGGCGGCGCCCGCGACCGCAACCCGCACCGCCGCGCGCCGTGCGGCACCCTGGTGGCTGGTCACCGTCGCCGGCACCGTCGTGCTGGGCGCCGGCGCCTTCTTCGTCGACGAGTACCTCGCCTACCTCGCGAGCTCCTGGCTGATCTTCGGCCTGCTGGGCCTGAGCCTGGACATGGTGTGGGGCCGCGGCGGCATGCTGAGCCTCGGTCAGACGGCCTTCTTCGGCCTCGGCGGCTACGCGGGCAGCGTGGCGGCGATCAACCTCGCGAGCGTCACCGGCAACACGCTGGTGTGGTCGCTGCCGGTCGGCGCGATCGTGGGCGCGGCGGCCGCCGGCGCGGTCGGCTGGCTGCTGTTCCACGGCCGCCTCGGCGCGCTGCAGGCCACCATCCTGACCTACACCGTCACCCTGCTGCTGTGGACCGGCAGCATCTCGTTCTCGGCGCGCTTCGGCGACGCGGTGGTGGGCGGCGACAACGGCCTGTCGAACATCCCGGGCATCGTGCTGGGCTTCGGGGCCGATGCGCAGGGGCTCGGGCCGCAGGGCACCTTCGCCTGCGTGCTGGCGGTCTCGGCGCTGGTGCTGCTGGGCGTGCGCGCGCTGCTGCGTTCGCCCTTCGGCACCGTGGTCGACTGCGTGCGCCTCGACGGCCCCAAGACCGAGCTGCTGGGCTACGACGTGCGGCGCTGCCAGCTCGTGGTGTTCACGCTGGCCGGCGGCATCGCGGGCCTGGCCGGTGCGCTCTACGGTGCCTGGGCCAACTACCTCAACCCCTCGCTGTTCAGCGCGCAGCAGGCGCTGCTGGTGCCGATCTACGTGCTGGTCGGCGGGCTCGGCACGCTGGCCGGCCCCTTCGTGGGCGCGGTGGCGGTCGGCGGCCTGTCGTACTGGCTGGGCGGCGGCGTGGTCGGCGGGCAGACCACGCTGATCATGGGCGTGGCGCTGATCCTGCTCGTGCTGTTCCTGCGCGGCGGGCTGCTCGGCGGCCTCGGGCGGCTGCGGGCGCTGCGCGGGCCGGGCGGCGCGCAGGGCAAGGCGCGCCAGGCCAAGACCGCGATGGACGTGGACCTGGTGCGCGGCCTGCGCGAGGGCGCGGCCGTGCCGGCGCCGGTGCTCGAGATCCGCGACGGGGTCAAGCGCTTCGGCGGTGTGGTGCCCGTCAACCGCGTCACCCAGCGCTTCGCGCCGGGCCGCGTGCGCTGTCTGATCGGGCCGAACGGCGCGGGCAAGAGCTCGCTGCTGCGCGGCCTCACGGGCACGCACCTGCTCGACGCGGGCGAGATCGTGCTCGACGGGCGACCCGTCACGCGCTGGATGCCGTACCGCCGCGTGCAGGCCGGCGTGGGCATCAAGATGCAGGTGGCACAGGTGTTCGGCGAACTGAGCGTGCGCACCAACCTCTGGATCGCCGCCTACAGCCGCGACCGCGATGCCGCGGTGGCCGACCGGCTCAGCGAACGCACGCTGCGCGCGCTCGGCCTCGAGGCGCTGGCCGAGCGCGACGCGGCCGACCTCTCGCATGGCGAGCAGCAATGGCTGGACCTCGGCATGGTGCTGTGCCTGCAGCCTTCGGTGGTGCTGCTCGACGAGCCGGCCGCGGGCATGACCGGCGACGAGCGCCGCGAACTCTCGCAGCTGGTGCGCGTGCTGGCCGAAACGGCGGCCGTGGTGGTGGTCGAGCACGACATGGCCTTCGTGCGCACGCTCGACGCCGAAGTGACCGTCCTGCACCGCGGCGAGGTCTTCGCCCAGGGCGACCTCGACACCCTGCGCCAGGACGAACGCATCCTGGACATCTATCTCGGGAGACAGCAGCATGTTCGAAGCCATTGAGATCGGCGGCGGCTACGGCAAGACATCGATCGTCGAGCGCGCCAGCCTGCGCGTGGGTCGCGGCGAGATCGTCGCGCTGCTGGGCCGCAACGGCGTGGGCAAGTCCACGCTGATGCGCCTGCTGGTCGGCCAGGCCACGCCCATGGGCGGCAACGCGCGGCTCGACGGCCGGCCGCTGCCCGAGCGTACCGACGACCGCGCGCGCTGCGGCCTGGGCTACGTGCCGCAGGGTCGCTTCGTGTTCCCGCGGCTGTCGGTCAGCGAGAACATCGCACTGGCGGCCGTGGCCTGCGGCCATCCGCGCGCCGAAGCGATCGCGCGCGCCTTCGCCGACTTCCCGGCGCTGGTGCCCAAGGCCAACGACCTCGCGGGCCGGCTCAGCGGCGGCCAGCAGCAGATCCTCGCGATGGCGCGCGCGCTGGCCACGCGGCCGAAGCTGCTGCTGCTCGACGAGCCGACCGAGGGCGTGCAGCCCTCGATCGTCGACGAGATCGCCGAGGTGCTGCTGCGGCTGCGCCGCGACGGCCTGTCGGTGCTGGTCGCCGAGCAGGACCTGAACTTCTGCCTCTCGATCGCCGAGCGCGCCTACGTCATGGACCAGGGCCGCATCGTGCGCGAGACGCGCAAGGCCGAGCTCGAGGGCGACCGCGCGCTGTTGCAAGAACTGCTCGGCGTCTGAGCCCCCACATCCACGCACACATCCAAAGAGAGGAACGAACACCATGGACCACGAGATTTTCGAGGCGGGCGACATCGCCCTGCAATCGGGCCGCATGCTGCGCAACGCGAAGCTGGCCTACAAGACCTACGGCAAGCTCAATGCGAAGCGCGACAACGCCATCGTCTACCCGACCTGGTTCGCGAGCACGCACGCCGACAACGAATGGCTGATCGGGCCCGGCAAGGCGCTCGATCCGTCGGAGTACTTCATCGTCGTGCCGAACTCCTTCGGCAACGGCGTCTCGAGCTCGCCGAGCAACCAGCCCGCGCCCAATGACCGCGGCCGCTTCCCCAATGTGACCGTCTACGACAACGTGGTGCAGCAGCACCGGCTGGTGACCGAGCACCTGGGCATCGACACCCTGCGGCTGGTCACGGGCTGGTCGCTGGGCGCGGTGCATGCGTTCCACTGGGCCGCGCTGTACCCGGACATGGTGCAGCGGCTGCTGCCGTTCCAGGGCGCGGCGCGCGCGTCGCGCCACTTCCAGGTCTTCTTCGCGGGCGTGAAGGCCGCGCTGCAGGCCGACGCCGAATGGCGCGAGGGCTTCTACGAACGCCAGCCCGAGCGCGGCCTGCGCGCCGCCGGCCGGGTGTACGCGGGCTGGGGCTTCTCGCAGAAGTTCCTGCGCGACCGGCTCGACATCGAGCAGCTCGGCTTCGCCTCGCTCGAGGACTTCCTGATCGAGTTCTGGGAAGGCTGGCTGCTGTCGAAGGATGCCAACAACCTGGTTGCATCGCTGTGGACCGGGCAGCACGGCGACATCGCCGACAACCCGGTCTACCGGGGCGACTTCGTCGCGGCGCTGTCGGCGATCAAGGCGCGCGCCATCGTCATGCCCTCGTCGAGCGATCTCTACTTTCCGCCCGAGGATTCGGCCTTCGAGGTCGCGCACATGCCCAACGCCGAGCTGCGCGTGCTGCCTTCCGACTGGGGCCACCTGGCGGGCAAGGGCCTGCACGAACCCGACAACGCGTTCATCGACAACGCGCTGCGCGAACTGCTGGCGGCATGACCATGGCAACCGCTCCCACCAAGGCCGCCGCACCCTGGAACGCCGACAGCGTGGCCGCGCATCGCCGCGCCGCGGGTCTCGTGGCGCTCGACCCCGCGCTGTGCGGCGAGGTCGCGGCGATCCTCGAGGACCTGCGCACGGGCCTGCGCGAGATGCCCGGACGTGCCTGGTTCGCGCTCGTTCCACCGTCGACGGAGACCGGTCATGTCCATCGCTGAGACCATCGACGGCGCGGGCGTGGCGCAATTGGCCGCGCTGATCCGCCGCGGCGAGCTCGGCGCGGTCGAGCTGGCCGAACGCCGGCTGGCCGACATCGAAGGCCGCGCCGCGCGTACCAACGCCTTCGTGGCCGTCGACCGCGAAGGCGCGCTGGCCCAGGCGCGCGAGGCCGACCGTGCGCTGGCGCGCGGCCTGCCCGTGGGGCCGCTGCATGGCGTGCCGATCGCGGTGAAGGACAACGTGCTGACCGCCGGCCTCGGCAGCAGCGCGGCCTCGGCCGTGCTGGCCGACGCGCCGCTGCAGGGCGAGGCACCGCTGGTCGCGCGGCTGCGCCGGGCCGGCGCCATCGTGGTGGCCAAGACCAACATGCACGAGTGGGCCTACGGCGCGACCAACAAGGGATCGCACCATGGCGCCACGCGCAATCCCTGGGATCCGCGTGCGATCACCGGCGGCTCCAGCGGCGGCTCGGCCGCCTGCGTGGCCGACGGGCTGCTGCCGCTGGCCATCGGCACCGACACCGGCGGCTCGATCCGCATTCCCGCCGCGGCCTGCGGCATCTCGGGCATCAAGCCGGGCACCGGCCGCGTCGAGGGCGAGGGCGTGCTGCCGCTGGCCTGGAGCTTCGATGCCGCCGGGCCGATGGCGCGCAGTGCCGAGGACCTGTGGCTGGGGCTCGACGCGATGCTGCCAGGCTCGGCCGGCGATTCGTCGCGCCATGCCGCGCAGTTCCGCGAGGCACGCGGCCGCGCCCGGCTGCGCATCGGCGTGCTGGCGGGCGAGGGCTTCGAGACCGCGCCCGACGTGGGCCGGGCCTTCGAGGCGGCGCTCGAGGTCTTCGGCCAGCGCGGCAGCGATCTCGTGCCCGTGCCGGTGCGCGGCATGGCGGCGGTGTTCGCGGCCTGGAAGGCCATCATGTACGCCGAGGCCAGCACCTTCCACCGCTCGCTGATGCGAGACCGGGCACAGCACTACGCACCCGACGTGCGCGCGCTGCTGCATGCGGGCGAGAGCGTGTCGGCCGTCGACTATCTCGCGGCGCAGCAGTTCCGCGGCGCCTTCTGTGCCGCGTTCGCGCGCGACCTGGCGGGGCTCGACGCGCTCGTGCTGCCGACGCTGCCCGTGACCGCGCCACCCTTGGCAGAATCGCGCATCGAATTCGCCGGCCGCACGACCACCGTCCAGGACGCCATGACCGCCATGCCCTGCCTCGCCAACTTCACCGGCCTGCCGGCGGTGAGCCTGCCTTGCGGCTTCGCCGACACGGGCCTGCCGGTGGGCCTCACGCTGATCGGCCATGCCGGCGGCGAGTTCGCGCTGCTCGGGCTGGCCGCGGCGTTCCAGGACGACACCGCCTGGCACGCCATGCGGCCCGGCCATGCGACGGCGACGGGCCGCGAGGAGGGTGCGCATGTCCGATGAGATCGGCGTGGGCGTGCTGTTCGCCCAGACCGGCAACATGGCCGTGACCGAGCAGGCGCTGCTGAGCGGCACGCTGGTCGCCATCGACGAGATCAACTCGGGCGGCGGCGTGGCGGGCCGGCCCATCGTGCCGATCATCGAGGACCCGGGCCCCGATCCCGCGAGCTACCGCGACATCGCGCGCCGCATGGTGCTGCACCATCAGGTGCCGGTGATCTTCGGCTGCTGCTCGTCGGCCAGCCGCAAGGCCGTGCTGCCGGTGGTCGAGCGCCACGGCGCGGTGCTGTTCTATCCCTCGGTGTACGAGGGCTTCGAGTATTCGCCCAACGTGATCTACACCGGGCCCACGCCCGCGCAGACCATCGTGCCGCTGATCAAGTACCTGTTCGCGCACCACGGGCGGCGCTTCTTCCTGGTCGGTTCCGAGTATGTGTTCGCGCGCGAGATCTCGCGCATCGCGAAGGAGTTCCTGCTCGAGAGCGCGGGCAGCGTGGCAGGCGAGACCTACCTGCCCATGGGCGCGCCCGACAGCGCCTTCGCCGAGGTGGCCGAGCGCATCGCCGCCGCGCGGCCCGACGTGGTGCTCAGCACCGTGGTGGGCGCCGACACCGCGCGGCTCTATGCCGCCTGCCATGCCATCGGCGCCACCTCGGCCGAGCATCCGATCGCGAGCCTCACCGCGAGCGAGGCCGAGATCGCGGCATTGAGCCCGGCCGCGCGCGCGGGGCATCTCACGGTCGCGCCCTATTTCGCGGGCATCGAGAGCCCGGCCAGCGCGCGCTTCACCACGCTCTACGAGAAGCGTTACGGCGCCGGCCGCCGGCCCAACATGTATGCCGAGGCCGGCTACCTGCAGGTGCACCTGTTCGCGCGCGCGGTGCCGCGCGAGGGCGCGCCCGACCCTGACCGCATCGTGCGCAGCCTCGGTGGCACGCGCCATGCTTCGGCCCAGGGCGAGGTCGAGATCGACGCCGACACCAACCACACCGCGCTCAAGGCCCGTATCGGGCGCTCGCGCGAGGATGGCGGTTTCGACCTGCTGTGGGAGGATGCGTCCATCGTCCGCCCCGATCCCTACCTCGTCGCCTACGAACGGAAGATCCTCTGATGACGCCCGATCCGATCCAGCTGCGCTCCCTGCGTGACATCCGGGTCGCCGTCATCCATCCCGACGACGAGGACGCCCGCGTGCTGTGCGAGCAGCTGCGCCGCTTCGGCTGCCGCGTCACCGCGCTGTGGCCCGAGCCGAACCACCTGCCCGAGGGCACCGAGGCCGTGTTCTTCAGCATCCAGTCGGAGCGCGACGCCGCGCATCCCTGGCTGGCCGGTTCCTCGCACGCGGTGCTGATCGCGCTGCTGGCCTACGAGAACCCGGCCGTGCTCGAGGCCGCCGCGGCCGCCAACGTGCACGGCGTGCTGCCCAAGCCGATCCGTCCCTTCGGCGTGCTCGCCACGCTGTACGTCGCGCGCATGCTGTTCCGCTACGAAGAGCGGCTGCTCAACCGCATCGCCAAGCTCGACGAGACCCTGCGCACGCGCCGCATCGTCGAGCGCGCGATGAAGATTCTCGCCACGCGCCAGGGCATCTCGGAGGACGAGGCCTACGCCATCATCCGGCGCGAGGCCATGCGCAAGCAGTTGCCGGTGTCGTCGATGGCCGAGTCGATCGTGCATGCGGAAGCGATCTACGGTTTGCCGCCCGATCGCGGCACTTCCGATCCGGCCGAGTGATGGTCCGCGCTCCTTTCGAGAGTCCGGAACGCTTCGGACTCGATCCTTCGTTCGTGCGCGATCCACGCGATCCGAGCGGTGATGGCCCGTTGAGCGGCCTCAGCTTTGCCGCCAAGGAGGTGCTCGACCTCGCCGGCCATGTCACGCGCTCGGGCAATCCCGACTGGCTGCGCACGCATTCGCCGGCCACGGCCGACGCACCCGCGGTCGCGCGCCTGCTCGAGGCCGGCGCGCGGCTGCGGGGGCGAACGCTCAGCGACGAACTCGCGTTCTCGCTCGCCGGCGAGAACCTGCACTACGGCACGCCGCTGAACCCGCGCGCACCCGGCCGCGTGCCCGGCGGTTCGTCCAGCGGCTCGGCCGCCGCCGTCGCTGGCGGGTGCGTCGACTTCGCGCTGGGTACCGACACCTCGGGCTCGGTGCGCATCCCGGCCAGCTACTGCGGCCTGTACGGCCTGCGGCCCACGCATGGCGCGATCGATGCGCGCGGCGTGACGCCGCTGGCGCCGGCCTTCGACACGGTGGGCTGGTTCGCCGTGACCGCGGCGGTGCTCGAGCGCGTGGGCGCGGTGCTGCTGCAGCCGGGCGAGATACGACCATTGCGGCGCATCGTGCCGTTGGTCGATGCCTTCGACGATGCCGCGCCGGGCGTGGCCGCCGCGCTGCGTCCTGCGTTAGACCGTCTGGCATCGCTGGGCCTGGCCTTCGATGCGCCCGCGCAAGGCCTGTCGCTGGCCGCTGCGGCACAGGCCTACCGCGTGCTGCAGAGCGCCGAGGTCTGGCGCACGCATGGCGAATGGTTCGAGCGCACGCGGCCGTCGATGGCGCCCGAGATCGCGGCGCGGCTGCGCGCCGCGTCGCAGGTCACGGCCCGGGAGATCGATGCCGCGCGGCGCGAGGCCGACGCGCTGCGCGCGAGGATCGACGACCTGCTCGCGCACGACGGCGTGCTGTGCCTGCCGACCGCGCCCGACGTGGCGCCGCTGCTGGGCGCTTCGGCGCAGCCCGATGCGCAGACCCGCATGCGCGTGCTGGCCCATACCTGCATCGCGGGGCTGTGCGGCTTGCCGCAGGTCAGCCTGCCGCTGGGGACGGTCGACGGGCTGCCCGTGGGGCTGGGGTTGATCGGGGGGCGGGGGAGGGATCGGGATCTGCTGGCGTTGGCTGGGCGGATCGCATCCGGCGACGGGAACAAGACGGCGACGGCTTGGCCTACATTCGGCTGAAGGAGGTCATCCATGCCAAGGACCAGGGACACGGAGATGGAGCAGTTCGAGAAAGATCTGCTGCAGTCGATCGCGGAGATGAAGCGCGGCGGGTTCGCACCTCGCACGCCACACCTCGTCTTCGTCTTCGGCACCCTGAAAGAGGGCTACCCCAATTTCGCCACCAATCGCGGCCGCCGCATCCCCGGCGACTTCGTCACGCTCGAACGCTATCCGCTGTACCTGATGGGCGAGCGCTTCTCGCCCTGGTTGGTCTTCCTGCCCGGCGAAGGAGAGCGAATCGTCGGCCAGCTGTTCGAGGTCGACGACGCGGCGCTGGCGGCCATGGACCTGCTCGAGCGGGTCGGCGAGGCGGATGGCTATCGGCGTGTCCCGATCGTCGTCGAAGGCGTTGGCGATGCCGGTGGGCCGCAAAGGATCGTTCACGCCTACGTCAAGCCGCCGGCGCAATTCGACGTGGCGCAGGCGAGGCTGGGGCCGCTGGCGGAATACACGATGGCGCACGCCGGGCTCTACAGATCGCGCGCGGGTGCGCCCTGAGACCTGGGAGGCGGCCGTCGATGAGGCGTTGCACAGGCCTTGCCCGATGCGACCGCGCGGCCTTTGCTCCTACCAGCAACCGGGATCGGCCAGCACCGTGGTGCCATCGCTCCCCACGTTGGATTGAACGCCGAGTTGATCGAGCCTGAAGCTGTAGCAGGCGGTATCGTCGCGCTGGGCGCCTTTGGGCGTTGCCTGCGCGACGAAGCCTGTCGCGCCGCTCGCGACGCTGACGCTCAGGTCGTAGTAGCTCGATCCACCCGAATTCACGCTCGACGGCAGCGCGGCGTAGCCCAGGTCGGAGGCCTGGGCCGTGTATCTGTTGTTGATGCTGAAAAATTTCTCCTCGCGGCTGGCCAGGTCGAGGACGGCATTCTTGGCATCGACGCGCCGCGCCTTCCGGACATAGGCGCTGTAGGAAGGAAAGGCGATGGCGGCCAGGATCGCGACGATCGCGACGATGATCATCAGTTCGATCAGCGTGAAGCCCCGCGGCCTGCGTTGCCCGCGGACGAGCGGCATGCATGGGTCCTGTCGAGTCATGGCTTTCATGGTCAGCGCAGCTTGATCCAGGTCAGGCGCTTGCCCTTCACATTGCCCTGGGGGTCCACCTGAACCGTCGAGCCATCGCCGTCCCGGTTCTGCGTGACCAGGAACTTCTTCTTCTCGCCGGTCACGGTCCCCGGTGAACCCACGCCGCTCAGGCCGATGCCCGCGATCACCGCGTCGGCGGCGACATTCGCACCGGTGGTCGCGCTCTTGAAGTAGGAGCTCGACGGTGCACCGCCCGTGTCCGGCGAGATGGCCATGGTGTAGCCGGATGCGGGTTGCTGTTCGCACGACAGCACCTGCGTCGTGGCCGGGATCGTGGTGTTCACGACGAACAGGCCGTCGACGAAGATGGGGTTGTAGACGATCTGTTCCTTCGCCCCCGTGAGCGCGAGCTTCCATCCGAATCTGGCAGTGCCGGAACCGCAGGCCGGGCGGCCTTTCCAGCACACCGCGTTCCGGGTCACGGTGCGCGCGCCGAAGATGTCGCCATTGGCGTAGGCGACATCGGACATCGTCTGTGCCGTCAGGTCCGCGTCGGTGAATCGTTGAGGCGGCGCGAGCGAGACATAGCGCCGGGAGGACTTGGCATTCCATGTGCCCATGTCCCAATCCCAGACGCCGTAGATCGACTGGCCCGCGGGTTCGGGAACCGCCGCCGCGGTCAAGGTCTGTGGAAGGATCTGTCCCGTGCCGAAACTCACGACGATGCGATCGAGGTCGTTGCCGTCCGAGCTGGCGATCACCGTGGGGCGCGTGGTGATGGGTTGGCCCGACGGGGTGGTGAACAGCGCGGAATCTCCCGCCGCCCAGCGGGCCGGATCGTTGCTCGTCAGATCGAAGCGCCAGAGATTGCCTCGCGCGTCGCCGGCATAGACATAGTCCGTGACGTGATCGCCGTCCAGGTCGGCGGAGGTCAGCTGCACGATGCCGTTTCGCATGGTCACGGCCGTGCCTGCGAGTGCCGCTCCCGCGCTGGTGGGCAGGAAGCGGAAACTCTTGCCGCCGGTGTTCTGGTCGACGGTCATCACGTAGATGCCCGCCTTGCCGGACTTGCTGTTGAGGCCGTTGCCGAAGATCACGGCCCAGTGTCCGTCGTGCAACCGACGGATGATCGGCGTTCCGTAGATGCTGCCCAGGCTGTCCCGGCACATCGATGCGATCGAGTCGCCGGTGCAGTTCAGGTTGGCCGAGTTCCACTCGCCCAGCACGATGCCGGCCGCGTTGGCTTCGGCGAAGTTGCCCGGATCGGTGATCTCCAGCGCGAAGAGCGTGCCGGTGGCGATGCTCGTCTTGTCGCCGATCACGCCGGCGGCGTTGCCGCCCGCGCCCAGGCCGCCCACCAGCCACGTATGCCATGCGCCCTGGTAGTAGAGGTCGCCCGTGCCCGGTGTGGCATCGACATAGGCGTTGTGCGCGTACTGTGTCGACGAGAAATCCAGCGCGGGCGTGCCGGCCGAATAGATGGTCTCGACGACCCGGGCCGGCATGTAGGCGAGCAGTTCGCGCCCGTCGTTGGCGGCATCCTTGTCGAAGGAGCCATCCGCCTTGTAGGCGCCGGCGCGGAAAGCGTGCATGAAGCCGTCGTTGGCGCCGGCGTAGACCACGTTGGTCCGCGCGGCATTTCCTGCCGAGAACGCGGCGTAGCTCGTGCCTTCCGGCGGCTGCGCGCTCGGATAGAGCCTGTCCTGCCACCGGCCTTCGTAGGGCGAACTGGGCGGTCCGACCCAGGCCGGGCTCGCGTTGACGATGTCGCCCAGCACCCCGGTGCGTTTCCTGAACTTGCCCGTGGTCGGTGTCTGGACCTCGTCGCTGCGCACCCCGCGCAGATAGTTCAGTCGCGTCGAACTGGTCGCGCTCGCCGCCGATGCATCCAGCGCGGACTTCTGCGTGGCGGAGAGGTTGCCCCATTGCAGCGCGATACCGGTGCTGCCGTTCCAGCTCAGCAGGCCGCGGTTCGCCGAGGCCTGCGCATCGCCGCTGGTCTTGTTCGTGGCACCGCATGCACCGCCCGTGAGGACGCAACTGGCGTCCCAGTTGGCCACGGGGTTGATCGACACGATGTCGGTCGATGGATCGAGCACCAGGTTCCTGGCCGCGAGCTGGCCCCACCAGTTCTGCGGGTTGTAGTAGGCCAGGTAGACCTGCGATCCGACCTGCACCTTGGCGGATTGCTGGGCATTCAATCCCACCGAACTGGCGGACGTCCCGATCTGTGCCGCCTTGAAGCACATGATCTCGTGGACATTGCTGCCCAGTCCCGTGCCCGCACTGAAGCCGAACCGGAAGCTGGCGGGAAGCGGACCGTTGTTGTCGGTGATCTTGTACTTGTCGAAAACCGTCTGCGAAACGCCGCCGTTGATGCTGTAGAGGAAACTGAGGAAGCCGTCCTGCGTGATTCGCAGGGAGTAGGTGATCGGCCTGGCGCTGCTGCGCTTGGGCACGCTCGTGGCTTGCTGGTTGGCGATCACCTCGCCGACATCCTTGTGTGTCAGGTACGGATAGTTGTAGGTCAGCTTGGTGCTCGTGTTCCGGATCGTTCCAGTCTGGCAGGTCGTCTTGACGGCGGATTCCCGCTGGCTGGCGGTGAGGCTGGTGGGATAGGAGGCCTTGGTCGTGGCGTTCGTGGAGAGATCGGCGAAGTTCGTGCTGCCGGCGCCCCGAACGGTGATGCGCCCCGCGCCGAAGCCGGGCCCGGTGTTGGTGTTGTCGCCCGAATTGGAGAAGTTTCCGTACTCGTCGATGCCGATCCCGATGTAGCCGCCGCGCACGCCGTCGTATTGCGGATTCCCGTTGGAGCAGCTGTAGCCCAGGCTGCCCCCCAGGCCGCCGATGCTGGGCGGAAGCGCGCCGTCGGCCAGAAAGAAGCTGATGCCGTCTGCACCGTGGTTGTTCAGGTTGTCGCCGCCGTACGTCACGGTCTTGAAGGTGACGTCCAGGCCCTGGCTGACCGGAAAGGTGAAGTTGGAGACGACGGCGCCGGATTGGTAGTCGCCGTTCGAGCCGCTGGTCGTGTCGCCGTTGGTCAGGCGAAGCGCGCCGTTGCCCGTGCTGTCCGGCATGGCGCCGTCCTTGCCGCCGACCAGCGTGTTGCTCTTGTAGTAGACGCCCTTGTCCTTGAGGTTCTTGCAACCGGGAATCTTCGTGGCGCCGCCGGGATCCTGGTTGCCCGCGGTGAGACAGGAACCGTTGAGGCTGATCCAGTCGTACGAGGAAGAGGTCCCGCTCAACGTGTCGCTGATGACGAGTTGCGCCTGTGCCGCGTGGATGAAGGCGGCGCCCGCCAGCAGCATGGCCGGACGGACCGCGCGCTCGATGGACGTGAACCGGAATGTCTTCATAGCCCTCCCAGGTCGAGTGTCCGGGCCGATATCGCATAGGTGCTCTGCACCACGCTGATGGTCGAGGCGACGCCGCCATATGCGGCGCCGGTCACGCGGTAGATCGATTGCCTGGGGTCGGGCCCGAGGCCGAGGTACTGGATGTACAGGCCCGGACCCCCGGCGTAGTTCACGTCGCCCGCGACACCCACGCTGCCGGCGATCAGGCCGCCGCCGGGTTTCACGACCAGCTTCGGCGGCGCATAGCTGACCCGGTTCGCCCACGGGACGGCGGCCGGTGTCGCGAGCGCGGCCGTGCAGACGCGCATGTTGCTGGCGGTGTTGCCGTCGACGATGCCTTCGCACGCACCGCCGGCTCCCCGAAGATCCTGCGCGAGCCACCATTCGCCGTACCGGACGGCGCTTTCGGCCGCATGGAACGACCGCTCCTTCTCGAGGGTGTTGCCCGCGATCTTCTCGTGGAGCCCCGTGCTGCGGTACATCGCGACAGCCAGCAGGGTGATGACGAGAAGGATGAACAGGCAGGTCACCATCACCACGCCCGCGTGCTGGCGCCGCGAGCGCGAGGCGCGGGTTCGGGGGCGGGTCGTTGAGGACCGGGGTGGCCGGATCATGATCTGTTCATCAGGTCGATGGTCTGCACGACCGGGAAGGCCAGCGGCACGGGCTTGCCCGGCAACGACTTGATCGTGTCGAGGAACCAGACCGACACCCGGACCGTGTGGACGCCGCCCCAGAGGCCGGCGGCCTGGACCGCCGACGCGGGCAGATAGGTATCCAGGGCACCATCGCCGTCGGTGTCCGTTCCGTAAGCCACGCTCATCCTGTCGATGTTGCCGCTCAATACCTGGGGGCTGCCGTTGCCCACGGTGCAGGTCAATTCGCTGTTCGCATTGACGGCGAAATAGTTCGAGAACACGGCGGTCTCCTGGGTCGTATTGGTGCCGCCCAGGCAATTCATCAGGCCGTCGTTGCGGGCGGTCTGGTATTGCACGGCGATGGTGTCGCCATTCGATCCCCGTCCTTTTCCGTCCCCGGTACCGACCACCGGCTGGCCGGCCTCGAAGGCGGTGCTGCCGCCGTCCTCGCGCGAGACCGTGGTTGCCGGCAAGGCAGTCGCGGCGGTGTCCTTGGTGGGATCGACGAAGTAGCCGGCCGACTGCAGGGTGGTCGTGACCAGGGTCAGTGCGAGCCGCTCGCTGTCCTGCAGTTGCGCCAGGTTGTCCTGGGCGGCGGAAGTCGCCCGCACGTTCAGGTAGATGCTCGCCACGGCCAGTACCAGGAACAACGCGATCACGATGGCGACCATCAGCTCGACGAGGCCGATGCCGGTCTGCCGCGTCGGCAGGGAAGCGGGAGAGGTGCGGCGAGTCGCGGACGCACGGTTCATCAGGGCTTGACGTGGAGGGTGTACGAACGCGTTCCGCCAGTGGCGGTGCTGTCGGAGACGGAAGCCTTCGTCGAGGCCACGTACTTCTCGACCCACTTCACCGTGATGGTGCAGGTCACCGGCTCGCCGCCGGGGCTGCAACCCACCGTGGCCTCGTAGCTTGGCAACAGGTCGTTCATGTGGATGGCCCATTGCTGCAGATCGGACAAGGCCAGCTGGGCTGCCGTGCACTGCGGCGCCGGCGGTGCCCGGTCCGCATCGCAACTCGTCGCCGTGGCGGGGGCCGTGCCGGTGCCGTTCGCGATCGAGCTTCCCTTGATCGTCACGCTCGCGGGGGCGCTGGCACTCGCCCAGTAGGCACGGTTGCCTTGCAAGGTGCCGGCCAGGCTGGCCGCCTGCAGCGCCACCACCGACCGCGAGGATGCGACGTGGGTATCGGACAGCGCCAGTGCCTGCATCTTCGCGAATCCGAAGATTCCGATCGACACCAGGAGGATCGAGATCAGCACCTCCAGCAGCGTGAAGCCGGCCTGCGCGCCTCGGCCGCGGGCCGCTTCCACGGCCCTCATGCGCAACCGCCTTCGTTCGCACGGAGAACCTTCTGGTGCCCGGCGAAGTTGATCTGCACGCAGCGGGTCGCGGAATCGTTGACCGGCGAGGTGCGCAGCGTGAGGAGCGCACTCGCGCTGGCCGGCAATCCGATCGCCAGACCATCCCTGCCATACGTGATGGCGCCAATGCCCGTGCTCGCGGTGAAGCTGTCGCTGCCCTTCCAGGCAGCCTGCACGCGCAGTACCTGCTCGGCGGTTCCGTCCTCGTCCCGTGTCCCGTTGCTGTCCGGATCCGCGAAGATGATCCATCCCGTGTTCCAGGTGGCGCGGCCGATGCACGACCTGCCGTCGGACGACGCACAGACCGTCACTGGAATGCCTTGTCGAATTGCTTCGGAGCGGGCGAATTGCAGATCGCCGACAAATGCATTGATTCGTGTCGCCACGCGATTGCGCTGCAACATGTCGAGAAACGATGGCGCCGCCATCGACGCCAGGATCCCCAGCACGACAAGAACCGTCATCAATTCGATGAGCGTCACTCCGCCGCTCTTGCGGGGGCCATTGCCACTGGGGCGATCGGTGCAAAGGGGCTTCGAAAGCCGGGCGCGGAGAAACAAGCGAGTCCCTCGTTCACGTCGAAGTTCAGGGACGGCATGCACCCGGACCTGTCAACAAGTAACGTCGGTAATGCCGTGTTGCGATTGTCGAGCAATGGAATCGAATTGCGCCTGAGTCGCCGGGACGGAGGTCTATTTGTTAATGCTATGTATCCAATGGCCGATGAAGCGATCGCAATGTTTTCGCCTCCGAGGCGCACTCGGCCTGATCGCGATCGGGGTTCGAGAGGCCGGCCTGACGCCGTTCAAGCAACCGCGGCGATCGCGCGCTGCCGCGGCAGCCGAGTGAACGCGAACGCGGCCAGGAAGGCCCCGATGCCCAGCGCGAACGCGCCGATGAAGAGCCACGCGTAGCTCGAGTACGTGTCGTAGATCAGCCCGCCCAGCACGGGGCCCAGCGCCATGCCGAGGCTGCTGGCCATCGTGGTGCTCCCGATCACCGTTCCCATCATGCGCAGCGGGAAGTTGTCGCGCGCGATCACCGCGAACAGCGGCATCACGCCCGCGTAGGTGAATCCGAACAGCGCGGCCACGGTGTAGAAGCTGCCCAGCTGCCGCGCGAACACGTAGCCCAGCACCACGATCGCCTGGGCCAGCAGCGCCAGCACCAGCACGCGCGCGGCGCCGAACCGATCGCCCAGCAGCCCGAACACGAGGCGCCCGCCCAGGCCCGCGAGCCCTTCCATGCTGTAGATCGACACGGCCGCCATCAACGGAATGCCGCAGGTGACCGCATAGCTCACGGTGTGGAAGATCGGCCCCGAGTGGGTGGCGCAGCTCAGGAAGCTGGTCAGCACCAGGATCAGGAAGGGCGGCGAGCGCAGCGCCTGCGCGACGGACAGCGTTGGTTCGCGCGCTGCCTCTGGCGACGCGGCGGGGGTGGCCTGCAAGGCGGGCGGACGACGCACCAGCAGGGCCAGCGGAATCATGCTGACCGCCGCCAGCGCCGCGATGAGCTGCAGCGCGCCGCGCCAGTCGTGCGTCTGGACCAGCCATGCGGCCAGCGGCGACATGGTCATCGGCGCCACGCCCATGCCGGCCGACACCAGCGACACCGCGAGGCTGCGATGCGTGTCGAACCATCCGGTCACGCAGGCCATCATCGGCGCGAAGATCGCCGCCGCGCCGATGCCGACGACCACGCCGAACAGCAGCTGGAAGGCGAGCAGCGACGTCGCGAGGCTCGCCAGCGCGAGCCCGAGCGCGAGCAGCACGGTGCCCGCCAGCACCACGAGGCGCGGGCCCACGCGGTCGCTGAGGGAACCCCAGGCGATGCTGCCGAGCGCCAGCGCCACGAAGGCGAGCGTCATCGCGGTGGAGATGCCGGTGCTCGACCAGCCGGTGTCCTGCGCGATCGGCCGCAGGAACACCGGCAGCGAGAACAGCCCGCCGATCGCCACGCAGCCGAGGGCGCCGCCCGCGGCCACGATGATCCAGCGGTAGTGGGTGCGCAGTGCATCGGGCCAGGAAGTCATGGTGCGTCTTCGATGGGTTCAACGAGGCCTCAGGTTACCCCCGTGCGCGCGGTGGGGGGAGTAACAAACATGGCGCGATTGGCGGCGTCAATCGCCGAAGCGGATCCGGCTTGCCTGGGCGAAGCCTGCGGCCCTATCGGCGCTGCTGGGGCGTGCCGCCTTGCGTGGTGCGGCGCTTGAGGCTCCCGTCCTCGTTCCGGCGACGCTCGTCTCGCGTCTGCGCGCGCTCGAGGTGTCGAGGTCGCTGCACTTCGGGGACTACGGCGGGCTGCCGTTGAAGCTGATCTTGGGGGCGCTCGATCTGGTCACGATCGTGGTGCTGGCCAGCGAGGTGTACCTGTGGGTAACGAGGCGCTTGCGGCGAGCCGATCGCCTTGCCGCAAGGCCTGCCTCGTACGAGTGATCAGCGCTCGATCAACCCGATTTCCAGATAACCCGCGGCACCCGGAACGCGCGGTCCGACCCGGGCGAAGAGCTGCGGGCTGTACGCCATGAAGTAGCTCGTGGGCGTGGTCAGCGCGTAGTTGAGGCCCAGCGCGAAGGGAAGCACCGGCACTGGCGCGAGGGCGTAGAACTGTCCGACAAAGGCTGTCGTTTCCGACGCTGCACCGTCGAGGCCGATGGCGTTGCGGGCGTAGCCACGCACCACGTCGCCGGTGGGAAGGCCCGGGCCCGCCGAACTCTGACGTGCGAGCGTGTAGTCGATCAGCACCCGGCTCACCGGCTTCGTCACCGAGCTTCCCCACGAACCATCCGTGGCCGCGCCGTAGGAGGTGATCACGGACGTCGGCAGGCTGCTGCTGATGTTGAGACCGATGCGGAATCGGAACGCGTTGGCCGACGTCTTCTCGGCTTCCAGGTAGGCCCTGTCGTTGTCGAACTTCACCACGCTGAAGTTGTGGGCGTCTCCGGGATCGGCGTTATTGACGGCATGCCACGCACCGTCGGTCGCGCCCTTGGACACCGAGTAGGTCTTGAGGGAGGCGGGCGGGCAGCTGTCCACGCTGTAGATCACGTCATCCGTGCAGACCTCGAGCTTGGTGCCCTGGCTGGAAATCCTGAGGCTGTTGATCGAAGAGTCGGCGGTCGTTCCGGCCATGCTGGTTCCGAAGCCGTTGAAACTGCCATCGAGATCCGTGGCCGACTTGATCGGTGCGCGCGATGCGACGAAAGGACGCACGGCGGTCGTTCCGCCCGGCATCGCGAACGGATACCCGCCCACGACGATGTGGTCGGAGACCAAGGACACCCGGAAGCGTGCGTTGTTGGTCGAGCCGCCGGTGCGAGCGTTGGAGAAAACGAAGGTGTCGCTCGAGGTCGCGTCCGCGCCGATCGCGCCTGACTCCGCGACCCCGGCCGCATCGGTCATCTTGTAGGTCTTGCGGTTGAAGTCCAGCTTCAGCGTCTGCTGCGCACCGTTGGTCGCAAACACCTGGTAGTCGCCATTGCGGCGGTCCTGCGGAGTGATCCGCAGCTGGAGGTCGATCTTGCTCGACGCCGATGCACCGGCCGCTTTCGCGGTGATCGTGTAGGAGCCCGAGTCGTTGGTGGCGCTGACGATCTGTCCCGACCACTTCCTCGGCGAAGTCTGCAGATCGGCGACAGTCACCGTACCCACCGTCGTGTCGACGGTGGGGCTCGTATTGCTGACGCCGCTCCATGTCACGTCCTGGTCCGCGGAGATTTCGACCGCGTCGCCGGCCGTCAAGACGAGGGTCTGGCCCTGAGTCACGGCATTCGGCCCTTGCCCGTTGATCTTGATCTCCAGCTTCAGTGGCGACGTGGGGGTTGGCGTGTCGGTTCCACCGGGCGCCGGCGGTTGCGACGGCGGTGCCACGGACCCAGGTCCTATCGGAAAGCCCCCACCGCCTCCGCCCCCACCACCGCCACATGCAGTGACGACAACCGCAACTGCGGTGCAGATCGCAGCGCCGCGCAGGCGCGACAACCCCTCCCAAACTGGGCCCATGATCTCTCTCCTCCTCGTTAATGGAGAAGTGATCATAAGACCGCGTTCGCTGTTCTTCGCGCCACTGTGTTGCGACCGACTGACGAACTTCCAGAAGAAGTCGCTGGCATGACCAAAGACTCCTTCGTTGGTGGCTTGACAACACGGACGTACTCGGATTGCGAGCGCCGCAGCGGACGCTAACCGTCGATGCGTATCCGGTTCGCCTTCGCAATGCGCCCCCACTTCTCGAACTCGCTGCGCGAGATCGCGCCGAACTGCTCGACCGAATTGCCCACCGGCACCAGCCCCAGCTCGGTGAGCTTGCGCTGCACCTCGGGGTTGCGCAGGATCTTCACCAACTCCTGGTTGTAGCGCGCGACGATGGGTTGGGGCGTGGCGGCCGGCACGTAGAAGCCCTGCCAGCCGTCGCCGTCGTAGCCGGGCAGCAGCTCGGCCACGGCCGGCACCTCGGGCAGCAGCGCGCTGCGCCTGGGGCTCGTCACCGCGAGCGCGCGGAGCTTGCCGCTGCGCACCAGCGGGATCGCCGTGGTCGCGGGCTCGAAGGCGATCGGCATCTGGCCGGCCATCACGTCAGCCAGCGGGCTGCCCTTGTAGGGCACATGCACCATCTGCACGCCGGCCATGTTGTTCATCATCTCCATCACCACGTGCGGGCCCGAGCCCACGCCGAGCGAGCCGTAGTCGATCGAGCCCGGCTTCGCCTTGGCGCGCGCCAGCAGGTCGCGCAGGCTGGCATCGGGCTGGCCCGGGCCGGTGATCAGCACGTAGGGCACGAGCGCGACCTGCGTCACGGGCGCGAAGTCGCGGAAGGTGTCGTAGGGCAGCTTGGCGTAGACGTTGGGGTTGATCCCCATGATCGAGTTGACGGTCATGAAGAGGGTGTAGCCGTCGCCGGGACTGCGCGCCGCGACCTCGGCGCCGATGATGCCGGCCGCGCCGGCGCGGTTGTCGATGACGATCGGCTGTCCGAGCGCCTGGCCCAGCGGCTCGCTGAGGATGCGCGCCACCACGTCGGGCGACACGCCGGCCGAGAACGGCACGACGAGCTTGATCGGCTTGGCGGGCCAGCCGGCCTGCGCGAAGGCCGCGCGGCCCGTGGTGGCGGCCAGGGCCGCGAGGCCCAGGCGCTGGAGCGCGAGGCGCCGGGAACGAGAGACGGGCATGGGGAACTCCTCAGCGTGGGGCGATGCAGGTGTGAAGGGGGGTGGTCATTGCAGCCAGTCGCGCATGCGCTCGACCAGCAGCTCGGCCTTGACGATGTGCGGGTAGTGGCCGCCCTGCGCCTGCGCGAGATGGCGAGCCTTGGGATAGCGCGCCCGCACGCGGGCACGGGTCGCGGGCGCGATGATCGCGTCGTCCTCGCATTCGAAGACCACGGTGTTGGCGGTCGCCTGCGGTGCCGGCAGCTCGGCCGCGCCTGCCACCTGGCGCAGCCGCCCGTGGAAGTCCGAAGCGGGCAGGCCGGCATGCAGCATGTGCAGCTGCACCGCGCGCAGCAGGTCGTCGGGCCGCGCGCGCAGCGCCTGGTCCCAGCGTGCGATCACGGTGGCGCTGTCGCTGGCCGCGAGCCAGAGCGCATCGAACAGCGGATGCTGCGCCACGTCGCGCCCGTCGACGAAGGTGTTGCCGAGCCACAGCGCCGCCACCTGATCAGGGAATCGCAACGCGAAGGCCTGCGCCCACCAGGCGCCGTACGACGAGGCCCAGAGCGCGACCGCGCCGGTGCGCCGTTCGCGCAGCAGCTCCTCGAGCCCGAGCGCGAGCGGCTCGGGCGCGACGCCGCCCGGGTAGGTGATGCTCAGCACGCGGCGCTCGGCGGCGAAGGCCTGCGCGATGCGCCAGGCGCTGTCGCCGTTGCCCAGCGCGCCTGGCAGCAGGACCAGCGGTGGCGGCTCGGCGGTGGCCGTGTCGCCGCGCGCGCCGGTGTCGCGCAGCGACCAGGCCAAACCCCGCGTGTCGGTGAAGCGGTGCAGGGGCTGTGCCGCGACGAAGCGGCACAGGGCCTCGGGCATCGCGGGCGGGTCTTCGGCGATCGTTGTCATGCGGTGGGCCGTCGCGTGCATCAGGCCAGCAGGCCTTCTTCGCGCAGCGTCTTCTTTGCGTCTTCGGTGAAATCCGCCTCGGGCGCGTTGCCGCCGATCACGAACATCAGGAAGTGCGTCTTGCCCGGCTCCTCGTGCGTGATGTTCTCGAAGCGGCGGTTGACGCCGGCCGGAAACGAGAAGATGTCCCACGGCCCGACGTCGAAGTACTCCTCGCGGCCGTCGAGCTCCCACGAACAGCGCCAGCGGCCCGTGAGCGGCATGAAGGTCTCGTTGGTGTCGTGGTTGTGCATCATCGGGCCCTTGCCGGGCTTCGCTTCGCAGAAGCCGAGGTTGAAACCCTCGCTGATGCGGATGGCGGCGTTCTCGGCCGCCTGCGCGCCGACCGGCGAGACCACCTCGTCGCCGCCCTTGCCGCGCGGCGGCTGGAAGCCCACCGCGTTGTAGAGCTTGCGCTCGGCGCTCGGATGGCGGCTGTCGGGCAGCCCGCCGTCGAAACCCTTGAGGTCCTTGAAGTAGGCGACGCGCTGGCGCATCTCTTCGCGGGTGACACGGATCTGGGGAATGGCCATGGCGATCTTTCTGGCGGAGTGAATAATGGCCGCCAGTATTCGAGGCCGCGGCCGCGTGGTCCATCGAAGCCGCCGATGCCCGGCATCGCGTTCGTGATGATCCATGCGGGTTTACCCGCCCGCGCCCCGCTATCGCCCCCGATGAAGCTGCAAGACCTCGACCTGAACCTGCTGCGTGCCTTCGATGCGCTGATGCGTGAGCGGCACGTCACGCGCGCGGGCGAGCGGCTCGAGATGAGCCAGTCTTCGATGAGCGTGTCGCTCGCCAAGCTGCGCGACCTGCTGGGCGACGAGCTGCTGATGCGCGCCGGCACCGGCTGGATGCCGACCGAACTCGCGCTCGTGCTGTGGCCGCGCGTGCAGGAGGCGATCGCCGCGCTCGAGCGCCTGACCGAGCCCGTGCGCTTCGACCCCGCGACCTCCACGCAGGTGTTCCGGCTCATCGTCATCGACTACATCGACCTGCTGATGATGCCCTCGGTCATGCGCCGCATCCGCCAGGAGGCGCCGGGCGTGCGGGTGCACATGCTGCAGACCAACCCGCACCACTTCGGCGAGATGATGGCGGCCGGCGAGCTCGACCTGGCGCTGACCTACTTCCCGAACGCGCCCACCTACGTCAAGGGCCGCAAGCTGTTCTCCGACCGCTTCCTGGGCCTGGCCGCGCGCTCGCACCCCGTGCATGGCGCGGCGCTCGACGTGCCTTCGTTCTGCGCGCTGCCGCACGTGACGATCGAGCCCGATGCCTCGCAGATCTACAACGTGCAGATCGATGCCGCGCTCGAGCCGCACGGCCTGCGCCGGCGCGTGCAGATGATCAAGCCGAGCTTCCTCGCACTGCCCTTCGTGCTCGAGACCTCCGACATGGTGGCCAGCGTGCCGGCGCGGCTCGCGCGCCGCATGTCGCGCATGGCCGAGGTGGAGGCTTTCGACCTGCCGCTGGACCTGCCGCTGTTCGACGTGCGCATGGTCTGGCATCCGCGCACCGACCACTCGCCGGCGCACGAGTGGCTGCGCGAGCTGATGCTGGCTTGCGCGCGCGACGCCTGAGCCGCGCTCCGGGCGATGCTCAGCCGACGGTGCCCGGGCGCGGCGCGCCGGACGCCGGCGGGGCCACGGCATCGCCGACCCGCTTCAGCAGGTCGTCCACTTCCCAGTGATCGTCCGCATGCTGGCCGTACTTGCAGGCCACCACGCGGCCCCGTGCGTCGATCAGGAAGTCCGCCGGCAGGCCCTGGATGCCGTTCTCGGCCTTGCGGTAGAAGCGGCCGGTGGACAGCACCCAGCGCAGCCCGCTCCAGAACACCCCGGGATGCAGCACCGCGCGCCACGAGGTCTCGACGCCATAGGCGCGGTAGTACCGCTTCGTCGGATCCGCGATGCAGTCGAAGGGAAGCTGGGCCTGGTACTCGAGCATCTCCTCGGGCGACGAATGGAAGAAAACGATCTGCCGCACGCCGGCCGCGGCGATCTCCGGCTGGCGCAGGCTCATCGTGCGCAGGTGGAAGTTGCACACCGGGCAGCCGGCGAAGCGGCGGAACTGCAGGTGCAGGTAGGGCGCGCCGTCGCTCGGGATGCGGACGGACTGGCCGAGGATCGTCCGGGCAACGAGTGCCGGCGCGATGGAACCCGGGGTGAGCTTCATGTGATTCCTTGCTGGAAGGCGGTGAAAGATTCAAATACGTACGATGTACGTAAACGACTATAATCGTCCCGTCCGAAGAAAGTCAATGGAGCAGCGATGGGCCGACCCGCCAGATTCACGCATGCGCAATTGCAGGCTGCCGCCCTGCGCTTGCTAGACAGGGAGGGCCTCGCCGGTCTCTCGATGCGCTCGCTCGCGGCCGAACTGGGCACGGGTGCGATGACGCTCTACAACTACGTGCCGCAGCGCGAGGCGATCGATCTGCTGGTGATCGAGGCGGTGCTCGCCGAGGTGGCCTGGGATCGCGGGCCGTACGCCGCATGGGCCGACGAGGTGCGCGCCATCGCCACCGCGCTGTGGCGCGCGGTGCGTGCGCATCCCCACGCGATTCCGCTGATCCTGACCCGCCGCAGCCGAGCACCGGCGGCCTTCGAGGTGGCCGAGGCGCTGCTGGCCGCGTTGGCGCGCAGCGGCCGTTCGGACACGCGGTTGCTGGTGGCCTTCCGGGCGATCTCCGCGCTGGTTACGGGCATGGCGCAGGCCGAGCTGGCGGGTCCGCTGTCGCTGCAGGCGGCGGAATCGGCCGAGGACACCATTGCGCGCTTCCGCGCGCTACCGGCCGATCGCTTTCCACAACTGATCGGCGTGGCTTCCGCCGCGATGCGGAGCACGGCGGAGGATGAATTCCAGGCGAGTCTTCAGTTGTTGCTGGCGGGGTTGGAAGCGGGTTGAGTGTGCGGGCACCGCGGCCAACGGGGCCAGTCATCAGCGCTCATTCCAGCCACAGTAGCGAATGGTCGGATGTTTCATGAGCTTCCCCGCCTTCGGCGTGTTGCACGCCGTCGTTGGCCGAGCGCTTCCGCCTGCGCCATCTGCGCAATGGTTTGGCGCTTGAGAACGAAAAGATCTTCGAGTTCGTCCACCAGCCCGAGCGCGTACACCGTGCGAACCAGGGTCTCCAATGAAGACTGGCCGCTGCTTTCCAGCTTGCGCAGCGCGCCCAGCGAAAGCCCCGCCATCTGCGCCAGCTCAAGCTGGGGGAGTTCTTGAGCAAGCCGCTGAGCACGGATGCGCTGGCCCAGGGCTTGGAGGATCTCAGTGGCGAGCGCCAGGCCAAATGCCATTTTCCTGATCCTTGACCGGATTAAAGAGTGCCAAATGCCATTCTTGTAGGTGTTGCGCATCGAGCTTGGCATCCACGAGGCTCTGGCAGCGTCGGGCAGAGATCTTCAGGGGTGCATGAGCCCGAGGTCCAGGTTTTTCCAGGAAATACTTCCAAGCATCTCGACGCTCGTCGGAACGGTCTGGCGTCGGGCGGGCGTTTGGCCTACGCCAATGTCGGGCCGTCGCTGTACGCGGCATGGATGGGAAGGGGCGAGTCTTGTTTCGGAGCAGATTCCTCCATCATCGAACAAGCAAAGGATTTCCCATGACCATCCAACCGCACACCACCCAGGCTTCGAATGAACCGAATGGCGATGCGCTCACGCCGCTGGAGATCTCTCAAGCTGTCTTGGAAGGCGAGGAAAACCCCAACACTGCACGCGCTATCACCCCGCTGGAACGCGCCGCCTCGGGCACGTCGGCGAAGCCCGAGCGCCAGCGCTCGGCCCTCGGCCGCGCGCTGCACAGCCCGGCCGTGGCCTGGGGTGGTGCTGCGCTCACGGGCCTGGGCCTGATCGCGGCGCTGGTCTATGCGCGCCGCTCGCCGCCCTCGCGTTGGCAAGCGCTCCAGGCGCTGCCTTCGAAGGTGCTGCCGTTCAAGGCGCGGGCGGTGAAGGCCGTGCCCTTGAAGTCGCAGCCTTTGAAGGCGCTGCGGTCGTTCAAGATCTGAGGCTGGTCGCTGGACGCACTCAGTGCGTTCGCGGCGCAGCATGACGCAACCGGTAGTCGCGCGGCGTCATGCCGTGCCGGCGCCGGAACGCGGCCGTGAAGCGCCCGTGGCATTCCCACCCGGCCTCGGCCGCCACTGCCTGCACGCCGAGTTGCGTGTCGCGCAGCAGCCGCGCCGCGATCGCGAGCCGTTCGTCGACGAGCAGGCCATGCACTGAAAGCCCCGCGGCCGCGCGCACCTGCGCCTGCAGCCGGGTCGTGCGCAGGCCGACGCGCCGCGCGAGTTCGTCGACCGACCAGGCGCGTGCCGGCGCCTCGCCGACCAGCGCGCGCAGCCGGCGCACCGTGGCCTCGGCGTCGTCGGCGCCTTCCTCGGCGCCCGAGCGCGCGGGACGCAGCAACTGGTGCAGGTCGAGCAGCACGCAGGTCAGCAACTCCGTCGCTCGCGCATGGAACAGCGGCACGAAGGCCGGCTGGTCGGCGGGTTCGTCGCGGATGCGCGCGAGGCAGTCGCGCACACGCGGCGTGAGCGCCGCGTTGCACAGCACGCGGCCGTCGTCGCGGTCCACCAGCTCGGCCATCTGCCGCGCCGGCAGTTGCACGCCCAACGCCTGCAGCCAGCGCGGCAGCAGTGCGCGGCGCAGCCGGAACTGCACGAAGTTGTTGCGGCAGGCACCCGGGATGTGGATCAGGTAGCCGCCGTCGCGGTTGGGCGTGCGCAGCAGCGCGCGGTCGACGCGGAAGTCGAGCGCGCGGCCCTGCGCGCTGCCGATCTGGCCCGTGACGTGGCCGGCCAGGAAGAAGGTGACGAGCAACTCGTCGCCGGGTGGCAGCTGCACGTGCAGGTCGTCGTTGAGGCGGAAGTCGAAGTACAGCGCGCTCGCGCCCTCCCAGGGCATGGTGCGCAGCCGCAGGATGCGACCGCCGTCGCGCGGCCAGCGCACCTCGCGGCTCGCGCCGTCGTGCAGGCCCGCGAGCGCGAGCGGCCGCTCGACCGGCAGCCGGACCAGGGTGGCGTTGAAGTCGTCCTCGGGCAGCGCGCCCGGGGGCATGGCCGGGAGCAGCGACGGGATCGGCACAGTCTGCGAGCGGATCGGCATAGAAAACCCTGCCTTGCGGCGTTAGCGTTGCAACACTTTGATCGAGCGCGGAGTTTAGGTATGAATGTGCGACGTGTCTGCCGGTTTCTGGGGCTTGCGGCGGCCTCCCTGGCACTGGTGCTGCCGGCGTTGTCGGCGGCCCAGGCCGCCTGGCCCGCGCGGCCGATCCGGCTGGTGGTGCCCTTCGTGGCGGGTGGCGGCGCCGACGTGACGGCGCGGCTCATCGCAGCGAAGTTGCAGGAGCGGCTCGGCCAGCAGATCGTGATCGACAACAAGCCCGGCGGCAACACGCTGATCGGCGCGCAGGAGCTGATGAAGGCCCAGCCCGACGGCTACACGCTGCTGTGGTCGATCGACCAGACCTTCGTGCTCAACCCCTCGCTCTACAACCGTCTGCCCTACGACCCGCGCAAGGACTTCGCGCCGGTGGCGCTCGCGATCACCTCGCCCAACGCGGTGATCGTGCGCGCCGGCGCGCCGGGCGCGATGGCCGACGTGCACGAGCTCGTGAAGCGCGCCCGGGCGGAGCCCGGCAGGGTCAACATCGGCGCGGCGGCGATCCTGTCGCAGATGGCGCTCGAGGAGTTCAACCGCAGCGCCGGCATCCAGAGCACGCGCGTGCCCTACAAGGGCAGCGCCGAGGTTGCGCAGGCCACGGTCGCGGGCGACATCGACGCGGCCTTCGACGGCATCGCACCCTACGTGCAGTTCGCGAAGGCGGGCCGCGCGAAGATCCTGGCCTTCGCGTCGTCGCGGCGCTTCTCGGGCCAGCCCGAGGTGCCCACGCTCGAGGAGCTGGGCTACAAGGGCGTGGACTTCTCGGTCTGGTTCGGCATCGTCGGGCCCAGGGGCCTGCCGCCCGAGATCGTGGCGCGAGTGAGCGAAGGCGTGGACTGGGCGCTGCACCAGCCCGACGTGGTCGAGAAGCTGCTGGTGTTCGGCTTCGAGCCCGCGGCCCAGACCGGGCCGCAGGCGCTCGCGACGCGCATCGACGCCGACCTCGCGCGCTATGCGCCGGTGATCCGCCGGCTCGGCTTCAAGCTCGACTGAGGGCCTTCCCATCATGAAAGTCGCGGGCCTGATCGGAGGCGTCGCGTGGCCCTCCACGCTCGGCTACTACAAGCTGCTCAACGAAGGCGTGCAGCGCGAACTCGGCGGCCTGCACTCGGCGCGCTGCGTGATCGTGAGCCTGGACTTCGCCTGCATCCACGCGGCCATGGCCGCGGGCCGGCCGGCCGATGCGCGCGCGCAGATGGAGACGGCCGCGCGGCAGGCGCGCGCCGCGGGCGCCGAGCTGATCGCGATCCTCGCCAACACCGGCCATTTCGCGGCCGACGAGGTACAGGCCGCGGCCGGCGTGCCGCTGGTGCACGTGGCGCGCGAGACCGGCGATGCCGTCGCCGCCGAGCGACCGGGCCTGCGCCGCCTGGGCGTGCTGGCCACCAGCTTCGCGCTCGACGCGCCCTTCTTCGGCCGCCTGCTCGGCGAGGGCGCGGGCTTCGAACTGGTGCTGCCCGACGCCGCCCAGCGGCGCACCCTCGATGCCGCGATCTTCGGACCACTGGCGCGCGGCGAGGCCGGACGCGACGAGGGCCTGATGGTCTCGACCCTGTGCAACGCGCTGGTGGCGCGCGGCGCCGAGGGCGTGGTACTGGGCTGCTCCGAACTGAGCTACGCCAGGCCCTGGTTGCGCTGCCGCGCACCGATCTTCGATGCGACCGAGATCCATGCGCGCGCCATCGTGCGCGAGATGCTGCGCGCCTGATTTTTTTCCTTCCCTCCGTTCATTCCATCGCCAGAAAGAGAGACACCGTATGCAGACCGCCGAGTTCCCGCTGCCCTTCGTCAATGCACCGTACAGCCGCGCGATGTTCGACGACGACTGGATCTTCGTCTCGGGCACCATCGGCATGGACTACGACACGCAGCAGCTCGCCGAGAGCGCCGAGGACCAGACCCGGCTGATGATGCGCAACATCGAGCGCTATCTAGCGGCCTGCGGCGGACGGCTCGACCAGATCGTCAACTACACCTTGATCATCGCGGGCGCCGAGCACCTGGGCGCGGTGGTGCGTACGTTGTCCGAGGTGCTGCCGACCAAGCCCACCGGTACCGCGATGCTGGCCGGCATCGCGGTGCCTAAGGCCTGGGTCGAGATGCAGGTGATCGCGCGCAAGAGCCACGGCGCCGGCGGAGGCGCGCAATGAAGGGGACGCTGCTGCGCGCGCTGGCGTGCGGTGCCGTGGTGGCAGGCGCGATCGCGGCCTGCGGTGGCGATGGGGGCGGCGGCGGTTTTCTGCCCGGCCCCGTCGGCGGCAATCCGCCCGCAACGCCGGACAGGTACAACGCGGAAGTCCGCTGGACGCAGTACGGCCTGCCGCATGTGAAGGCCGCCGACTACACGGGGCTCGGCTATGGCTACGGCTATGCGGTGGCGCGCGACCACCTGTGCCTGCTGGCCGACCGCGTGGTGACGTTGCGCGGCGAGCGGTCCGAACGCTTCGGGCCTGACGGGGCATCGCTGGTCGCGTTCCTGCAGACCTCGAACTTGAACAGCGACCTGTTCTACCGCGTGCAGCTGTCCGACGAGGAGGTCGAAGCGGCATGGCGCGATCTCTCGGCCGACGCGCGCGGCCTGGCCGAGGGCTATGCGGCGGGCTTCAACCGCCGGCTGCGCGACCTCGGCGCCGAGGCCGCCGCTACCGCCTGCCAGGGCGCGGCGCCGCCGCAGATGCGGGCCAGCGACATGGTGCGTGCCACCATGCAGGTCAACTCGCTGTGGAAGGCGCTGGCCGTCGCGCCCTATGCCGCCGCCTCGACCTGGGACCAGCTGGGCGCCCCGGCCGTCGCCAAGGCCGCCGAAGACCGCCCGCCCGCGCAGCGCATGGCGAGCAATGCCTGGGCCTACGGCTCCGAGGCCACGGGCACGGGCGCATCGATCATGGTCGCGAACCCGCACACGCTGTGGCAGGGCCACTGGTTGCTGATGCACCAGATGCACCTGAGCATCCCCGGCGAGATCGACGTGATGGGCGCCGACTTCCTCGGCCTGCCGCTGCCGCTGTCGGGCTTCACGCAGCACCTGGCGTGGAGCATCGAGGCGCCGTCGACCGTGACCTATCCGCTGCTGATCGCGCTCGACGTGCGCGATGGCGACAAGCCCTCGTACACGGTCGACGGCCAGCGGCGCGAACTCGCCGCGAAGCGCGTGGCGCTGCGCGTGCGCCAGTCCGACGGCAGCGTGACCACGCGGCAGCACGACCTGCCCGTGTCGCACCTCGGCCCGCTGTACCGGCTGCCGGCCGATGGCGACCGCGCCGCGGGCTGGTATGCGATCACCGATCCCGGCGTCGCGAACGCACGCGCGCTCGACCAGATCCTCGCGGTCGCGAAAGCGCGCGACATCGCCGGCTTCGAGCAGGCGGTGGCCGGCAACCGCGGCATCACCGCGCACCTGATCGCGGGCGACAGCCAGGGCCGCGCGATGTACATCGAGTCGGGGCCGCTGCTGGACATCGCCGACGCCGCGCTGCGCGACTGCGCCACCGTGCCGCCGCCCGACGACATGACGGTGCCGGTCGCGCTCGATGGCCGCCGCGGCGCCTGTGCCGTGCGCGATGCGCAGGGCCGGCCGAAGCTCGCGCCCGCCAGCCGCATTCCGGCGCTCGCCACGCGCGGCATCGTGCAGAACGCGAACGACAGCTACAGCCTGTCGCTGGTGGGGCAGCAGCTCGACGGCTATTCGCTGCTGTTCGGCAGCCCGAAGGCACCGCCCGGCATGCGCACGCTGATGTCGCAGCGCCAGATCCAGGACGGCCTGCGCGACGGCCGCATCGACAGCGCCGAGGCGCTCGGCTTGGTGTTCGACAACCGCAACTACCTGGCGGAAACCACGCTCGATGCGGTGCTCGCGGCCTGCGCGGGCGCGAAGGGCGATGCGCAGGTGCAGGCGGCCTGCGGCATCCTCTCGGCCTGGGACCGGCGGCACGACGTGGACAGCCGCGGCACGCTGCTGTTCCATGAGCTGGGCCCGCGGCTTGCATCCGTGCCCGGTCTCTACGCCGAGCCCTACGACAGCGCGCGGCCCTACCGCGTGCGGCCGGTCTCCACCGCGCCGGCCGTGAGCGCGGCCATCGTCGGCGCGGTGCGCGACACGGCGCAGGCGCTCGCGGCACTGGGCCTGCGTGGCGACGAACGCTGGGGCGACATGCTCGCGCGCCCCACGCCGCAAGGCCGCGTGCCGCTGCACGGCGGTTCGGGCGAGCAGGGCGTGCTCAACGCGCTCGACGGCGCGCCGCTCGGTCGCGAGGGCTTCGGCGACATCATCGCCGGCACCTCCTACGTGCACCTCGTGACCTGGGACCAGGGCCGGCTGGTGGCCAGGCTGATGATGGCGGCCGGCCAGTCCACCGACCCGGCCTCGCCGCACCACGACGACCAGCTGCCGCTGTTCTCGCGCAAGCAGCTCGTGACGCCGCCGTTCACCGAGGCGGAGATCGCGGCCGATCCGAAGCTCGAGCGGCTGGTGCTGCGCGAGTGAGGCGTTGTTAGACTGGCGGGCGTCGTCTCTTCGTTTCGATCGCCCCGCCCATGGCAGCACCCCGCCCCGAGAACATCTTCGATCTGCTGCAGGTGGCGCAAGCCGGCCTGAAGGAAGCGCGCGCCGACGACGGCGCGCTGCTGCTGATGCATTTCGCGTTCCGCGGCCTGGTCGCGAAGGCCGACCTGTTCCTGGCCGGCCATGGCCTGTCGCGCGTCCATCACCGCATGCTCTATGCGATCGCGCGCACCGACGGCATCGCGGTCGGCCAGCTGATCGCGCTGCTGGGCGTGTCGAAGCAGGCGATGCACCGGCCGCTCAAGCATCTGCAGGAACAGGGGCTGGTGCTGGCCGAGCGCAGCCCGCACGAGCATCGCAGCAAGCTGCTGCGGCTCACGCGCGAGGGCGCGCGCATCGAGCGCCAGGCTTCCGCGCACGAGGCGGCGGCGATGGAGCGCGCGCTGAAGTCGGTCGGCGAAAGCGAACGCCAGGCCTGGCGCACGGTCATGCTCGAATTGGCGCGGCAGATCTAGGCCGCCGAGACGCCCGCGCTCTCGAAGTAGGCATCGCGCTGCTGGCGGAAACGCGCCGCCTCGTCGAGCAGCCATGCCAGCACGGTCGGCGTGGCGGGATGGGAAGGGCTGCCGATGAAGCGGTACGTCGCGTTGGAAAGCACCCGCTGGCGGAACGCGAGCACCAGCCGTCCCGACGTGAGGTAGTGCAGCACGAGCGCCAGCCGCCCCATGGCGATGCCTTGGCCTCCCAGTGCCGCCTGTACCGCCAACAGCGACAGGTTGAACTGGGTCCCCTGCCGCAGCGCCGAGGGCGCCAGGTCCACGCCCACGGCGCCGAGCCACTGCGCCCACTCCTCCGTCGGTTCGCCGCCTTCCCCCGGGTCCGCGGCATGCAGCAGCTGCGAACCCTTGAGCTTGCTCGCCTTGCGCAACTCGGGATGGGCCTGCATGAAGCTAGGCGCAGCCACCGGCACCAGCCATTCGTCGAGCAGGTCGACCGCTTTCGCATCCTCGCTGCCCGCGGCACCCAGCCGCACCGCCGCGGCGATGCCTTCGCGCGACATGCGCGAGGGATCGACGCGGTCGGACTCTCCGACCACCCGGAACGCCATGTCCGGATTGGCGCGGTAGAGGCTGCCCAGCCGCAGCGTGAGCCACAGCATGGCGAGCGACGGCGAGCAACTGATGTTGACAGGCTCGCCCACATGCGCGAGCTGCAACCGGTGCACGGTGCTTGCGAGGTTGCGGAACGACTCGCGCGTTGCCGCGTAGAGCTGCTCCCCCTGCGGCGTCAGCGCCAGTCCCGCGGGCGTGCGCAGCAGCAGCACGTGTCCGAGCCGGTCCTCCAGTCGCTTGACCTGCTGGCTCACTGCGCCCTGCGAGACATGCAGTTCTGCGGCCGCCTTGGTGAAGCTGCAACAGCGCGCGGCTGCGTCGAAGCAGCGCAGCCACGCCAGCAGCGAGGGGGACAGCGAGGGCGTGGTGCTCGGAATCATTAGTTTCATTGAGGCATAAGCACTATAAATCCATTGCTGGTTGCTGGGTCGGCGCGAAGAATGGCCTCAACAAAACTGATGTGGAGTCGATATGCGCGTACTGGTGGCCGGGTTCAAGCACGAGACGAACACCTTTGCCTCGAACCGTGCCGATTGGGCCGCCTTCGAGCGTGGCGAGAGCTTTCCGAAACCCACGCACGGCGACACGATGCTGGAGATGATCTCGAAGGTGGACGTCTCCGCCAGCGGTTTCGCCAGCGTCGCGAAGCGCCACGGCTGGACGCTGGTTCCGAGCCTGTGGGCTGGCGCCGTTCCCTCGTCATACATCACCGACGATGCCTTCGAGCGCATCTGCGACACCATCCTGCGCGACGTGGAGACGCTCGCATACGACGCCGTCTACCTCGAGCTGCATGGCGCCGCCATGAGCGAGTCGTTCGACGATGCCGAAGGCGAACTGCTCGCGCGCATCCGAAGGGCCGTCGGCAAGAACGTGCCGCTCGTGGCGAGCCTGGACCTGCATGCCAACGTCACCCGCGCGATGCTCGCGCATGCCGATGCGCTGGTGGCGTTCCGCACCTATCCGCACATCGACTATGTGAAGACGGGCGAGCGCGCGGCGGATCTGCTCGATCGATTGACGCGCCATGGCGGGCGCGAGCCTTGGCATTGCGAACGCCTTCCCTTCCTCATCTCGGTGAGCATGCAAAGCACATCGGCCGAACCCGCCCGAGGCTGCTACGAACTGCTCGAGGACATCGACCGGCGACTGGGCACGGTCTCCAGCTTCTGCATGGCTTTCCCGGCCTCGGACTTCGAGGAGTGCGGGCCGACCGTCTGGTCCCATGGCGAGCGTGCGCGCGAGGCCGTGGGCCTGCTCCATGCGCATGTCGCCGAGCCCGGCCAGTGGCGGTTGAAGGCACTGGACGCCAAGGAGGCCGTGGATGCCGCCTTGCAGCGCGCCGACCGGAGCCCGCGCACCGTGGTGGTCGCGGACCTGCAGGACAACCCCGGCGTCGGCGGCACCGCGTCCACCACCGGCATGCTCCACGCGCTGCTCGCGGCCGGCGCGGGGCGCCGCTTTCCGGGCCGGGTGGCGCTGGGCGTGCTCTACGACCCCGCGGCGGCAGCGCTGGCGCATCGTGCCGGCATCGGCCAGACGATCGACTGCGCCGTCGGGGAGTCGCTGGCCACGCCCATCGGCCAGAGCGAGCCGCCGCTGCAGGGCAGGTTCGAGGTCCGTTCGCTTTCCGATGGCGCCGTCACCTTCAAGGGCCCGAAGATGACCGGGTTCCAGGCCGGGCTCGGTCCCACCGCCTGCCTGGAGATCGAAGGCGTGCTCATCGTGGTCTCCAGCGGGCGCATCGGCACACAGGATCGCGAGCTCTTTCGCATGGTCGACATCGCACCGGAGGCGATGAAGATCGTCGTCGTCAAGAGTTCGCACCACTTCCGCGCGGACTTCGAGCCGCTGACCGAGCAGCCCGAAACCGATGTCGTGATCGCGCACGCGAAGGGAATGTTCCCCTCCGATCCCGGGGCGCTGACGTGGAAGAAGCTGTCCCCGGCCACGCGCACGCGGCCCTGAGGGAGCGTGGCCATGTTTCGCCTCGGCCTGCACCACCTCGAGACGCTGTTCTGGATCGATCGGCTCGGCTCGTTCGCGGCCGCGGCGGAACGCCTGAACACCACCCAGTCGGGCATCTCGAGCCGCGTGCGCGAGCTGGAAGCGCGGCTGAAGACGCGCGTCTTCCAGAAGGAAGGTCGTCGCATGCTGCTCACGCTGCGAGGCCGGGACCTGGTGCGGCGCTGCGAGCCCTTGCTGCAACAGGTGAACGGCGTGCTGCTGTCGGTGACCGACGAGGCCTACGCGACCGGCACCGTGCGGCTCGGTCTCGACGAGATCGCCGCGGCGCCGCGCGTGTTCGGCTTCGTGCACGACGTCGCCGCGGACATGCCGCATCTGAACTGGGACCTGATCGTCGATGCCGGCGCGGCGCTGCGACAGAAGATCGCCGATGGCGTGCTCGACATGGGCATCGTCAGCGGCCCCCTCGATGCGCAGGAACTGGTCGCCCAGCCGATCGGCCGGACCGGGCTGGCCTGGATGGCGAGCGCCACCTACTTCGCCGCAAGGCAGGACCGGGTGTCGCTGCACGATGGCCCGATCTGGGCCTTGCCGCGTCCCTCGCACCACCATCTGTTGACGGCCGGCATGCTGCGCGAGGCCGGCCTGCCCCCATCGGGCATCAATGCCTGCAACCACGTGCAGGCGATGATCGACATCGTTCGGGCGGGGGCCGGCATCGGCATGCTGCCCGAACATCTGGTGGGCGAGGACCTGGCACGTGGCGTGCTGCGGCGCCTGGACATCGAGGCCGCGCCTCACGCGCTGGAGCTCCACGCCGTGCGCCGCCGCGACGAGGCCGACCCGATCGTGCTGCGCGTGTTCGAGCGCGCGTCTCGAAGGCTGCGCTCCGCCTCGCCGGATGTTGTTGCGGTGGCAGCGAACGCGAGTCCGCGCGTGCACGTCCTCAGTCGACCTTGACGCCCACGCGCTGGATCACCTGCTCGTTGCGGACCACCTCGGCCTTCATGAAATCGACCATCTGCGCAGGCGTCATGCGCCGCAGTTGAATCCCCTGCATCTGCAGCGCCTTCTTCATCTCGGGCTGTGCCAGCGCGGCTTCGATGTCCCGGCGCCGCGCCGCCGCGCTGTCCGCCGGAATGCCTGCGGGGCTGACGATCGCGAGCCAGGCATCGACATCGAACTTCGGGAACCCGCTTTCCGCGAGCGTCGGCACCTGCGGCGCGATCTCCGTGCGCGTGGGCGTGTTCACCGCGATGGCCTTGAGCTTGCCCGCGGCGATGTGCGGCGCCGCGCCCTGCGCGGAGACGAACGCGATGTCCAGGATGCCGGCGAGCAGGTCGTTCGTGATCTGTGCCGAGCCTTTGTAGAAGATGCGGTTGGTGGCAATGCCCGCCTGTTCCTTGAAGACCTCGCTGGCGATCTGGTACACGCTGCCGGTCACCAGTCCCTCCGCCAGGGTCGTGGAGCGGGATTTCGCGAGTTTCACCAGCTCCGCCGCCGTCGATGCTTCGACGTTCCTCGACGCGACCAGCATCATGGGCAGGCTGCCGATCATCGTGATCGGCTCGAAGTCGGCGATCGCATCGAAAGGAGCGTTCTTGAAGATGCCGGGAATGATCGTGTGGTTGGAGCTGACGACCCCGAGCACCAGCCCGTCCTTCGGCGCGCGCGCGAGCTGCTGCGTGCCGACCAGTGAGCCCGCGCCGGCGATGTTCTCGACGACGACGCCACGGCCGCTCTGGCGCCCCAGTGACACCGACAACGCGCGTGCCAGCGCATCGGCCGCGGAGCCGGGCGGCGTGGGCACGATCAGCTTGAGGGGCGCGGAGGCGTCGGCGGCGAAGCCGTTGCCGGCAGCGCCGGCGAGAAGTGAAGTCAGACCGACCAGGAAACGGCGGCGGTGGGAGACGGACGGCATGGCACTGGGTTCCTTGACACGCGATGGCTGTTCGAAGCGATGGGATCTCTCCCATCGGCCAGGTCCAGCTTACAGCGGACCTCGCGCGGCGAACGCGCGAGTCTTCGATGCGATTGCATTGTGAATTCCGATGGATCGCGGGGCGCGTCGTGCCGCCTGGCCGTCGCGTTCAGCCCTTCACCATCAGCGTGGCGGAAGCCATCGCATGCAGCTTGCCGTCCGCACCGCGCAGCTCGGCATTGCAGATGCCCAGCGAGCGCGTGCGCTCGACCAGCGTGGCGCTGGCCAGGTACTCGGTGTGCGGTGCCAGCGGCCGCAGGTATTTCACGCTGAGGTCGCCGGTGGAATAGGCCGTGCCCGCGTCGAGTGCCGAATACAGCGCGAGCGCCGCGGCGCCGTCGAGGCAGGTGGCCGCGAAGCCACCGTGCACCATGCCCGCGGGATTGAGATGCCGCTCGTCGGGCGTGACGCGCATGCTGACCTTGCCGGCCTCGATCGCCGAGAGCTGCATCGGCATGGTGTGGGCGATGCCCGAGCGCTCGATGCGTCCGTCCATCATGGCTTGCAGGACGTCGAGGCCCTTGGCGGGCGAGGAAGGGGCCGATGCGGGTGGATTTGTCATGTCAACATTATTGACCTAAATTCGCGGCTTCGCGAACAAGCTCAAAGGCGTTGCGGTGCAATCCACGGTCTGGACAGTTCTTCTGCTGCTCAATGCCGCCTGGTTCGCGCTGGGCGCGCGCTTCTTCTGCCTCGACTCGCAGCGTGCCGCGCGGCTGCTCGTGGCGAAGACGGACCGTGCATCGCCGCTGCTGCCCGCGATCGCCGGCGCCGTGCGTTTTCTCGGCGCGATGAACCTGGCCTGGCTGGCGTTGTGCCTCATGCTGCTGGCGGGACACGGCCTGTTCGAGACGCCGGCGCAACGCGCTTCGATGGCCGCCGTGCTCGCGCTGGTGCATGCGGGGCAGTTCGCGGTCAATGCCCACATGCTGGGTCAGCATCGCCGCGGCCGGCCCGGCAGCTGGGTGGTGCTGCGTGGGCCGATGCGGCTCATCTTCTTCGTCGACCTGGCGTTCGCGGTGGCGGATGCGGCGTTCGCGGTCTGGGTTCTTGGCTGAGTGATCCGCATCGTGCCGTCAACGCCGCGAAGGGCGCGACCTACCAGCGATACGTCGCCGCCGCCAGCACCTTGCGCGGCTCCCCGTAATAGCAGCTGCCCGAACTGCAGTTCGCCACGTAGTTGCGGTTGCCGAGGTTTCGCAAGTTCAGCGCGAGGCTCCAGCGCTCGAAGTCGTAGCCCAGCAGCGCGTCGAACACGGTGTACGAGGGCACGGGCACCGGCGTGCTCTGCTGGTAGCCGCGGTTCGAGCCCATGAAGCGTGCGCCCAGGCCGAGCTTCACGCCGTTGGCGAAGCGGTAGTCGGCCCACACCGAGAGCTGGTTGCGCGATACCGCCTGCATCTGCTTGCCGATCTCGCTGGGCGTGCTGCTGGCCGTGACCTCGGCCTTGGGCGTGTAGGTGTAGGCGACCGTCACGTTCATGCGCGGCAGGGGCTCGAACGAGGCCTCGAGCTCGAGGCCGCGCACCAGGATCTCGCCGGTCTGGCGCGGCGTGTAGTCGGCGTCGTAGGTGATGTAGTTCTGGCGCCGCAGGTCGAACACGGCGGCGCTGTACTTGTCCTTGCGGCCCGCGGGCTGGTAGCGCACGCCCACCTCGTACTGGCGGCCGGTCTCGGGCTTCAGGGGCTGGTTGGTCTGCGGGTCGACCGTGACCGTAGGCGAGAACGACTCCGAGTAGCTGAAGTAGGGCGCCCAGCCGCTCGGATGCAGGTAGACCAGGCCCGCGCGGCTGGTGAACTTGTGGTCGTCGATGCGCGTGGTCGAGCCGTCGATGTGGCTGAAGGACACGGCGCGCGCGCTGTCGTAGCGGCCGCCCAGCGTGGCCACCCAGTTGCCCCACTTGATCTGGTCCTGCAGGTAGAAGCCGGTCTGCGACAGCGTGGTGCGGGCATCGAACCACGGGTCGGCGGTGGTGGTGAGGCCGGTGCTCACCGGCAGGTAGCCGTCGATGTCGCTCACGGTGCCGCTGTTGGAAGTGCGCTGGTCGTTGCGCGAGCGCTGGTAGTCGAGGCCGACCAGCAGCATGTGCTGCCAGTCGCCCCAGCGCAGCTTCGCCTGCAGCTGGTTGTCGATCGAGGCGATGCGCGCGGCCTCCTTGCTCGCGAACGGGAAGCGGCTCAGCACGCGGTAGTTGGCGGGGCTGGCCGGGTTGTCGGCATCGACGGTGACGAAGCTGGGCTGGTTGTAGACCTGCCCGTAGTCGACCTTGATCGAGCCGTAGCGCGCGTTCTGGCGAAAGCTCAGCGTGTCGTTCAGGCGATGCTCGAACAGGTAGCCGACCATCCACTGGTCCTGGTTGAAGCGGTCGAAGTTCGGATCGCCGACGTAGGTCTTGCGCGAGAACTGGCCGTTGGGATTGGGCAGCAGGGTGCCGACCTCGGGGAAGCTGCCGTAGGAACTGCCGTCGCGGATGCGCAGGTAGTGCGACAGCAGGGTCAGCGAGGTGTCGCCCGAGGGCTTCCAGGTCAGCGAGGGCGCGATGAAGCTGCGGTCGTTCGGCAGGCCGCTGGCCGGCAGGCTGGCATCGCGCAGCAGGCCCGTGAGGCGGTAGAGCAGCTTGCCTTCGGCATCGAGCGGACCCGAGAAATCGCCCGCGATCTGGCGCCGCGCGTTGTCGCCGAACTGCAGCTGCAGCTCGCGCAGCGGCTGCGCGGTGGGGCGCTTGCTGACCACGTTGATCATGCCGCCCGGGCCGTTCTGCCCGTAGAGCACCGAGCTCGGGCCGCGCAGCACCTCCACGCGCTCGGTGCCGTAGCTCTCGGTCTGCCAGATGGCCCAGCCGTTGTTGTTGCGCAGCTGCAGGCCGTCGAGGTAGTAGCCGGGCGCCTGCGCGTCGAAGCCGCGCAGGATGGTCCAGTCGAAACGCGAGTCGGCGCCCCAGGGCGAGACGTTGATGCCGGGCGTGTAGGCCAGCGATTCCTTGAGCCGGGTGGCGCCCGTGGCCTCGATGAAGTCGGAGGTGACCACCGAGATCGATTGCGGCGTCTCGATGATCGGCGTGTCGGTCTTGCTGCCGGCGGTGGCGCGTCGCGCGATGTAGCCCGGCAGGTGGCCGGTGGCGGTCTCCTCGGTGCCGGCCGTGACCACGATCGGCGGCAGTGCGCCGGTGTCGCCGGCCGAGGCGCGCACCACGGTGAAGGCCGTGTCGCCGTTGCGCACGTAGCCCAGGCCGCTGCCCGCGAGCACGCGCTCGAGCGCCTGCTGCAGCGTGACGGCGCCGCGCACCGCGGGCGCGGTGCGGCCCTCGAGCAGCGAGCTCTCGCCGCCGATGGCGATGCCGTACTGGCGCGACAGCACGCCCAGGCTCTGGGCCAGCGGCTGGGCCGGCAGTGCGAGCTGCAAGGTGGCGGACGATGCCGCCGGCGCGCCCTGCGCATGCGCGGGGCCGCCCATCGCGAGCAGGGCCGAGGCGATGGCGCAGGCGAGGGCCGCGGCCTGGAGGGAATCGATGCGGGGGCGCCGCGGGGTCTGCTGGTTCATGTCCGAAGGTCCTGGAGCTGGTTTGCTACAGAAGACCAGCGAGACGCCGCGTACCCCCCAAAAATAATCAAAACTTTTTTTCAGGGCCGCCGCGCCGTGCCGGCGGCATGGCCCACGATCCGCGTGCCGCCGTCGGCCAGGCGCTGCGTGCGCACCGGCAGCATCACCGGCAGCGCGCCCACGAAGGCCTGCGGATCGCGCAGCCGGTAGCTGCCGGTCAGGCGCAGCTCGCGCAGCGCGGGGTCGTCGGCCAGCTGCAGCGGCTGGCGCAGGTAGTCGTTCCAGCGCGCCACGGCCTCGGGCAGGCGCGTGTTGCGGAACACCAGCCAGCCCTGCTGCCAGTCGGCCACCTCGCCGACGTCGACGCTGCTGCGCGGGCCCAGCCCGCGCGCATCGGCCTCGATGGCCTCGCCGGCCTGCAGCACGGTGCTGGGGGCGTCCGCCTCATCCTGCCCGGCCCCCCAGACCGCGACCCGGCCCTCGGCCACCGCGAGGCGCATGCGGCCCTCGCGCACCGACACCGTGAACACCGTGCCGAGCACGCGCACGCGGCCCCAGTCGGTGCTCACGGTGAAGGGGCGCTCGGCATCGCGCGCGACCGCGAAGCGCGCCTCGCCGCGCGCCAGGTGCACCGTGCGGCGGTCGCGGTAGAGCAGGACATGCAGCGCCGTGTTGGCTGCGAGATCGAGCGTGCTGCCGTCGGGCAGCGCATGGGCCAGGGTCTGCGCCTGGCCGGTGCTTGGGGCGGCCTCGTAGACCGGCCGCTGCCGGTACCAGCGCCCGCCGGCGCCGGCCAGCGCCGCCAGGCCGGCCACGCCCAGCAGGCCGATCGTGCGGCGCCGCGCGCGCCGTTCCTGCGCGGCGCTCGGCGGCATCGGCAACTGGCCGCGCAGCGCGCCGTCGTCGACCGCGTTCCAGATGCGGTGCGCGGTTGCCGCGGCATCGGCGTTGGCGGGCGACAGCGCGCGCCAGCGGCTCAGCTCGGCCTGCGCGGCGTCGGCGGCCTCGGGGCTGCCGCGGTGGATGCGGCCGATCAGCGTCAGCGCATGCTCGACCAGCGCGCGCGGCGCGCGCCGTTCGTCGGCGCCGAGCAGGGGCTGTGCGCGCGCGGCCATGGTCAGTCCGTTCCTCCGCCGTAGCCCGCGCAGTCGAGCAGGGCGCGCGTCATGTGGTGCTCGACCGCCTTCTCGCTGATCTCCATGTGGGCCGCGGTCTGCGCATAGCTGAGGCCGTGGATGCGAACGAGGATGAAGGCATGGCGGCGCTTGCGCGGCATGGACTCGAGCAGCGCGACCAGCCGTTGCAGCTGCTGCCGCGCCGCCACGTGGCGTTCCACCGAGGGCGCGCTGTCGGGCGCGACCAGCGCCAGCGTGTCGAGCATGCGCAGTTCGGCGGCGCGGCGCGCGGCCTGGGTGGCGAGCAGGTTGCGGCCGGTCTGGTAGAGCAGCGCGCGCGGTTCGAGCACCAGGCCGCCCGCGTCCTGGTGGCCGAGCACGCGTGCGTAGGTTTCCTGCACGAGGTCGGCGGCGGTGTCGCCATCGCCGGCCTTGCGGGTGAAATAGCGCAGCAATTCTCTGTGGTAGCGCTCGAGCACGGTACACCTCAGCCGGTGTGGAAACAGGGAACTCCCGTCTTGGCTGAGATGTGGCGGCGGCTGATCCGTGGCGCGGGAGAGGGAGCCGAAATTATAGGGAGCGGCCGTGTCAGCCCGTCTTGCGCTGCATCTTGCGCGCCGTCTCCACCACCACCGCACGCAGCGACTGCACCATCGGCTGCCCCTCCAGTTCCTTCAGCGTGAAGAAGCTCACCGGCGGCAGGTTCCAGCTCAGCCGGTAGGGCAGCGCGGCCCAGTGGCCGGCCTGTTCCATCTCGGCCACCACGTCGCGCGCGAGGATGGCGATGGCGTTGGGCTCGGTGCGCAGCACGGTTTCCATGCTGCGGATGGCGGTGGTCTCGAGCATCGGCACCGGCGGCTGCACGCCGGCGCCGACGAAGATCGCGTTGTAGGTGCGGCGCATCGGCGTGTTCGGCGGCGGCAGGATCCAGTCGAGCTGCGCGAGCCGGGCCCAGTCGAGCGGCCCGCGCGAGAGCCGCTTCGCGCTCTTGGCCGACACCACCAGGCAGGGCTCCTGCTGGTGGATCGCCTCCTGCACCAGGCCGGTGGCGTCGCCGTCGTACGAACGGCCGATCGCGCAGTCGAGCTCGCGCGCGAGCAGGCCGGCCACCAGTTCGTCGGTGGTGCCCTCGCGCGTCATCACCGCCATGCGCGGCGTGCGGTCGAGCAGGTGCGCGAGCGCGGCCGACAGCAGTTGCTGCGGCACCTGCTGCGTGAGGCCCAGGCGCAGCCGGCCGCCGCGGCCCGCCTCGAGCGAGGTCAGCACGCGCGTGGTGGACTCGAGCTCGGCGAGCCAGCGCCGCGCGTAGTGCAGCACCGCCTCGCCGGCCGCGGTGGGCACCAGGCCGCGGCTGCTGCGCTCGAACAGCCGGTTGCCGAAGATGTCCTCGGTTTCGCGCAGCGCCTTGGTGATCGCGGGCTGGCTCAGCCGCATCTCGGCGGCCACGCGGCCCAGCGTGCGGTGCCGGTCGATGGCCTGCAGCAGCGAGAGCTGGCGCAGCTTGAGGCGCGAGAGCAGCGCGTGCTGCAGGTCGGCGGCGGGGTCGCGGGCGGTCGGGGAGGCCATAACCGTCAGGTTATCGCCCGATCAGAATTTAGTCCACTTTGGTGAATCGCGAGGCCTAGACTTTTCTCCATGCCCGCAGCCACCGCCACGACGCTCATGGCCACCTTGGCCGATCTCCTCGACGCGCTCGACACAGCGCGCGATGCCGACGAGGCGCTGCGCCGGATCGATCGCTGCCGGCGCGAGCTCGTGCCCGGCAGCATCTTCAGCATCCAGCAGAACGTGACGACCGAAGACGACCCGGCCGGCGAGATCCGGCTGCGCCGTTTCTATTCGTCGGAGGCGCACCGCTACCCGGTCAACGGCGCCAAGCGCAAGACGCATACGAGCTGGACCGATCGCCTGTTCCGCGAGGGCCGCGTGTTCGTGGGCGAGGGCGCGCAAGTGCTGGCGCGCCACTTCGACGACTTCGAGCAGATGCGGCCCGCGGGCCTGTGCAGCGTGGTCAACGTGCCGCTGCTGCAAGGCGCGCTGTGCTTCGCCACCTTCAACGTGTTCGGTATCCGCGAGCGCTGGCAGCCCGACGAGTTGCTCGGTATCCGCCTGCTGGCGCTGGCCGCCGCGCGCTGGGTGCCGGTCGCGCCGGGCCTCGCCTACCGCTTCGCCACCGACGCGGTGCCGATCGATCTCCCCGCTCTCTCTCCTGAAGTGAAGGCCTGACCATGCAATCCCAGAACCTCGTCGTGATCGTCGGTGGCGGCCCCGTGGGCCTGTCGATGGCGATCCTGCTGCAGCGCTTCGGCGTCGACTTCGTGCTGCTCGAGCGCAGCCCGACCACTACCGACCATCCGAAGGCGCGCGGCACCTACACGCGCACGATGGAGATTTTTAGGCAGTGGGGCATCGACGGCCTGATGAAGCGCCATGCGTTGCCCGACGGCGCCGACTTCTTCGCCTTCTGCGAATCGATGACCGGCCACGAATGGGGCCGCACCACCCCCGAACCGAACCTCGGGCACTCGCCGTGCTGGAAGATCATCCAGTCGCAGGACACGGTGGAGCAGGAGCTGCTCGCCCATGCCAGAAAGAGCGAGGTCGGCCGCTTCCTGTTCGGCCACGAGTTCCTGCACTACGCCGAGAGCGCCGAAGGCATTGCCGTGACGGGGCGCCGGCTCGACACCGGCGAGACCCTGACCTGGCAGGCCCGCTACCTGATCGCGGCCGACGGCGCCGCGAGCTCGGTGCGGCGCCAGGCCGACATCGAGATGCGCGGGCCGGCCACGCTGGCCGTGATGGCCAACGAGTTCTGGCAGGCCGATCTCTCGCAGGTGCGCGACTCGGCCACCTGCGCCGGCTGGCGCGTCTATGCCAAAGACTCGCCGTACCCGATCACCACCGTGCTCAACACCAACGGAAAGGACCGCTGGCTCAACCTGCTGCCCGTGGGCCGCGAGACCGACGAGCGCACCGGCGCGCGCAGCGACGCCGAGGTGGTGCAGCTCGCGCGCACCGTGTCGGGCGTGCCCAACCTCGAGGTGAAGGTCATCAACCGCTCGGTGTGGCGCATGAGCCGCCAGGTGGCCGCGAACTTCCGGCGCGGCCGCGTGCTGCTGGTCGGCGATTCGGCGCACCGCTTTCCGCCCAATGGCGGCTACGGCATGAACTCGGGCATCCAGGACGCGCACAACCTGGCCTGGAAGCTGGCCTTCGTGCTCAGCGGCCGCGCCAGCGCGCGGCTGCTCGACAGCTACGAGAGCGAGCGCCGGCCGATCGCCGAATCGAACGCCGATTTCAGCCTGCACAACGCGATGCGCTTCAACCACTGCGACGAGGCGCTGCGCTCGGGCAACCGCGAGCGCATCGAGTTCTGGATCCGCGACAGCGACAACCACATCCACAGCATCGGCCAGTCGCTGGGCTTCTGCTACGAGGACGGCGCCGTGATCCCCGACGGCACCGGCCGCCACGTGATGCGCGCGCGCTGGTACGAGCCGGCCGACAAGCCCGGCATGCGCTTTCCGCACCTGTGGCTGGACCTCGCGCGGCGCCACACCACGCTCGACTGGTTCGACCGCGAGTTCGTGCTCGTGGCCGGTCCGCGCGCCGATGCCTGGATGGAGGCGGCGCGCCAGGTGTCGGGCCGCAACGGCCGCGTGGTACAGGCGCGCCAGCTCGAGGACGCGCACGAGAAGGACGGCCTGCTGCTGGGCCAGCACGGCGCGGTGCTGGTACGGCCCGACGGCCACGTCGCTTTCCGCATGCCATGGACGCCGACGGATCCGGCCGCCGAGCTGTCGGCCGTGCTGTCGAAGCTGCTGGACTGACGCCATGCCCGTCACCGCGCTGCACCACTTCACGATCCGCTGCACGCCCGCGGAGCTGCCGCCGCTGCTGGACTTCTACACGCGCGTGCTGCGCCTGGAAGCCGGCGCCCGGCCCGAGATTCCCGCGCCCGGCGCCTGGCTCTATGCCGAAGGCCAGCCCATCGTGCACCTGTTCGCCCATCTCGCGACGGCCGACGTGCCGCCGCAGCCGCCCACGGGCCATGTCGACCACATCTCGTTCCGCGCCCACGGCCTGCGCGAGATGCGAGCGCACCTGCGCGCGCTCGGCGTGTCCTTTGCCGAGGCGCCGATCCCGGGCTGGGACATCCACCAGCTCTTTCTGCACGACCCGCGTGGACTGAAGATCGAGATGACCTTCTGGCTGGACTGCGAGGAAGAACCGTGGGAGGACGCGGCATGACCGAGTTCGTGCAGGCCGGCGAGGTCCGCATCGCCTTCGACCGCGCGGGCCAGGGGCCGGCGCTGCTGCTGATGCATGGCGCGGAAGCCTCGCGCCAGATGTTCGCCGCGCTGGTGCCGCATCTGGCGAAGCAGTTCACCGTGATCGCCTACGACCAGCGCGACTGCGGCGAGACCGAGGCGCCCGAGCGCGCCGTCACGCTCGCGGACCTCGCGAACGACGCGCAGCAGCTCGTGAAGGCGCTGGGCCTCAAGCGCGCGCATGTGTTCGGCTCCTCTTTCGGCGGCCGCGTGGCGCAGGCGCTGGCGCTGCTGCATCCGCGCGCGGTCGACCGGCTCGTGCTCGGCAGCACCTGGCCGCTGCCACGGCCCTACGAGGAGTTGTGCCCCGATGCGCGCCGCCTGGCCGAGCTGCGCCGCGGCCTTCCGGGCACGGCCGAGGAGCTCGCGACCTGGTTCTTTCCCGAGGCCTTTCTCGCGCAGCGCCCCGAGCTGCGCCGCGTGTTCGCCGCCGCGCGGCCCGAGACCGCACGCTCGGCGCGACGCATGGCGACCGTCGCCACCACCTTGCCGCAGGGCGTGGCCGACATCGTCGCGCCGACGCTGGTGCTCGCCGGCGAGCTCGACCGCGTGGTGCCGCCGACCGTGACGCTCGCGATGGCCGGCCGCATCCGCGGCGCCGATGCCGTGCTGCTGCCCGCCATCGGCCACGTGACCGCGATGCAGGCGCCCGAGGTGCTCGCGCGCCACATGGTCCGTTTCCTGAACCCCGAAGGAGTCCACGCATGAATGCCGTTCTGGAACCCGAGACCGTCCTCGCCGCGCCCGCCGGCAAGGAGGACTACATCCGCGTCGACGGCCTGTCGAAGACCTTCGGCGGCGGCAGCGAGGGCGTGCTCGCACTGAAGCAGATCGACTTCGGCATCCGCCAGGGCTCCTTCGTCACCATCGTCGGACCGAGCGGCTGCGGCAAGAGCACGCTGCTGCGCATCCTGGCCGGCCTGCTCGACTACGAGGTCGGCACCGTGCTGCTCGACGGCCAGCCGATCCGCGGCACGCGGCGCGACGTGGGCGTGGTGTTCCAGAGCTCGATCCTGCTGCCCTGGCGCAGCATCCTCGAGAACGTGATGCTGCCGGCCGAGGTGCTGGGCCTCGACAAGGCGAAGGCGCGCGAGCGCGCGATGCAGCTGCTCGCGATGGTGCGGCTCGAGGGCTTCGAGCACAAGCTGCCGCGCCAGCTCAGCGGCGGCATGCAGCAGCGTGCCTCGATCGCGCGGGCGCTGCTGCACGACCCCAAGATCCTGCTGATGGACGAGCCCTTCGGCGCGCTCGACGCGATGACGCGCGAGCGCATGAACCTCGAGCTGCAGCGCATCTGGATGGAGAGCGGCAAGACCGTGGTGTTGATCACGCACTCCATTCCCGAGGCCGTGTTCCTCGGCGACCGCGTGTTCGTGATGTCGCCGCGCCCCGGCATGCTCGAACGCGTGCTGCCCATCGACCTGCCGCGCCCCCGCGGCATGGAGGCGATGTCGCACCCGGCCTTCGCGGCCGCGGCCGCCTCGATCCGCGAGCGCTTCTCGCATGCCGCTTCCTTCGATTGAGAGAAAGGCCGACGCCATGACCACCGCCCTGTTGAGTTCCGAGGCCGCGCCGCTGGCGGCCAAGCCACCGCGCCCGCGCCGCACCAACCCGCTGGCGTCGCCGCGCGTGCAGTCGATCCTCTTGCTGATCACGCTGCTCGGTTCGTGGGAAGGGGCCGTGCGCCTGTTCAAGGTGCCCAGGCACCTGGTGCCGCCGGTCAGCGACATCGCGATCGCGCTGTGGCGCGGCCTCGCCACCGGGCCGTTCGCGAAGGACGGCTTCTGGTACCACGGCGGCATCACGCTGGCCGAGATCCTGCTGGGCTTCTTCGTCGGCGGCGGCATCGGGCTGGCGATCGGCATCGTGGTCTCGCAGATGCCGCGGCTCGAGCGCCTGCTCGAGCCCTACGTGGCCGCGTTGCAGAGTGTGCCCAAGGTGGCGGTGGCGCCGATCATCGTGGTCTGGCTGGGCTTCGGCATCAGCTCCAAGGTGATGATCATCTGCCTGCTGACCTTTTTCCCGGTGCTGGTGACCAGCATCGCGGGCTTCAAGGCCGTGGACCCGGACCGCATCGACCTGCTGCGCTCGCTGTCGGCCACGCCGTGGCAGATCTTCCGCAAGGCCAAGTTCCCGAGCGCGCTGCCCTACATCTTCGCGGGCCTCAACATGGCCGCGGCCTTCAGCGTGGTCGGCGCCGTGGTGGGCGAGTTCGTCGGTGCCCAGGCCGGGCTCGGCGTGCTGATCCTGCAGATGGAAGCCCAGGCCGACAGCGGCGGCAGCTTCGCCGTCTGCGTCGTGCTCTCGGTGATCGGCATCGCGCTGACCACTGCCTTGCGCCGCGTGCAGCAACGCGTGCTGCACTGGATGCCGGCCGATGCTTCGCAGCGCACGGTCAACGTCTGATTCTTTTCCCCCGAGACATTTCAGCCGCGACGCCGGCGAGGAGCGAACCATGTGGACACGACGCGATTTCGGCCTGGGCCTCGGTGCCCTGGGATTGATGGGCAGCCTGCCGGCCCTGGCGCAGAAGCTGCGCGTGATGAAGGTGGCGAACACCGCCGGCGTCAACGACCCGCAGCAGTGCTTCGTGACCTCGGGCCAGCATCCGCGGCTGAACTTCTACAAGCCCGAGGGCGTGGACGTCGAGTACGTCAACATGTCGAGCATGACGCAGGCCCTGCAGAGCCTGCGCGCCGGCCACGTCGACTACGGTCCGGCCGTGCCCGGCATCCTGCTGCCCGCGATGGCCAAGGACCCGGGGCTCGACCTCGTGAGCGTCTACAAGTGGCTGCCGCGCAATGCCAACGTCGTCGTCGTGAAGCCCGGCAGCCCGATCCGCTCGGTGGCCGATCTCGCGGGCAAGCGTATCGGCGTGCGCAGCCAGGGCGACACCGGCATCGTCGTCACCCGCACCATGCTGGCCGAGCTGGGCCTGAAGGACGACCGATGCGAGTACATCGCCATCGGCGACGGCGCGCCGGCCGGCGCGGCGATCGACAACGACCGCGTCGATGCGATGGTGGCCTTCGACACCGCGGCCGCGCGCGTCGAACTCGTCGGCACCAGGCTGCGCTATGTGCCGCTCACGCCGAAGTTCGCGCAGTTCGGCTCGGGCTGGCTGTGCGTGCCGCGCGAACTGCTGAAGAAGGAACGCAAGGCCTTGGTGGGCCTGTTCCGTGGCATGGCCAAGTCCACCCTGTTCGCGCACCACAACCTCGAGGCCGGCATCGACCTGCACTGGGCCGTGTATCCCGAGAGCCGGCCCAAGGGGCGCAGCGAGGACGAGGCGCGCAAGGAGCTGGCCTTCATCCTCAAGGACCGCCGCAACAGCTGGATGCGCCGGCCCGACGATCCCGATCAGCGCATCGGTGCCTCGTCGCTGGCCGAGTGGAAGTCCAACATCGAGATGGCCGTGGACGGCAGCCGAAACCCGAAGCTGGCCGACGAACTCGGCGACCCGAACCGGCTGTTCACCAACGAGCTGATCGACGAGGTCAATGCCTTCGACAGGCAGGCGGTGGTGGAGATGGCGAAGACGTTCAAGCTGTAGCCTCGCCGCTCAATTCATGTACCCGAGGTCCCGGATGTCCGCGCGCACCGACTCGCGGTCGGAGCCGTACAGCGGCAGGCTGGCCAGCAGCTCGAGGCGCCGCCGCAGCGAATAGAGGATCTGCAGCGCCTTGTGCGCCGCCTCCTCGGGATCGGCGATGACGGCGGTGTCGGGATAGGCCCACAGCGCGGTGTGCGGCTGGCCGGGCCAGGCCGGCTGCAGGCGGTCGATGTCGGCGTCGAGCGCGATCACGAACTCGGCCTCGAAGCCGCGCGCGGGCACGAACTCGTTCCAGCCTCGCGGCTTGATCTCGGGTAAGGGAATACCCGCGGTGCGCAGCGCCGACACGGCCGCCGGATCCACCGCCGCGCCGACGCGCAGGGGCTGGCCGCAGGAGCGGGCGTGGAAGCGTTTCTCGGCGATGTGGGTGAGGCAGGCCTGCGCCATGACGCTGCGCAGCGTGTTTCGTCGGGAGACGAAGAGCACGTTGATTTTTCTGTGCATGACTGCCGAATGTAGCGCGCCTCGCGCCGGTTCGTCGGCGGGCATTCATGGGCTTGACGCGGTGCTCGGGTATATCGGCTGCATGACGAGATCGAGACTTCCGGCCCTGGCGACGTGGGCTGCGGCCGCGCGGCGTGCCACCCTGCCGATTGCCATGGGCCTGGCCCTGTGCGGACCCGCGGGCGCGCAGGAGGCCCCGTTCAGGATCGGGGGCAAGGCGGCGGAGCCGGTCCGTGCCGTCTGCGCGCCCATGCGCGACGAGATCTCGCGCCGCGGCCTCGAGGACCTGCAGCGCGGCATACTCCCGCCGGGCGTTCCCACGCTCCCGATGGCGAAGGCCTTGCTGGAGCTGCGCATCGGCGCCGCCGAGGCCGACCCGGCCTATCTCCGGCGCGCGATCGATTACTTCCAGCAGACGCCGTCCGAAGAAAGCATGTACCGCGTCACATGGTTCGCGCAGCTGCTGCTCGCGACCTACGCGCGCGATCTCGAGCTGCATGCGGCCGCGCGCCGGCAGTACGCGAAGTCCTTGCCGCCCGATACCAACCGAAGCAGTCCTTCGCAACTGAGCCTGCGGGCGACGCTCGTGGCCGCCGCGCACCGAGAGGCCGACGGCCTCGGCGGCGAGGCCGGACGCGCGCTGTTGCGCGAGACGGTGGCGCGGTCGAGCGAACTGCTGCGCTCGGCGGGCACGGTCGAGCAGGGCGAGGGGCTGCGCTCGATGGAGCGCTTTCATCGCCAGCTGGTGGCGCAGCTCGCGCTGTTGGAGCGCGATGGCGCCACCTTGAGGGCGCAGGTCGCGAGCCAGCGCGCGGCGGCAGATGCGAGCGCGACGCCGGAGATCCAGCAGGCCGATCTGCAGGCCCTGACGAAGATGCTCTACGACCTCGCGACCCTCGTGCGCGGCGAGGAGGGCCTGCAGGCGATAGCGTTGCTGCGCCAGGGCTTCGACCGCCAGGCCGAGCTCATCGCCTTGCCCGCGAACCGGGGCATCGGCCTGCCCGAGGTCACTTACCGCGGGCTCGAAACCTCGCGTGGCCAATGGCAGATCCATGGCGTCGAGGGCGATCGCCTCTGCCTGCTGCGCACGAACCTCGATCGGCAGCGCGCGATGGTCGACGTGCTCGAGCAGTCGCTGCGCGCCGACACGGGCGTGCCCGACACGGCGCGGCTCGATGCCGCCATCGCTGCACTGCAGCGCACCGGCACCGCGCTCTCGCTCCAGCCGCTGCCCCTGCTGGCACCCACGCTCGAACTGACGCTGGGCACGGCCTACCGGCTACAGGCCGTGGCGAGCCCGGCCGGCCCGCTGCGTTCGCAGCGCATCGACCGGGCGCGGGCGCAGTTCGGCGCCAGCGAGCAGCGCCTGCGCCAGTGTTTCTGCCGCTGGTTCGAGGAGGAACTGGCGCGCGAGCGCGCGGCGCTCGACGCACTGTCGTAGCACGCCGGCTCAATCCGCCTGACGCAGCCAGTCGGTGAACTGCGCAAGCGCCGGCAAGCCCGCGCTGTGCTCCGGATAGCACAGCTGATACGACCGCCCCGTCGCCGATTCGATGGCCGACAACGGCACCAACTGCCCCCCATCGAGCGCCGCCCGAACCATGAAGGCCGGCAGCAACGCCACCCCGATGCCCGCGATCGCCGCATGCAGCGACATCGACAGCAGGTCGTAGCTCGGACCGGCATGCAGCTCGGGCAGGACCTCGTCGGCACCCGCGGCCTGCCGCAGCCACAGCGCCCACGCACCGGGCAGCGAGCTGTTGTGGATCAGCGTGAGGTCGGGCGGCGCGTGCCGCAGCACGGTGGCGAAATCGTCGCCGCTCCAGCGCGCCGGCAGGCCAGGACTGGCATAGGGCCGCACGGTCAGGTCGAGCACGGGGATGGCATGCAGGCCCGGCACCGGCGCGCCCACCACCATGATGGCCGCGTCGATCCGGCTCGCGGTGAAATCGACCGGACCGAGGTAGGTCGAGAGGTCGAGCGTGATGTGCGGATGCGCGTTCACGAAACCCGACAGCCGCGGCGCGAGCCAGTAGTTGCAGAACGAGGAAGGGGCGGAGAGCTGCAGGCGGCCGCCGCGGCCCTGGTGCAGCGCGATGTCGGTGGTGGCGCGCTCGAGCCGCAGCAGCAGGGGCCGGACCTCGGCCAGGTAGGCTTGCCCCGCGGGCGTGGCCACCAGCGATTCGCGCCGGCGCTCGAGCAGTTGCGCGCCGAGCCGCTGCTCGAGGCCGATGACCTGGCGGCTGATGGCGCCCTGCGTGAGGTTGAGCGCCTTGGCGGCGCGCGTGAAGCTGCCCAGCCTTTCACTGGCTTCCAGGCATTGCAGCGCGATGGTGGAGGGGAGGCGAAGCGGCATCAGCTTTTTGCATGCGAGCAGGAGTTATTTTCGATTGTGGCGCTCGCCGCGGGCGTCGATCCTCGGGCATCGTGCTTTCTGGAAGGATGCAGGCCATGTTGGAGACCGGGATCGATCGCGGCCGGCGCCGCGCGCTGCTGTCGGCGGCCGCGCTGGCGGCCGGGCCTTGGCGCAGCGCGCGCGCCGCCGCCTACCCCGAGCGGCCGCTGCGCTTCGTCGTGCCCGGTGGGGCCGGTGGCGCGCCCGACCTGCTGTGCCGCGTGATGGGCGCGGCGCTGGCCAAGGGGCTCGGGCAGGCGGTGGTGATCGAGAACCGGCCGGGCGCGGGCGGCATCGTCGGCATCTCCGAGGTGGCGCGCGCGGCGCCCGACGGCTACACGATCGGCTATGCCAACGTGGGCACGCTCGCGATCAACAAGTCGCTCTACGCGAGGCTGCCCTACGACCCCGATCGCCAGCTCGCGCCGGTCGCGATGACCGGCTTCGTGCAGAACGCGCTGGTGGTGCGCAACGAGCTGCCGGTGAAGACCGTGGCGGAACTGATCGCCCACCTGCGCGCGCATCCCGGCCGGCTGACCCTGGCCTCGGCCGGCAACGGCACCACCAGCCACCTGGGTGGCGAGCTGTTCAAGAGCATGACCGGCACCTTCATGCTGCACGTGCCCTACCGCGGCAGCCTGGCGGCGATCCAGGACCTGATCGGCGGCGGGGTCGACGTGATGTTCGACAACCTGTCCTCGATCAGCCCCTTCATCGCCTCGGGCCGGGTGCGCGCGCTGGCGGTCACGGGGGCTCATCGCTCGCCGCTCTTTCCGGCGCTGCCGACGGTGCAGGAGGCCGGCGTGCCGGGATACGAGAGCGTGGCCTGGGGCGGCGTGGTGGTGCCGGCGGGCGCGCCCGCCGAGGTGGTGGCGCGGCTCAATGCCGAGTTCAACGCGATGATGAACGACGCCGAGGTGCGCGAGCGGCTCGCGCGGCTGTCGCTCGAGACCGCGAGCGGGCCGCCCGAGCGGCTGTTCGAGCTGGCGCGGCGCGAGACGCCGGTGTGGGCCGCGGTGATCCGGCGCGCGAACGCCCGCGTCGACTGATGCCGCCGCTCGACCTGGTCATCGAGGGCGGCGACGTCATCGATGGCAGCGCGGCGCCGCGCGTGCGGCAGGACGTGGGCGTGCGCGATGGCGTGATCGAGCGCCTGGGCGACCTGCGCGCCGTGCCCGCGCACCGGCGCATCGATGCGCGCGGCCGCATCGTCGCACCCGGCTTCATCGATGCGCATGCGCACGACGACCGGCTGCTGCTCGAGCCGCCCGCCGATCGCCATCCGAAGCTGATGCAGGGCGTGACCACCGTGGTGGCCGGCAACTGCGGCTGGAGCCTGGCGCCGCTGCGTATTCCCTTCGAGCGGGTGCCGCCGCCGCTGCGCGAATTCATCGGGCGCGACGACCGCCGCTTCGCGCGCTTCGGCGACTACCTCGCGGCGGTGCGCGGGATCGGTCCCGCGACCAATGCCGCGTTCCTGGTCGGACACACCACGCTGCGTGCGCAGCATGTGCGGGACCTGGATCGCGCCGCCACGCCCGACGAGACCGCGGCCATGGCGCGCGAGGTCGAGGAGGCGCTCGAGGCGGGCGCGATCGGCCTGTCGACCGGCGTCTTCTATGCGCCCGCGCGCGCCGCCACGGCGCACGAGATGACGGCGGTGGGCGCGCCGCTGCGCGCGCACGGCGGCCTGATCGCGATGCACATCCGCGACGAGTCCGATGCGATCGACGAAGCGCTGCACGAGGCGCTCGGCGTGGGCCGCGCGCTCGGCGTGCCGCTCGTGATCTCGCACCACAAGCTCACGGGCCTGGCGAACCACGGGCGTTCCGCGGCCACGCTGCACCTGCTCGCGCGGGCCGCTCAGGGGCAACCGGTGTGCATCGACTGCTATCCCTATGCCGCCTCCTCGACCCTGCTGATTCCCGCGCGCGTGGGCCAGTCGGCGCGCGTGCGCATCACCTGGTCCGAGCCGATGCCGCAGCACACCGGGCGCGAGCTCGCGGACATCGCCGCCGAGATGGGCCTGGGCCTCGAGGAGGCCGCGCAGCGCCTCTGCCCGGCCGGCGCGGTCTACTTCTCGATGGACGAGGCCGACGTGCAGCGCATCCTCGCGGCGCCCGGCACCATGGTCGGATCGGACGGGCTGCCGAACGACGTGCAGCCGCACCCGCGGCTGTGGGGCGCCTTTCCGCGCGTGCTGGGCCACTATGCACGCGACCTGAAGCTGTTCGCGCTCGAGACCGCGGTGCACAAGATGACCGGCCTGCCGGCCGCGCGCTTCGGCCTCGCGGGCCGCGGCCGCATCGCGGCGGGCTGCGCGGCCGACCTCGTGGTCTTCGATGCCGCGCGCATCGCCGACCGCGCGAGCTACGACGATCCGCTGGCCGCGCCCGCCGGCATCGACGCCGTGCTGGTCAACGGCCGCGTGGCCGTCGCGCACGGCGTGCTGATGGACGCGCACGCGGGCATGGTGCTGCGCCGCGGCTGAAGCGCGGGGCCGCGGCCCCGCGCTCCGGCCGCGTGCCACCTCAGTGGTGGTGGTCATGCCCATAGCCGCTCGCGACCTCGCCGCATTCGTGCGGCGCGGTCCGGCACAGGCGCTGGTAGGCCAGCACCGTCCTGCGCCGCTCGGCCAGCGCGGCCGGGGTGCGGAACGGCGCGAGGATCTCCGCGAGCGAGTAGCTCACGCCGTTCTTCACCACGTAGCGCACGTCGGCCGCGGCCTTCAAGTCCTGCAGCGGGTTGCCGCGCACGATGGCCAGGTCGGCCAGCTTGCCCACCTCCACCGTGCCCAGGTCCTTGTCGACCAGGCTCATGCGCGCGGCATTGACCGTCACGTCCTGCAGCACCTGCAGGTTCGAGTTGGTCAGCGCGGCGGCGCGCATGTTGTTGTGCAGCGCGATGCCCGGCGGCACCAGCGGCGAGTCGGTGCCGATGGCGATCATGGCGCCGGCCGTGCGCAGCTTGCTCACCTGGTCCTCCTGCAGCCGCGCGCTGGCCACGGCCGCCTCGGTCGGCGGCTGCGGATTGCCGCGCAGCACATCGAGGAAGTTCGGCGAGGTCAGCAGCTCGAAGCGGTCGCCGCCGGTCAGGTCCGCGCCGACGAAGGGATAGGCGAACAGGGCGGTGTGGATCAGCCGGAAGTCGCCCTTGCCGTGCAGGTCGTAGGCGTCCTGGTAGGTGGTGCCGCCGGCCGAGCGCGACCAGCCGTAGCCCAGGCGCTGCGGTGCCGACAGGTGCGTGGTCTCGGCCAGGCCCGAGGCCGCGCCCGGCGACAGGTTGTGCGTGCCGCTCGGGATGCCGATGTCGAGCGCCGCCTGCGCGATCTTGTGCATCAGCGGGATCGGTGCGCGCATGTAGGCCTTGAGGTAGTCCACGCCGAGCGTGCGCACCTTCGCGATCTCGAGGTCGGCCGCCTCGGGCGTGCGCACGCTGCGCGCGAAGCTCCAGGTGATGCGGTTGCCGTCCCACAGCGGCGGCGAGACGAACAGGCGCGGACCCAGCAGGTTCCCGGCCTCGAGCGCCTCGCGCATCTCGATGCTCTGGTGCAGCGGACCGCCGACCGATTGCGTCGAGGTGACGCCGTAGGCCAGCATCGAGGCCGAGCCCTGGCCGTACTGGCCGCCCTGGTAGAGCGTCAGCGGATGCGAGTGGGCATCCCACAGGCCGGGCATCACCGTGAGGCCCGAGGCATCGACGTACTTGTCCGCGGCCTTGGCCACCGCCTCGTCGTGCGGCTGGATCGCGGTGATGCGGTTGCCCTTGATGACGATGTCGACGTCGTTCTGCAACTGGCCGTCCTTGCCGCTCCACAGCTGGCCCGCGCGCACCACGGTCGTGCCCTGGGACGCCGCCTGCTTCCACGTCAGGCTCACGGGCACCTCGGTCGCGCCCGCGCCGTCGGCGCCGATGGTCTTGAGCTTGTCGGCGGCCTTGTAGAGCAGGGTGCGCGAGTCGCCGGCCCACGAGGGCAGGTCGGCGGCTTCGGTGGTGATGGCCTTGGCCGGGCCGTCGGGCGAACCGTCGGCCTTCAGCGGCATCACGTGCAGCACCGAGTCCATCACGAAGGCCACCTTGCTGCCGTCGGGCGAGACCACGGCCGCGCCTTCCTCGCGGTCCGAGATCTGGCGCGGCGCGTCGCCCACCGGGTAGAAGGTGCCGCTCTTCGTGCCGAGGTCGATCACGCGCAGCTTGTTGTAGCCCTCGAAGGAACGGCTGCTGACCGAGTCGTTGTCGACCACCACGATTTTCTTGCCGTCGGGCGTCCACTGCGGCGTGCTGATCTGCGAGCCCACCGCCTCGACCACCTTCTGCGCGGTCTTCGAGGCGATGTCCCAGACCTCGAGCGTGCCCGAGCCCGTGGTGTAGGCGATGCGGTCGCCCGCGGGCGACATCTTCGGCATCACCATCGACTTGCCGGTCTGCGCGCCGAGCCGCGTGCGCGCGCGGCTCGCGATGTCGATGCGGTCGATGGCGAGCGCGCCGCCGTTGCCCTTCTCGGTCGAGAAGTAGACCGCGCTACTGTCGGGCGTGAACTGCGGATTGCCGTCGCGGTCCTTGTCGTTGGTCAGGCGCACCGGCGTGCCGCCGATCGGCATCACCCAGATGTCGTTGAGCGCGACGAAGGCGATGCGGCGGCCGTCGGGCGAGATCACCGGGCTGCTGATGCCGCGCACCGGCTGGTCGCCGAGCACGCCGAAGCCGCGCTCGCGCGACTTGGCGAACACCGGACGGCGCACCTCGAGCGTGGCGCTGAACGGTACTTCGGCGAGGCCGTCGCCGCCCGCGTTGCGGATCTTGATCTTGCCGTCGGCCGTGTAGAGGAAGCGCCCGCCGGGCAGCCAGCGCGGGGGGAAGGCGAACATGTCCTCGTTGGGCGCCACCACTTCCTTGCCGGCGACCACGATCGACTTGGTCGTGCCCTGGTAGGCCAGGCCCGAGCCGTCGGGCAGCCACACCGGCAGCACGCCGGCACCGACGAGTTTCGGTGCTTCGGTGCTGCCCATCGGCTGCGTGAAGATGCGCCGCGCGCTGACGAACGCGAGCTGCGTGCCGTCGGGCGAGACCACCGGATTGCTCTCGGTGCCCGCGCCCTGCGTGAGCGCCGAGTACTTGCGCGAGCCGAGCTCCACCTGCCAGATCTTGTACTGGCGGTCCTGGCTGCGGTCGGAGGCGAAGACCAGCGTGCGGCCATCGGGCGTCCAGGCCGGCTCGCGGTCGTCGAACGGGCCGCTGGTGATGCGCGTGAGGTCCGCGCCATTGGGCTGCACGGTCCAGATGTGGAAATTGCCTTCGGCATCATAGTTCTGGAACGCGATGCTGCTGCCGTCGGGCGACCACACCGGCGAGGTCGGCTCCATGTCCCAGCCCGTGATGCGCGTGGCCTTGCCGCCGGCGATCGGCACCACCCACAGCACGCCCTGCGCGGTGAAGGCCACGCGCTGGCCGTCGGGCGAGGGCGCGGCCGCCATGTTGGTGCCCTCGTGGAACTCGATCGCGACGTCCTTGGTGCTGCCCTGCAGCGTGCTCAGTGCCTGGATCTTCACGGGCGGTTCGTTGTTGCCGCCATCGCCGCCGCCCGGGCCGCCGCCCACGATCGGCAGGAAGCCGCCACCGCCACCACCCCCGCCGCCGCAGGCCGTGGCGAGCAACGCGGCCACGGCAACGGCCGCCAGCGCATGGCGCCGCGGTCGCGATGAAGAGGGATGCGAAAACGACGGGCGTGACGAAGCCAACGCTGCATGGCGCTTGTTCATGGTCTGTCTCCAATGAGGTGTTATTGCGGTCCGCGGATGCGGCCGATCTGCACATCGGCGCGATCGCCAATGTCGAAACCAGTGTTGGAAATCTTCCTTACCGATTACTTACCCTGGCCCTCTGTACAGGCGTGCATCGGCCTTGGCGTGGGTCGATTTTTTTGCATGGCGCCATGAGGGTTTGGCATTCGCGAAGGGCGTTGCCAATTGGGATCGATGAATTGCGCGCAGCGATGCTGCAATGGCGCAATGAATGGGCGCGACGACGCGCGCCAATTCAAGGAGAGGGCGGCATCAAAGCGGAGCCGGCACGCCCATCCACTCGCGCAACACCTCGTCGGTGTGTTCGCCCAGGCGCGGCGCCATCGCGCCGGCGGCCAGCGGGGTGCGCGTCCATCGCACGGTCGGCGACAGGCCCCGGTACCAGCGGCCTGCGGCATCCTGGTAACGATGCACGACGCCGCGCTCGGCGTTCTCCAGCGAATCGATCAATTCGCCGAGCTCGGGGCAGGCGGCCACGGGAATGTCCGCGTCCGCCAGCAATTGCAGCCAGGTTGCGGTGCTGCGCGTGGCGAGCCGGCTTTCCACATAGGCATACACGGCATCGATGTGCTTCGTGCGGTTCGCCATGCTGCGAAAGCGCGCATCGCGGTCCCAGAGTTCGCCGTCGCCCACCAGGCGCATGAACGACTCCCAGTGGCGGTCGGTGTAGACGATGGTGCAGATCCAGCCGTCGACCGTCCGGTAGGGCCGGCGGTAGGCCGACAGCAGGCGCGGGTTGCCGGCCTGGGCGGCATCGTTGGCCGCGAAGGTGGCGGCGCCCAGGTGGTCGCTGAGCATGAAGGAGGCGATGGTCTCGTACATCGGCACCTCGATGTACTGGCCTTGCTCGGCCCGGCGCTGCTGCAGCAGCGCGGCGAGCACCGTCTGCACCACGTACAGGCCCACCGTCTTGTCGGCGATGTTGAGCGGCAGGTAGCGCGGGCGTCCGTCCGCGGCGCGGGCCACCAGGCCCGGCAGTCCGACCATGCCCTGGATCAGGTCGTCGTAGGCCGGCCTGCCCGCGTCGGGGCCGTGCTCGGCGAAGCCGGCCAGGAAGACGTAGACCAGTCGCGGGTTGTGGCGGCGCAGGGTGTCCCAGTCCAGCCCCAGTTTGGCGAGCGCCTTCTTGCGCATGTTGGTGACGAACACGTCGCTGGCCTGCGCGGCACGCGCGATCACCTCGCGCGATTCGGGCTGCTTGAGGTCCAGGCAGACGCTGCGCTTGCCGCGGTTGAGGTTCAAGTAGACCGGCCCCATGCCCGGCTCGAGGTGCGGGCCCATCTCGCGCATGATGTCGCCCTCGGGCGGCTCGAGCTTGACCACGTCGGCGCCGTACTCCGCCAGCATCTGGGTCGCGAACGGACCCATGATCACGCTGGTGAGGTCGAGGATCCGGATGCCGGACAGCGGCAGTCCGGCGTTGCGCGTCGCGGCGGTCGTCATTGGGCCTCGATGCCGGCTTTCTTGACGATGTCGCCCCACTTGCGGATCTCGCTCGCCACGTAGCGCCGCGTCGCGGCCACGTCCATGGTGCCCGGCGTGGTCGCCTGCTCGTCGAGCGTCTTGCGGAAGGCGGGCTCGCCCATCGATTGCAGCGCCAGCGCATTGAGCTTCTCGAGGATGGCCGGCGACGTGCCCGCGGGCGCGTAGAGCCCGATCCAGATCTCGGTCTCGTAGCCGGGCACGCCCTGCTCGGCGATGGTCGGCACCTCGGCCAGCGCGGGATTGCGTTCGCGCGTCGAGACGCCGATGGCGCGCAGGCTGCCGGCCTTCACGTACTTCAGCGCGCTCAGGCCGTCGACGAAGGAGGCCTGGATCTGGCCGCCGAGCAGGTCGTTCACCGCGAGCGCCGTGCCCTTGTAGGGCACGTGGATCAGCGGCGCGCCGGTGCGGCTCGCGAGCAGCTCGCCCGACAGGTGCGTGGTGCCGCCCGTGCCCGAGGAGCCGTAGGTGACGCCCTTGTTCTTGCGCGCGTACTCCAGCAGCTCGGGCACCGTCGCCACCGGCAGCGACGGGTTCACCAGCAGCACGTTGGGCGTGCGCGCCAGCATGGCGATGGGCGCGAAGTCCTTCTCGGTGTCGTAGGGCAGGTTCTTGGTGATCGAGGGGTTCACCACGTGCGCCGTGGTGGTGATCAGCAGCGTGTAGCGGTCGGGCCTGGCGCGCGCGACCCGGGACGCGCCGATCACGCCGCCGGCACCGGGCTTGTTGTCGACGATGGCGGTCTGCCGCAGCTTCTCCTGCACCGTCTTCGCGAACTGCCGGGCCAGGATGTCGGTCATGCCGCCGGCCGCGAAGGGCACCACCAGCGTGAGCGGTTGCGAGGGATAGTCGTCGGCATGCGCGGCGCCGAGGGCGAAGGGCAGCGCGAACAGGGCGCACAGGGCGCGGCGCAGGGGCTTGAACTTCATGGTGTCTCCTTGGATGTCTCGTGGGCTCGCCGGTGCCGTCTCAGCGGCGCTTGCGGTTCGCGAGGAAGGCTTCCATGTAGCGCTTGGGCTCGTCGCTCTCGTAGGCGCTCACCAGGCCGGCGATGCCGACGTTGATGGCTTCCTGCAGCGGCATGCGCTCCCAGTCGCGGATCAGCTTCTTCTGGATGCGCATCGCGAGCGGGCCGTTGGCCTCGATCTCGGCCTGCCAGTGCGCGAGGGCGGCATCGAGGCCGTCCTCGCCCGCGACGTCGGTGATCAGGCCCCAGTCGAGCGCCAGCGCGGCCGGGATGATGCGTCCGCTGAGCAGCAGGTCGCGCGTGCGCGAGACGCCGATCATGCCGGGCAGCATCGCGCCGTGGATCACCGAGGGCACGCCGAGCTTGACCTCGGGCATGCCGAACCTGGCGTCGCGCGCGGCCAGTTTGATGTCGCAGACGGCGGCCACCTCCATGCCGGCGCCCAGGCAGTAGCCCGAGATCACCGACATCGTGGCGAAGGGGATGTCGCGGATGGTCTCGCACAGCCGCCACACGCTGCGAATGTAGGCATCGATGTCGCGCCTGGAGGCGTCCTTCAGGAACTTGATGTCGGCACCGCCGAGGAAGGCGCTGTCGCCGCCGCGGATCACGAGCAGCTTCGTGGTCTCGTCGGCGGCCAGTTCCTGCAGCGTGTCGGCGTAGATGTGGGCGGCGTCCCCGGTCAGGAGGTTCAGGCGGCCGTTGTCGAAACGGACCGTGACGACGCCTTCGGCGGTGCGGGCGACATGGCATTGGGGACGGGTGTCGGAGGGATGCATGGGATGTCTCTGGTCTGTGTGAGCCGGCGCATCTTGCGCGGCGAAGTCCCATGCCACAATGGAATTTTTCTACTGCATTCAGTAGAAGATGGAATGAATATCTCCTTTCGCCAGTTGCAGGTCTTCCTCGCCGTCTACGAGGCCGGCAGCTTCACCGTGGCGGCGAACGGCCTGCACATCTCGCAGTCCGCGGCGAGCAAGATGGTCGCCGAGCTCGAGAACCAGCTCGGCATGCCCCTGTTCGAGCGCACCACGCGCACCGTGGTGCCCAACGATGCGGCGCGCGAGTTCTTCGAGTTCGCCCAGGACGTGACGGCCACCATGGCGACCGCCAAGCGCAGCATCACCGAGCTGATTACGCTGGAGCGCGGCAAGGTCAGCGTGGCCGCCTCGCCGCTGATGCACTACGGCCTGCTCGCGGGGCCGATCGCGAGCTACCGCCAGCGCTATCCCGGCATCGACTTCGAGATCCACGAATGTTCGACCGACGAGACGCTCGACCGCGTGCGTTCGGGCGTGGTGGACATCGGCTTCTGCGCCACGGATTCCGAGATCAGCGGCCTCGAGGCCACCGTGGCGATCGAGGACGCGATGTATGCCATCGTCGACGACGCGCATCCGCTCGCGCGCCGGCGTTCGATCCGGGCCGCGGAGCTGCTGCCCTACAACTACATCTCGCTGCGCGATTCCTACAGCATCCGCCGCACGCTCGACCAGATCTTCGCGCGCACGCAGCTGCGCTTCGAGAACCACATCGAGGTCGGTTCGCTCACGGCGGCGCTGGGCTTCGCGCGGCAGGGCGCCGGCTTCCTGATCGTGCCGGGCTATGCCGCCGACATCGCGCAGCAGTGGGGCATGCGGCGGATCGCGATCTCCGACCTCGCGAGCTTCCGCCACCGGATCTCGCTGATCCGTCGCCGCACCACGCGGCTGTCGGTGGCCGCGCGGCATTGGCTCGCGGTGTTGCCGCAGAGCTTTCCGTTGCTGAAGTGAGCGGGCGCTCGCGCGCTTCGATGCCGCCGGTGTCAGGTGTCTGTTTATAATAATAGTTCTCATTTGCATCGTAGGGCCTCGCGCCCTCTCTTGTGTAGACACCGTCGCCATGCGCCCGCGCGCCACTCCAATGCAAGCCGTCGAGGCCTTCTATGCCGACCACCACGGCTGGCTCCAGGCCCTGCTGCGCAGGAAGCTCGGCGACATCCACCATGCGGCCGACCTGGCGCACGACACCTTCCTCGCGCTGGTCGCCGCGCCCTCGAAGGCGCAGCAGCTGCACGAGCCGCGCGCCTACCTGCGCACCGTCGCGCACGGGCTGCTGGTCGATCACTTCCGCCGCCGCGCGCTCGAGCAGGCCTACCTCGAGCAACTGGCCGCCATGCCCGAGCCGCTGGCGCCCTCGCCCGAAGACCGCCTGCTCGTGATCGAGGCGCTGCACCGCATCGACGCCATGCTCGACGCGCTGCCCGCGCGCACGCGCACCGTGTTCCTGCTGTCGCAGCTCGAGGGCCTGGGCTACGAGGAGATCGCGCAGCGCCTCGAGGTGTCGGTGCGCACCGTCAAGCGCGACATGCGCGCGGGTTTTGCCCAATGCATCGCCTCGATGCTTTGAACGCCACGCGCCCGCGCAGCGCCGACCCGGTGGTGCTGCAGGCCGCGGACTGGCTCGTGAAGCTGCATGCCGGCGAGATGGACGAGGCCGGGCACCGCGCCCTGCATGCCTGGCGCGCGCAGGCGCCCGAGCACGAACGCGCCTGGCAGGCCGCCGACGAACTGGCGCGCACCTTCGGCCGCGTGCCGACGGGGCTCGGCGTGCCCATGCTCGAGAGCGCGCGCCGCCTGCGCCGCCGCGTGCTGCTGCGCTCCACGGTGCTGCTGGCCACCGGCGGTCCTGCCGCCTGGCTGGCCTGGCGCACCTGGGGCGTCGAGCTCGCCGCCGAGTACCGCACGGCCGTCGGCGAACGGCGCGGCTTCGTGCTGGCCGACGGTACCCGGCTGCTGCTCGATACCGGCAGCGCGGCCGACGTGGTGTTCGACGAGCGCGAGCGGCTGGTGCTGCTGCGCGCGGGCCGGATCCTGGTCGAGACCGGCCATGCCGCCGGGCTGTCCGCGCGGCCGTTCTTCGTGCAGACCGCGCAGGGCCGGGTGCGCGCGCTCGGCACGCGCTTCACGGTGCGTGGCGGCGACGAGCGCACGTGTGTCGGGGTGCTCGAGCACGCGGTCGAGATCGCGCCGCGCGCAACCGACGCGACCCGCGTCGTCGTGCGCGCCGGCCAGGAGGTCGACTTCACGCGCGACGCCGCCGGCGCGCCGCGCGCCATCGCGGCCGGCGCCGATGCCTGGTCGCAGGGCGCGCTGGTGGCCGACCGGCAACGGCTCGAGGACTTCCTCGCCGAGCTCTCGCGCTACCGCTCCGGCGTGCTGCACTGCGCGCCCGAGGTCGCGAACCTGCGCATCTCGGGCGTGTTCCAGGTCGCCGACACCGACCAAGTGCTCGCCACCCTGGCGCAGACGCTGCCGGTGCAGGTCCGAACGCGCACGCGCTACTGGGTCACGGTCGGGGCGCGCGCACCGGGGTAAGGGCGGCGCGCGCGCATCGCGGCGCTGCGTGTCCCTTTTTCTGCGCTCGTTCGACAAGTCAGAAAGCAACACCTTTTCACCGACTTGTCGACCGGACCTGCCATGCCTTCCTCCTTCGCTTCGCGCCATCGCTTCACCGCCATCGCCTTCGCCGCGGCGCTCGCCGCCGCGCTGCCGCCCGCCATCGCCCGGGCCGCCGACGCGCCATCCACCCAGGCCATCGCGCCCGGGCCATTGAGCCAGGCGCTCTACGGCTTCGCGAGCGCGAACGGCATCACGCTGTCCTTCGATCCCGCGCTGACCGAGGGCCTGCGCTCGCCCGGCCTCGAAGGCGGCCAGGGCATCGAGCAGGGCCTGCGGCGCCTGCTGGCCGGCAGCGGCCTCGAGGCGGTGCCGGTCGCGCCCGGCAACTACCGCCTGCGCAAGGCGGCCACCGATGGCGCCGCGGCATCGGGCGACGGCGGCCTCGCCCCCGTGGTGGTGACCGCGCGCGGCGAGCGCAGCGCGCTCACCGAAGGCAGCGGCTCCTATGCCGCCCGCGCCGTGACCGTGGCCGGCAAGACGCCCACGCCGTGGAAGGACGTGCCGAACTCGGTCTCGGTCATCACGCGCCAGCAGATGGACGACCAGAACATGACCACGGTCGAGGACGCGCTGCGCCAGACCGTCGGCGTCACCGCCATTCCCTACGGCGACGGCACCGCCTATTTCCAGTCGCGCGGCTATGCCTCCGAGGTGCAGTACGACGGCCTGCCGTTCAACAACGGCATCCAGTACCTGCGCCAGTTCGACCTCTCGATGTACGACCGCGTCGAGGTGTTCCGCGGCCCTGCCGGCGTGCTGCAGGGATCGGGCACGCCGGCCGGCACCGTGAACCTGGTGCGCAAGCGGCCGCTGGCCGAGCCCGCGATCTCGGGCCTGCTGTCGGCCGGCTCGTGGAACCAGCACCGCGGCGAGATCGACATCAGCCGTCCGCTCAACGAGGCCGGCACGGTGCGCGGCCGCGCGCTGCTGTCCTCCGAGGGCGGCGACAGCTTCCGCACCCAGGGCACGAGCCGCCACACGCTGGGCTATGCGATCGTCGAGGCAGACCTCGGTCCGCGCTCGACGCTGAGCCTGTCGGGCAGCGTGCAGCCGCAGCACGACCGCGGCATCGACTACGGCCCGGGCACCTACACCAACGGCAGCTTCCTCAATGCGCCGCGCAAGACCTTCTTCGGCACCGACTGGAGCGGCAGCTCGGGCACAGCCAAGGAGGTCTATGCCGAGTTCGTGCACCGCTTCGACGACGACTGGGTCGCGAAGGCCGCCTACATCCGGCGCAGCATCGACGGCGACTCGCGCTACGGCTACATCAACGGCCTGGTGCGCCTCGACAACCGCGCGGCCTACACGCTGCAGGCCCAGAGCGGCGAGACCACCTGGCAGGGGCTGGACCTGAACCTCGCGGGCAGCTTCAGGCTGTGGGGCCGCAAGCACGACCTGCTGATCGGCGCCAACCACTCGAAGCGCGACGAGACCTCGCTCTCGGGCTCGGTCGGCATCCCGCAGGTCGACATCTACAACCTCTACGTCCCCGACCGCCCGATCCCGTTCCGCTTCGGCAGCAACACGCGCAGCGAGCAGAGCGGCCTCTACGGCCAGACGCGGCTGCGGCTCGCCGACCCGCTCACGCTGGTGCTCGGCGGCCGCGTGAGCCATTACCAGAGCGAGAGCCAGACGCTGCTGCCCACGCCCGGCACGTGGAAACGCGATGCCGGCGGCGTGAATCACAAGTTCTCGCCCTATGGCGGCCTGGTCTACGAACTGCGGCCCGACATCTCGGTCTACGGCAGCTACAGCGACATCTTCATTCCGCAGACCCAGCTCGCGGTCGGCAATGCCGCCTTGCTGCCGCGCGTGGGCCGGCAGTTCGAGATCGGCACCAAGGGCAGCTTCATGGACGGCCGCCTCAACGCCTCGCTGGCCGCCTTCCGCATCGAGGACCGCAACCGCGCCGTCACCGATCCCGACAACCCCGGCTTCTTCGTCGCCGAGGGCAAAGTCCGCAGCAAGGGCTGGGAGGCCGAGGTCTCGGGCAGCCTCGCGCGCGGCTGGGACCTCTACGCGGGCTACACCCGGCTCGACACGCGCTATGCCGACGACCCGAGCAACGCCGGCAAGCCCTTCTCGAGCGAGGAGCCCAAGCACACCGTCAAGCTCTGGACGCGCTACGAGTTCCAGCAGCCTTCGGTCGCGGGCCTGCATGTGGGCCTGGGCGTGCGCGCCGTCAGCAAGACCGACCGCGGGGCGGCCGTGCAGGGCGGCTATGCCGTGGCCGATGCGCAGGTCGGCTACCGCTTCAACAGGAACCTGTCGCTGACGCTCGACGTGCACAACCTGTTCGATCGCGTCTACTACGCGCGGCTGCCGTCGCGCTTCTACAGCGTGTATGGCGATCCACGCAATGTGCGGCTGACCTTGCGCGCGAGCTATTGAGGTCGCGCGCGGATACGGGGCGCGAGGACGGCGCAGAATGCCGGGCTTCCGATCTCAGCCGATTCCCTGCTTTTCCATGCACGACCGCTTCCTCGACGACATCCGCCGCAACCCGAACAACCGCGCCATCCTCGAGCGCTGGGATGCGTTGGCCTTGCCCGACGGCTGGCTGGTCGCGGGTTGCCTGTTCCAGACCGTCTGGAACCTGCGCTCGGGCGACGCGCCGGAAGCGCGGATCAAGGACTACGACCTGTTCTACTTCGATGCCGAGGACCTGAGCCAGGCCGGCGAGGCGCGCGTGCAGGCGCGTGCCGATGCGCTGCTCGGCGACCTCGGCATCGAGGTCGAGGTGGCGAACCAGGCGCGCGTGCATCTCTGGTACGAGTCGCACTTCGGCGAGCGCTACGACGCATTGCACAGCGCGCGCGACGGCATCGACCGCTTCCTCGTGCCCGCCACCTGCGTCGGCGTGCGGCCCGGCGAGCTCTATGCGCCGAACGGCCTGGAACTGCTGTACGAGGGCGTGCTCACGATCAATCCGCTGGTGCCGCACCGCGAACTGTTCGAGCGCAAGGCGGCCTCGTACCTCGCACGCTGGCCTTGGCTTCGCATCGAGCCCTGAGCGATGCGCTAACATGCGGCCCGCGGTTGCAAGCCGCGCCCGGGCCCGCGGGAAGGGTTGAACCCACTTGCCTTCGCACGCTGAGCAACCAGCAGTCCTTTGTGCAGCCGAATTTGCGGGTCTTCGGCGTCGATGCACGGAGGTTCCTGTGAAGCGCATCCCCCCCCGGCCCGACCTGGGCCATCTCAAGAAGCAAGCCAAGACGCTGCTGTCGTCCTACCGCCAGGGCGACGCGGCGGCCATCGCGCGGTTTCGCGCGCACCTGCCGGCCGCGGCCGCGAGGAGCGACGCGGCCATTGCCGCGATGGACCTGCGATTGCACGACGCGCAGTCGTGCATCGCGCGCGAATACGGCTTCGTCTCCTGGACCGACCTGCAGGGCTTCGTGCTCGCGCGCCAGGCCGCCGTGGCCGATCCCGCGAGGGCGCTGCGGCACTGGCTGGCCCTGGTCTATGCGGGCGACGTGGCCGGCGGCAACAACGCAGCGCGGCCCGCGGTGGCCGAGCGATTGCTCGCCGAGACGCCGCGGTTGCTCGGCGACGATCCCTGGCTGGCCTGCGCCGTCGGCGACGAGGCCGCGTTGCGCGCCGCGATCGCGCGCGATCCCTCGTGGGTGCATCGCGCGGGCGGGCCGCTGAAGCTGCCGCCGCTGGTGGCCGTCACGCACTCGGCCTTCCTGCAATTGCCGGCCTACCGCGAACGCATGCGCGCCTGCGTGCGCCTGCTGCTCGAGGCCGGCGCGGATGCCGACCAGTCCATCGGCAACCGCTGGCCGCCCGCCTCGCTGGCCGCGCCGAACGAGGACGAGCGTCTCACGGCGCTGTACGGCGCGGCCGGCCAGCAACGCGATCCGCAAACCACGCGGCTGCTGCTCGATGCCGGCGCCGATCCCGACGACAACGAGTCGCTCTACCACTCGCTCGAGAACCGCGCCTGCACCGCGCTGCTGCTCGCGGCGGGCGCGCGCGTGACCGGCACCAACGCGCTCTACCGCGTGCTCGACCTCGACGATGTCGAGGCGCTGAAGCTGTTGCTCGCGCATGGCGGCGATCCCAATGAGAGCGCCGGCAGCGCGCCTACCAATGAGTGGGGCACGCCGTTGCTGTGGGCGATTCGCCGTCGCCGTTCGCCGGCCCACATCGAGGCCCTGCTGGCCGCGGGTGCCGATACCTCGGCGCGCACGCGCGAGGGCATCGATGCGCGCACGCTGGCGTTGCGCTTCGGGCTGGTGGAGGTGGCGCGCCTGCTCGAAGGCACCGGTGGCGAGGCACAGGACGCGCCGCAGGAAGCTTTCATCGCGGCCTGCGCGCGCGCCGACGAACCGGCCGCCCGCGCGCTGCAGGCCGCGCATCCCGGCCTCGTCGACACGCTGTCGGAATCGCAGCTTCGCCTCCTGTCCGAACTCGCGGCGCAGGAAGGCTGCGGCGATGCGGTGCGGACCATGGTGCGCTGCGGCTGGCCGATCGCCGCGCGCGGCGGCGACTGGGATGCCTCGGCGCTGAACCAGGCCGTGTTCCGTGGCGATGCCGCGCTCGCGCGCTTTCTGCTCGAGCACGGCGCGAGCTGGACCGAGAAGCACGGCTATGGCGACAACGCCATCGGCTCGCTGTCATGGGCCTCGTACAACCAGCCCGTCGAGGGCGGCGATTGGCTGGGTTGCGCCGAGGCCCTGGTCGCGCATGGCATGCCGACCGCGCAACCCGATCCGGCCAGTGCCGATACGGTGCTGATCGACGGGACGCGCAAGGCATTCTCGGAAGAGGTCACGGAATTTCTGCTCGCCGCGACGCCCGGATGAGTGACGGAGATCGGGAACGAGATGGCCCTTTCCGAAAGAGCGGCTATTAGAAAATTCTTACACCCGATAGCTCGCTGAAATAGATTTCGCGTGCGAATGCCAGAGGCAATTGCACGCAATTTCACCGGAATCCGTAGCTATACGTTTGTCCTCATCGAAGGCGCGAGCCAGCGGTATTCGAAGGGCCGTTGCAAGAAAAAGTAAGGTGCAAATCCAATATCGGAAATCGACACTGCGATTCCCCAATTGGGGTCAACTCAAAGGAGATTCGTGATGTCGACTAAACCTGGCTTCTACACAATCATCTCGTTTGTCGGTGGCGGTATCCGTGGTCTGCTCTCGGCCACCATCCTGCAGCGCCTGTACAACGCCGACACGGCGCTGCTGGACCAGACCAAGATGTTCGCGGGCTGCTCGACCGGCGCGATCATCAGCAGCGAATTGCTGGCGGGCAAGAAGCCCGAGCATCTGATCAAGCTGTTCACCGGCAAGGAATTGAGTTTCTACAACGCCATGAATCCCGATCCGAGAAAGCCCGCCTACTCGATCGACGAGGTGCTGGCCAGCCAGGAGGAGCTCCATGGCACGACACCGATCGCCAATGCGCGGCACGACGTGCTGCTCGTCTCGTTCAATGTCGGCGGCGTCGAGCCGGACCAGCATGACGGCAAGATGATGCCCACCCCGTGGAAGCCGATGATGTTCACCAACATGCTCGGCACGGAGCGGGACAGGCTCGACGGCCTCGAGGGCAATGCCGAGACCCTGATCGCGCATGCGGCGACCTCGAGCGGCGCCATGCCGGGGCAGCTCGGCTCGATGAACGGCAATGTCGATGGCGCCTTCTTCAACCACGACCCCACGGTCGCCGCGATCGCCCTCGCGGTGCGCAACGGCTATACGCTCGACCAGATCGCCGCGATCACGATCGGAACCGGCTACATGCCCTACTGGCTGCAGAGCGATACCCACGACTGGGGCGCCTCGCAGTGGATGAATGGCGACGGCAACCCCTTCGACAACATCACGCCCTTCCTCATGAACCAGAAGGGCGCGTCGCCGGTGCTGGACATGAGCCTCAACGGGACTTCCACGGAGCTCATGCCGAACATCGCCAAGATGCTGCTGGGCGACCGCTACGTGAACCTCAATCCGAGGCTGCCGTGCTTCATTCCCGAGAACTCGACCAACGACCAGGCGCTCTCGCTGCTGCAGCGCCATGGCAACAGCGTGGACATCACGGGCGCGCTGGCGCTGATCGATGCCTACTGGAAGCGGGACGTGGTGGCGTCAGGCCCGGCCGTGGGCCGCTCTTCGTCGGCGCCCGCGAAGACGGCGGCGCAGAAGGCCAGCCACATCGATCCGCTGAAGACGGAGTTCTTCATCCGCCACAAGGGCAACATCGTTCGCGTGCTCGACATCAAGGACGCATCGAGTGCGTCCGGGGCGCAGGTCATCGCCTACAGCCGGAAACCCATGACGGACCCGAGCGTGAAGAACCAGCTCTGGAAGTTCGTGCCCTCCACCGAAAAGGACTGGTGGTACCTGGAGACGGCGATGGGAACGGGCTTCGTCATGACGTTGTCGGGCGGCGATACCGGCGTCGCGCCGAAGCTGATCGTCCAGGCGCGCCAGGACGCCGCACGGGACCGCCAGCTCTGGAGCCTGGTGTCGACCGAGGAGCTCGGCTACTTCTTCATCCAGAACAAGGCCGCGCCCGCCGACGTGCCGAGCGTGAATCCGGACTCGTACGTGCCCATCTGCATCGGCGTCGAGATCGACCACACCGAGGACTGCTACGGGGTGCCGCTGGACTACGAGCACGACACGCCGATGGCGTTCTGCTTCCTGCCGCCGGGCGACCAGCAGCTGTCGGCCGCTCGCTAGCGCGAGCGGGGTGCTGGCGGGTTCAGCCCTCCAGCACCTGCCGCACCTTCACCGCCAGCGCCTCCAGCGTGAACGGCTTGCCGATCAGCTCCACCCCCGCGTCGAGCACCCCGTTGTGCACCACCGCGTTGCGCGTGTAGCCGGTGGTGAACAGGATCTTCACCGCGGGCCAGCGGCGGCGCACTTCCTCGGCGAGCCTGGCGCCGTTGACCTCGGGCATGACGACGTCGGTGAACAGCAGCGCGATCTCGGGATGGGCCTCGAGCTGGCGCAGGGCGGCGGCGGCACCGTCGGCCTCGAGCACGCGGTAGCCGAGCTCGGTCAGCGCGTCGACGCTGAACTGCCGCACGGCCGGCTCGTCCTCCACCACCAGCACCACCTCCTGCATCTCGCCGAGCGGCACCTCGTCGGCGCGCTCGGCATCGGGATCGTCCGCGCCGGCGCCGGCGAAGCGCGGCAGGTAGACCTTGACGGTGGTGCCGTGGCCCACCTCCGAATAGATCTTGACGTGGCCGCCGGTCTGCTTGACGAAGCCGTAGACCTGGCTCAGGCCGAGGCCGGTGCCCTTGCCGACGCCCTTGGTGGTGAAGAAGGGGTCGAAGGCCTTGGCGATGACCTCCTCGCTCATGCCCATGCCGGTGTCGGTCACGGCGATCATCACGTACTGCCCCGAGGGCACGCCCAGGTGGGTGGTCGCATAGTGGCCGTCGAGGTGGGCGTTCTGGGTCTCGATGGTGAGGCGGCCGCCCTCGGGCATGGCGTCGCGCGCGTTCACCGCGAGGTTGAGGATGACGTTCTCGAGCTGGTTCGGGTCGGCGTGCGCGCGCCACAGGCCGCCGGCCAGCACGGTCTCGAGCTGAACCTCGGCGCCGAGCGCGCGGCGCAGCAGGTCGGACATGCCGGCCACCAGCTTGTTGGCGTCGATGGCCTCGGGCCGCAGCGGCTGCTGGCGCGAGAAGGCGAGCAGCCGCTGCGTCAGCACGGCGGCGCGGCGCGCGCCGTCCATGGCCGATTCGGTGTAGCGCTGGGCGCGCGGGTCGCTGTCGCCCATGCGGCGCTTGAGCAGCTCGAGCGAGCCCATGACCACGGCCAGCATGTTGTTGAAGTCGTGCGCGATGCCGCCGGTGAGCTGGCCCACGGCCTCCATCTTCTGCGACTGGTGCAGCCGCTCGTGCGCGAGCTCGAGCTCGGCGGTGCGCGCCTTCACGCGCTCCTCGAGCTGGGTGTTGGCATGCTGCACGGCATCGAACAGCCGCGCGTTGTCGATCGCGATCGCGGCCTGCGCGGCCAGGCCGACCATCACGCGCTCCGAGCGCTCGCTGAACATGCCGGTCTGCACATGGCCGAAGAACAGCCCGCCGATGACCTCGCCCGAGCGCGAGACCACCGGCACCGCGAGGTAGCTGCGCACTGGCAGGTGGCCGCGGGGCATGCCCTTGTTGGGCGGGTTCTGCGCATAGCGCGGGTCCGCGAGGATGTCGTCCGAGCGGATCACGCCCTCGCCGCGGAAGGTGGGCGCGAAGACGGGCGTGGCGCGCGGCATGCCGAAGTTCTCGAAGGCAGCGCGGTCGGCGCCCGAGAGCGAATAGAGCATGTAGCGCTCGCCGGCCTCGTCGAGCACGTTGTAGAAGAAGGCGCCGAAGCTCGCGCCCGTGAGCTCCACGCCCGCATCGACCACGTGCTGCACCAGCTTCTGCAGGTCGAGCTCGGCCGCGATCTGCGCGCCGGTGGCGTTGATGATCTCCAGCGTCTGGGTCTCCATCGCGAGCCGGTCGCGGCTGTCGCGCAGCCGCGCCTCGACGCGCGCGCGCTCGGCCGCGTCCCAGGTGCGCTCGGCGGTCAACTCGGCCAGTTCGATCTCGTTGGGCATCCACGGCCTGGGCGCGGCTTCGTGCAGGTAGAAGACAGCCCGCAGCGCGCCCGCGCGCAGCAGCGGCACCACGACCAGCGCGCGCGTGCCGATGCTCTCCCAGGTGTCGGCATACGCGCCGCCCGCGCGCGCATCGGCGCGGAAGTCCGCGATGACGAGGGTGCGCCCGGCCTTGAGCTCGGCCACCACCTCGGGGCCGAAGCCGTCGAGCACGCGCGATTCGCCCGCGAGGCTGGGCAGGGCGCCGGCGCTCCAGTCGCGCGCCACGGTCACGTTCTTCTGCGTGGCATCGACCACGCCATAACCCGCGCGCCCCACCGCGAGGTGGCGGCCCAGCAGCTCGGCGGCGGCGCTTGTCACCGCCACCGGGTCGGCGAGGTCGCGCACCGTGTCGCTGAGCTTGAGCAGGAAGCGCTCGCGCTCCTCCACCGATTTGCGCTCCGAGATGTCGCGGTAGAAGATCGCGAGCCCGTCGCCCGAGGGGTAGGCGCGCATCTCGATCCAGGCGCTGCGGCCGCTGGGCCAGGTGTAGAAGTGCTCGATCTCGACGCGCCGGCGCTCGCCCATCGCCTGGCGATAGAGCCGGCCGAAGGCGCTCTCGAAGGTGCCGGGCCAGGCCTCCCACAGGGTGCGACCGATGATCTCCTCGCGCGAGCGCGTCTCCAGCCGCATGCCCTCGGCGTTGATGGCCAGCACGCGGTAGCCGGCATCGACCAGCACGAAGCCCTCGGCCATGCCCTCGAGCACGCCGCTGGCGCGCGCTTCGCTCTCGCGCAGCGCGGCTTCGGCGCGGATGCGCTCGGTGGTCTCGATGACGATCGCCAGCACGCCGGCGGGGCGGCCGCTCTCGTCGAGCACCGGCGAGTAGTCGAGGTTCATCCACACCGGCTCGGGCTTGCCGTGACGGTGCAGCACCAGCTCTTGGTCCTTGAAGGCCAGGGTGCCGCCCGCCAGGCCGACCTTCATCACGTGGTCGTTGAAGTCCGCCACCTCGGGCCAGCCCTGGCGCACCTCGGAGCCCAGCAGCTGCGGATGGCGGCCGCCCGCGAACACCGAGTAGGCGTCGTTGTAGATCATGAAGCCGGGCTCGCCCCACAGCATCACGATCGGCACCGGCGAGCGCAGCAGCAGGCTGGTCGCGGTCCGCAGGCTCTGCGGCCAGGTGGCGATCGGCCCGAGCGAGGTGCGCTCCCAGGGGAAGTCGCGCACCAGGCGGCCCAGCTCGCCGCCGCCCTCGAGGAAGGCCAGGTGCGTGCGTTCTCCTTCGTCGCCCGTTCGCTGCGTGTTGCCGGAACCGTCCACCATTGCCTGCGCCTTTCGTGGGCGAGCCGCAGCCTCGCCGTCGCCGCCGCCTCGCCGGGCGGAATTGCCGGCAAATATAGAGGGGCGCGGTGCCGGCGGGAAGTCAGCGGGTTTCAGGCCCGGCCGAGGGCGGACGCTGACAGGACGGGAGCCTGTCCGCCACGCGCGCCGTTCAGCGCTGCGACTTGCGCAATCGGTGGATCAGGAACGCCTCGAGCAATTCGGCCGCCTTGCGCCCCGGCAGCGGCGCGGTGGCCAGCCAGGCCTCGGACTCGGGCAGCGCGGGCAGGCCTTCCTTGGCGCCGAGGATGCGCAGCCGCTTGGAGATCGTGGCCTCGCGGAACACGCCCACCGCGATGCCGGCGCGCACCGCGGCCTCGAGGCCGGTGACCGTGGTGCTGGTGTAGGCGATGCGCCAGGGGATGCCGGCGCGGTCGAGCGCGTGGGTGGCCCAGTCGCGCAGCATCGCGCCCTCGGGATTGAGCGCCAGCGGCAACGGCCGCTGCAGGTGCGTCGACGAGCCCGGCGCGGCGGCCCAGACGATGCGCGACTTCGACAGCGGCAGCCCCTCGCCCGAGCCGACCGGGCCGATGCCGATGACCATGTCGTAGCGCGCGCCCAGCTCGGCATGCATCAGCGACGACACGCCATGCTGCAGCTCGACGTGGATGCGCGGATGCAGCCGGCAGAACTCGGCGATCAGCGCCGGCAGCACGCGCGTGGCGTAGTGCTCGATCGATCCCAGGCGCACGCTGCCCGAGACCTCCTGCGCATCGACGTCGCGAAACAGCTGGTCGTTGAGCCGCAGCATCTGGCGCGCCAGCGGCAGCAGCTGCAGGCCCTCGGCGGTGGGTACCAGCTTGCGGCTGCCGCGCTCCACCAGCTGCACGCCGAGCTGCTCCTCGAGCCGGCGCATCTGCATGCTGACCGCCGACTGCGTGCGCGACAGCGCCTTGGCCGCGGTGGTGAAGCTGCCGATGCGCACCAGCGTGTCGAACACGCGCAGCAGGTCGATGTCGGCCGTGTGGCTGCGCGGGGCGGGGGTGTTCGGGGTCGGCATGGGGCCTCGATTCAATCACGGAACGTGATGAAAGCGATCATCAAACATCACGTTCCGAGTTGAATCGCGGGTCAAGAATGAGGCCTCACGGGACCTCATGAGCCCGAACAGGAGACCGCATCCATGCATCACCCCCCGTCTTTCTCGCCGCCGCGGCGGCGCCTGCTGCAGGGCGCGCTCGCGGCCTCGGTCGTGCCCGCCTGGGTGCGGCCGGCGCGGGCCGCGGCGCCCTGGCCGCAGAAGCCCGTGCGCCTGGTCGTCGGCTTTCCGCCGGGCTCCTCGCCCGACGCCCTGGCGCGCACCGTCGCCGATCCGCTGGCGCAGGCGCTGGGCCAGGCGGTGATCGTCGAGAACAAGGTCGGCGCCGCGGGCACCATCGGCGTGACGGCGGTGGCCCGGGCTACCGATGGCCACACCATCGGCCTGACCGGCAACGGCCCGCTGACCACCGCCAAGCTGCTGAACCCCGCCGTGCCCTACGACGTGGCGCGCGACCTGCGGCCGATCTCGCTGGTGGGCAGCAGCCCCTTCGTGCTGGCCGGCAGCACCGACATCCCCGCCACCGACCTGCGCGGCCTTCTGGCCCATGCCCGCTCGCGTGGCGACCGGCTCAGCTACGGCTCGGTCGGGCCGGGCTCGGGCTCGCACCTGGCGATGGAACTGCTCAAGACGCTGAGCGGCATCCAGGCGGTGCACGTGCCGTTTCCGGGCTTCCCGCAGGTGGCGACCGCGTTGATGGGGCAGCAGATCGACCTGTCGTTCATGATCCCGTCGATCGCCGTGCCGCAGGCGCGCAACGGGCGGCTGCGGCTCTATGGCGTCAGCACCGCGGCGCCGTTCCCGGCCTTCGCGGACCTGCCGCCGCTGCGGTCGGCGCTGGCGGCCGGCCAGTCCTTCGACGTGGCCTCGTGGAACGCGATCTTCGGCCCCGCGAGCCTGCCGGCGCCGGTGGTGCAGCGGCTGTCGGAAGAGATCGCGCGCATCCTGAAGGCGCCCGAGGTGCGGCAGCGCCTGTTCGACCAGGGCTGGCAGGCGCTGGGCACCGCGCCCGAGGCGCTGACGCGCACCATCGCCCAGGACACGGCGATGTGGGGCGGCGTGATCCAGCGCACCGGCGTGCGCAGCGAATGAGGGGCCGCGCATGAAACGCCGACACCTCCTCTCGGGCGCGGCCGGCATCGCCGGCGCCGGGCTCGCATCGGCCGCCCTCGCGCAGCCGGCGCGCGCGGCGCAGCCCTCGACCTTCGTGCTCGTGCACGGCGCCTGGCATGGCGGCTGGTGCTGGTCGCGCGTGGCGGCACGGCTGCGCGAACGCGGCCACGCGGTGTACACGCCCACGCTCACCGGCCTCGGCGAGCGGCGCCACCTGATCTCGCCGCAGGTCAACCTCGACACGCACGTGGAAGACGTCGTCAACCTGCTGCAGTTCGAGGAGCTCGAGCGCGTGGTGCTGGTGGGCCACAGCTACGCGGGCATCGTGATCTCGGGTGTGGCCGACCGCGTGCCGCAGCGGCTGCGCCAGCTCGTCTACCTCGATGCCTTGCTGCTCGAGCCCGGCAAGAGCCTGTTCTCGGACTTCCCGCCGGCCGTGGTCGAGCAGCGCCTCAAGGCCATCCGCGAGACGGGCGGCGGCGTGGGCGCGGCCGCCGCGCTGCCACCCGCGGCCTTCGGCGTGAAGGACCCGGCCGATGCGGCCTGGGTCGCGCGCCACCTCACGCCGCAGCCCGTGGGCACCTACCTGCAGCCGCTGCTGCTGAAGGCACCGCTGGGCAACGGCCTGCCCAAGACCTACATCGAGTGCACGGGCGACCCGATCGCCACGCTCGAACCCACCAAGGCGCGCGTGCGCGCCGATGCCGACTGGCAACTGCGCACGCTGGCCACCGGGCACGACGCCATGGTCACCGCACCCGCGGCGCTGACCGAACTGCTGACCGATCTCGCGGCCCCGGCCGCTTCGTCCTCCTGATTGACCTGAATGAAAGCCTCGCGATGGGAACCCTGACCCCCGAAGAACGCCATTTTTTCCGCTCCGACGTGCATGCGCGCCAGGGCGAGCGCCGCACGCGCCAGCCGCACGGCCACATCACCGAGCCGGCGCGCCAGGTGCCGGTGCACGAGCGCTGCGACGTGCTGGTGCTTGGCGGCGGCCCGTCGGGCGTGGCGGCCGCCGTGGCGGCGGCACGCAGCGGCGCGCGCACCGTGCTGCTCGAGCGCTACAACCACCTGGGCGGCCTGTCGACCGGCGGCCTCGTGATCTGGATCGACCGCATGACCGACTGGTCGGGCCGGCACGTGATCCAGGGCCTGGCGGCCGAGTTCATGGACCGCCTGGGTCGCGAGGCCGTGGCGGGCCCGCCGCGCGAGGACTGGGGTTCGCGCGACGCCGCCAAGGCCGAGCACTGGTCGCTGCGCACCGCGGCCTTCCATGGCGTGGTCACCCATTCGCCGACCATCGACCCCGAGATGCTCAAGGGCGTGTACCACCAGATGGTGCGCGAGGCCGGCGTCGACCTGATCCTGCATGGCTGGATGGTCGCGCCGATCGCCGAGGCCGGGCGCGTGACCGGCGCCGTGTTCGAGAGCAAGCAGGGCCGGCGCGCCATCCTCGCGCGCGTGGTGGTCGACACCACGGGCGAGGGCGACCTCTACGCCGCCGCGGGCGCGGCCTTCTCGTCCGACATCGACGCACACGACATCCACCACTGCATCAACACCTCGTGGCTGTTCGCGGGCGTCGACATGCGGCGCTGGCTCGACTTCCGCGCGCACCAGCCGCGGGCCTACTCGGCGCTGCTGGCGCGGGGGCGCGAGACGCTGGGCAGCTTCGAGAAGCCCATCGTCTCCTGGCGCGACGACGTCGCCACCTTCCTCGGTCCGCGCAAGTCGGGCTTCAGCGCGCTCGACGTCGACGAGATGACGCAGGTCGAATGGGAGTCGCGCCGCAGCATGGCCGAGCACCTGGCTTTCTACCGCGCGCATGCGCCGGGCTTCGAGCAGGCCTGGACTATGCTGATGGCGCCGCAGATCGGCACCCGGCATGGCCGGCGGCTCGCGGGCGTCAAGAGCGTGCGGCGCGCGGACTGGGACGCGGGCGCGGTCGAGGCCGACGAGATCGGCATCAGCCCCAGCCCCTCGCCGAAGTTTCCGAACATCTCGGTGCCCTACGGCGCGCTGGTGCCCGAGCGGCTCGATGGCGTGCTCGCCGCGGGCAAGCACATCTCGTGCGACACCAACTCGCACGGCTTCATGCGCGAGATCCCGCAATGCTGGCTCACGGGACAGGCGGCCGGCACCGCGGCCGCGCTGGCGGCCGAAGCGGGCGTGCTGCCGCGCGAGGTCGACGTGGGCCGGCTGCAGGCGTTGCTGATCGCACAGGGCGTGCCGCTGCGGCAGACCGCACCGGTGGCAACGGAAGCGCAGGCGACCGCATGAGCTTCCGGCTCGCACTGGCCCATCTCGGCATGCTCGATGCGACGCCGCCGCGGCTGGTCGAGGCCGCGCATGCGGCGGGCTTCGCGGGTGTCGGCATCCGCTTGCTGCCCGCGCGCCTCGGCGAGGCGCCGTTCCCGATGGCCGTGGGCGGCGCGATGCTGCGCGAAACGCTGGCGCGGCTGAGCGACCTGGGCATGGCGGTGCACGACATCGAGATCGCGCGCATCAAGCCGGACTTCGACGCCGCGGCCCTGGCCGGCGTGATGGAGTCGGCGCAGGCGCTGGGCGCGCGCTGCCTCATGGTCAATGTCGACGATGCCGACCTCGCGCGCGCCGCCGACGGCATCGCCGCGCTGGCCGAACGGGCGCGGCCGCACGGGCTGTCGCTCGGCGTCGAGTTCATGGTCTACACCGCCGCGCGCAGCCTGGCCGATGCGCAGCGGCTGGTGGCCGCGGTGCCGGCGTCCGATGCACGCATCGTGGTCGATGCCTTGCACTTCTGCCGTGCCGGCTGCCAGCCTGCGCAGATGCATGCCGAGCGCATCGACCACGGCTTCATGCAGATCAACGACGCGCCCGCGCAGCGCCACCCGGGCCTCTCGCCCGCCGAGGAAGGCCGGGCCCACCGGCTGTTTCCGGGCGAGGGCGCGCTGCCGCTGGCCGCGCTGCTCGCCTCCCTGGCCGGCGATGCGCTGCTGTCGGTCGAGGCGCCCAGCGCCATCCGCATGGCCACGATGGATCCGCAGGCGCGCGCCGCGGCCGCCTATCGCGCCACCACGTCATTCCTGCAACGAAACGGCTTCGCCCATGCCTGACAACACCCTCGACTGGAACGGCCTCAAGCTCGACGGCAGCACCGCCGTGCTCGGCATCATCGGCGACCCGATCGCGCAGGTGAAGGCGCCGCTGCTGCTGACGCAGTGCCTGCAGCGGCGCGGCCTCAACGCCGTGCTGGTGCCGCTGCACGTGCACGCCGACGACTTGGCGCCGTTGCTTCACAGCCTGCACGCCGTACGCAACCTCGCGGGCATCGTCGTCACCGTGCCGCACAAGCAGCAGGTGGCGGCATTGCCGATCGAGCTGATGCGCGCGGCGCGCGAAGCGCGCGCCGTGAACGTGCTGCGCCGCCATGGCCAGGGCTGGCAGGGCGAGCTGCTCGATGGCGCCGGTTTTCTCGCGGGCCTGGTGCGCAACGGCTTCGAGGTGCGGGGCCGCAGCGTCGGCCTCGCGGGCGCCGGTGGCGCGGGCAATGCGATCGCCTTCGCGCTCGCCGCCGCGGGTGCCGCCTCCATCGACATCCGCGATGCCGACGACGCGAAGCGCGTCGATCTCGTCGCGCGACTGCGCGCGCTCGGCTGCAACGCCGGCGCATGGGATGGCGAGAGCCCGCGCGACCTGCTCGTCAACGCCACGCCCGCCGGCATGCGCGCGGACGATCCGCTGCCGATCGCGCCCTCGGCGATCCGCGCGGGCCAGGCGGTGGCCGACGTGATCATGGAGCCGCCCACCACCGCGCTGCTCGCGCTCGCCGAATCCATGGGCGCGCGCATCGTCCATGGCCGCCACATGATGAACGAGCAGCTCGAGGCCATGGCCGATTTCTTCGCCGAGGTGCTGCGATGAGTGCGGCTTTCTTCCCCGGTTTCGAGGCGCGCTCCATCGAACTCGGCGATGCGCGGATCCACGTCGAAGTCGGCGGCAGCGGACCACCGCTGCTGCTCTTGCATGGCTACCCGCAGACGCATGTGGCCTGGCACCGCGTCGCTCCCGTGCTGGCGCGGCACTTCACCGTGGTCGCGCCCGACCTGCGCGGCTATGGCGACAGCACCGGGCCCGCCGGCGATCCGCTGCATCTGAACCACTGCAAGCGCACGCTGGCCGCCGACAAGCTCGCGCTGATGCGCGCGCTGGGCTTCGAGCGCTTCGCCGTCATGGCCCACGACCGCGGCGCGCGCGTGGGCTACCGGCTCGCGCTTGACACGCCGGAAGCCGTGCGCTGCTTCGTCTCGCTCACCGTGATCCCCACCGAGGAGATGTGGAAGCGCGCCGGCATGGCCTTCGGGCTCAAGGCCTTCCACTGGTACCTGTTCGCGCAGCCCTTCGACCTGCCCGAGCGCATGCTGCGCGCCGATCCCGCCTACTACCTCGACTGGACCCTGCGCAACATGGTGCAGAAGGTCGACGCCGTCACGCCCGAGGCGCTGGCCGAATACCACCGCGCCTTCGCGAAGGAGTCGGTGCGCCACGCGATGCTCGAGGACTACCGCGCCGCCGCCTCGATCGACCTGCAGCACGACCGCGAGGACCTCGCGGCCGGACGTCGCCTGGCCTGCCCGGTGCAGGTGCTGTGGAGCGCGTCGAACACCGCGCGGCCCGATCCGGCCGAAGTCTGGAAGACCTGGGCCGACACGGTGGAGGGCGGCACCGTCGACTGCGGCCACCTGATGGCCGAGGAGGCGCCCGACGAGGTGTTGGCACACGTGCTGCCGTTCCTGCGGCGCCATGCCTGAATTGCCGTACCCGGATTCACGAAGGAGAAGAAGACCATGAGAGACAGAACCCTGCGTTCGCGCCTGCTGGCGCCGCTGTGCATCGCGCTGGCGCTGCTGCAGTCCACCCTTGCGCACGCGCAACCCCAACCACCCGTGCGCCTGAGCGGCCTGCAGGACGCGGCGCTGACTCGCCAGCAGGAGTTCTTTCCATCGACCGCGTTCGAGACCGTGCATGCGGGCGGCTGCGGCGTGATGGAGGGCATCGCCACCGCATCGGATGGCAGCGTCTATTTCACCGAGATCACGCGCTCGGTCGGCTGCAGCGACGCCAGGGGCGTGCAGGGCGGCCGCATCTGGATGATTCCGCCGGGCGGCCGGCCGCGCGTGTTCCGCGAGCCCAGCAACATGGCGGCGGGCCTGGCCATCGATGCGCAGGACCGCCTGGTGGCGGCCGAGGGTGCCGACTTCGGCGGTCGCCGCGTGTCGGTGACCGATCTGCGCAGCGGTGACTACCGCGTGGTCGCCTACTTCCACGACAACCGGCAGCTCAATGCGCCCAACGACGTGGCCATCGACCGCGCGGGCCGTATCTATTTCTCCGACCTGCGGCTGTTCGGCCCCGAGACCATCGAGCAGCGCATCCATGCCGTCTACCGCCTCGACCCGCCGGTCGCGGGCAGCGGCGCCAAGGGCCTGTGGCCCATCGCCCGCATCCTCGGCGACAACGCCAAGGTCAACGGCGTCGAACTCTCGCCCGACGGGCGCACGCTCTACGCGGGCCTGTGCGACCCCGGCAGCAACGCGCTCGGCGAGCAGGGCCCGGCCCCGCTCGACCGCACCGGCTCGGGCGGCCTGCTGGCCTATGCGCTCGATGCCGAGGGCAATCCTGGCGCGCCGCGCGTGCTGCTCGACCTCGAGAAGGCCGGCTGCGTCGACGGCATGGCCACCGACACCGAGGGCAACGTCTACCTCGCGCTGCCGTCCTCGCCCGGCGGGCCGGGCCTCTACGTGCTCACGCCCGCGGGCCAGCTGGTGGCGCGGCTCGTGCTGCCGAACCGCGAGAGCCCGGTGAACGTGGGCTTCGGCCGCGGCGCCGAGGCGAACATGCTCTACGTGGCGACCGTGGGCGTGGGCAAGGTGTACCGGCTGCGCGTGGGCAAGAGCGGAGCTGCACCCGCGCCCTGAGGCCGCGAAGCTTCCTCAGGGCTGCGCCTGGCCGCGCGGCCGCATGCCGGTGGCGCGCTTGAAGGAACGCGAGAGCGCGAGCCCGTTCGAGTAGCCCACCTGCTGCGCCACCTGGTCGAGCGTGAGCCGCTGCTCCTTCAGCAGGCGCGCGGCGATGCGCATGCGCGTGTGGAAGAGGTAGCGCAGCGGCGGCAGGCCGAACTGCTGGCTGAAGCGCGAAGCGAAGGCGCTGCGGCTCAGGTGGCACAGCGCCGCCAGCGCATCGACGGTCCAGTTGCGCGCGGGATGCTCGTGCATCGCGAGCACGGCCGTCGAGAGCTGGCGATCGCGGCGTCCGGGCGCGGCTTCCAGTCCCACCGCATGGGCCGGGTCGGCGAAGTGGCGCGACAGCAGCATGCGCAGGATGCCGTTGATCGAAGGCCCCATCGCCATCGCATTGCCGGCGTCGAGGTCGGAAATCCAGCGCACCCAGTCGACCACGCGCGCATCCCCGGCGCCTTCGCCGGCCTTGCAGTGCACCACCTCGGGGAGCAGCGCCATCAGGGGGTGTTCCATCAGGGCGCTGGTCTCGAAGAAGCTGCCCACGACGAGCGCGTCGTGCTCGGAGCCCACCGCATAGACACCGTGGCGGTTGCGAAAGCCCGCGCGCACCAGGTCCTCGATGCCGCGCGGCACGACCTGTTCGTCGCGAAAGACCAGGTGCACCCCGCCACGCGGCAGGAACAGGATGTCGCCCCTGTTCGCGAGATGAACCCCGTCGGCCATCCGCACGCGCCAGCCGTCGTCGCAGAACACGTACAGCGGCGCATGCGAGCGGCTGCGGACCTCGACCGCGTCGTTCGCCGCGCAGCGGTACTGGAAGCTCAGCACCGGCTCGAACCAGAGGCGTGCGATGAGCCGTTCGGTGTCGGGTGCGGTCTCGTGCGGGGCGGCGTGGTGGCGCCCGCGCTTGAAGGTCTTCGACATGCGAGGAAGAAATCGGAAAACAGCGGATGCTAGTGATCGCACGCCTGCTTGGCACTCCGCCGGAGGTCCTAGGGCGCCCCTTGCCGCGTTGGCCATTGGCGATAGGCCTTAGGGTGCGAGGATCAGCACCAGCGTCTGGCTCGGCGCGATGCGCGTGCCCATGGCGTTGGTGCTGTTCTGCATCGTGGTGCTGGTGAGGCGGGTGGCGGGCATGCCGTGGTAGAGAACGGTGGTGGACCCGGTCGTATGGCGGCTCGGCCCCATCACCGTGCCCGAGGCCACGCCGAGCAGCACGCCCGCGTTGTCGCCGTTGGTCATGGGGATGGTGGTGGCCATGTTGTGGACCGGGCCGCCCATGATCAGCACGGTCGGGCAGTTCGGTATGGCCATCGGGCCCATCGCGATGTTGGGGTAGGGCACCGGGATCGGCGACGGCGCGGCCGGCGTCATGCAGACGTCGGGAAAGGCCATGTCGGTGCCCATGAGCTGGCAGTTCGAGAACATCGTGGCCTCAACCGAAGTGGATCTGGCCGCCGCGCGCCTTGACCAGCTTCTCGCCGTCGATCAGCGTGTGTTCCGAGCTGATGCGCAGCAAGGTGTCGGCCTCCTGCTCGAGGTGTTCCGCGTGGACGCGGTCCAGCCCCTCGGTGCGCCGCAGGTAGCTGCGGCTGAAATGGCTGACCCGGTCGAACACGCTGTGGAGCATGTCGCCGACGAACCGCACCTGCCGGCTCATGAGGCTCATGCGCTCGCCGACGAAGAGCGTCTCGTCGGCCGTGAACTCGACGCTGCGCGAGCGGACCGCGAAGCGCGGGCTGTCGATACGCACGTCCGCGCCCGCGATCGCGATTCCGCCGCCGACTTCGAGGCGCGCCGGCCCGTCGCAATGCCAGGTCTGCGGCGTGCCCTCCGCGCGGTCGAGCACCGCGGTGATCCACCATTCGCCGATCGCCACGCGCATGCAGGCGACGCTGTCGCCGACCTCGGGCCGCAGCAGGCAGCTGGCGGCGCGTCGCGCCCGATGGCTCGCACCGGCATCGGCCACGGTCCAGCCGTCGGGCAGCGCGGCGGTGACGATCGCCACGAAGGCCTCGGCGCGGGTGGAAGGGGCGAGGCGCTCGAGCGCCGGGAGGTTCGACATGGTGTCCGTGCTTTCGTCTTCTTCTTGGCGGTGGGGAGGGTGCGTTCAGGCCGCGACCGGCCGCCAGGCATCGGCCCGGGCGCGGTCTTCGTCGATCTCGATGGCGCGCGCCCGGTCGGGCAGTTGCGCATCGTCGGTGCAGGCGCCATGCAGCATCGCGCGCACGAGCGTCGCGCCGCGTGCATCCACGCCGCAGAGGTCGGCGCCGCTGAAATCGGCATGGCTCAGGTCGGCATCGCGCAGCGACGCGCGCTGCAGTCGCGCGTCGGCGAAATGGCACTGGTGCAGGTTGGCGGCATCGAAGCGCGCGCCCGGCAGCGTGGCGCTGGTGAACAGGGCCTGCGACAGATGGGCCCCGGCGAAAAGGACGCCGCTGCCGGAAGCGCCGCAGAAGATCGCCTGGGGCGCGCGGGCGCGCGTGAAGTCGGCGTCGTCGAGTTGCGCTTGCATGAAGTTGCACTGCGCGAGCGCGACCTCGCGGAAGTCGGCACCCGAGAGACGTGCCTCGTTGAACTGGCAGGCCTCGAGCGCGAGGCCGCGGAACGACTTGCGCTCCAGGCCCGTCCTGTGGAAGGTGACCCGCCGCAGCGTCGCGTGCTCCCAGGTCAGCCGCGACGCATCGCATTCGATCATCGCCGCATGCTCCCAGTGCGTGTCGTCGGCGTTCACGTCGACCAGGCTGCAGCTGCTGAAGCTGCTCGACCGCAGCCCCGCGCCCGCCATGCCCGCATGGTCGAGCGTGCAGCGCGTGAAGGTGGCCATGGCGAGCGCGGCCCCCGAGAGCTGGGCATGCGTCGCGCGGCATTCGGAGAACACGGCGCCTTGCAGGTTGGCGTCGCGAAAGTCCGCATGGTCGATCTCGCACTGGTTGAAGACCGTGCGGCGCAGGTTGGCGCCGCCGAACAGCACGCCGCGCAGGTCGCAGCGATCGAACACGCATTCGCGCGCATCGGCGCCGCGCAAGTCCGCCTCGTTCAGCTGGCTGCGCGAGAAGACACCGCCCGCCACGCGGGCCCCCGCATAGGCACCCTTGCGGAAGTCCTTGCCCTCCAGGGTCTCGCCGAACAGGATCGCGATGCCCAGCAGCGTGGCGTTCATGCGGGCTGCTCCAGGGCCTGTGCGCGTGCGTGCGCCTGGCGCGCGGCCGCCGCCTGCTGCTCGGGCGTCAGTCGCGGATAGGTTCGTGCGCGCGTCAACAAGGCCCCGTCGAAACGGGCGTCGGCGTCGAGCTGAATGCGCGACAGGTCGGCCCCGAACAGGTTGGCGTTGCGCAGGTCGCAGCCGCGTAGGTCGGCATGCTGCAGGATCGCCTCGCGCAGGTTCGCGCCCGAGAGCCTGGCACCGGCCCAGCGCGAACGCGAGAGCATCGCGCCGCGCGCGCTGAGGAGTTCGGCATCGCAGTGCTCGAAGCAGGCGCCCGCGAGGTGCGCGCCGTCGAGCACGGCGCTCGTGAGCCGGGCCGCGCCCAGATCGCAGTCCGCCAGATTGGCGCCGTCGAGCCGGGCGTCCGACAGGTCCGCGCCGCGCAGCACGCAGGACTGCACGAAGGTGGCTCCGGACAGATTCGCACCCGCGAGGCGGGCGTCGTCGAGGCGGCATCCGACGAAGGTGCTGCCCGTGAAGACCGCATCGCGCGCGCTCAGGCCCTCGAGGCGGCATTCGAGAAACTGGCAGCCGGTCAGCCGCGCGCCATCGAGCACCAGGCCCCGCAGGTCGAGCTTGTGGAACAGAAGGCCGGCACCGCGCGCGCCGCTCCAGTCGGCCGGTCCCCAGGTGGTGTCCATCGACTGCAGGTTGTCGATGACGGCCTCGCGCAGCTGCGTTGCGGTAAGCGCCGTGCCGCCGAGCTGCGCGCCCGTGAGGTCGGCGCGGTCGAACACCGCGTTCGCGAGCCGCGCGCCGCCGAGGTTGCTGCCCTGGAGCTGCGCCTCGATCGCCACCGCACCTTCGAGGCAGGCGTGCGAGAGTACGCACAGGCGCAGCACCGCACCCGTCAGGTTGGCGTTCGTGAGGTTCGCGCTCTCGAGCCAAGAGCCCGTCATGTCGACGCCGCGCAGGTCGAGGTTCGACAGGTCGACGCCGGTCAGGTCGAAGCCCAGCCAGCGCCGGAAGCCGTGCGCCAGCATCCATTGCAGCTCGCGCCGGCGTTCGGCCGCCTGCGCCGCGGGCAGCGAGTCCACCGGTGGCTGGCGATGCGCCGATTGCAGGTAGTTCGAACGCGCAACGGCTTCCGCCTGTTGCAGCCGGGGAACGAAGGCGTTGCGGTCGAAGGCCTTGCCGGCGCCGGCATGGGCCGATTCGAGGCGCGCGAGTTCGTCGCGCGCGTTGAACCGCGGCGGCCCGCGGTGCTGCGCCTGCTTCAGGTCGACCCGGTGTTTCTGCGCGAATTCCCTGGCGTTCTCGAGCAGCGTGACCGTGTCCTCCAGGGCGGCCCACTCCTGGGCTTCCATGTCCTTGATCGTGCGTTCGATGAAGGCGGGCATCTCCTCGGGTTTGGGCGGCTGCTGGCGCGGCGGCAGCCGAAGTCCCAGCGCATCGGGATCCTTGCCCTGGGTGCGCACCTGGTCCCGTGCCATCTCGACGTCGATCGCGGCGCGGCGGTACTGCGCGTCCTCCTGAAGCCCGTCGGGGCGCAGCGCGGCCTGCGCGGCTTCGGTGGCGGGATCGGCGGTGTCGATCCCCGGCGGCAGCAGCGCGCTGTCGTCGAGCGCATGGAGCGCGGCATGCCTGCCGGTGGCGCGCTTGTTCAGCGTGTCGAGGTAGTGCTGCGGATCGCGCGGCTCGTCGATGCGCTCGACCGCGCCGAGCAGGCGCGTGATGTCGCAGGCATCGTCGCGCTCGGTCTGCGCCAGCCCGTGAAAGATCAGCACCAGCCGCTCGGCGTGCGGAAAGCACCAGACGGTGGTGAGCTGCATCGGGATCTCGTCGAGCGTCGCGGGCTCGCCGCTTCCCTGGTCCGGCGCGCGGCCCGCGAACAGACGCACGCGCAGGCCCGGCAGGCGGCCCGCGACGTAGGGCCGGTCGGGATGCATGTGATCGAAGGCGAAGTCCTCGTCGCCCTTGAGCGGCGCATCGAACCATTGATCCCGGCTCGCGAGATTGAAGAAGCGCCAATCGGTATCGGGCGCGAACCCGGGCGCATGCCGCGTGAGCCAGTCCTCGTCGTAGGTGCCGCGCCAGGCCGCGCGCTGCGGATGCGTCAGATCGAGCGGACCGAAGGCCGCCGGCGCGATGGCCTGGTCGATCTCGAGCAGGCGATCGTGCGGCAGTTCGAGGTGCGGCAGGGCGCGAATGCCTTCGAGCACCGCGCGGCCCTTGCCCTGTGGATTCGCCGGGTGATCGGGGCCGCCGTAGGCATGGGCCCAGTCGAGCGGAATCTTCGAGAACGGCAGCGGTGCCGTGGGGTCGCGCCCTTCCCATCGACGCTCGCCGAAGACCAGCACGGTCTTCTCCCGCTGGCCGATGCGCGCGCGCACCGCGACGGCGCGCGTGTCCACCGCGGGTGCGTAGGCATGGCCATGGACCAGGAATTCGGGATGCAGCTTGGCGATGCCTTCGTCGATGACCGGCGACGCCATTTCCTTGGCAAGGAAGTCCCACATCGATTGCTCGGCCCAGAGCGTGCCGCGCTCGGCCTGGGCGAAGGGGACATGGAGGTAGCCGGAGACGCTGAGGCCGAAGCGGTGGCGGAACTCCATGGGGCGGAAGGACAGGCCCAGGGATTGGGGCTTGATGATGTGCATGGGTGATCTGCGCGAGCGGGCGCGTGCTCGGTCAAGCCGGTTACTTCTCGGAATCTTCGGGCCCGGCTCCAGGATCGGGTGGGCTCGGTGGATTGAGCTGTTCATCCAATCCTTCGGGACGCGGAGGTGGTTTCCGCGTGCCGAAGAGGCGGGAGTTGTCCGGAGTCCAGGTGTACTGCTCCGACCTTCGTGGTTGATACCAGGGATAGTCGATGTCGAAGAGCTTCGGCGCTTCGCCGGGCTTTCTTGGACGCACATAGAAGTCGTGGTAGTCCTCGGAGAACTTATCGCCCTTCGTCGACATCGTGCTTGTCGGTGCATCGTCGCCCATGGTGCCGGCGCCGTCTTCCACCAGGCGTCTGAGTCTCGCGGCCAAACCCGGATGACCGGCGTTGGCAGCTGCCTGGGCGACCTCGCGCAGCTCTTGCGCCGCCTGGCTGTGTTGCGCTCCGTCTTCGCCGATGCCCAGGGCCCAGGTCATAAGACCCGAGAAGCCCACCAGCGTATGAGCCAGGGTGAACGCACTGGTCTGACTCGCCGTCAACACGGTGATGTTGTCACCGGGCGTGCTTCCCGCCGGTAGAAACATCTTGACGGAGCACATCTCCATGTCCGCGCTCAGTGTCGTACTGGAGCGCGCACCGGCAAAGTACTCGAGCTGCGCGCCTGCGGTACTGCTGATTCCGAGTCCGATGGTCGATTCCATCGCAAGCCCCAGGAAAGTGCTTCGCGCGAATCCGATGTTCGTATCGCTCGACATGCCGTGAAAGCTGCCGTTGTTGGACCCGTACACGGTCACGTTGTTTTCGATCGATGTCTGGTTGATGTTCCCCACCGCGATGATCGACGCATCGGTGTTGCTCACGAGCGTGTACTTGTTGGCCATGATCGTGTAGGGGCCCTTCGGGGACTCCAACACCATCGAGCTCGAACCCGTCACCTTGAAGTCGATGTGCTTCGCCTCGAAGGTCATGTTGGTGGCCTTGTAGCCGAGGTTGCCGTGAACCACGATGTCCTGGTTGCCCTTGACCTGGCGCCGCTCGTCGCCGTCCGTCATGTCCTGTCGTGACGATTGCGTGTGGGTGAACAGATCGCCCTTGACCGTCGTCGATTGCACGCCATCGATCTGCGTCACCTGGTTCGACACCACGTGCGTGAGCTGCTCCTCGCCGATCTCCGTGCGCTGCGTCAGGTCGACCTTGTGCGATTCGTTCTTGCGAATGTGCAGCTTGCGCTCATGGTCCACCAGCAAGGTCTGGTCACGGTGCACATGCGTGTGCTGGTCGCGATCCACGCGCAGCCACTGATCGCGGCCGATGCCGGTCGTGTCGTCGCGCTCCACGCTGCGCCGCATGTCCCGCTCCGCATGCACCGACAACAGCTCCTCCCCCTTGCGATCCTCGAACTGGATCTCGTTGTAGTTGCTCGCATCGCCCCCGGGCGTGGAGCGCGTGCGGAAGCCGCTCTGCGTGGGCGACTTGTAGGGGATCGGCTGGTCGTCGTTGTAGACCCGTCCCACGATCACGGGCCGGTCGGGGTCGCCATTGAGGAAGTCGACGATCACCTCCTGACCGATGCGCGGCGCGAAGTAGCCGCCCCAGCCCTTGCCGGCCCAGGGTTGCGACACGCGCACCCAGCAGGTCGACTTCTCGTTGCTCTCGTCGTAACGGTCCCAGTGGAAGTGCACCTTCACGCGGCCGTGTTCGTCCACGTGCAGTTCGTCGCCTTCTGGGCCGACCACGATCGCGGTCTGCGGGCCGGGCATGGTCACGCGCGGCGTGAGGCGCGGCGGGCGGAACGGCAGCTGCAGCGGCAGCACGGTGAGGAAGAACACGCAGACGCCGCGCTGCGCATCGTGCAGCGTGCGCTCGGTGCGGATCAGCTCGTCGAGCACGCCGTCCGCGCCATCGTTGACCGCGTCGCCCGCGATCAGGCCGCACAGCCGCTCGGCATGCCATTTGCGCGTGCGCTCGTCGTCGGCGCCTTCATGGCCCGGATGGGTGATGACGAAGCTGCAGGCGCCGATCAGGTGTTCGCCGCGCGCCAGTTCGGGCGCATCGCCCTCGAGCACGAAGCTGCGGCCCACGCCCACGTCGGGCCAGGTCGTCACGGCCCAGTGGCGGTCGCGGCGCGCGATCAGTTCCTCGCCGCGGATCCTGGCCGTGGCCTCGGCGTGCTCGACGCTGAAGTAGTCGCCCGGGTATTCGAAGTCCTCGAACTCGGCGAGCTCGTGCTCGTCGGCGGCGTCGATGGTGGCGCCGATGTTCTTGCGGATGGCCTTGAAGTCGCTGTCGCGCGCCGCATGCTTGCCGGTGTCGAGGCGCTGCGTGGAGATCCAGCGCGTGATCTCGTTGAAGCGCGCCTCGCCCGCGACGTCGGTGTAGTGCAGCACCGGCGTGGCCGGCAGGCGCTTGTGCGCGACGAAGCTGGTGTCGGCGAGCTGCAGCCGGCCCGGCTCGTCGTGCGCGTCGAACCAGTAGTAGATGCCTTCGGCCTCGAGCAGCCGCGAGAGGAAATCGTGGTCGCTCTCCTGGAACTGCACGCAGTAGCGGTGCGGTTCGTGCGCGCCGATCACGCCGTCGGCATTGGTCTTGCGGATGCGCCGCGCCGGGCTGTCCTCGAACACGCCGTTGAGCACATCGAGCACCGGCTTGTCCTGGAAGATGCGCGAGTTGCGCCGCTTGGTCAGCAGCCAGAACCAGGAGCGCAGCGTGATGCGGTAGCGGTGGTAGCGCCCGGTGCGGCCTTCGCGCAGGAAGCGCACGGCGTGCCCGTGGCAGTGGCGAGTGTGCGGGAGCTCATGGGCATCGATGAAGTCGATGCCGATGTCGAAGGCGCGGCCCAGGATGTCCTTGGGTTGCACATGCCCGTTCTTCGACAGCACCGTGAGTTCGTAGACCGCGGCGCGCGACAGGCCCTCGTGGCCGATGAGGCTCCAGAACATGAGGTCGTTGGCGACGGGGGAGTCGGTGTCGATACGGATGTCGTGCGTGTGCATGGGTCATCGATTGTTCGAAATCGGCGGGCGCGGCGCGATGGTCGTTCCGCTCGAATGGATGGCCGCGCGTCCTGCAATGGCCGCGAATTCCTCGGCCGCAGCCGTTCGCTTCAAGGTTTCACCCCCACGAGCCGCAGGAGATTGCCGCGCGCCACCAGTTCCCGCGCCTCGGGGGCGAGCTGGCCCAGGAAGTTCTGCACGCTCGCGAACTTCATGGCTTCGGCGTCGGCCGAGCGGTGGCTCGCGTCGGTGCCGATCAGGAAGCGGTGGGGCTGCGCCTCGATCAGCGCGAGCCATTCGGGCCAGACGTTCTGGCCGTCGCGCAGCACGGTGTAGTCGGGCGAGCGCGGATGGCGCGGCCAGGTGCGCGCGCTGAGTTCGTAGTGCAGGTTCGGATGCCGATCGAGCAGCCGCCGCGCGAGGAACAACGGCGTGTAGCCGCCATGGGCCCAGATCACCGGCACGTCGGGAAAGCGCTCGAGCATCTGTTGCAGCTCGGCCATGCGCGTGGATTCCACGTGCACCATCACCGGCAGCCGGTACTTGCGCGCGAGCGCCATGATGCCGGTCATGGTCGCGCCGGTCGGGCTGTAGTCGGTCTCCGCGAAGCCCGATGCCGGGAAGTGCGCGGCCGAGATCTCGCCGATGCCCTTGTAGAGACCGGTGGCCAGCAGCGCGTCGAGCTGCGCGAGCAGGGCCGGATCGTCGGCGCTCCAGCCCGGGCGGTAGATGCTGCGCTCGGGCGAGATCGAGGCGAAGGGGATCAGCCGGTCGGGATGGCGCTTCGCGGCCTCGGCCACCGAATCGTTGCTGCTGCGCCCGCCCCAGAACACCACGGCATGCGTGGCGCCCCAGCGGTCCATCAGCGCGAGCTGCATCGCGAGGTCGTTGAGATGCACATGCGCGTCGGCGAAGGTGATCATCGGCGCGGCGGAGCGCGCATCGGGCATCGGCGCGGTCTGCGACCAGGCCGGCAGGGCCGCGGCCCACAGCAGGCCTGCGCGCAGGCAGAGCGCGCGCGCCAGGCGGTGCAGTCGTTGTCGATCGGTCCATTGCATGGCGTGTCCTCGTGCGGCGGGAGGGCCTTCGCCCTGGGGGAGATGCACGTTAAACGCGGGGAGCAGGAAAGACGGTCAGCGATTGGTAAGCGTCTGCCGAAAGAGATAGGGATTGGCCGTGGAGACGTCGCTTGCCCCCACCCCGGCCCTCCCCCAGAGGGGGAGGGGGAAAGTCCTTCAGCGCTGCAACAGGGACCTGGCGCGCTGCACGCGCGCGAGGCTCTCGCCACCGCGCACCTGCGCGAGCGCCCGCGACAGTCCCGCGCGCTCCGCCTCGCCGGCATCGGGCCGTTCGCAGAGCTCGATCCACGCCGCGAGCGCGGCCCAGGCCGATTGCTGCGCCGCACCGTGGTGCAGCGCGCGCTCGAGCGCGCGCCGCGATTCGGCATCGTCGTGCTGCGCGGCGTGCCAGCGGGCATCGAGCCGGTGGATGTCGCTGAGATGGCCGGCTTCGCCGAACTGCTCGGCGCTGTGCAGCCCGGCGTCGATCTCGGCGCGGGCCTCGTCGAGCTGGCCGGCGCGCAGCGCCACCTCGGCCGCATACAGGTGGACCTGGCTCGCGCCCGCGAACATGCCGCGCTGGCGGTGCCGCTCGAGCGCCGCGCGGATGCGCTGCGTCGCGACCTGCGCGGGCCGGCGCGCTCCATGCCCGGCGATCCAGCCGTCGAACCACAGGGCCGGGCCCTCGGCCTGGCCGATGTCGTCGGCACCGGCCGCGGCCTGCAGGGTGGGCAGCATCTCGGCCACCAGCGCGGCTTCGCCGAGCGCGGCGCCCGCGGTCGATGCACCCCAGGCGGCCAGCATGCTGGCCATCGGTGCGCCGAGCCGCAGGGCGCGTTCGCGTGCCCGCGCGAGATGCTGCAAGGCGGTGTCGATCTCGCCGACCATCACCAGCGGCAGCGCGGAATTGGCGAGCATCGACACCACCGGGTCGATCGGGAACGGCGCGCCCGCGATGCGCGACTCGTCGCGCGCGCAGATCGCGAGCCCTTCGCGCATGCAGCTCGCCGCCGCCGCGTAGTCGCCCTGGAACGACAGCGTGGTGCCGCGCAGGTTCAGGGCGCAGACCACCACCGCGGGATCGTCGAAGCGCCGGCCCAGGGTCTCGACGCGCTCGGCCATCCGCAGCGCCTGCCGGTAGTCGGCGCGCGCCATGTGGATCCATCCGAGGCCGCCATGGATCCAGCCATGCGCGGCCGCCGCCGGCCGGCGTTCGCAGAGCTCGAGCGCGCGAGCCAGCGAGACCTCGCGCTCGGGCGCCGCGAAGCCCAGGTACTGCGCGAAGGCCACGGCCTGGTGGGCATGCAGCCCGAGTTCGAGCGCATCGCGCTCGGGCCGCGGCAGCGCATCGCTGCGGCCGAGCAGCGCCAGCGCCCGGCGCGCGAGCCGCACCGCTTCCTGCGGCGCGAAGCGCGCGACCGCGAGCCGCGTCGCCTCCGCGCTGTGGCGGATCGCGGCGGTGGCGTCGTGGCTGCGCTCGTGGTGCTCGGCCAGCTCCGCGGCCGCCACCGGCAGGCCGAGCGGTGCCATGGCCTCGAGGCCCTGCGCCGCGCGGCGGTGCAGTTCGGCGCGCCGCGCCGCGCCCAGGCGCTGATAGAGCACGTGGCGATGCAGCGCATGGCGAAAGGCATGGCGGGCGTCGAAGCTGTCGTCGGCCAGCCGCTCGACCGCGAGCGGCACCAGCCACTGGCCCTGCCTGGCGAGCCGGTCGATCTGCGCGCGCACCGACAGCCGCGAGCGTTCGAGCATCGAGGCCAGCGGCTGGCTCCAGAACTCCACGCCGAGCACCGAGGCCGCCTCGAGCAGCGACTGGTCCTCGGACTCGAGCAGCTCGAGCTGCCGCTCGATCAGGTGCGCGAGCCCGTGCGCCAGTCGTGCCGGCGGCTCGGCGAAGGCGTCGGGCGGAGGCCCGCCCGGGCCGTCTTGCGTGTCCGCGTGCTCGCGGTCGGCGGCATCGAGCCAGGTCGCGAGGTACAGCGGCAGGCCGCCGGTCTGCGCATGCAGCCGCTGCGCCAGGTGGGTCGATGGGGGCTGCCGGGCATAGCGGCCCGCGAGGTACTCGGCCACCTCGCCCGCGGAGAACGCCGCCAGTTCGAGGCCGCGCGCCAGGCCGCGCAGCCGCAGCCGCGCATGCAGGTCGGCCACGGCGGTGGGCCGGCCCTGCGCATCGGCGGGGCGCAGGCTCGCCACCAGCATCCAGCGCGCGCGTTCGTGCCGGCTGGCCAGGTGCTCGATCAGTTGCAGCGAGGGCAGGTCGCTCCACTGCAGGTCCTCGAGGACCAGGAGGATGGGCTGGGGCTCGGCCAGCCGGTCCAGCATCTCGCGGAACTCGCGCAGCACGCGCCCCGGACCCACGCCGTCGATCTCCTGCCGCAGCGCGAAGCGCTCGGCCTCGCTCGCGTGCCAGGGCATCTGGGCCAGCCAGGTGGGCGCGATGCGCCGTATTTGCGGCACCGCGCCCGGGTGGCTGCGGCACAGGCCGTTGAGCGCCTCGAGGATCGGCATGTGCGGCTCATCCTGCCCGCCCTGCTCGACGCACTGGCCGCGTGCCACCAGCGCCGCGCCCGCGTGCCGCGCGAAGTGGTCGATCAGCGTGGTCTTGCCGATGCCGGCCTCGCCGATCACGAACACCAGCTGCGCCGTGCCTTCGCGCGTCTGCTGCCAGGCCGCATGGAGCGCATCGAGCGCGGCCTGGCGACCGACCAGCCGGTCGCCGGCCGGCTGCACCCAGGCGGGTGGCGCCACCGTGGCGCCTTCGATGCCGGCGATGAAGCGGTAGCCGCGGCGCGGCACGGTCTCGACGTAGCACGGCTGCGAGGGATCGTCGCCGAGCGCGATGCGCAGCTGGTTGATCGCGGTCTTCACGACGGCGTCGCTGACCACCTGCGCGGGCCAGACCTGTTGCAACAGCGTGGCCTTGGCGATCAGCCGGCCGGGGTGGCCCGCGAGCGTGCAGAGCAGCGCGAAGACCTTGGGTTGCAGCGCGACGGGCGCGTCGTCGCGCAGCAGGCGGCCGGCGGCCACGTCGAGCACGAAGGGACCGAAGCGCAGGGGCGGAAGCGGGGCACTCACCATCGGTTCATCGCGGGGCGTCGGTTGCGAGGCGGCGGGGCGATGCGCATCGGGCGATTGTCATGGGGCAGGGGCTCGCTGGGTGGGATGTACCGATGCCGTCGGGGTGAATGCATGCCGCCCGCGGCACTCGAAGTCTTCCAGACGAACGAGGCACGGCGTTTTTCAAGCCACGAATCTCGGGGTGCGCCAGAATCCCGGACCGATACCGATCGCCCGTCCGACCTCCCGCCCATGCACCGCACCGTCGCCCTGCTCGTTTTCTCCGGCGTCCAGTCGCTCGACGTCAGCGGCCCGATGGACGTGTTCTCGGAAGCCAACCGCTTCCTGCCGGATGAGGACCACTACCGGCTCGAGACCATCGGCGTGGAGCACGGCACCATGCCGTGCTCGAACGGCCTCTCGCTGCAGGCGCATCGCCACTATGCCGAGGTCGACGATGCCTTCGACCTGCTGCTGGTGGCCGGCGGCCCGGCGCTGGTGCGGCAGCATTTCGATCCGGCGCTGTATCGCTGGCTCGAGGCCGCGAGCGCGCGGGCCGCGAGCTTCGGTTCGATCTGCAGCGGCGCCTTCATCCTGGCGCGTGCGGGCCTGCTGAATGGCCGCACCGTCACCACGCACTGGAACGACGCGGCGGCGCTGGCCAGCCTGTGCCCGAGCGCGCGCGTCGAATCGAACCGGCTCTTCAACCAGGACGGCAAGCTCTACACCTCGGCCGGCGTCACGGCCGGCATCGACCTGTCGCTCTACCTGCTCGCGCAGCACCACGGCAACGAGGTGGCGCTGCACGTGGCCAGGCGGCTCGTGGTGTTCACGCAGCGCGCGGGCGGGCAGTCGCAGTTCAGTCCCTTCCTCACGCCACGGCTCGAGCCGGCCTCGCCGGTCGCGCAGGTGCAGCAGTACGTGATGGCGCACCTCGGCGACGAACTCACGGTGGCGGTGCTGGCGCGGGTCGCGCACATGAGCGAGCGCAGCTTCGCGCGCACCTTCGCGCGCGACGCGAAGCTCACGCCGGCCGAATTCGTGGAGAGCGCGCGGCTCGACGCGGCGCGCGTGATGCTCGAGAGCGGCCAGGCGCCGATGAAGACCGTGGCTTTCGCCTGCGGCTTCCACGACGCGCACCGCATGCGCGCGGTGTTCCTGCGCCGCCTGGGCGTCACGCCGCAGCAGTACCGCGCGAACTTCGGCGCCGCGCGGCCCGGGGCTTGACGGCGACGCGCGGGCACGCGGACAATCCGGCCCGCAGTCGCCTTCGCGGCGCGCTGCCGTAGGCGTTACCGTCATCCAACGCGTCCTTTGTCGAGGGGTTCCCAGCAGGGAGATCTCGATGCAAAGACGCCACGGTATGCCCTCTCTCTTCCTCTCGTTCATCCTGCTCGCCGAAGCGTGCTGCGAGGGTTGCCATGGCTTTCTCCATGACCCCAACCCATCGAAAGACAGCACCCATGAAAACCAGCGGCAACACCATCCTCGTGACGGGCGGCACCAGCGGCATCGGCCGCGCGCTCGCCGAGGCCCTGCACCGGCGCGGCAACCGCGTCATCGTCACCGGCAGGCGCGAGGCCCTGCTCGACGAGGTCACGGCCGGCCGAGCCGGCCTGTTCGGCCTGCGGCTCGACCTCGACGATCCCGCGTCGCTGCCACGCGTCGCGCGGGAGGTGCGCGAGCGCTTTCCCGAGCTCAACGTGCTGATCGCCAATGCCGGCATCTCGCGCGCGGAAGACATGCGCGCCGACGCCTGGACCGTCGCCGATGCCGAAGCGATGGTGCGGACCAACATCCTCGGCGTGCTGCGCACGGCGGCGGCGTTCCTGCCGCTGTTGAAGGGCCGGCCCGATGCGAGCTTCATCGCGACTGGCTCGGCGCTGGCCTTCGTGCCGCGCGCGGACTTCCCGGTCTACTGCGCGACCAAGGCCTTCCTGCACTCGTGGCTGCAGTCGCTGCGTCACCAGCTGCGCGCGGTGCCGGTCGAGGTGCTCGAACTCGCACCGCCCTATGTGCAGACCGAACTCACGGGCAGTGCGCAGGCCTCGGACCCGCGCGCCATGCCCGTGGGCGCCTATGTGGCGGAGGTGATGCGACAGCTGGAGCGCGGCGATCATCCGCACGGCGAACTGATGCTCGAACGCGATTACGCGCGTCGCTGGGCCGAGCGCGATGGCCGCTACGAGGCCGTCTTCGCGTCGCTGAACCCCTGCTGAAGCGCGCGCCGGGGCGCCATGCCATCATCGTTGGATGAACTCTCACAGTGCATTCAACAGTGCCGACGCGGTCGCCAAGTACGCGGAGGGCCCGAAGCGCAACGTGCCCGGCCACAGCGGCCTGCTGCCGATGACACGCATCCTGCTGGCCGAGCGCGTGCCGGCGGAAGGCCGCGTGCTGGTGGTCGGCGCCGGTGGCGGTCTCGAGCTCGAGGACCTCGCGCTCGCCCATCCCGGCTGGAGGATCGACGGCGTCGACCCGAGCGCGCCGATGCTCGATCTCGCGGCCCGGCGGCTCGGCCCGTTGACGTCGCGCGTGGCCCTGCACGAAGGCTATGTGCAGGACGCGCCCGAAGGCCCCTTCGACGGCGCCACCTGCCTGCTGACCTTCCATTTCGTGCCGCCCGACCAGCGCCTGCCGACGGCGCGCGAGATCCATCGCCGCCTGAAGCCGGGCGCGCCCTTCGTGGTGGCGCACCTCAGCGTGGAGGACGGCGAGGGCCAGCGCGAAACCTGGATGAAACGCTACGCGGCCTTCCTCGTGTCATCGGGCTCCGACCCGAAGCAGGCGGCCGCCACGAGCGAGAAGGTGCAGAAGGAGCTGGCGATCCTGTCGCCGGCGCAAGACGAGGCGGTCCTGCGCGAGGCGGGATTCAGCGGAGTGCAGCTCTTCTACGTGGGGTTCACGTTCAGGGGGTGGGTCGCCTACGCGTGACGGCGACCGGCCGCTCGCTACGGTTTCTTCACACCTTGTCAGGCGATCGTTCGCGAATCCAGTTCCCTGAGCAAACGCTGCAACTGCCCGGTCGACGCCTCGTCGAGCCCTTGCAGCGGCAGCCGCGGCACCCCCGCCTCGACCCCCCGCAGCCGCAGCCCCGCCTTCACGGTCGTCGGCAGCCCGCCCTTGAGGATGAACTGCAGCACCTCGAGCTGCCCGTAGAAGATCGTGCGCGCCGCTTCCATGTCGCCCGACAGGCAGGCGTCGTAGAGCGCTACGGGCCAGGTCGGAATGATGTTGGGCGCCGCCGTGCACCAGCCCACGGCACCGGCGGCGAAGGCCTCGAGCGCCAGCGGATTGCTGCCGTTGAAGAACGGGATCTCGCGGTTCGACAGTTGCCGGATGCGGTGCACGCGCTGGATGTCGCCCGTGCTCTCCTTGACCATGGTGACGTTCGCGATGTCCCGCACGATCCGCACGATCAGCTCGGGCTGCATGTCGACGCCGCTGGTCGCGGGGTTGTTGTAGAGCATGACCGGCAGGCCGATCGCGTCGGCGATGCTCTGGTAGTGGCGGAAGATCTCGGCCTCGCCGAGCTTCCAGTAGGACACGGGCAGCACCATGACCGCGTCGGCGCCCGCCGCTTCGGCGAACCGGGCCTTGCGCACCGCGTTGCGGGTCGTGAGGTCCGAGATGCCGACGATCACAGGCAGGCGCTTCGCGACCTGCGCGATCGAGGCCTCGGCCACGGCGTCCCATTCCTCGTCGGACAGGTAGGCGCTTTCGCCGGTGCTGCCCAGCGGCGCGATGGCATGCGAGCCCGAGAGCACCAGCCGCTCGACCACGCGGCGGCTGGTCTCGATGTCGACGGCGCCGCTGCGCTCGTCGAAGGCGGTGATGGGATAGGAAACGATGCCGAGGATTTTCTTGTTCATGGAAATGAATGAGCAAAGGGTGGATGAAAGAAAGCGATAGGTGTCAGGCCGGCGCCATCGGCTGCTGGGCCGCGAGCTTCTCTGCCATGAGCTGCGCGAGCAGGTCGAAGACGGCCCGGATGTGGGGCAGGTACTGCAGGTCGTACTGCACGCTGATGAACAGCGGCACGCGCGCGGAGCGATCGGGCAGCAGCCGGATCAGTCCGAAGGACTCGGCCTCGGCATAGGAAGGCAGCAGCACCACGCCCAGGCCCTCCTGCGCCGCGAACAGCTGCGAGAACATGCTGGTCGCGCGGAAGCCGATGCGCGGCGCATCGACGAACTCCTCGAGCCAGCGTGCCGAGGGCAGGTAGATCGGGTCGTCGATGTAGCCGATGAAGAAGTCCTGCGCCAGGTCCTCGGGCCGCGCGATCTCGCGGCCCGCGAGATAGGAGGCGCTGGCATAGAGATGGAAATGCACGTCGGCCACCTTCTGCGTGTGCAGCGACTTCGGCGGCGGCTCGAAGAAGCTCACGAAGATGTCGGACTCGCGGCGCGCGATGTCCACGTAGTTCGAGGTGGTGGCGAGCTGGATCTCGATCGCCGCGAAGCGCTCGTGCAGCTTCCTGACCGCGCGCGAGATCAGCATCGCGCCCACGCCCTCCATCGTTGCGATGGAGACGGTGCCGGCGTTCTGCCCGTAGCGGTCGGCGGTCAGTCCCTGGATTTCGTGTAAGGCCGTTTCCATCTTCTCCACCCTCGTGAACACTTCCCGCCCGAACGGGGTCAGGACGATTCCCTTGCGGTCGCGCCGGAACAGCGTGCCGCCCGAGCTGTACTCCACCTGCGCGAGGCGGCGGCTGATGGTCGACTGGTCGACGCCCAGCTTGCGCGCGGCGGGCGCGAGCGCACCGCCGCGCGCGACTTCGAGCAATGCGCGCAGGTGGTCCCATCCGAGTTGATCCAGGGGCAGGTGCTTGGTGGCCATGGCATTGAAGGCTGAACGAAGGAGCGAGGACATTAGTCCAGCGTGGGCCCGGGCGCCATCGGTGCAAGCTTGCGGTTCAGGCCGCGGCCCGGGTCTCCCTGGTGTCGCGCAGCCAGATCGCGCCGATCACGAAGGTCATGAGCGCGCCCGCGACCGGATAGGCGAGGCCGGCATAGATGTTCCCGTGCTCGGCCACGAGCGCGAACGAGATGGTCGGCAGCAGCCCGCCGAACCAGCCGGCGCCGATGTGATAGGGCAGCGACATCGAGGTGTAGCGGATGCGCGCGGGGAACATCTCCACCAGCAGCGCCGCGAGCGGCCCGTAGGTGATGGCCACGAAGCCCATGAAGACCAGCAGGATCAGCACCACCATCGGCGAGTCGATGCCCGCGCGATCGGCGGTCACGGGATAGCCGGCACCCTGGAGCGCGGCGCCGATCCGCGCGCGGAAGCCGTCGATCTCGGCCTTGCTGGCGGGCTCGAAGGCATTGCCGTTCGCGACCAGCCGTCCCTGCACCGAGGCGATGGCCCGGTCGCCGACGGTCACGGTCGCCAGCTCGCCGGCGGCCGCGTCCTTGACCTCGTAGCTGGCCGCGCTCTGCGCCAGCACGCGCTTGGCGATGTCGCAGGAGGTCCGGAAGTCGACGTCGCGCGCGATCGGGTTGCCCTGGAACGAGCATTCGCGCGGGTCGGCCGTCAGCACGATCGAGGCGCTGCGCTGGGCGCGTTCCAGCGCCGGGTTCGCATAGTGCGCGAGCGCCTTGAACAGCGGGCCGTAGGACAGCGCGGCCACCAGGATGCCGATCATGATCAGCCACTTGCGGCCGATGCGGTCCGACAGCGCGCCGAAGAAGATGAACAGCGGCATGCTCAGCACCAGCGAGGTGGCGAACAGCGTGTTCGCGTAGATCGGATCCACCTTGAGGATCTGCGTGAGGAAGAACAGCGCGTAGAACTGCGAGGTGTACCAGACGATCGATTGCCCGGCGCACAGGCCGAACAGGCAGATCAGCACGATGCGCAGGTTCTTCCATTCGCCGAAGGCCTCGCGCACTGGCGCCTTGCTGATGCCGTTGCCGGCCTTGAGCTTGAGGAACACCGGCGACTCCTTCATCGAGACCCGGATGTAGACCGAGAGCACGAGCAGGCCCAGCGAGATGATGAAGGGGATGCGCCAGCCCCAGGCGTCGAACTGCTCGGGCGACATGGTGCTGCGCACGCCGAGGATCACGACCAGCGACAGCAGGAAGCCCAGCGTCGCGGTGGTCTGGATCCATGCCGTGCTGGCGCCGCGCTTGTGCGGCGGCGAGTGCTCGGCCACGTAGGTGGCGGCACCGCCGTACTCGCCGCCGAGCGCCAGCCCCTGGCACAGCCGCAACACGATCAGGATGATCGGCGCGGCCACGCCGATGGTGGCGTAGTTGGGCAGGAAACCGACCGAGAAGGTCGAGATGCCGATCAGCAGCAGCGTGATCATGAAGGTGTACTTGCGCCCGATCATGTCGCCCAGGCGCCCGAACAGCACGGCGCCGAGCGGCCGCACGATGAAACCCGCCGCGAAGGCGAGCAGCGCGAAGATGAAGGCGGCCGAGGGGTCGAGCGCCGAGAAGAACTGCTTCGCGATGATGGTCGCGAGCGAGCCGTAGAGGAAGAAGTCGTAGTACTCGATGACGGCGCCCACGGAAGAGGCCACGATGACCTTCCTGCCTTCCGCGCGATGCGTCGCACCCGTCAGGGTTGCGGGGATGTCCATGCTTGTCTCCTATCTTGTGGTTCTGAAGGGAGGAGGCCGCCCGGTGGGGCTCCTCCCTGGCCGGCCACGTGGCGTGGCCGGTGGCGGGCGCTTCAGGCCTGGCGGCGCGCCCGGATGTCGGCCACCACCTTGGCGACCTGCTCGGCGCTGGCGCCCTTCACGCGCGCATTGATGCGCACCGTGCCGAAGCCGACGAACAGCACGAGCTCGTCGGGGCCGGGCGCGCCCGGGATCGCGAGGGTGATGCCGTCCATGGCGTCGTAGTCCCAGGCATCGTCGGCGCCGCCGAACAGCAGGTCGACCGAGCCGCCGGCCGTCGACATCTTGGCATTGCCCGGAATCAGCGCGGGGCCCGCGCCCAGGCCGGTGCGCATGGCCAGGCCCAGGCGCGGATGGATCAGGGCCGCGCCGTGCTCCGACTCGCCGGCCGTGCCCACCAGCGCGGCCTTGCCGTAGGCGCGGGGCTTCTCCTCGCCCGCGAAGTGCGAGAGCGCGCGCTCGGTCAGCAGCGTGCCGATCTCGACCGAGCGCTGCGCCAGGTCGGCCAGCTCGGCGTCGGTCGCGGCGCCGCGTCCGGCGCAGGGGTTCTTGAAGATCGCGGCGGCGACCACGTGGCGCGAAGGCGCGGCAGCGGCGCGGCCGCCCTCGGCGAGCGTGTTCCTCTCGAACACGAAGATCTGTCGAATGGTCTCGAGCGTTGATGGGCTCATGGGGGTCTCCGTCCTGTGGATGTGGCTGAATCGCCGGGTCCCTGCGTCGCAGGGGCTGAAGTGGCGGACGGAGATTAGGGTTGCGAGGCCCTGTTGTCAGTTTGCAAGAACGCAAGCGGGCTTGCGTTTTTTGGCCTGGCGGTGGGCGCCGAAGCGCGTTGGCAGGAAGCGCACCCGATCTGGCAGTCCATGCCACCTCGGGCATGCGCAGGGAGCGCCGGCGCGCCGGACACTGGGTTCGCACTTTCGCCAACCCTCATCCCGGAGAACCCATGAACGAATCCATTGCCGGCATCCGCATCCCCGACAGCCAGATGGCGCGCGAGGCCACCGAGCTGGTGCGCGACACCGAGACCGCGCTGCTGTTCAACCACTCGCGGCGCGTGTTCCTGTTCGGCGCGCTGACCGGCGAGCGCCGCGGCCTGGCCTACGACCCCGAGCTGCTCTACATCGGCGCGATGTTCCACGACATGGCCTGGTGGCGCCCTACAGCAGCAGGACCGAGCGCTTCGAGGTTGACGGCGCCAATGCCGCGCGCGATTTCCTCGTGCGCCACGGCATCGCCGAGCCCGAGGTCGAGCAGGTGTGGGATGCGATCGCGCTGCACACCACGCCGGGCATTCCGCAGCACAAGAAGCCGGTGGTGGCGCTGGTCACCGCGGGTGTCGAGATGGACGTGCTGGGCCTGGCCTACGACGCCTTTCCGACCGAGCAGCGCGAGGCGGTGGTGCGCGCGCATCCGCGCGAGGCCGACTTCAAGGAGGGCATCATCGACGCCTTCGCCAAGGGCACGCGCTTCAAGCCCGAGACCACCTTCGGCAACGTCAAGGCCGACGTGCTGGCGCTCAAGGACCCCACGTACAAGCGGCTCAACTTCTGCGGGATGATCCTCGGCTCGTCGTGGAACGACGGCGCCTGCGGCGTGCCGGGCTGCCGGCACTGAGCATGGCTTCTAGCCGGCTGTCGTCACGTGCACGCCGGGCCGGCGGCCATCGTTCCAGCGGCCGCCGATCGCGCGCTCGATCTGCGCGCCGAGCTGCAGCAGCAGGCCGTCGTTGGCCTGCTTCGCCTGCAGCTGCATGCCCAGCGGCAGGCCGTGCTCGTTGAAGGCCAGCGGCAGCGAGATGCCCGGGATGCCGCAGAGGTTGGCCAGCGGCGTGTAGGCAAAGTTCTGCCAGAGGTTGTCGAACCAGTCGAGCACCGAGGGGTTGTCGCTGAGCGTGAGGTATTCGGTGGTGCCCACGCGCGGCGTGGGCAGCGCGGTGATCGGGGTGAGGATGATGTCCCACTCCTCGAAGAAGGCGCCGAAGCCGCGCGCGGTGGTGTTGAACACCGTCTGCATCCTGAAGCGCTCGGCATAGGAGATGTCGCGTCCGGCCTCCCAGATCTTGATGTTGATCGGCTCGATCAGGTCGGCCGGCGGCTGCTCGAGGCCGAAGCGCGCGAGGAAGCCCTCGATGGTCTGCGCGAAGTTGCTGATGTAGCAGGTGGTCTGGGCCGCGAAGGCGGCGCGGATGTCGACCGCGGGCAGCGCCCATTCGACGTGGTGGCCCAGGCCCTCGAGGAAGCGCCCCACGCGCTCGAGCTCGGCCACGATGTGCGGCGTGGCGCGGAAGTCGCCCCACTCGTGCGACATCGCGATGCGCAGCGGCTTCGGGTCGCGTTCGATCAGCTGCGTGCAGGGCTCGTCGGCCTTCCAGTAGGGCATGAACTCGCCGGGCGCGCCGCCGCGGCAGTGGTCGACGAAGGCCGCGGTGTCGCGCACCGTGCGGCTGTGGCAGCCCTGGATCGACACCAGGCCCGTGAGGTCCGACAGCGCCGGCGCGATCGAGAACACGCCGCGCGAGGGCTTGAGGCCGATGTTGCCGTTCACGCCCGCGGGGATGCGGATCGAGCCGCCGCCGTCGGTGGCGTGCGACAGCGGCAGCACGCCTGCCGCCACCGCCGCGCCCGTGCCGGCCGAGGAGCCGCAGGTGGTGTAGTCGAGGTTCCAGGGATTGCGCGTGACGTAGACGGCCGGGTTCTCGGCCGAGCTGCAGACGCCGAACTCGGGCGTGGTGGTGCGACCGATGATGTTGAGCCCGGCCTTGCGGATCTGCTGCGTCAGGTGCGTGTCGGCGGTGGCGCGCTGCCCCTTCATCAGCAGCGAGCCCATCTCCTGCAGCCGGCCCTTCATGGTCGGGCCCAGGTCCTTCATCAGGTAGGGCACGCCCGCGAACGCGCCCGCGGGGTTCATGCCGTCGGCCAGCGGATCGGCCACCACGTCGTCGAAGACCTCGACCACCGCGCTCAGCGCGGGGTTGGTGAGCGCGATGGCGGCGCTGGCCTGGGCCGCGAGCTCGGCCGGCGTGACCTGCCCGCTGCGCACCAGCGCGGCGAGCCCCACGCCGTCCTGTTCGCTCCATGCCTGCCAGCTCATTGCCAAAGTCATCCGTCGCTCCTGTCGAGAAAGTAGAAAGAGGGTCGGGTCGACTCTAGCCAAGACACGGTGTGCCTGCGCGGCGGTCGTGTATTGCCGTGGCACCCGCCGTCAGTCCGCGAGCGCGTCGCGCGCGATCGTCGCCAGCAGCGCCGCGCCGATCGGGAGCACCGCGTCGTTGAAGTCGTAGCGCGGATGGTGCAGGCCCGGCACGTCCTCGCCGACGCCGAGCCAGAAATAGGCACCGGGGCGCTCGTTCAGCATGAAGGAGAAATCCTCCGAGGCCATGCTGGGCAGCATGGCCGTGAAAACGTGCCCTGCGCCCAACAGGCCGGTCGCGGCTCGCCGCACGAGCTCGGCGCACGGCGGGGCATTCGCCGTCGGCGGCAGGAACGGCAGGTAGCGCACGTCCGCCCGGGTACCGAACGCGCTGGCGCAATCCCCCGCGATCTCCGCGACGCGCTTGCGCAGCGTCTCGCCCGCGGGTGCGTCGAACCACTTCGCGATGCCGGCGATGTCCGCATGCGGCGGCACCGTCACGCTCTGCGTGGGAACGCCATGCACGATGGCGCTGCCGGCCTGCAGCGAATGCACGGTGAGCACCGCGCTCAGCGCGGGGTCGAGGTTGCGGCTCACCACGGTTTGCAGCGCCGCCACCACGGCGCAGGCGGCGACGACCGGGTCCGCCGCGCGATGCGGCATCGCGCCATGTCCGCCCACGCCCTCGATGCGGATCCAGAAATCGTCGCGCGCGGCCATCATCGCACCGGGGTTGACGGCCACCGTGCCCGCCGGCAGCGAGGGCCAGTTGTGGAGCGCGTAGACCGCATCGCAGGGGAAGCGCTCGAAGAGGCCGTCCTCGATCATCACGCGCGCACCCGCATGTCCTTCCTCGCCGGGCTGGAAGATGAAGTGCACGGTGCCGCCGAAGTCGCGCGTGTGCGCCAGATGGCGCGCGGCGCCCAGCAGCATCGTCACGTGCCCGTCGTGGCCGCAGCCATGCATCAGGCCCGCATGCACGGAGCGGTGCGCGCAATCGCCTTCCTCCTGCACCGGCAACGCATCCATGTCGGCGCGCAGGCCGACGGACTTCGAGGAGCCGGCCCATCGGCCGCGCAGCACCCCGACCACGCCGGTGCGGCCGACGCCCGTGTGCACCTCGTCGAGGCCGAAGCCTTGCAGCGCCTCGGCCACGCGCGCCGCGGTGCGCCGCTCCTCGAAGCCGAGCTCGGGGTGCGCATGCAGATCGCGGCGGAAAGCCGAGAGGAAGGGGTGGAAGTCCGAGATGGCGCGCAGGGTGCCGGCGCCGGGCGTGGGAAGAACGAGGCTCATCGGGTGGCGCTCCTGGATTGCGATGCGGCCATCCTAGGAACGGCGCGACACCCGTGTCCAAGACCGAAGGCATCCGCTTCCAGATGCGCAGCCTATGAAGGCGACGGTGCGGATGCGCGCATGTAGGCGCTGCATATAGTTTCTGACGCCAACGCTATTGGACGCATTTCAGCAAAAGCCTTCTCATTCCGCGGCAGTTCGCAGCAGGCACCACGCCCGCTGTTTTCACCCACGCAACACAGGAATGGAGAAGACATGCCTTCAACCCACAAGGTCGCCATCGTGACCGGCGGCGGCCGCGGCATCGGCGCGGCGATCGCGCGCCAACTGGCGAAGGACGGCCATGCGGTCGTCGTCAACTACGCGGGCGACGCCGCGAGCGCCCGCGCCGTGGTCGCCGACATCGAGTCGCGCGGCGGCCGCGCCATCGCGCTGCAGGCCGACGTCTCGAAGGAAGAGGACGTGCTGCGGCTGTTCCGCGAGACCGACGCGCAGCTCGGCGTGCCGACGGTGCTCGTCAACAACGGCGGCATCACCGGCGGCTTCTCGCGCGTGGACGAGGCGGACGCGCGCATGCTCGCGCAGGTGTTCGGCGTCAACGTCGTGGGTGCGTTCCTGTGCTGCCGCGAGGCGGTGCGGCGCATGTCGATCCGCCACGGCGGGCGCGGCGGCGCGATCGTCAACGTGTCCTCGCGCGCCGCGGAGATCGGCGGCGGCGGCGAGTGGGTGCACTACGCGGCGACCAAGGGCGCGCTGAACACGCTGACCACCGGCCTCGCGCGCGAAGTCGCGCTCGAGGGCATCCGCGTCAACGCCGTGGCCGCGGGCCTGATCGAGACCGAACTCCATGCGGCCGCCGGCAAGCCCGACCGCGCCGCGCGCATGGCGCCGGGCATTCCGATGGGCCGCGCGGGCCTGCCCGAGGAGGTTGCGCAGAGCGTCGCCTGGCTGGTGTCGCCCTCGGCCGGCTACGTGACCGCGGCCATCGTGGCCGTCGCCGGCGGGCGCTGAGCCCGCGCTGAACCCCAAGAAAAGAGAATTGGAGACAAGCATGCAAGCATCTGCACGGAATGCATCCGCGACGCCCGCCCACGCGCCGAGCCCCGCCAAGGCCAGGCACGTGGTGATCGCCTCGACCCTGGGTACCGTCTTCGAGTGGTACGACTTCTATCTCTATGGCGCGCTGGCCGCGATCATCGGCAAGAATTTCTTCGCCAGCGCCACGCCGCTGGAGGCCTACATCTTCGGCCTGCTGGCCTTCGGCACCGGCTTCGTGGTGCGGCCTTTCGGCGCGCTGGTGTTCGGGCGGCTCGGCGACATGATCGGGCGCAAGTACACCTTCCTCGCGACCATCCTGATCATGGGCCTCGCGACCTTCGCGGTCGGCCTGCTGCCCACCTATTCGTCGATCGGCAGCTTCGCGCCGGCGATCCTGATCGGGCTGCGCATGCTGCAGGGGCTGGCGATCGGCGGCGAATACGGCGGCGCGGCGGTCTACATCGCCGAGCATGCGCCGCCGGGTCAGCGCGGCGGCTACACCTCGTGGCTGCAGACCGCCTTCATCGTCGGCCTGTGCCTGGCGCTCGGCGTCATCCTGGGCTGCCGGCTCGCGATGTCGCCCGAGGCCTTCGAGACCTGGGGCTGGCGCGTGCCTTTCCTGCTCTCGATGGTGCTGCTGGCGATCTCCGTGTGGATCCGCATGAAGCTGCACGAGTCGCCGGTGTTCGCCGAGATGAAGTCGGCCGGTGCGCTGTCGCGCGCGCCGATCCGCGAGAGCTTCGGCAACTGGCGCAACCTCAAGCTGGTGCTGATCGTGCTGTTCGGCTTGCAGGCGGGGCAGGCCGTGGTCACCAACGCGGGGCCGATCTACTCGTCGCTGTTCCTGGTGAACACGCTGCGTGTCGATCCCGTCACCGCGACCACGCTGTCGACCATCGGCCTGCTGCTGGGCGCGCCCTTCTACGTGATCTTCGGCTACCTCAGCGACCGCATCGGACGCAAGCCGATCGTGCTCGCGTCGCTGGTGCTCGGGGCCGTGTCGCTGTTCCCGGTCTACCACGGGCTCACGCACTTCGCCAATCCGGCGCTCGAGGCCGCGCAGGCGCGCTCGCCCGTGGTGGTGGCGGCCGATCCGGCGCGCTGCTCGTTCCAGTTCAACCCGGTCGGCACCTCGAAGTTCACCTCGAGCTGCGACGTGGCGAAGAGCGCGCTGGTGCGGCGTGGCATTCCCTACAGCAACGAGGCCGCGGCGCCGGGCACGACGGCGGTGGTGCGCATCGGCACGCTGTCGCTGCCGGCCTACGACGGCGCGGCCGCCGACGCGAAGGAGCGCGCGGCCGCCTTCGACCAGGCGCTGGGCAAAGCGCTGGAGGACGCCGGCTATCGTGCCAGCGCCGATCCCGCGCAGATCAACCACCTCATGATCGTGCTGATCATCGTCTACCTGCAGCTGCTCACCGGCATGGCCTTCGGCCCCATGGCCGCGATGCTGGTCGAGATGTTCCCGGCGCGCATCCGCTACACCTCGATGTCCTTGCCCTATCACATCGGCAACGGCTGGATCGGCGGCCTGCTGCCCGCGACGGTCGTCGCCATCCAGGCCGCCACGGGCAGCATCTTCGACGGGCTTTGGTACCCTGTGCTGATCGCGGGCGCGGGGTTCGTGCTGTGCTGGCTGTTCGTCCCGGAGACCCGGGACCGGCCGCTCGACAGCTGAGCCGCCGACGGCGCACCGCGCAGGAGCACGCAATGCGCGACCACCCGCCCGCCCCATCGAACGACGACGATTCGCGACCCGCGCATTCGGGCGGGCCGTCCGCGCGCCTGGAGATCCGGCACCTGCGCTACTTCCGCGCGGTGGCCGAGGAACTGAGCTTCACGCGCGCGGCGGACCGGCTGCATATCGCGCAGCCGCCGCTGAGCCAGCAGATCCGCCAGCTCGAGGAGGAGCTGGGCGTGCAGCTCATCGACCGCGACAACCGGCCGGTGCGGCTCACCGAGGCGGGCACGCTGCTGCTCGAGCGCGCGGTCGCGATCATGTCGCAGTTCGATGCCGCGGTGGACGATGTGCGGCGCATCGGCCGCGGCCACAGCGGCAAGCTGGCGATCGGCTTCGCGGGCTCGGCCATGTACAGCGTGCTGCCCGATGTGCTCAACGCGTTTCGCGACCGCTATCCCGAGGTCGAGCTGTCCTTCAGCGAGCTGCTGGCGGCCGAGATCGCCGAGGCGCTGTCGCGGCGTTCGATCGACGTCGGCTTCTCGCGCCCCGGGCTGCCGCCCGATCCGTCGATCGAGCAGCGGCTGCTGATCACCGAGCCCCTGATGGCCGCGGTGCCGACGCGGCATCCGCTGGCCGCGCGGGCCACCATTCCCGTGGAGGAGCTGCATGGCCAGGCTGCCGTGCTCTATCCGCGTCACCCGCGGCCCAGCTTGACCGACCTGATCCTCGATGCGCTCGGCGAGCGCGGCATCGTGCTCGAACTCAAGGAGGGCGCGCGCAACATGCAGACCGCGCTGGGCCTGGTGGCGGCCGGCGCCGGCATCAGCTTCGTGCCCGCCAGCGTCTGCGGGCACGGACGCAGCGGCGTGCGCTTCGTGGGCATCGAGCCGCAGGTGCTGACCTCGCCGATGACCGTGGTCTGGCGCAGGGACCACGCCTCGGTCGCGCTGAGGAACTTCCTGCAGATCGTCGAGACGACGGGCCCGGCGCCGGGCTGAGCCGAGGTGCGCGGGGCGCGCCAGACGCCGCGCCTCTGCCAGCGTATCGCGTCGGTATTGGACGCTGCGCGGGGCCATTCCTAAAGTTCATCGCACCGCTTCGAAGCGGTGCCTTTTCACCGATGAACCACAGGAACACCATGTCTGCACTAGATGACGCCATGCGCGACGCCGCCGCTTCCGGCATCCGATTCGATCACGTACCGGCCAACGGCCTGAACATGCACTATGCGCGCGTCGGCCAGGGCGCGCCGCTCGTGCTGCTGCACGGCTGGCCCGAGTTCTGGATGGTGTACCGGCCGCTCATGGAGCTGCTGAAGAACGATTTCGAACTCATCGTTCCCGACCTGCGCGGCTGCGGCTTCACCGGCAAGCCCACGTCCGGGCCCGATGCCAACGCCAACGCCGCGACGCACGCCGAGGACATCGCCGAATTCACGCGGCGCCTCGGCCTCGACCGCTTCGGCATGGTGGGCGGCGACCTCGGCGCCTACGTGCTGCAGGCCTTCAGCCAGGCGCACGGCGATCGGCTTAAGGGCGCGTTCTATTTCTGTACCCCCTATCCCGGCCTCGGTTCGCGCTACGGGCAGCCCGACCACCTGATCGAGGTCTGGTACCAGTACTTCCAGCAGCTGCCATGGGCCGCGAAGCTGGTCGGCGCATCGCGCGAGAGCTGCAGGCTCTACATGTCGCACTTCCTCGATCACTGGTCGGGCGACAACCCCGAGGTGTTCGCCGACATGATCGAGATCTACGTCGACATGTTCATGCGCAACGACAACATCCAGGGCGGCTTCGACTGGTACCTGAGCTCGGCCGCCAACCGCCGCAAGTGGCTCGACGGCACCTTGCCGCCACCTCCGCGCATCACGGTGCCCTCGCGCTTCCTCTGGGGGCGACGCGATCCCTTGATCCGCCCCGAGTGGTCGGACCGCCTGGGCGACTACTTCGCCGACTTCAGCATCGACTTCGCCGATGCCGGGCACTTCGTGCACCGCGAGGCGCCCGCGGTCTGCGCGCGCGAGATCAAGGCCTTCTTCGAGGGCTGGTGATGGCCGCCATGCCGGGCGAGGCGGCCGCGCGCTTCATGACGCCGTGGTCGCGCCAGGGGCAGCGGCCCGGTCCCGTCTTCGTCGGCGGGGCTGGCGTCCACCTGCACACGGCCGATGGCGCGCGCTGCCTGGACCTGTCGAGCGGCCTCATGTGCGCCAACCTGGGCCACGGCCATCCGATGGTGATCGAGGCGATAAGGCGCCAGGCCGAGTCGCTGTGCTTCGTGTCGCCCACGCTGCGCAGCGACATCCGCGAGGTCTTCTCCGAGCGCCTGTGCGCACGGGCGCCCTGGCGCGGCGGCGCGCGCGTGCACTTCACCACCGGCGGCGGCGAGGCCAACGACGACGCGGTGAAGATCGCGCGCCTCGTCACCGGCCGGCTGAAGGTGCTGAGCGCCTACCGCTCCTACCACGGCACCAGCGCCGGCGCGGCCGCGCTCACGGGCGGCAGCCGCCGCTGGGCCAGCGAGCAGGCGGCGCCGGGCGGCATCGCGCGCTTCTTCGCGCCGCACCCCTATCGCAGTCCCTTCCACACCGACGACAGGGCCGAGGAGGTGCGACGCGCGCTGGCGCATCTCGAGCGCGTGATCGAGCAGGAGAACCCCGCCAACATCGCGGCGATCCTGATCGAGCCGGTGCTCGGTTCGGACGGCCTGGTCGCGTACGAGGAGGGCTATCTGGCCGGCGTGCGCGAACTCGCACGGCGCTGCGGCGCGCTGCTGATCCACGACGAGGTCATGTGCGGCTTCGGCCGCGTCGGCGAGATGTTCGCCTCGCGCCGCGTCGGCGTCGCGCCCGACATGCTGAGCTTCGCCAAGGGCGTCACGGGCGCCTGCATGCCGCTGGGCGGCGTGCTGATGCGCGAGGAGATCGCCGAAGCCTTCGATCATCGGCCCTTTCCGTTCGGCCACACCTATTCGGGCCACCCGGTCTGCATGGCGGCGGGGCTTGGCGCGCTGCGCGCCTACGAGACCGAAGGCCTCTTCACGCGAGGACGCGAGATCGAAGCCTGGCTCCGGCAAGGCCTGGACGACATCCGCGAACGCAGCGCCATCGTGGGCGACGTGCGCGGCATCGGTGCCTTCTTCGGCATCGAGCTCGTGCGCGACCGCGAGACGCGCGAGCCGCTGGTCGCGTGGCAGGGCGCGGATCAGCGCTTGATGGAGGACTTCCAGTCCGACCTGCTGGCGCGCGGCGTGTGGCTGTACGTCAAGTACAACCTGTGCGTGGTGGCGCCGCCGCTGACCATCTCCCAGGCCGATCTGATGCAAGGGCTCGCCATCGTCTCGGAGGCGTTGCAGGCCCTCGAGGCCAGGGTGTCGGCATAGGGCCGGCCGCTCAGAGCTGCGGCGACAGCACCGCCGCCAGATGCTCCCAGGCCTTCTCGAGCAGCGGCCGTTCCTTCCAGGCCTCGTAGCTCAACCGCTTCGACTGCGCGAGGTCGACCTCGAACTGCACGGTCTGCGCCGCGGCGAAGGCCTCGTCGTAGATGTTGAGGTTGGCCTCGTCGTTGAGCCGGAACGAGCGGTTGTCGAAGTTGGTCGAGCCCACCGACACCAGCAGGCCGTCGACCAGGAAGACCTTGCAGTGGTACATGGTCGGCTGGTACTCGCTGATCTGGGCGCCGGCCTCGAGCAGCGGGCCCCAGGCGGCGCGCGAGGCGCGGCGCACGGTCTGCGAATCGATGATCGGCCCCGGCGTGACGATGCGCACCCGCACGCCGCGATGCAGCGCCGCGACCAGCGCGCCCACGGTGAGGTCGTCGGGCACGAAGTAGGCGCTCGAGAGGTCGATGGTCTTCGTGGCCGCGGCGATCGAGAGCAGGTACATCAGGTGCATGCTCTCGCTGCCGCCCGAGGGCGAACTGCTGAACATCTGCGCGCGGCCGTTGCCCACTGGCGGCAGCGGCGGGAAATAGCGCTCGCCGTGGAGCACGTCGCCCGAGACCTTGATCCAGTTGTCCATGAAGACCGCCTGCATCTGCGCCACCACCGGGCCCTCGACCTGGTAGTGCGAGTCGCGCCAGTGCGCCGGGTCCTGCGCGTTGCCGGTCCATTCGGGCGCGATGCCCACGCCGCCCGTGAAGCCGATGCGGCCGTCGACCACCAGCAGCTTGCGGTGGGTGCGGTTGTTCATGCGCGCGATGTCGTACCAGCTCGGCTTGTGGAACTTGCGGATCTCCACGCCCGCTGTCTCCATCTCGCGGATGAAGTCCGCGTCGACCTTCGCGCTGCCGACCCAGTCGAGCAGCACATGCACCTTGACGCCGGCGCGCGCGCGTTCCGACAGCGCATCGGCGAAGGCGCGGCCGATGTCGCCCGACCAGTAGATGTAGGTCTCGAAGGTGATGCTGTGCTTCGCGGCGCGGATCGCCGCGAGCATCGGCGGAAAGATCCGGTCGCCGTTCTGGAAGGCCTCGAAGCGGTTGCCGTCGGCGATCGGCGGGCCGAGCATGGCACCGAGCGCGCGCTGGTACTGGGGATCGTGCAGCGCGTATTCGCGGCGCACCTGTTCGTCGAGCTTCTTCTCGCCGCTCGTGAGGTTGAGCACGAGCAGGGTGGCGGCGAGCGTCAGGACGAAGGTCCAGGCGATGGCTTTCCAGGGTTTGCGGGGGGCAGTGGCACGCATGCCTTATCGTGCCGGCCTTTGCCCACGCCGAATCGAGTTCGCGCCCTTGTCCTGCAAGGCGCCGCTGCGATGTCTGCCATCAATATCGGCCTGCGGCGCCAGCCACTGCGAACACCATGCCTCAACAACCCGGACCTCCGGCCGATCCGGCCTCCCACCGTTTCGTCTCCGTGCGCGGCGCGCGCGAGCACAACCTGCGCAACGTCGACGTCGACATCCCGCGCGATGCCCTCGTGGTCTTCAGCGGCATCTCGGGTTCCGGCAAGTCCTCGCTGGCCTTCGGCACGCTGTATGCCGAGGCGCAGCGGCGCTACCTCGAATCGGTGGCGCCCTATGCGCGGCGGCTGATCGACCAGGTCGGCGTGCCGGCGGTCGATGCCATCGACGGGCTGCCGCCGGCCGTGGCCTTGCAGCAGCAGCGCGGCACGCCGGGCACGCGCTCCTCGGTGGGCAGCGTGACCACGCTGTCGAACCTGCTGCGCATGCTCTATTCGCGCGCGGGCGACTACCCGGCGCGCCAGGCCATGCTGCACGCGGAGGACTTCTCGCCCAACACGCCGCAGGGTGCCTGTCCCGTCTGCCACGGTCTGGGCCGGGTGTTCGAGGTGACCGAGCGCGCGATGGTGCCCGACGACAGCCTCACGATCCGCGAGCGCGCGGTGGCCGCCTGGCCCTCGGCCTGGCAGGGGCAGAACCTGCGCGACATCCTCGTCACGCTGGGCATCGACGTCGACACGCCGTGGCGCGCGCTGCCGAAGAAGACGCGCGACTGGATCCTGTTCACCGAGGAGCAGCCGACGGTGCCGGTCTATGCGGGCTTCACGCCGGCCGAGACGCGCGCCGCGCTGCGCCGCAAGCTCGAGCCCAGCTACCAGGGCACCTTCATGGGCGCGCGCAAGTACGTGCTCCACACCTTCGCGACCACGCAGAGCGCGCTGATGAAGAACCGCGTCTCGCGCTTCATGTCGGGCGCGCCATGTCCCGCCTGCCAGGGCAAGCGGCTCAAGGCCGAGGCGTTGTCGGTGCGTTTCGCGGGGCTCGACATCGGGCAGATCTCGCACCTGACGCTGGGCGCGCTGGCGCAGGTGCTGCGGCCGGCGGCGCATGGCGAGGCGCATGGCAAGACCGTGCCGTCCGTTGAGAAACGCATCGTGGCGCAGCGCATCGCGCAGGACGCGCTGGCGCGGCTCGAGACGCTGCTGGGCCTCGGGCTGGGCTATCTCTCGCTCGATCGCGCAACGCCCACGCTGTCGCCGGGCGAGCTGCAGCGGCTGCGGCTCGCGACGCAGATCCGCTCCAAGCTGTTCGGCGTGGTGTACGTGCTCGACGAGCCCTCGGCCGGCCTGCACCCGGCCGACGCCGAGGCGCTGGTCGACGCGCTCGATGCACTCAAGCGCGCGGGCAACTCGGTGTTCGTGGTCGAGCACGACCTGGACCTGATGCGCCGCGCCGACTGGCTGGTCGATGTCGGGCCCGGCGCGGGTGAGAAGGGCGGCGAGGTGCTCTACAGCGGGCCGCCCGCCGGATTGCGCGAAGTGGCGGCTTCCCGCACGGCCGCCTACCTGTTCGCACCCGAGGCGGCCGGCGATGCGGGCCGGCCGCCGCGTTCGGCGCGGGGCTGGCTGCGGCTCGAAGGCGTCACGCGCAACAACCTCGAGGCGGTCGATGCGGCTTTTCCGATCGGCGCGATGACCGCGGTCACCGGCGTCTCGGGATCGGGCAAGTCCAGCCTCGTGAGCCAGGCGCTGGTGCAGCTGGTGGCGGCCCACCTGGGCCACGAGGCACCGGCCGACGACGAGCCGGGCGAGGGCGAGCCCTCGCTCGCCCAGGAGACGCAGGGCCGCATCGTCGAGGGCCTGGACCGGATCCGGCGGCTGGTGCGGGTCGACCAGAAGCCGATCGGCCGCACGCCGCGCTCCAACCTCGCGACCTACACCGGGCTGTTCGACCATGTGCGCAAGCTGTTCGCGCAGACCCGCGCCGCGAAGGCGCGCCGCTTCGATGCCGGCCAGTTCTCTTTCAACGTCGCCAAGGGCCGCTGCCCGACCTGCGAGGGTGAGGGCTTCGTCAGCGTCGAGTTGCTGTTCATGCCCAGCGTCTACGCGCCGTGCCCGACATGCGGCGGCTCGCGCTTCGACGCGGCGACGCTGAAGGTGCGGCTGCGCGACAAGAGCATCGCCGACGTGCTCGCGATGACGGTGGACGAGGCGCATGCCTTCTTCAAGGACGACGCGCCGATCGAGCGGCCGCTGCGCCTGCTCGCGGCGATCGGCCTGGGCTACCTGCGCCTGGGGCAGCCAGCCACCGAGTTGTCGGGCGGCGAGGCCCAGCGCATCAAGCTCGCGACCGAGCTGCAGCGCGCGCAGCGCGGCGACGCGCTCTACGTGCTCGACGAGCCGACCACCGGGTTGCATCCGTCGGATGTGGACCGGCTGATGGCGCAGCTCGACGAGCTGGTCGACGCGGGCAACACGGTGGTGCTGGTCGAGCACGAGATGCGCGTGGTGGCGCGCTGCGACTGGGTCATCGACATGGGCCCGGGCGCGGGCGGCGAGGGCGGGCGCGTGGTGGCGGCGGGCACGCCGCGCGAGGTCGCGAAGGCCGGCACGCCCACGGCGAAGTACCTCGCGCGCCAGTGGGGCTGAGCCGGGCGCGGCCCGGGTGCACAATCTGGGCCCCCGATCCGCGCCGCCGCGCGCGCCCGCCTTCCCGTTCCAGCCCCCATGCGAATCCACGACATCCGACACCGACTGCGCGAAGCAGGCGCGGGCCCCAGCCATGAGCAGCGCGTGCTGCGGCTGTGGTCCCATGCGCTGCCGCGCGACAGCGGCCGGCGGCTGCCGCACAGCTTCTTTCCGGCCGGGTTGATGGCCGAGTTGCCGGCCATCGAGGCCGAGCTCGCGGGCCTCGCGCGCGTGCATGCGGTGCATCCGGGTGCCGACGGTTCGGAGCGGCTGCTCGTGGCCCTTGCCGACGGCCAGACCGTCGAGAGCGTGCTGCTGCCGCGCGACGGCCTGTGCGTGTCCTCGCAGGTGGGCTGCGCGGTCGGCTGCCAGTTCTGCATGACCGGGCGCGAGGGGCTGCTGCGCCAAGTCGGCAGCGCCGAGATCATTGCCCAGGTCGCGCTCGCGCGCCTGCGCCGGCCGGTGCGCAAGGTGGTGTTCATGGGCATGGGCGAGCCGGCCCACAACCTCGACAACGTGATGGAGGCGATCGAGCTGCTCGGCACGGTCGGCAACATCGGCCACAAGAACCTGGTGTTCTCCACCGTCGGCGATCCGCGCGTGTTCGAGCGGCTGTTGCAGGAACGCGTGCGGCCCGCGCTCGCGCTGTCGCTGCACACCACGCGCGACGAACTGCGCCGCAAGCTGCTGCCGCGCGCGCCGCGGCTCACGCCCGAGGAACTGGTCGCGGCCGGCGAACGCTATGCGCGCACCACCGGCTATCCGATCCAGTACCAGTGGACGCTGCTCGAAGGCATCAACGACAGCGAGGAAGAGATCGAGGGGCTGGTGCGGCTGCTGTCGGGCAAGTACGGCGTGCTCAACATGATCCCGTTCAACGCGGTCGACGGCGTGGACTTCCAGCGCCCGGCCTGGGCGCGCTGCCAGCAGATCGCGCGCACCCTGCACGAGCGCGGCATCCTGACCAAGTTGCGCAATTCGGCGGGGCAGGACGTGGATGGGGGGTGTGGGCAGTTGCGGGCGCGGGCTGTCGGCACGCAGGTGATGGTTCGCAGTGATCGTAGACCGCGGAAGGAGGCCGACGCGTGCGCAGCGCCAAACGAATGACCGTCACGGTGCCCGTCGAGATAGCTGCCACCATCAGGCAGGCGGTGGAGCGCGGAGAGTACGAATCGCCTGGCGAAGTGGTACGAGAAGCTTTGCGTGAATGGAAAGCGCGGCGCTGGTTGGTACTCAATGAGTTTTCCACTCTCAAGGCGGATATCGATCGTGGTCTGGCAGACGCGACCGCTGGTTGCGTCCAGGCCTTCGATACCGATCGCATCGTTGAGCGCGGACGCTTGCTCTTGGCCGCCCGTTCCAGTTGACCGAAAGTCAGCGTCTGCGGGGCATGCGATCTCGGCTTGATCACGGATCGAGTGTGGATCGATGTCCCGCTGCGAGAAGTCGCGCGGCTTTTGTGCATCTGGAGTTCTTGGGCTCTCAAACCTGCTTCGCTGCCTCCCTGCCCAGAAAGAACTCCACCGCCCGCCCCACCACCCAAGGCACGATCACATGGTCCCCATCGAAGGGCTGCAGCGTGAGGTCGTGCCCGCTCTCGAGCAGCCGCCGGGCGTGCGGATGGGCGCTGGTCTCGATCGGCAACTGGCTGTCCGAGCGCCCGTGCGCGAGAAAGAAGCGCGGCGTGCCGGCCTGCGCGAAGCTGTTCATGAAGCCGGCCGACAGGCCGATCACGTGGCTCGCCACGTCGCCGTTGGTGAGGCCCAGCGACAGCGCGTAGCTGCCGCCGTCGGAGAAGCCCGCGAGCGCGAGCCGCGCGGGGTCGAGCCGGAAATGCCGCGACACGGTGGCCAGCGCGTTGTCGAGCCGCTCGAGGTCGGGGCCATGGCCGCCGACCACGATGTCCCAGGTGGCGTACATCGACTGCGGCGCCAGCAGCAGGAAGCCGCGCGAGCGCGCATGCGCGACGAAGTGCGGCAGCACGCGGTTGGCCTCGCCGCCCGCGCCATGGAACATCACGAGCAGGGGCAGCGGTGCATCGGCGGGCAGGCCCTCGGGCACGACCAGCACCGCGTCGCGGCCCTCGTCGAAACCCAGGTCGTGGCGCCCGGGTGGCAGCGGCTCGTACAGGGGCGCGGCACCGGGCCGGAAGGCCATGCGGCCCGTGAGCGCGCCGCCGAACAGGGTGGGATCGATCATGCGGTGCCTCCGGGCGCTGCGGCGGGCGCGATGCCGCGGAACACGGCGCACTGCGCGAAGGACTGCGTCGACAGCGGCAGTTCCTTGCGCCGGCAGTACTTGCTGGTGAGCTTGAGCAGTTCCTTGATGTCGCGGCCGCTGGCGCCCGCGTAGTCGACCACCAGCCGGTCGATCACGGCGGCGGGCAGCTCCACGCCGAGCTGGGCCGACAGCGTGGTCCACAGGCGTCGCGCATCCTCGGGCCCGGGCGGCTGGTAGTCGATCACCGCGATGCAGCGCGAGAGAATGGCCTCGTCGATGTCGCCGACGCGGTTGGTAGTCATGAACAGCAGGCCGCTGAAGTACTCGAGCGTGCGCAGGAACTCGGCCACGATGGCGTTGTGCTGCAGGTCGTTGTCGCGGCGCCGGATGTAGACGTCGGCCTCGTCGAGCAGCAGCACGCAGCCCCAGCGCGCGGCGCGCTGCAGGATGCGCGTGAGGCTGGTCTCCACCGAACTCGCCGTCACGCCGAGCTGGCCCGAATGCACGCGGTACAGCGGCTTGCCGACCACTTCGGCGTAGACCTCGGCGGTCAGCGTCTTGCCCAGGCCGGGCGCGCCCTTGCACAGGATGGTGGTGCCGCCCGATTTGCCGGGCACCACGTCCTCGACCAGGAAGTTGCGGTCGGCCGTGAGGATGTCGATCAGGTCGCGGTGCGCCTGCGGCAGCACCAGCCGCTCGCGCAGGCCGGGCTGGTACCGGTACTCCTGCACATGCTGGGCATGGACCCAGATGTTGCGGTGCCAGTCGAGGTGGAACAGGTGCAGGTAGCAGTGCTGGGGAATGCGGTCGAAGCCCTGGGCGATGCCGCTCTCGCGCCAGTGGTGGGGGTCGGCCGCCAGGTCGAAGCGGCGGCGCAGCAGCTCCTCGTCGTTCACGCAGCGCACGGCGGCGCCTTCGGGCAGCCGGTGGCACTCGAGCGCCGCGCGCGGGCCCTCGCCCGCGGTCCACACGCTGCCGCCGACGGTGAACTGCGCGCCGTGCTGCGGCTGCAGCTTGCCGAAGCGCTCGAGCTGCATCTCGTACTCGCGCTTGAACTCCGCGCACTCCTTGTGAAAGCCGTGGTCGGCGAACAGGTCGGCCAGCGTGCGATGCGGCAACTGCTCCTCGTAGAAGCTCAGGCCCCAGGTCATGCCCGCGAAGCGCAGCCGGGGCTCGGAGGGCGGCTCGCGGCCGGCGGCCTGCAAGGTGTTGGCGAGCAGGCCCACAAGCACGTAGGCGTTGCCTTCGGTGGGCTTCACCAGCCGCACCGTGTGGACCAGCCAGGGCAGCAGCACGCCGTCCTTGCCGCGCTGGTAGAGCCAGCCGTCGATGGCGTCGCGCGCGAGCCATTCGGTCAGTGCCGGCACCATCGCCTCGAGGTTCGCGATCGGCTGCAGCTGCGATTCGCCGTTGAGGTTGTCGAGCGCGAGCAGCTGGAACACCAGGTCGCGCGCGCCGTTGCCGAGGCTCAACTGATAGAGCAGGTTGAGCGAGCGGCCATCGAAGTGGCGGCTCGACACGACGCGTATGCCGCTGCAGGCCCCCTGGCCGCCCAGCTGGAGGCCCAGCGGCGACTGCGCGCCGACCTGGCTGCGCAGGACGGCGGCCAGCATCTCCGGTATCTCGAGTTCCACGGCGTCTCCTCGTGTCGCCTGTCCATGCTAGCCCGCAGCGGGCGCCAGGCGATTGACCTGGGTCAAGCCCGTGGGAAGATGGCGGCGGCCATCGCGCCGCCATGGCCCGACGCAGACAAGGAAGGAAAGCGCCCATGCCCCCGCCCTCGAAGACATCGCTGTTCGCCGCCGCGAAGGCTTGGGACGCGGCCTCGGTCCGGGCCCAGCTGGCCCAGACGCCGGCGCTGGTCGGCGCCACCGATCCGCGCGGCCGCGCGGCGATCCACCTGGCCTGCACGGTGAAGGCCGAGGGCGCGCAGCTCGCGGAACCCCATGGGATCAAGACCGTGACCGCGCTGCTCGATGCGGGTGCCGACCTCGAGGCCGTGGTGCCCATGGACGAGGACGAGGGCGACTTCCGCGCCACGCCGATCTGGTACGCGGTGGCGCGCGGCGAGAACCTGCCGCTGGTGAAGTTCCTTGCCAAGCGCGGCGCGAACACGAGCTGGTCGCTGTGGGCCGCTGTGTGGCGCGACGACGCGGCGATGTGCCGCGTGCTGCTCGCGAACAGGCCCGAGCTGAACCTGCGCGCGCACGGCGAAACGCCGCTCTTCTATGCGGCCCGGCTGCAGCGGCTGAAGACCCTGGCGCTGCTGATCGCGGCCGGTGCCGATGCTTCCGTAACCGACGAGCAGGGGCGCGATGCGGTCGATATCGCGCGGGCGCGGCGTCTGCCGAAGGAGTTCATCGAACGGCTCGAGCGGTCGAAGCGATCTCGGCCTGGATAGACCTCCAGGGGACGATCACGCGGGCTCGACGGCCGCGAAGCCGATGCGGGGTGCGGTGATGCGGCCGTTCGCGGCCGCGAGCACGAAGCGCAGGGTGTCGCCCTCGACGACGACCTGCACGCCGAGCTTCGCCGTCACGGCGCCGCCGGCGAGTTGCGCGCCGCCCCAGCTCGCCGCGATCTCGCGCGCGGACAGCGCGGCGATCTCCGTGCCCAGCCCGCGTCCCACCGATTCCGAGCGCAGCACGACCGTGTTGAGGCCCTGCTCGTGCCCGTCCATCGACACCTGCAGGCCCGGCAGTGCGAGCAGTCCGTCGCCCAGCCGCAGTTCGCCCGACAAGGCCGTGCGCCCGAGCAGCGTGCGCGCCTGCGCGGTCAACCCCTGGGCCTGCGTGCCCAGGCCCTGGCGAAGCATCGATTCGGCGAAGGGCCGCAGCCGGAGCTTGCCGCGCTCGGAGATCCACGGGCCGATCAGGCTCTTGCGGCGCTCGAACTCCACGCCCGCGAGCGGCGCCGAGGCGAACTGGTAGAGGTAGCTGCGGCCGTTCGGGGCATCGACGTAGAAGCCGAGCGGGCTCACGCCCATGCGCGAGTCGGGGCCCACGTGCTCGACGGTGGCGTCGTTGAAGTCGACCAGCCCATGGCGGATCGGCACGGTCACGTCGGCATCGAACAGCAGGTGCGCGTCGGTGATGCGGCCGCGCAGGGTGCCGTCGATCTCGCCGAGCGGGCCGAGTTGCCAGGCGTCGGCCGGTGGCGGCAGCGCCGTGCCGTCGGCGGGGTGGGTGGCTTCCCACAGTTGGCGAAACTGCCGCGGCAGCACCAGCGGGCCGTGCAACTTCAGGCCGACGAATTCCGCGTCGCGGGCCTCGATGGCGCCGACGCGCAGCGGCCCGTTCCCGGCATGCACGCGCGCGACCAGTTCGTGCACGGCGATGCGATCGATCTCCAGCACGAGCGCGCCCGTGGCGAGCCGCAGGGCTGTCGCTTCGAGTTGCGCGATCCGCAGTTCGCGCGTGCCGTCCTGCCCCGTGGTCCAGCGCACGCCCTCGAGCGCGAAGCGGTTCGGATCGGCATCGCCGCGCGCGCCGAGTTCCAGGCCCAGCACGAGATCGACGAGAGAGGCAGCGAGGGAAGCGCTCATGGTGGCTTTCTAGCAGACGGGCTCAGCGGCACATCGGAAACCCGCCCGTCTCCAGATGGAAGTGATCGCGGTGCGCCGCGTTGTACTCGGGCCCGAGCACGCCGCGAAAGAAGCGGCAGGCGCCCAGATGGGCGTCGTTCAGCAGCGCGGCCGAAGGGTTCGAAGCGTCGGTGTGCCAGTCCCTGCGCACGTTGACGCGGCGCCCGTCCGCGAGGACGAAGCCGGCCACGTCGAAGGCGTCGGCCGTGGCATGCCGGCTGCGCGGCGCGCCGGGCATCGCGCCTTCGCCGCGGTTCACGTTGCGGCAGGCATAGCTGCCGAGGTGGTCGATCGCGGCGACCGGCTGGCCGAAGTGCCGCAGGGCCGCGGGCTGCAGCGCATGGTGCTCCCACATGAAGAAGGACAGCGCCATCGGGCAGCTCAGCGTGGGCGCGCTGCCCAGGCGCACGCCGGCCGAACGCAGGCGCACCGCGTTCTCGAAGCCGCAGCCCGGGCCGGTGACGCGGTCGGGCACGCGCTCGTACCGCATGCCGGTGTCGGCCAGCGCGGCCTGGCAGCGCACCGGATCGCCGCGTGCGCGCGCGAGCTTGTAGGTGGTCAGCCAGTTGGGCGCTGCCGTCACATCGAGCGGCGCCCAGGGATCGTGGCGCTCGGGCACCTCGACGGCGCCCGTGAAGACGGCCACCACGCCGGCGGCGAAGGCGATGACCAGCGCGAAGGCCAGTCGGCGTTCGGGGCGGGCGGGTCGGTCTTGCGCGGGCGGCAGGGGCACGGGTGACGAAGGCTGTGGATGGGGGAAGTCCTATTGGGACCGGACCGCGCGCACCGTGCTGTCGGGATGATCGGCCAGCGCGTGTAGGCCGATGCGAACCGGCCGGGCGCCGCTCAAGGCCGGATGCAGTCGAGCAGCACGCGAAACGCCGGCTCGATGTTCGCCTCCTCCACGCAGGCATAGCCCAGCAGCAGCCCGCGCCGCCCGTCGCCGCGCCGGTAGTAGCGCGACAGCGGCCGCGAGAGCACGCCGCGCGCCTGCGCCGCTTCCATGATCGCCACGTCGTCGCGGTCCTCGGGCAGCCGCAGCACCAGGTGCAGCCCGGCATTGCTGGCCTGCGGGTGCAGATGGTCGGGGCCCAGGTGCTCGCCGATCAGCCCGGCCAGCAGCGCGCGCCGGCGCGCATAGAGCACGCGCATGCGGCGGATGTGGGCGGCGTAGTGGCCCTGGCCGATGAGCTCGGCCAGCGCCACCTGCGTGATGGCGTGGCCCTCGCGATAGAGGTCGGCATGGGCGGTGCGGAAATGCGCGGCCAGCGCGCGCGGCAGCACCATGTAGCCCACGCGCAGGCCCGGAAACAGGGTCTTGCTGAAGGTGCCGATGTAGATCACCGGGCTGTCGTCCTCGAGCCCCTGCATCGAGGGAATGGGCCGGCCCGCGAAGCGGAACTCGCTGTCGTAGTCGTCCTCCACGATCCAGCTGCCCGACTGGCGCGCGAAGTCGAGCAGCTCGCGCCGGCGCGCCAGGCTCATCACCGAACCCAGCGGGTACTGGTGCGAAGGCGTCACGAAGATCAGCCGCGGCGCGCTACCGCCGCGCGGCCAGCCGGCCCCGGGTCCGTCGCCCTCGGCCTCCACGCGCAGCGGCCGCACGCGCCAGGCGCCCATCTGCAGCAGCTTGTGGAAACCCCAGTAGCCGGGCTCCTCGACCCACACGGTGTCGCTCGGGTCGGCCAGCATGCGCAGCGACAGGTCGATGGCCTGGTGCACGCCCTCGGTGATCAGCACCTGGTCGGCGTCGCAGCGCACCGCGCGCGCCACGCGCAGGTGCTCGGCCACCGCCTCGCGCAGCGCGGGATGGCCGCCGCCGTGCGAATAGGTCAGCAGCTCGGGCGCGGGATCGCGCCACAGGCGCGCGACGATGCGGCCGAAGGCGCGGTGCGGGAACTGGGTCACGTCGGGCACGCCGGGCATGAAGGCGCCCCACTGGCGCGCCGCGGCCGAGGCATCGTCGACCAGCGCCTGGGCGCGCCGGGCCAGCCGTACCGGCGCGGCGCGGGCCGGCGCGGCGGCGGCGCCGCGGCCGGTGGCGAGCTGGCTCTCTGGCGTGGTCGCGGCCACGAAGGTGCCGCTGCCCACGCGCGAATGCACGTAGCCCTCGGCGCGCAGCTGCTCGTAGGCATGCAGCACGGTGTTGCGCGACATGCCGGTCTCGCGCGCCAGGTCGCGCGAGGCCGGCAGCGCGCTCGAGGGCGGCAGGCTGCCGTCGAGGATGGCGCCGCGCAGGCAGTCGTAGAGCTGGCGGTTGAGCGCGGCACCGGCGGCGGGAGCGATGCGCTGCAGCACCAGGTCGGCGCAGATGGATTTCATGGGTTTTTTGGATTGGCTCCATCCTGATTGCAGGAAGTGGATCTTTTTGATGGAGCCAATTGCGCATTCAATCAGAACTTCCGATCGACCTCCAGCCTTTCCCGGACGCCTTCAGCCATGACCACCAACTCCGAACTCCAGACCCGCCGCCTCGCGGCCACGCCGCGAGGCGTGGGCGTGATGTGCGGCTTCTATGCCCAGCGCGCCGAGAACGCGACGCTGTGGGACATCGAGGGCCGCGAATACATCGACTTCGCCGCCGGCATCGCGGTGCTCAACACCGGCCACCGCCATCCGCGCCTGGTGGCCGCGATCCAGGAGCAGCTCGGGCGCTTCACGCACACGGCCTACCAGATCGTTCCCTACGAGAGCGTGGTGACGCTGGCCGAGCGCCTCAACGCGCTGGTGCCGATCTCCGGCCCGGTGAAGACGGCCTTCTTCACCACCGGCGCCGAGGCGCTCGAGAACGCGGTGAAGATCGCGCGCGTCCACACCGGCCGCGCCGGCGTGATCGCCTTCGGCGGTGGCTTCCATGGCCGCACGCTGATGGCGCTGGCCATGACCGGCAAGGTCGCGCCCTACAAGACCGGCTTCGGCCCGTTCCCGGCCGACGTGTTCCACGTGCCGTTCCCGAGCGCGCTGCAGGGCGTGAGCGCCGACGACTCACTGGCCGCGATCGAGAAGCTGTTCAAGACCGACATCGACCCGAAGCGCGTGGCCGCGATCGTGATCGAACCGGTGCAGGGCGAGGGCGGCTTCAACGTCGCGCCCACCGCGCTGCTGCAGGGCCTGCGCCGCATCTGCGACGCGCACGGCATCGTGCTGATCGCCGACGAGGTGCAGACCGGCTTCGCGCGCACCGGCCGGCTGTTCTCGATGCAGCACCACGGCGTCGAGCCCGACCTGATCACCATGGCCAAGAGCCTCGCGGGCGGCATGCCGCTGTCGGCCGTGGCCGGCCGCGCCGCCATCATGGACGCGCCGGCGCCTGGCGGCCTCGGCGGCACCTACGCGGGCAATCCGCTGGCGGTGGCCTCGGCGCACGCGGTGCTCGACGTGATCGCCGACGAGAAGCTCTGCGAACGCGCCGCCGCGCTGGGCGAGCGCCTGGTCGGTCGGCTGCTGAAGATCAAGGAATCGAATCCGGCGCTGGCCGAGGTGCGCGCGCAGGGCTCGATGGTCGCGGTGGAGCTGCGCGACGCGGCCACGGGCGCGCCCGACGCCGAGGCCGTGGCGCGCGTGCAGGCCAAGGCACTGGAACAGGGCCTGGTGCTGCTGAGCTGCGGCATGTACGGCAACGTGATCCGCTTCCTGTATCCGCTGACCATTCCCGACGCGCAGTTCGAACGCGCGCTGGCCATCGTCGAGGAGGCGTTCTCGGCATGAACTCCGCATCCACCCTGGGCCTGCAGCGCCCCGACCTGCTGCGCGGTGCCGGCCTGATCGACGGCCAGTGGGTCGCGGCCGACGACGGCGCCACCTTCGCCGTCAACGACCCCGCCACCGGCCGGCACCTGGCCGACGTGCCGCGGATGGGCCGCGTCGAGACCGAGCGCGCCATCGCCGGCGCCGCCGCCGCGCTGCCCGCCTGGCGCGCGCGCACCGCGCCCGATCGCGCACGCGTGCTGCGCCGCTGGGCCGAGCTGATGCTCGCGCACCAGGACGACCTGGGCCGGCTGATGACGCTCGAGCAGGGCAAGCCGCTGGCCGAGGCGCGCGGCGAGATCGCCTACGCGGCTTCGTTCATCGAATGGTTCGCCGAGGAGGCCAAGCGCGTGGACGGCGAGGTGCTGCAGCCGCAGCGCGCCGGCCAACGCATCGTGGTGCTCAAGCAGCCGATCGGCGTCTGCGCCGCGATCACGCCGTGGAACTTCCCGGCCGCGATGATCACGCGCAAGGTCGGCCCCGCGCTGGCCGCGGGCTGCACCATCGTCGTCAAGCCGGCCGAGCTCACGCCGCTGAGCGCCTTCGCGCTCGGCGTGCTGGGGCTCGAGGCCGGCCTGCCGCCCGGCGTGCTGCAGATCGTGGCCGGCAACGCGCCCGAGATCGGCGCCGCGCTGTGCGAGAGCCCGACCGTGCGCAAGCTCAGCTTCACCGGCTCCACCGGCGTGGGCCGCGTGCTCGCGCAGCAGTGCGCGCCGACCATCAAGAAGCTCTCGCTCGAGCTCGGCGGCAATGCGCCGCTGATCGTGTTCGACGACGCCGACATCGACCGCGCGGTCGAGGGCATCGTGGCCTCCAAGTTCCGCAACGCGGGCCAGACCTGCGTCTGCGCCAACCGCATCTACGTGCAGGCCGGCGTCTACGACGCCGTGGCCGCGCGGCTGGTGGCTGCGGTCGAGGCGATGCGCGTGGGCAACGGCCTCGAGGCCGGCACCACGCAGGGCCCGCTGATCGACGGCCGCGCCGTCGCCAAGGTGCGCCAGCACATCGACGACGCGCTCACGCAGGGCGCCGAGCTGCGCACCGGCGGCAAGCCGCATGCGCTGGGCGGCAGCTTTTTCGAGCCCACCGTGCTGACCGGCGTGACGCAGGCCATGCGCGTGGCGCGCGAGGAGACCTTCGGGCCGCTGGCGCCGCTGTTCCGCTTCGAGACCGAGGAGGAGGTCGTCGCGATGGCCAACGATTCGGAGTTCGGCCTCGCCGCCTACCTGTTCACCGAGGACCGCCGCCGCCTCTGGCGCGTGGGCGAGCAGCTCGAGACCGGCATGGTCGGCATCAACACCGGCCTGATCTCGAACGAGGTCGCGCCCTTCGGCGGCGTGAAGCAGTCGGGCCTGGGCCGCGAGGGCTCGCGGCACGGGATCGAGGACTACCTCGAGCTCAAGTACCTCTGCCTGCAGGACTGAGCATGGCGGCGCGGCGGTTTGCCCTGATGGGAATGATGCTATATGATTTGTATACGTTTCATATAGAAGAACAACCATGGGCATCGTCAAGATCTCCGACCTCATGCACGAGAACCTGCGCGTCGCGGGCACCGCGCTGAGCCGCTCCATCAACGCGCAGGCCGAGCACTGGATGCGCATCGGCATGCTCGCCGAGCTGCATCCCGACCTCGATCACCGCGAGCTGTGCCAGCTGCTGGTGCGCGCCGAGATGGCCGGCGGGCTCGACCTCGCGATGGCCTGCGCGCCGAGCGAGCCGCATGCGCCGCGGCCATCGGGCCGCGCGGCGGGGCGGGCGGCGAAGGTCGTGCAATGAACATGGCCGTGTCCCTGAAGACGCCCGAGCAGATCGCGCTGTCGCGCAAGGCCGGGCACCTCGCGGCCGAGGTGCTGCGGATGATCGGCGCGTACGTGAAGCCCGGCGTCACCACCGGGGAGCTCGACAGCCTCTGCCACGACTACATCGTCAACGTGCAGCACGCGATCCCGGCCAACGTGGGCTACAAGGGCTTCCCGAAGACGGTATGCACCTCCGTCAACCACGTGGTCTGCCACGGCATTCCCTCGGCGCAGAAGACGCTGAAGAAGGGCGACATCGTCAACATCGACGTGGCCGTGATCAAGGACGGCTGGTTCGGCGACTGCAGCCGCATGTACTTCGTCGACGAGCCGAGCCCGCTCGCGCGCCGGCTGGTCGAGACCACCTACGAGGCCATGCGCGCCGGCATCCTGGCCGTGCGCCCGGGCGCGACGCTGGGCGACGTGGGCCATGCGATCCAGAGCGTGGCGCACCGCGAGCGTTTCAGCGTGGTGCGCGAGTACTGCGGCCACGGCATCGGGCAGATCTATCACGACGATCCGCAGGTGCTGCACTACGGCCGGCCCGGCGAAGGCCTGCGGCTCGCGCCCGGCATGGTCTTCACCATCGAGCCGATGATCAACGCGGGCCGCCGCGAAACGCGCGAGCTGCCCGACGGCTGGACCGTGGTCACGCGCGACCATTCGCTGTCGGCGCAGTGGGAGCACATGGTCGCGGTGACCGAGGACGGCTTCGAGGTGCTGACGCCCTGGCCCGAGGGCACGGGCAGCTACCCGCCCATCGGTTAGTTGTCGGCCCAGCGAAAACGCGCCGTGAAGTTGCGCAGCAGCGCCGGCTCGTAGGTGAAGGCCATGCCGCGGATGCGCGCGGCGCGCCGCGCCACCTCGGCCAGTGCGTCGGCCACGTAGTCCATGTGGTCGTTGGTGTAGACGCGCCGCGGGATCGTGAGCCGCATCGATTCGAGCGGCGCCTTCTCCTGGAGCCCGGTGACGGGATCGCGCCCGAGCAGCAGCGAGCCGATCTCCACCGCGCGCACGCCCGCTTCGAGGTACAGCTCGCAGGCGAGCGCATGCGCGGGAAAGCTGTCGGCCGGCAGGTGCGGCAGCAGTGCGGCCGCGTCGACGAACACGGCGTGGCCGCCGGTCGGGTGCTGGATCGGGATGCCCTGCGCACGCAGCCGCTCGCCGAGGTAGGCGACCTGGCCGACGCGGTAGCGCAGGTAGTCGGCATCCATGGCCTCCTCGAGGCCGACCGCGAGCGCCTCCATGTCGCGGCCCGCGAGGCCGCCGTAGGTGATGAAGCCCTCGCTGACCACGCAGCGTTCCTGCACGGCGCGAAACAGGTCCTCGTCGTCGCGGAAGCTGCAGAAGCCGCCGATGTTGACCAGCCCGTCCTTCTTCGACGACATCACCGCGATGTCGGCGCAGGCCATCATGTCGCGCACGATGCCGGGTACGTCGCGCTGCGCCTGGCCGACCTCGCGCTCGTGGATGAACCAGGCGTTCTCCGCGAAGCGCGTGGCATCGATCACCACCGGAATACCTGCTTCGCGCGCGAGCCGCGAGGCCGCGCGCAGGTTGGCCAGCGCGACCGGCTGGCCGCCGCTGGTGTTGCAGGTCACGGTGGCCACCAGCGCCACCACGTTGGCCGCGCCGTGCGTCTCGATCAGCCGCGCGAGTTCGTCGAGGTCGAAGTTGCCTTTCCAGTCGTGGTACGTGGCGGTGTCCAGTGCCTCCTTCGTCAGTGCGTTGAGCGCGCGCGCGCCGGCCAGCTCGATGTGGAGCTTGGTGGTGTCGAAGTGGAAGTTCGACAGGAACACCGGCTGCTTCGCGCCGCGGCGCTTCACGAGCTCTGGGTAAAGCAGCTGCTCGGCCCCGCGGCCCTGGTGCGCGGGTACCGTGTGGCGATGGCCGAAGACCTTCTCGATGGTGTCGGCGAGCCGGTAGTAGCTGCGGCTGCCGGCATAGGACTCGTCGGCCGCCATCATCGCGGCCCATTGGCGGTCGCTCATCGCGCCGCTGCCGCTGTCGGTCAGCAGGTCGATGAAGACGTCGTCGCTGCGCAGCAGGAAGGGGTTGAGCCCCGCGTCGAGCAGGGCCTGCTCGCGGTGCGCGCGGCTGGTCAGGGCGATGCGCTCGATGGTCTTGATGCGGAACGGTTCGGGGATGCGCTTCATGGGTTCTCCTGGTCGAAGCTCGGTGCGGATGGATCGGATGGCCGACCCCGGAGGCATTCGCGAATGGCGATGCAATGCAGTTGCGCATTCGTTGCCTATCGAGAGAAGATGTCTCGCCTTCTTCGCCCCTGGGTCGAGCTCGCAACGATTCTTTCGTCCGGCTCGTGCAATGGGTTTTCATCTCGCCTGGGGATCGCCCCTCGAAGAAGAAAAGTCCTTTCGCCATTCCCATCAAACAGGAGAACATCTTGCAATCCGTACCGCTGGACTCGATGGACACCCGCATGCTCGAGGTGCTGCAGGGCCAGGGCCGCATCTCCAACCTCGAGCTCGCGGCCGCGGTCGGGCTCTCGCCCGCGCAATGCAGCCGCCGGCACCATCGGCTCGAGGAAGAGGGCGTGATCGCGCGCTACGAGGCGCGGCTGCGGCCCGCGGCCGTGGGCCTGCGCGTGATGGCCTTCGTCCACATCGCGATGGAGCGCGGCCATGTGCGCGACTTCAAGCGCTTCCGCCAGGCCGTGACGCAACTGCCCGACGTGCTCGAATGCCACTCGGTGACGGGCGATGTCGACTACGTGCTCAAGGTGATCGCGCGCGACCTCGAGGCGCTCAGCAGCTTCCTGACCGAGAAGCTCTCGGCGCTGCCCGGCGTGAGCATGGTGCGCTCGAGCGTGTGCCTCGAGGAGCTCAAGGGCGGCGCGGCGTTGCCGCTGGCGCAGGCCGGCGACTGAGAGGCGACCTCAGCCGCGCCGCGACTGCACGAAGTCGACGAAGGCGCGCAGCGGCGCCGGCAGCCGCTCGCGGCCCCGGTAGTAGAGAAAGGGCCCGGTGAAGGGCTGCCACCAGTCCTCGAGCACGGGCACCAGCGCGCCGCTGGTCAGTTGCGGCTGCAGCCATTCCTCGAACAGGTGGATCACGCCGATGCCGGCCACCGCCGTCTCGACCGCGAGCTCGACGCCGCCGCCCAGGCGCACGATCAGCGGGCCGTCGACGTCCACCGTCACCACCTCGCCCTCGCGCTCGAAGTCCCAACTCGCCATCGCGCCGCTCGCGAAACGCCCGCGCAGGCAGGCGTGCTGCAGCAGGTCGCGCGGATGCAGGGGGCGGCCGTGCGCCGCGAGGTAGGCCGGCGAGGCCGCGGTCGCCATGCGCTGGCGGCGCGGGCCGATCGGGATCGCGATCACGTCCTGCTCGAGCCGTTCCTCGTAGCGGATGCCGGCATCGCAGCCCGCGGCCAGCACGTCGACGAAGCTTTCCTCGACCACCACCTCGAGCAGGATCTCGGGATAGGCCGCGAGGAAGGGCGGCACGATCGCCGGCAGCACCAGCCGCGACGCGCTCGCGGGCACGTTGAGCCGCAGGGTGCCCGCGGGCTTGTCGCGAAAGCCGTTGACCACGTCGAGCGCGGCCTCGACCTCGCCGAGCGCCGGCCCGAGCCGGTCGAGCAGCCGCGCGCCGGCCTCGGTGGGCACTACGCTGCGGGTGCTGCGGTGCAGGAGGCGCACGCCCAGCCGCGTTTCGAGCCGGCGCATGGACGCGCTGAGGCTGGAGGCGCTCACGCCCTGCAGCCGCGCCGCCTCGCGAAAGCCGCCCGCGCGCGCCACCGCCACGAAGACCGCCAGATCGCCGAGCTGTTCCGTCATCGCCTGTCTTTCGATTGTTCGTTTTTCCGCACGACCCGTGCGCATCGAGCCGGCTTATCGTACGCCGCCGCGGTGCCTACATTCAGCGTCAACCTGAAAGGACACCTGATGAACCCGCTCGACGACATCTCCACCTTCCGCCTCGGCAGCCGCGACGTGAAGCGCATGGGCTACGGCGCCATGCAGCTCGCCGGCCCCGGCGTCTACGGCCCGCCGAAGGACCGTGCCGCCGCCGTGGCGGTGCTGCGCGCCGCGCTCGAGGCCGGCGTGGACCACATCGACACCAGCGACTTCTACGGCCCGCACGTCACCAACCAGATCATCCGCGAGGCGCTGCACCCGTACCGCGACGACCTGACCATCGTCACCAAGGTCGGCGCCACGCGCGGGGCCGATGCCTCGTGGAACCTCGCGGCCTCGCCGGCCGAGCTGCGCCAGGCGGTGCACGACAACCTGCGCAACCTCGGCCTCGACGTGCTCGATGTCGTCAACATGCGCAGCATGCTGGGCGTGCACGGGCCGGCCGAAGGCTCGCTCGAGGCGCCGCTGACCGCGCTGGCCGAGTTGCGCCAGCAGGGCCTGATCCGCCACATCGGCCTGAGCAACGTGACCGCGAAGCAGGTCGACGACGGCCGGCGCATCGTGCCGATCGTCGGCGTGCAGAACATGTACAACCTCGCGAACCGCGGCGACGACGCGCTGGTCGAGAAGCTGGCGCGCGAGGGCATTGCCTATGTGCCCTTCTTCCCGCTCGGGGGCTTCACGCCGCTGCAGTCGGGGGTGCTGTCGGATGTGGCGGGTGAACTCGGGGCCACGCCGATGCAGGTGGCACTGGCCTGGCTGCTGCAGCGCTCGCCGAACCTGCTGCTGATTCCGGGGACTTCGTCGCTGGGGCATCTGCGGGAGAACCTGGCGGCGGCCGGGCTGAAGTTGCCGGCCGAGGCTGTGGCGCGGCTGGACACCATTGGCGCTGGGGCAAGGCACTGAAGGACGGGCGTCGATGCCTGCTCCGTGTTCCAGAAAAGTCAAAGACCTCTATTGGTTGTGGAACACGATCGCTCGACGACATCCTCGCCCATCCTTTCGCAATGGAAAGTAGACAGAGGGTGCCCAGGTGGTCACCGATTCCTCGAACATGCCCTGGGGGCTCGATGCGATCACCCTGATGTTGGTCATTCGTCCATCGGCCACGTCATGTTCCAGGATGACCCAGCCATCCTGCCGGGCTTCGCGGGCCGCTCGCGGAAAGACAAGTGTGGGAAATGTGGGCGTTCCCAAGTCTCGACACACGGACATGAAGGGGCTTGGGATCGCGGGCATGGCCTCCGGCGGAGGTTTTGCACCGGACGCACAACCGCCCAGCACGGCGAGCAAAGCCAGGGCGTGAATCAGTCTTGTCATGGGAGGCGGACGAGCATTCCGGGTGCTCGAGTCTTTTGGGGAGATCGGGGATTCTGTCTCGACGATGTTCGATGTGCCAATCTCGCGCGCGCCAGCGCCGAGGTCGCCTCTAAACTGCAGCCCCATGCGGACCGACCACCGAGCAAACCTCCAACTCATTCTCACGCTGCAGTCGCCGCCGCCGGGCGTCGACTTTGCCGTGCAGCGCGGGCGCGATGAGTTGGTGAAGCCATTCCTCGCGACGGCGGACTCGGTGTCCTTCGCCATCACGCTGACACTTGGTCCCGCACTCGCCGATGGTTCTCCCAACTTCCGAGGCCCTTTCGCGCAAGGCACGCCCGCGGATCGATTCGTGTACGTGAACTCTGGGTTGTCCGCGGGGCAGACGGGAACGCCGTGGCAGCGAAGGGCGAAGATCAAGCTGGCCGATATTCCGATCGCGCTGGTGGAGCGCGCAGCGGGCGACCCGAATGCCGCGATCGAGGCATGCATCGAAGGAACGATGAAGGATGGGGGGCCGGTGTGCGCGAGTGTTCGGGCGCCGCAGATTTCTTGGCAAATGGTGATGCGGTCGGATTGAGCCGATGAAAGGGCTTCGAGAACATGTTCTTTGGGCGTGACGGGCTGGAGTCTTCTCGATGAAGGATTTCGCTTCGGTCGGGTTCGCGGATGGGCCTCGGTGGCCGCCACGCGCTCGATGCCGATCATCGACAGGCAGGCCGAGGTAGGCCTGGCACGAATGGGTACGATCGGCCGGAAGCAGACTCGGACGACAGTTTCACGCAGGAAGATGGAATGTTCCACGAATTCAGAGAAGCGATCTCAAGCAGCGGGGTGCTCACCGATGTCGAGGTGCGCGAGGACATCGTCGTCGGCCGGGCGCGAGTGTTGGCGGCGCAAGCTGACGTTTGGGTCAACGTCGATCCTGAACTCGAGGACGGGGGAGTGCCGGACGCCACGGTTCTGCTGCGCCGCATCGACCAGATACTCGGCGTCTCGCCAGCGCAGTGGGGCCTGATCATCGACCAGATCGTCGGCGAAATCGAAGAGGCCGTCGGTGACGAGCCAGTGAAGGAATCCACCAGCCTGCGATCCGATCTGGTCTTGAAGTCGGTCGTTGTGCTCGCGGAGGCGACACTTCTGCGCTTCGAAGCACCACGCCAGTTCCCCGACAGCTGGATCCATGCTCAGCTCGACGAACAACTCGGTCTCGATGACCTTGCAATCGCAGAGCGGGATGTGGATGCAGGAACGATGTCGTTCGATACCGTTGATGATCTGCTGGACCACGTCAGTAAGGACAACACGTCGCGGGAACCGTAGAGACGAGACCTCGTCGACGGCGATCGGGTGGTCTGCGGTCCCATGTTCCGAACCGTGAATGCTCGACAGGAGGAGACGCTCAGCAGCTCGACGGGCAGCATGATAGGGGCCTATATTTTGGTGGTAGAGGCATACCACGCTCAGACCGCACTAGCGATCCGTCCTGCAGATCGCTTGCGGCCAGGACCAGTGATTCGGGCTGCCCTCAAAATTTGCTCCAAAGCGGTCGTTCCTCCCATGCATCTACCTCATGCCAATTGACGTTCTGCTCTCAGTTCCCGCCGGCGGAAAGACCGCGCAGCATCTCTCGCTTTGCGCATCGCTTCACGACGCCTTGAGCGTTGCGAAGGTGAGTGAGCAGCTTCTGCTCATCGACGTGAAGTCCGTCTTGTTGCTCGAAGACGTCTACGGGCATACACATGTACCACCGGATTCTGATGAACTACTTTGGCGTACGGAGAACGCTCGTCCTGTATTGCACGAAGCCGACCTCCGCGATGGCGAAAAGGAGGGCTACCTCGGGAAGTGGAATCTGGATTTCCTTACGTGGCTTCGACAAGTTGCCGTCGCAGTTTCCGAACCGGTCGCAGTCGCATACGAGCACGAACGTGGCGACACGCCCTATGAATCGGCTTGGTGGACCTGCGACCCACTTTCGGAAACTGGCGAAGTCGAGACCTTTGGTATCCAGAGCAACGATGGAATGGACAAGCCCGAATGGCGTGCTGAGGTAGTACGTTGTGCAGATGGCCGCATCGAAATTCGCTGAACGAGGCGGCATACGGCCACAAGCAGACATCGAGATGATCTTCAAAGCTCTGGATTTGACAGCGTTTCAGCGTCGCCTCGACGGGTGGCGCGGCGCGGACGCGAGTATCAATTCATTTAGGAACGACCAGGACCGCCTCATCGTGAAATTGACTGATCCGACCAGCCGGCAGGAGCCAGTTGGACTGGCATTTTTCAACTGCACCTATCTGGCTGGCCCAGTTTCCTGGACAGCGATGAACTTGGTGGTGCAGGAGATCCAAAGAGACGATGGTTTGCCAGGCTACGAAGCTCGAGACGAAGGCGCCGGTTTCGTTGTGCGTTTCGCTTCAAGCAGCCTTTATGGTGATGATGAAACGTTCTTGCGAGAGCGTTCTTGATCGCATACTTCGGGCGGCCTACTTAACCCGGCTCGCATTGGGGGCAGAATGCGGCCAGAAGCGGTCGGTCAACGCCACAGCACCGTTCACCCAAAAGCAGTCAGTGAGCGAGCCCTCTGATGATGAACCCATACGTAAATCCGCTGCCATTTTTTCCTCGTACGCAAATGGAGCGAACGGCATGCAACTTGGTGACAGCCGAGAGCGGGGAAGTGGTGCTCAACTTCTGGGACCAATCAACCTATCCATATGAGGACTTGGACGGAAATCCCGTTCATTTGGGAGCGGACTACAAGATCCGTACGGGCAGCCTCCATGCAGGACTTTTCTCTAGGGATGGTCTGCAAAACCGGCGCAAGCCTTGCATGATCTGAACCATGATTGCCAAACGCGTAACGCCGCCGATTCAGCTTGGCCTGGGCCTGAACCTGTCGACGAAGAAGACCCGCAAGCGCGAATTCCTCGATGAAATGGATCGGGTGGTTCCATGGAGGGCGCTGGTACAGATCGTCGAGCCGCACAGCCCGCGAGCCAAGACCGGCCGCCCGCCATTTGCCATCGAGACGATGCTGCGCATTCACTACTTGCAGCAGTGGTTCGGACTGAGCGATCCGGCGATGGAGGAGGCGTTGCACGACGTTCCCCTGTACCGGGAGTTTGCTGGTCTGGGCGACGGCGCGAGCCGCCTGCCTGACGAGACCACCATCTTGCGATTCCGTCATCTGCTGGAGGTCCATGACCTGGCCGTTGACATGCTGCGCGTGGTCAACGACATCCTGCAAGCCAAAGGCCTGATGCTGCGCACGGGCACAGCCGTGGATGCCACCTTGATCGCGGCGCCCAGTTCGACCAAGAACGCTGAAGGTGAACGCGACCCAGAGATGCACCAAGTCAAGAAGGGCAACCAGTGGTACTTCGGGATGAAGGCGCACATTGGTGTGGATGCCGCATCAGGCCTGGTGCACACAGTGGTAGGCACGGCGGCGAACGTCAGCGACATCAACGTGGCCGGTGCGCTCTTGCATGGCGAGGAACATGCGGCGTTCGGGGATTCCGGCTATCAGGGCGTGCACAAGCGGGCGGAGGCTGTGGGGCCGACCTGGCACGTAGCGATGCGTCTGGGTCAGCGCAGGATATTGAATCCGTTCATTGAACCCGAGTTCGTGGCCGAGCGGGTGGAGAAGATGAAGGCCAGCATCCGAGCCAAGGTCGAGCACCCGTTCCGAGTGATCAAGCAGCAGTTCGGGTTTACGAAGGTTCGCTACCGCGGCTTGATGAAGAACACAGCGCAGATCGTCACGCTGTTTGCGCTGTCGAATCTGTGGATGGCGCGCAGGAAGTTGATGGGAGCCAGGGGATGAGTGCGTCTGCAGCACTCGAATCGGCCTCGCGAGGCCCGCGTAATGGGTGTCTGGCGCAGCAGATCGATGATGGGGCTGTTCGATCTGATCATCAGAATGGCTGCCGTCACCCTATCCATTTAGTCGCGATAGGCATTCGCGTTCTGCAGACCATCCCTAGTGGAAGCTTCTACCTTGTTCGGGTTAACGGAGGTTCCGTCGACGTCGAATTTGAAGGGCGATGGGTTTGACGCCTACTGGCCAGAAGCTGCCCCTCGCGCAAAAGATGCACTAAAGATGTTTTTTGCTTGACTGAATATGAAATCTTCCGTAATTACAAAGCCGTTCGAGCAGCCCGTAGTCAGCTTTAGTTTTTCGGATATTAGTGAATTGACGCTCGGAGTTACTGGTTTGCGCGTCGTGGTCAGCTTTGACCGCACTCATGATGACGAAGACAGATACCTAGAGGTTTTATTCTCGATTCCAAGAGGATTTAGATTCCTCGATGAGGGAGACTTGCTCTCTTATTGGGGGGTAGTCCCTGTACAGACAGGGCACACAATCTTCGAGGTCAAGCAAGGTGGCTGGATGGAGCAAGAGCAGTCCTACGGCATGCTGAATGTGACAAGTGCCATCGGCGACTTTAGAGAATGGCTCATAGTTTCCTCCGACGGATGTCTGAGCGTAATCTCAAAAATTGAGCCCATGGTTCGCTTTATACAGAGGTAAGTGCATGTGCATCGCTGACCGGATGCAGCCACAACCGGAAAGTTGTTGTGAAGCAAGCGGAACACCCTGAAAAAGCATTCGGCGATCAAATTGCATTAAATGGAGAACTAATGGCAGTATCCCCCGAACAACTCAGCGCGCTTGTCACCTACTGCACCGACTTCGCAAAAACGATGCTGAAGGACACAGGAGACTTCTACCCATTCGGTGCGACGTTGACGAATGACGGAAAGTTTGGAAGCGTTGGTGGTCACAACGGCCAAGAGCGGCCAAATGCTCAAGAGATTTACAAACTACTTGGCTGCAACTTTGCTGCTGATGCAGCCGCCGGAAAGCTGTCGGCGGTGGCTCTCGCTGCGAACGTGAACATTCCCGATGAATACTCACCAAGCGCCCCCGATGGGGTTCGGGTACACGTTGAAGCAGAAGGGTTCTCACGCTTCATCTACATGCCCTACCGCATCACCAAGCAGGGCCCTTTTAAGAAAAAATTTGTCGCCGAGTTTGATGAATTATTCTCGGTTGCGATCGCTCCGCAGTTTTTCTGGGCAAGTGGCATTTAGCTGCAAACGGCCACAACCGGACGTTCAGCAACAGTAGCTAAACCGATGACCACGACCCTGTCTATAAATTCCGCTATCGATGCTTTGCAAGAGGTGGCTGGCCAGGAGATCACGGTTGAAGGCGTCCTCTGCTTCGAGTTCGAGGACACGTCCATCGATCACTTCCCGAAGGTGGAGCGGCGCGAACCGGGCCGAATAGGGCCGATCCGCCCTTCAAGCATTTGGTTGAGCGTCGGTAACGGAGCGCTTCGGTTCAATGAAGATCAACTCAAGCGATGGCACGGTAAGCGCGTGACAGTGAGCGGAACGTTATCTGCCCCGGTCTCGGGTTTCGATGGATGCGGTCACATGTCCGCCTGCGCAGCCGAAATGCTTGCTCGTTCCATCGAGCGGCTGTAGCCGGCCAGAACCGGTCGTTCGATAGTGGCTCAGAATTTGGGGGGGCGTCTATGCGGAAGCGTGCCGATGTCGCAGAGGGTCGGGACTATCAGTTGGCATTGGTGCAACTGGGTGACGGAAAGCGCACTTTGCCGATCCCCACAGCCCGTGGCAGCGGGGGCGCAACGAGAACATCAATGGACTGATCAGGCAGTACCTGCCTAAAGGCACCGACCTGAGCGTCTACAGCCAGCGCCAGCTCGATGCCATTGCCTGGGAGCTCAACACCCGTCCGCGCAACACGCTCGATTGGAGGACGCCTGCGGAGGCCTTCTTCCAGGACTGCCTCGACCACAATGCGCAGTTTCCAGACGGTGTTGCACTTGGGGTTTGAGACCGCCCTCTCAAAAAAATAGCACGACTACTGATGATGTTTGATCTTGGTCGCCGCAGAATCAAGAACATGGGCCAAGAGAAATTTCTGCGACGCCGTCGAAGATCTGTTTCTGGCGGTGGTGGCAGTTGAAATGTCGACGATGCTTATTTTTCGGGCGTGTGGATCTTTGGAAGTTGCTCGGCCCATTGGATGTACGAACGGAGTTCAGGCTCTGCGGCGGAGGGATAGAAACCTTCCAGCGAGCGGTGAGCGGACGTGGCTGTCATCCCGGCTCGCAGAATCCAACTCGCCCGGAAGCACTCCAGGTCGTTGGTTTTATAGCACTGCTCTTCGGCCTTGATTGACACCGAGTTGACTACGGCGTTGACTGCACGCGCACGACTCGCCCCTGCCAAGAACGAAAAATATGCGGTGACACCGAGTGCAATCACGAACAGAGAAAGAATGGACCAAAGACGTCGGGACATAAATAGCGCGTTGGGTTTTTTGGGGATTCTGCATCGTCCCAGACGATGCGATGTTGACCGGCAGCCATCACGAAGGCGGGAGCCAATCAGGATGCGAGGAACGTATGCTGTGTACTCTTGGCAATCAACTTTCATGAGCGCCTCCTTTTTCACAAGCTGCGGCTCAGTCGTGGTGTCGAACAAGCGATCCGCGGCCCTGGTGGAGTTCGCCCTCGCCTGCGCACGGAGATGTATCGAGGAAAACGAGCACGCCCTGTTCGTGAGCAAGTTCGAGTCGGAGTCCTCATCGTTTTTCCCCGGCCATGACTTCGACCTGGAGGAGCTGTTCAGCACCAGCGAGGAGAGGCAGTTCTGGTCCGATGTCTTCGCAACTTTGGCGTCGGGCCTTGATGCTGGAACGTTGGGCAACCAAGCGGACAGGACATGGGCACCCAGCGCAGCGTCAGACGCCCGAAGAATCAGTGGGTTGTTGGCCGCGGCAGCACTGCGGCCGTGCGGTTGAGTGCGAGGTCGCCCCGCTCAATGCGCCCGTGTCCCCGACATCAAATTCACCAACCGCGCCGTGGAACTCACCCCCAGCTTGCTCCGCGCACTGCGCAACTGGTGATCCACCGTCGAGAACGACCGATTGAGCTTTCGCGCAATCTCCTTGTAGCTCAACCCATCGACCGCCAGCCGAGCCACCGTGCGCTCGGCCGGCGTCAAGCTCTCGAGCAGATCGATCGCATCGCCGTCATGCACCGGCCGGCCAGCAACCCGCTGCGTTCCACCCGCCACGCGCTGCGCCGCGCTCATCACCGGCCCGAGCACCACCGCAGCGATCTCCTCGAAGCGCGCCCAGCGCTCGTCGCGCGCCGGCTCGCAGGCATCCATCCAGTCGACGCACATCAGCCCCAGCGGGCGCGTGCGGTCCATGATCGGCGCGGCCATCTTCACGCGCGTGCCCATGCGCAGCAGTTCGGCGCGCGTGCTCTGGCCGAGCCGGCGCTCCTGCTCGACGTCGCGCAGCACCACGACGCCGTGCGCATGCCAGACGGTCTGCACGCCGCAGTCGGCGGCGTCGATCGCGAGGCCGATCACCGAGGGCACGTCGCGGTCGCGGCGCAGGGCCTCGGCCTGCGGGCGGTAGCACGCTTCGTCGGGGCGGCCGAAGCCGCAGTCGACGCGGTCGGCGTCGAAGGCCTCGCGCAGCCAGCCGGCGGCGAAGCGCCAGCAGTCGTCGGGTTCGTCGAGATGCAGCAGCAGGTGCGCGGCCAGGTCGCGCGCGGGCCGCCAGCGCAGGGCGCCATGGCCATCCAGCAGGCTTCGGCGCAACTGGCGTTGCGCGGCCATCAGCTCTTCGTCGTTCATGCGCCCATCTCCGACTGCACATCCAGGTCGGCCGGATGATAGCCAGTCCGGGCAGGGCGTCGGCATGGGGTTTGCCTACTTGGCGGCCGGCCGGGCGGCCGCGATCTCCGCGCTGAGGTCGTGGGTGCGCTTGATGACGTACTGGTGCAGCAGCTGCATGTCCTCGGGCTTGAGCACGCCCGCGAAACCCGGCATGCCGCGGTTGATGCGCGCGCCGCTGACGGTGGCCGCGAACAGCTCGTGCTGCTCGGGCTTCATGTAGCGCAGGTCGGGGACGACGCCGCCGCTGACGGCATTGAGGCCGTGACAGGAGCCGCACAGGCCGTTGAACATGAGGCGCGCCTGCTTGATCTGCTCGGCCGACGCGGTGAGCGGCGGCACGTCGGCGGCGCGCGGCAGCGCGGGCGCGAGCTTGGCGGGCGGCAGCTTCTGGCTGGCGCCGAGCTTGAAGGTCACGACGCGCGCCTCGGGCCGCACACGGGCACTCAGCGAAATGGGGCCGGTGATGTGCGGGAAGGCGCCGCCCCAGCCGACCATGAAGCTCACGTACTGCTCGCCGTCGACCTCGTAGCTGATCGGGCCGGCCATGGCGCCGCTGTTGACGGGGCTCTGCCAGAGCTGCCTGCCGTTGTCGGCCGCATAGGCCACGGCGCGGCCGTCGGCCGTGCCCTGGAACACGAGGTTGCCCGCGGTGCTCAGGGTGCCGCCGTTCCAGGCGCTGGCGTAGTCGTGCGACCACGCGGCCTTCTGGCGCACCGGGTCCCAGGCCAGCAGGCGGCCCTTCCAGGCGCCGCGGATCTGGGCCTCGATCTTCGGGTCCTCGGGCAGCTCGGGCACCTCCAGCCCGAGGTTGACCACCGACTTGGTCGGCAGGAACAGCGGCTCCTTCTGCGCCTCGAGCTCGGCCATGGTCTCCTGCGCGGGCAGGTAGACGAGGCCGGTCTTCGGGTTGAAGGACATCGGGTGCCAGTTGTGGCCGCCCAGGAAGGCCGGGATCACCAGCTTCTTCTGCTCGCCGGGCCCGTAGTTGCCGGCGCCGGTCTCCACCGGCCGGCCGGTCTTCAGGTCGATGTGCGAGGCCCAGTTGACCGGCACGTAGTTCTTCGCCGAGATCAGCTTGCCGTCGGTGCGGTCGAGCACGTAGAAGAAGCCGTTCTTCGGCGCCTGCATCAGCACCTTGCGCAGCTTGCCGTCGATGCGCAGGTCGGCCAGCACGATGTGCTGCGTTGCGGTGTAGTCCCAGCGGTCGGCGGGCGTGGTCTGGTAGTGCCAGACGTAGTCGCCGGTGTCGGGGTCGAGCGCGACGATCGACGACAGGAACAGGTTGTCGCCCTTGCCCTCGCTGCGGAACTGGTAGTTCCAGGGCGACCCGTTGCCGGTGCCGATGTACAGCAGGTTGAGCTCGGGGTCGTAGGCCATCGAATCCCAGGCCGTGCCGCCGCCGCCCCACTTGACCCAGCCGTTGCCCGACCAGGTCTTCATCGCCATGGCCATGGCCTTGTTCTCGGGCGGCTGGGCCGGGTCGCCGGGCACGGTGAAGAAGCGCCAGGCCTGCTGGCCGGTCTCGGCGTCGTAGGCGGTGACGTAGCCGCGCACGCCGAACTCGGCGCCGCCGTTGCCGATCAGCACCTTGCCCTTCACGATGCGCGGCGCGCCGGTGATGGTGTAGCTCTTGGTCTTGTCGAGCACGGTGTCGACCGACCAGACCTGCTCGCCGGTGCGCGCGTCGAGCGCGATCAGCCGGCCGTCGAAGGCGCCGACGTAGACCCGGCCCTTCCACACGGCCACGCCGCGGTTGACCACGTCGCAGCAGCCCTGGCTCAGCGATTCGGCATTGACCTTCGGGTCGTGGCGCCACAGCAGCTTGCCGGTGCGCGCGTCGAGCGCGTAGACGATGCTCTCGGCGCCGGTGGTGTACATCACGCCGTCGACCACGATCGGCGTGGCCTCCACGCCGCGGTCGACATCGAGCTTGTAGGTCCAGGCCATGCCGAGCTTGCCGACGTTGCGGTCGTTGATCTTCGCGAGCGGGCTGAAGCGCTGCTCGTCGTAGGTGCGGCCGTGGCTCATCCAGTTGCCCGGCTCGCGGTCGGCCGCGGCGATGCGCGCGCCGTCCACGGCCTGGGCCGCGGCCGCGCCGGCGAGGGCACAGCCGACCAGCAGCAGCGCGAGGCGCGCAGGCGGGCGAAGGCCGGTGAGAGCGGGCGGAAGGCGGTGAGGCATCGTGTCTCCTGGTTTCTTGTCGGTTGTTGTGAGGGGGCCGGGGCCGGCGAGGGCAGGGCAGCGGCCCCCGGGATTCTGGAAAGCGCTCGCCCGCCTGGCTATCGCGAGCTTTCGCGATAGGGTTTGCCGCAGGGGGCGGCGCGCCGGGCCCTGGGGAAGACCCCGGGACTACCCCGTCGCGAATGTTCGCGATGCCATGAAGGCGGCGGGCTCGCAGACTGCGCCCCATGAGCCTTCAAACCTACCCCAATACCGTCGACAACCGTCCGGTCACGTCGGAGCGCAGCTTCGAATCGAAGAATCCCGCCACCGGCGAAGCCATCGGCCTCGTGCCGCATTCCACGGCCGAGCAGGTCGAGCAGGCCGTGCGCGCGGCGCGCAAGGCACAGCCGGCCTGGGCCGCGCGGCCCGACGCCGAGCGCCGCGCGCTGCTGATGAAGGTGGCCGAGGTGCTGCACGGCAATGCCGAGTACCTGGCCGGCTGGGTCACGCGCGAGCAGGGCAAGCCGCTGGGCGGCGTCGGCCCCACCGAGGTGCCGGGCGCGCGCTTCGAGCTGTTCGGCTGCGAGGCCTGGACCCAGGTGCCGGCCAGCCTCGAGATGCCGGTGGACGTGGTGTTCGAGGACGCCACGCGCCGCGACGAGATGCACCGCAAGCCCTTCGGCGTGATCGCGGCGATCGCGCCGTGGAACTGGCCGCTCCTGATCGCCATCTGGCAGATCGTGCCCTCGCTGCGCGCGGGCAACACGGTGGTCATCAAGCCCTCGGAATACACCAGCATCGGCACGCTCGAGATGGTGCGGCTGATCGCCGAGGTGCTGCCGCCCGGCGTGCTCAACACCGTGAGCGGCACCGGCGAGGTCGGCGGCTGGCTGGTCGAGAACCCCGACGTCGACAAGATCATGTTCACCGGCTCGAGCGCCACCGGTGCGAAGATCGCGGCCGCCGCGGCGCGCAACCTCACGCCCACCACCATCGAGCTCGGCGGCAACGACGCCGCCATCGTGCTGCCCGACGCCGACCCGAAGGCCATCGCCATGGACCTGTTCTGGGGCGCCTTCCTCAACATGGGCCAGACCTGCGCCTGCGCCAAGCGGCTGTACGTGCCCGATGCGCTGCACGACGCGGTGGTGGCCGAGCTCAAGGCGATCGCCGAGGCGATGCCGATGGGCGACGGCGCGCAGCCCGGCATCGCGATGGGCCCGATCCAGAACCGCATGCAGTTCGACAAGGTGCGCCGGCTGGTCGACGAGGCACGCGCCGGCGGCGCGACCATCGTCTGCGGCGGCGAGCCGAGCGCGGGCGCCGGCAACTTCTATCCGCTCACGCTGGTCACCGACATCGCGGACGGCGCGAGCCTGGTCGACGAGGAGCAGTTCGGCCCGGTGCTGCCGGTGATCCGCTACCGCGACATCGACGACGCGATCGCGCAGGCCAACCGCGTCGACGTGGGCCTGGGCGCCTCGGTCTGGGGCACCGACATCGAGCAGGCGCGCGCGGTCGCGTCGCGCATCGAGGCCGGCACGGTGTGGATCAACCAGCATGGCGCGATCCATCCGATGGTGCCCTTCGGCGGCGTCAAGGGCTCGGGCTGGGGCCTGGAGTTCGGCATCGACGGGCTCAAGGCGGTCACGCAGCCGCAGGTCATCAGCCTGAAGAAGAAGCCGCAGTAGCCAACCCCACCGGATGGCATTTGCCGGCACGGGCCGGGCGTCGCGCACGCCCGGCCCGTGCCGTTTTGGGGTGTCGCGCTCCTACAGGAGGCCGGGCCGCGAACTGACCTGGCGATTTTTCGTGGGCCCTAAGTTGAAACCAGTCGGGCAAACGGTCCGGCGGATCCCCAACCTTCCGGCCTCGCCGGATCCCTCAAGGAGCATCGTCATGAATCGCACGTCCCATCTGATCGCAGCCCTCGCCTTCACCGCCGCCGGCGCCGCCTTCGCGCAGGGCAACCCGCCCACCACCGCACCGCCGAACCCCGCCACCGCCGCCGGCCAGCAGAATCCCGCGGGCGGCCCGATGGGCACGACCGGCACCACGCCCCAGAACAACACCATGGCCGCCACCCCGGCTCCGGCACGCGGCACCGCGATGTCGCAGGATTCGGGCAGCAGCAACATGGCCGCCGCCCAGCCGATGCGTCCGGCGCGCGCCGACCGCAACTGAGGCCGCGGCTTCAGTGATGAAGACAGGCATTTCCTGCTCGCGGGCGGTAGCGGCAGCGCTGCTGCTCGCGAGCGCGGCGGCGCTTGCCGCCCCGCCCGCGATGCCCGCGGCCCCGCTGACGGCCGATGCCCAGCGCATCGCCCAGGCCGCGGTCGCGGCGCGCGACAACGCGGGCGGCGCCTTCGCGGTGGTCGACAAGAAGGCCGCGAGCGTCTTCGTCTTCGACGCGAAGGGCACGCTGCTCGGCGCATCGCCGGTGCTGCTGGGTCTCGCGCGCGGCGACGATTCGGTGTCGGGCATCGGCGAGCGTCCCATGGCCAAGATCCGGCCGCACGAACGCACCACGCCGGCCGGGCGCTTCGCTTCCGAGCCGGGACGCAACACGGGCGGCGAGGACATCGTCTGGGTCGACTACGACGCCGCGATCTCCATGCATCGCGTGCGCACCACCAACAAGGCCGATCGCCGGCTCGAACGGCTCGCCTCGCCCACCATCGCCGACAACCGCATCTCCTACGGCTGCATCAACGTGCCCGCGGCCTTCTACGACGCCTACGTGAAGCCCGCGCTGGGGCAGCGCCGGGGCGTGGTCTACGTGGTGCCCGAGTCCTCCCCGATCGCCGCGCATTTCGACTTCATGAATCCGGCACGCGATGCGCGCGCGCCGTCGGCCGCGCGGCCGGCGCTGTAGCTCCGCGCGACGAGCTTCGCCGGTCTCCTGCGACACAATGCCGGCGTGCCCGGCATGGCGGCACGCCCATCGAAGGAGACGACCCATGGCGAGTGCGGGAACCGTGTTGATCACGGGTGGCGGCCGAGGCATTGGCGCCGAGGCGGCGAAGCTGCTGGCCGCGGCCGGCCACGACGTGTGCTTCACTTACGAGCGCCGGCACGACGCGGCGGCCGCGCTGGTGCGCGAGATCGAGCAGGCCGGCCACCGCGCCTTCGCGATCCAGGCCGACGCGGCCGATCCCGCCAGCGCGGCGCGCGTGCTGCAGGCCCTGCCGCCCGCGTTCGCGCCGCTGGCCGCGCTGGTCAACAACGCCGGCATCACCGGGCCGCTCGGCAGCTTCGCCGACGTCTCGCACGCCACCCTGCGCCAGGTGATGGACGTCAACGTGCTTGGGCCCATGTATCTCACGCAGGCCGTCGTCGCGCAATGGCGTGCCGAGGGACGCACCGGCGCGGTGGTCAACGTCTCGTCGATCGCGGCCACGCTGGGCGCGCCCGGCGAGTACGTGCACTACGCGGCTTCCAAGGCGGCGCTCGAGGCCTTCACGGTCGGCCTCGCGAAGGAACTGGCCGAACAGGGCATCCGCGTCAACGCGGTCTCGCCCGGCACCGCGCTCACCGAGATCCATGCCGCGGCCGGCGAACCCGGGCGGCCGCAGCGCGTGGCGGCGCGCATTCCGATGCGTCGCGCGGCCGAGGCGCGCGAGATCGCCGAGGCGATCGTCTGGCTGCTGTCGGACAAGTCGTCCTATGTCACCGGCAGCGTGCTGAAGGTGGCGGGCGGCCTGTGACGAGGCGCCGGGAGCCGGTCGACGCGGCCTCGCTCGCGCAGGACCCCGCGCTGCTGCGGCGCCTGCTGCGCGCCAAGGACCGCATGGACGCCGCCTCGCACGAGGAATGGCCGGTCGAGCGACTGGCGCAGGTCAGCGGCGTTTCCGAGGCCCACTTCGCGCGCTCGTTCAAGCAGGCCTTCGGCACACCGCCGCACCGCTACCTGCTCACGCGCCGCATCGAACGCGCGAGCGCGCTGCTGCGCGAGACCGAACTCTCCATCACCGACATCGCCTTCGCCACCGGCTGGTCCAGCCTCGGCACCTTCGGGCGCACCTTCCGCGACATCACGGGCGGCAGCCCGGGCGAGGTGCGTGCGCGCGGCAAGGGCGGGGCGCGGGCCTTCGGGCCGGTGCCGGCCTGCATCGTCAGTGCCTCGCAGCGGCCCCATCTCCAAACAGCAGTTTCGGAGAAGCGCCGCCAGGCCGCGGCCGGTACAAACGAGGCCGAACCACAGGAGATTCCATGAGCCAAGGTATTGAAACGGTCGGTCTGTATGTGCGCGATCAGGAGGAGGCCCTCGCCTTCTATGCGGGCAAGCTCGGCTTTCGCGTCCACACCGATGTCGGCAACGGCGACTACCGCTGGTTGACCGTGCAGCATCCCGAGCAGCCGGCGTTCCAGCTCGGCCTGTTCAAGCCCGGCCCGCCGGTGCACGATGCGGCCACGGCGCAGGCGCTGCAGGCGATCGTGGCCAAGGGCGCGATGCCGCCGCTGGTGCTGAGCGTCGACGACTGCCGCGCGAGCTACGAACGGCTGCGCGCCCAGGGCGTGGAGTTCACGCAGGAGCCGGTCGAGCGCTACGGCACCGTGGATGCCGGCTTCAGGGACCCGTCGGGCAACGGGTGGAAGATGATTCAGCGCGCCGGGTAGGCGCGGCCCCTCAGCCCACGAAGTTGCCGCTGCTGTTCAGCAGGATCTGGCTGACCTGATTGCTGGCGCGCGAACCGCCGGCGTAGTCGAAGCGCCAGCCGTCGAGCTCCACCGCGGCGCGGCGCTTGAACTGGGCCAGCAGCTTCGCGCGCCCCGGCTCGGCGCCCGCGCCCGCGATGACGGCGCCGGCATGGCGCCCGCCGAGGTAGCCGGCGAAGCTGGTCGGCGAGGGCTCCTCGTCGAAGTAGTGCTGCAGCGCGTTGCGGTAGCTGCGCACGATCGCGATCTTGCTGGTGCGCGGGTCGGGCACCACGCGCGTGAAGATGATGGGTACGCCCTTGCCGGGGCTCAGCTGCAGGAAGGTGTTGGTGTCGACATCGGACAGGCACACCACGGTGCGCTGCACGCCCCGTCGGGCGAGGCCGCGCGTGAACAGTGCCAGCTCGATGGCATCGCCCGTGAACAGCAGGAAGTACGGCGTGCTGGCGGGCAACTGGCCGCCGAAGAATTCGAGGTCGCGCCCCTGGGGCGCCGTCAGCACCTGTGCCTCGAGCTTGAGGCGTTCGGCGATCTGCGCCATGCCCGGCTGCAGCGCCCTGGCGTGCCCGGCGCTCGGGTACACGATGCCGATCTTCGCCACGCCCATGGTCGCGAGGTTCTTGAGCACGTGGCGGATCTGGTCTTCCCGCGACGCGAACAGCGCGAACAGGTTGGGGTTCGCATCGAAGCGCGAGTCGGCGAGCCAGGGCGCGACATGCGCGATCTCGAGGCGGCTGCTCTCGGCATGCGCCAGGCTCGCGAGCGCAAGGCGTTCGCCGACGCTGCCCACCAGGGCCGCCTGCGCGCTGTCCTCGCCGACGGCCTTCAGCGCGGCCTGCACTTCGGCATCCGATTCGCCCACCTCCAACGCCTTGAGCTGCACGTTGAGCCCCGTCGAGGCCTTGAGCTCCGCGAAGGCGAGGCGAAAGCCCGTCGCATAGTCGCGCGACAGCGCCTGCTGGCTCGGCGAGACGTCCATGAGCTGCGTGACCTTGACCGCCGGCTGTTCGGCGGGACGCGCGCCCTGGGCGAAGCTGGATCCGAGGGACGAAGCGAAGGCCATGGCCGTCGCACCACGAAGGACTTGGCGGCGGCTGGGGCGATGCAGGCTCATGCGGCCATGCTAGGGAGGATTTATGACATTGGTACTCGTCGCCGTGAGTCAGAGCTGGTCGATGCCGTTGCCCGCCGACGCCGCCGCGCCGAGCGCGAAGCGCTGCTGCGTGCCCACGTAGAAGCTCGCGCCGAAGCGTCCCACGGGCCGGTAGTCCTGCAACTGCACGCGCCAGCGTTCGGCGTCCACGAGCCCGTCGCGCACCGCGAGCCACTGCACGCGGCCGAAGAACACGTAGCGGCTCTCGGTTTCCATCTTCTCGTGCAGCACGCATTCGAAGGCCACGGGCGCCTCGGCGATGCGCGGCGGCGCCACCGTGTTCGACGGGACCGCATGCAATCCGGCGTGCGCGAGCTCGCTGCTGCCGCGCGGCAGCGCATCGCCGCAGGCATGCATCTGCTCGGCCATCGCCTCGTCGGTCAGGTGCACGACGAACTCGCCGGTGCGCAGGATGTTGGCGGCGGTGTCCTTGACGCGCCCGTCATGCATGCGGTTGATGCTCACGAAGACCAGCGGCGGGTCTTCGCCCACCATGTTGAACATGCTGAAGGGCGCGGCATTGACCGTGCCCTCGGGCTCGAGGGTCGTGACCAGCGCGATCGGCCGCGGCACGATCAGGCTCGCCATCAGCTTGTAGCGCGCGTAGGGGTCGAGGGTCTGGAAGTCGATTTCCATGGATGGGTGGGAAGAGATTCAAGGGATTGCATGCACTGTATGCAAAAAACCTGCCGCTTCCGCGGCTGGCTGGCCTCGAGCGGGCGGTGCCCAGGTCGATTCCACGGGCCACCTGCTTAACATCCGCCCATGTCGAAGCTCCAGCTACGAATCGACCGCGCGGCACGCGAGCCGGTCAGCGAACAGATCGCCGCGGGCCTGCGCGCGGCCATCCGCGAGGGCCGGCTCGCGCCGAGGGCGCGCCTGCCGTCGTGGCGCGACCTGGCCTCGCAGCTCGGCGTGGCGCGCGGCACGGTGAGCGCGGCCTACGAGCGGTTGCTCGATGCGCAGCTGATCGTCTCGCTGGGCGCGGCCGGCACCTTCGTCGCCGAGCATCTGCCGTCGTCGTCGCGCCCGCGCGAGGCAGTGGCGGTTCCATCCGCGCCCGTCGGCACCATCCCGAGCTTCCCCGGCCGCTCGGGCATCTTCCAGATGGCGAACCCGGCGCAGGACCTGTTCCCCGCCAAGGTCTGGGCGCGCATCATGACCGGTGCCGTGCGCGCCACCTCGCATGCGCGGCAGATCAATCCCGACCCGCGCGGCGAACTCGCGCTGCGCGGCGAGATCGCGGCCTACCTCTCGCTCGCGCGCGGGCTGCCGTGCACGGCAGCACAGGTCTTCGTCACCACCGGCTACGCCGGCTCACTCTCGCTCGCGGTGCAGGCGCTGGGGCTGCGCGGCACCGCGGCCTGGACCGAGGACCCCGGCTATCCCACCACGCGCCGCTGCCTGCATGCGCTCGGCGTGGAACCGGTGCCGGTGCCGGTCGATGCCGAAGGCCTGGTGGTCGACGAGGGCATGGCACGCGCGCCCGATGCGGCGCTGGCCGTCGTCACCGCGGGGCAGCAGGCACCGCTCGGTGTCGCGCTGTCGGCGCGGCGGCGGCAGGCGATCCTCGCGTGGGCCGAGCGCGCGCGGGCCTGGGTGGTCGAGGACGACTACCTCGGTGAGCTGCAGCTCGGCGCCCGCGCCGCGCCCTCGCTCGTGGCCGCCGGCGAGGGCGCGCGCGTGCTGCACGTGGGCACCTTCAGCAAGACCATCAGCCCGATGCTGCGGCTCGGTTTCCTGGTCGTGCCGGCGGACCAGGTCGAGCGCTTCGCGCGCCATGCGGCGGTGCTGCCGCCGGCGCCCGCGCCGCTGGTGCAACTGGCGGTGGCGGCCTTCCTGCGCGACGGCCATTTCCTGCGCCACCTGCGCCGCACCCGGCAGGTCTATGCGCAGCGGCGCGCGGCACTGGTCGCCTGCCTCGATGTCGCATCGGCGACGTACATCGCCGCGGGCCTGACCGTGCTGCTGCGCCTCGCGCCGGGCGTGTCGGACCTGGCGCTGGCGCAATCGCTCGCGGCGCACGGCCTCACGCCGGTGCCGCTGTCGCCGTGGTACGCGCAGCCCGGGCCCGAGAACACCGGGCTGCTGCTCGGCGTGGCGGATCTGCGCGTGGAGATCGCGGCGGAAACCTGCGCGCGGTTGCTGGCGCTGGTGCGGCAGGGCTGAGCGCGCCATCGCGATGGGCCGCGATGGTCCATCCGATCCACCGATTCTTGGCACTGTGCGCCGGGCCATCGGCTGCCTAAGCTGGAGGCTCCAAAGCATCCGTCTCCGAGAAAGAACGCCATGAGCGAAAGAATTTTCCTGGCCGGCGCCACCGGTGCCATCGGCTCGGCCCTGATCCCGCTGCTGCGCGAGGCCGGCTACGAAGTGCACGGCAGCACCCGCCAGCCCGAGCGCGCCGCGGCGCTCGAGGCCCGGGGCGTGAAGCCGGTGCTGGTCGACGTGTTCGATGCGCAAGCGCTGAAGGCCGCGCTGGTGCGCATCGCGCCGCACGGCGTGATCCACCAGCTCACCGACTTGCCGCGCGGCCTCGATCCCGCGCGCATGGCCGAGGCCACCGCGCGCAACGCCCGCGTGCGCACCGAGGGCACGCGCAACCTGGTCGAGGCCGCGCGCGCCGCGGGAGCGGTGCGCATGGTGGCCCAGAGCATCGCCTGGGCCTATGCGCCGGGCCCCAAGCCTTACGCGGAAGCGCAGCCGCTCGATACCGGGGCCGAAGGCGCGCGCCGCATCAGCGTGGGCGGCGTGGTGGCGCTCGAGCAGGCCGTGCTCCAGGCGCCGGGCATCGCCGGCACGGTGCTGCGCTATGGCCAGTTGTACGGCCCGGGCACCGGCGCCGACGAGCCCAAGGGCGCGAGCCCCGTGCACGTCGAAGCGGCCGCCTGGGCCGCGCTGCTGGCCTGGCGCCATTCGGCTGGCGGTGTCTTCAACATCGCCGAGGACAACCCCGAGGTCGACAGCGGCAAGGCGCGACGCCTGCTCGGCTGGACCCCGTCGATGCGCCTGGGCGCGGAGGCACGATCGTGAGCATCGCAGCCCGCCTATCGTCGCGCGCGTCGCGGCATGCGGTCGCGCTGGCCCTCGCGGGGCTCGCCCTCGGCGCGGCCGCATGGGCGCTGGTGCCGCATGCGGGCAGGCAGGCCACCGTCGCATGGCTCGACGACCTCTGCAGCAGCGTGACGCGCCCGATGTTCGCCTCGGCGCCCGCACCCGAAGGCAGCGCCGCGCGCCCGCAGACGACCGTGCGGCCGCTGTCGTGCGAGCCGCTGCCGAACGTGCCGGGCAAGTCCATCACCACCGCCCTGGTCGAGTTCCCGCCGCTGGCCTACACGCCCGCGCACCGGCACCCGGGCTCGGTGCAGGCCGTGGTGGTCAGCGGCACGGTGCGCTCGCAGATGGCGGGCGGCCCCGCAGTCGACTACCAGGCCGGCCAGGCCTGGTTCGAGCCGCCGCGCGCGCTGCACCTGTTCGCGGAGAACCCCGATCCGGTGAAGCCGGCGTCGCTGATCGCGACCTTCATTGCGGATTCGGATTGCGGGCCGTTGGTGTTGCCGCCTTGAGCGAACACCCGTTCGAGAAAAGTAATCGTCGTCAGCGCGTGCGAGACTTCAAGGGTCAATACAAAGACTTGTATAAAGTGCCTTGAAGGACCTCGCATCATGACCGGAGCCCGCCGCTTCGACAGCGTCTTCGACGCCATTGCAGGCACGCCCCAGGAGGCGGCCAGCATGCGCGCGCGTGCCGACCTGATGATGAGCCTGGCCGAAGTCATTCGGCAACAGGGCATGACGCAAACCGAGGCGGCGCAGTTGTTCGGCGTGACGCAGCCGCGCATCTCCGACCTGGTTCGGGGAAGGATCAACCTGTTCTCCCTGGACACCCTGATGGACATGGCCGCCACCGCCGGCATGGCGCCGGTGGTGAAGCTGTCCAGACCGAAGGGCCTGGCGCAAGCTCGCCGTCGCAAGGCGGCCGAGGCTGCATAGCGTGGGGAGTCGTCGGACCCGTTGCCGGGTGCGCAAAGTGGCGGCGCACCGACGTTTCAGCGCTTGCGCTCCCGCACCAGAATCACCACCCCCGAGATCAGGAAATACACCGCCCCCACCGCCGCATACCCCGCCAGCGTCTGCGGAATCGGCGCATCGGTGCCCTGCCGCGAGATGAAGAGTCCGCCGGCCAGCGCTGACTGCGCGCCGCTGAGCATCATCACCCACTGGCCGCGTTCGGCCTTGCGGCGGCGGATGGCCGTGGCCAGTTGCAGCAGGCCCGAGACGATGGCCCAGATGCCGAAGATCAGCAGCACGACCTGCCAGCCGGCCACTAGCGAGGCCGCGACCGCGAGCGCGACCAGGGTGCTCATCCAGAGGTTGAGCATCTGCGTGGGATTGGCCTGCGCGCCGCCGCTCATGCGGGCGTCCCACAGGTTGGCGAAGGCGTCCCAGGCGGGGTAGACGATCAGCAGCACCGTGGCCAGCGCGGGCGACTGCTTCGCGGCGGTGAAGGCCAGCGCGACCCAGGCGAAGGAAAAGGCGGCGCGGGTGAAATAGAGCTTGCGCAGCCAGGCGGCGCGCGGGGATGGGTTTTGCAGGATGTCGGTCATGAGAAAGAGGCGGTGGAAGCCGCGAGTGAAAGGGGGCCGCCCGTCGAGCGGTGGATGCCACGATTCTTCCGAGCCACCCCGGCGGCCGGTATCGGTCGAATGACCGACACGCGCAAAATGGGCCATGTCCCACGACACGACCATTCCCGTTTTCGACGCCGTCCGCGCGCTGGCCTTCATCGGCGACCTGAGCATGGGCCAGCCGATCGACCATTCGCTGCGCACGGCCTGGCTCGCGGGCAAGATCGCGGCGCGGGCCGGCTGTTCCGCGGCGCAGATCGAGGCGGCGCGCCATGCCGCGCTGTTGCGCTGGTCGGGCTGCACGGCCAATGCGCAGGAGTTCGCCGACTTCCTCGACGACGACGTCGAGGGCCGCCGGGCGCTGCTCGCCTCCTCGGCACCGCGCATGCGCCAGCCCCACGACAGCGCGCCGGTGCCCGGCGCCGTGCTCGCCATGGCCGAGATCCACTGCGAAATCGCGGGCGACATCGCTCACACGCTGGGGCTGAGCCACGACACCGAAGCCACGCTGCGCGCCGTGTTCGAGGCCTACGACGGCAGCGGGGTGCCGGGCCTGCTGCGCGGCGAGGCGGTGCCGTTCTCGACCTACGTGGTGGCGCTGGCCAGCGACCTCGAGATCTTCGGCCGCCTGTACGGCGTCGAGCAGGCGCTCGCGCTGGTGCGCGGCCGCGCGGACAGTCTCTACCCGGCCGCGCTGCTCGACGCCAGCGCGGCCGATCTCGCGGCCTGGATGCAGGCGCTCGATGCACCCGCCGCGCCATGGGCAGAGGCAGCGGAACAGCCGGACTCGATGCGCCGGCCCATGGGGCTGGAACTGGTCGGCGACGTGATCGACCTCAAGCTGCCGTGGATGACCGGCTACTCGCGCCGCGTGGCCAGCCTGGCGCGCGACTGCGGCGCGCGCATGGGGCTGGACGAAGCCGGCTGTGGCCGTGCCTACAAGGCGGGGCTGATCCATGGCATCGGACGCGCCTCGGTGCCCAATGCGATCTGGAACGCGCCCGGGCCGCTGCAGGCCTCGGCGCTGGAGCGCGTGCGGCTCGTGCCCTACTGGACCTCGCGCGCAGCCGGGCAGATCGACGGCCTCGCGGCCGAAGCGGAGATCGCCTCCTTCGCCTTCGAGCGGCGCGATGGCTCGGGCTATTTCCGTGGCCGCTCGGGTGCGGCCATGCCGCTGGAAGGACAGGTCGTCGCAGCGGCCGAACAGTGGTGGTCGCACTGCACGCGCCGTCCGTGGCGCGAAGCGCTGACGCGGGAACAGGCGGCCGAGCGCATGCAGGAGGACGCCGCGGCCGGCCGCTTCGACGCGGCCGTGGTCGAGGCGCTGTGCGCCAGCACGCTGCCGGGCGCGGTGCCGCCGAAGCCCGCGGCGCCGGCGCAGGACGATGCATCGCTGTCCCAGCGCGAGCTCGAGGTGCTGCGCTGCATCAGCCAGGGCGACAACACCAAGGAGGTGGCGCGCGCGCTGGGCATCAGTCCCAGCACGGTGCGCACGCACGTGGAGCGCGTGTTCCAGAAGCTCGGGTGCACGACGCGCGCGGCGGCGACCTTGAAGGCGGCGACGCGGGGGCTGATCTAGCGTCGGTCGCGATCATCGGAAATTCCGGGCCAGCCTTACTCAGAGTTGGTGATGCCGTCGCGCATGGTCTGCGCAACACTGCCTTCGCGGGTGCCAGGGTCATCCTGGGCCGAGCCAACCTTGCGGAGGAAACGTACATGAAAAGATCGATGAGGAATGCAGGTCCGCGGTCGTCTCTCGCGATGGCCGCGTTGCTGGCCATTGCCGGTTGCGGCGGCGGAGGAGGAGGGAGCGGAGGCTTCTTCTGGCCCGTGGGCGGATCGACGGTGGCGCCTCCGGCGCCAGCGCCGAACCCTTCCACCGGAACGACGCTGAGCGGCGTGGCGGCAACAGGCGCCCCTTTCGCGGGCGCGGAGATCACGGTCACCGATGCCGGGGGAACCACGGTCTGCACCACGCAGACCGACACCGGCGGCGCCTACACCTGCCCGCTGCCGGCGGCGACCCAGGCACCGCTGGTGATTCGCGCACTGCGCGACGACCAGGTGCTCTACGGCGCGGCGGTCCGGAGTTCGGGCATCGCGAATGTCACGCCACTCACGAACATCGTGGTCGCCCGCCTGTCTCCCGCGGGCAACCCGGCCCAACTCGCGGGCGTGCTGTCGAGCCGTCCCGAGATCCTCACGGCCGACAGCATCTCGCAGCAGGTGGCGGCACTGAAGACGGCCTTGCAGCCGGTGCTGGACAGCCTGGGCTTGGCACTCGGCCACCCGTTGCTCGACGCGCTGGTGGCCGACGGCACCGGACAGGACAGGCTGCTCGATGTTCTGAGCGTGAGTGTCCGGCCCGACGGCGAGGTGGCCAACATCGAGATCACGGTGAAGACGGCCGATGGGACGCCTGTCTCTGTCCGGTTCCGTAGCGGCGACAGCAGCATCCCGCCGATCGGCGCAGGCGTGGAGGTCGCGGATGCGCCGCCGCCCGCGCTCGTGGCGGAGCTGCTGCGGCGATTCACCGATTGCTACGCTTTGCCGCTGACGCAGCGCGTCAGCACCGCAACCGATGACGACACGGACGCCGTCGGCGGGCCGTCGGCGGTCGCGGCGCCCGCATGCCGGCAACTCTTTCTCGACGACGATCCCTCCACCTTCTACAGCAATGGCGCGAACGTGGGTCGTTCGTCCGCGAACGCCGGGGCCTATGCCAGCCTGTTTCGCGCGAGCGCGAGGGGACTTCGCTGGGAACGGGGCAGCGTGGAATTCTTTCGCCCCAACGGAGACATGGTGCTCAGCTATCGCACGACGGACCCTCAAGGCAACACCGCCTTCGACCTGCTCGGTGCGCGCCGGGTCGGCAACACGCTCAAGCTGGTCGGCAACGGCAATGCGTACCGGGCCACGGTACAGCCCTACGCCCAGCTTCGCGAGTTCCTGAACACCCCGGCGTTCAGCAACTACGGCACCGGGTACGACGTCACGATCCCGAACCTGACCGACGGCGCCGGCAACCCCGTCTTCGCCAAGGCCGTGGTCACGACGCCGTGGGGCACGCCGCTGACCTTCCTGCCGGGCGCGGGCTATTCGACGCTGCGGTTCGCGCGGGCGAACGGCGCCATCACCGGAAGTTCCGTCTACAGGCTGCGCGGCGAGTATCGGAGCACGGAGACGCCCGGCAATCCCTCGACCAAGGAGACATCGCTCACCTATGCGCAGCCGCAGCTCGATGACGCACAAATCCGCGCGATCGCCGACCAGGGCATCTGGACCGTGGAGTTCCATCATGCCGACACGACGAAGCCGAACGTCGTGCAGACCGCGCGAACGCTTTCGCGCGCACTCACGATGGCCGAGTTGCGGCAACAGCCGCTGGCGCAGCTGTCGGGCGGACTGCGGGACTTCCTGGCAACGGGGTCGGCGGCCAGCGGCTACCTGCTCGTCGCCAACCCGATCTGGGTCAATTTCAGTTCGCCGCCCGGGGACAAGGACGGCTGGTCGGTACCCGCCGGCGCGCCCGCGCCGACCCAGCTGAGCGTTTTCGGCAATGCGCCTTTCGGCAGCACCACCCCGGGTGCGAACGGCGCGGGTTTCAACGACTCCGCCACGTTTCCGAGCAGCGCCCGCAGGGCCGTCGTGTACTGCTCGCGGCAGACCTCCGCCGACAGGCACTGCGACACCACCGACCCCACGATGTACGCGAAGAACTCGACCATCAACTCCTTCCTGCTGCAGGCGACGAACCAGAAGCAGGTGGCGTTCAGTTCGGCGATCGCGCTGTACAAGCTCCAGTAGCCGCGTGGCGGCAGGGCATTGCCGGGCGGAGCGCACGCATACTCAATTCGAGTGATGCGGCTGCCCGGGGAATGCCCAACACTTCGCGCAAGAAAGAGTCCCTCCCGCCTCGCGGTCCAGGCCATGAGACTCGGCAGTTTCCGGCGCACGGATGGACGAGCCGCTCTCCCGGGCGCATCATCACCCGGCGGAGGAGAAGTCTGATGCGACAAGATGTCGACCTGATGCGCGCACTGGAGGCCGTTCGATCCATCCCCGATGCCAGGGCATCCTGGCGCGACGTCCTGGCGACCGCGAACACGCTGGTGGAGAGCGATGCGGCGGTGATGATCGTCTTCGAGGGAGACCGCGTCGTCGACATGCAGAACTTCGGCGCGGACCTCGGCGCGATGCGCGACTATGCGGAGCACTTTCACACCGAAGACGTCATGACCAAGCCCGGCGTCGTTCGTGACCCCGGGACCTGGCTCGACACGCAGCAACTGATTCCCGAGCCGCTCCGGCAGCGCAACGCCTACTACGTCGACTTCATGTCGAGGCACCGGATGCGGCAGCTGTATTCCTACATGGTCGAGAACGGACCGGGACGGCGCGTGAGCCTGGGTTTCCAGCGGGCGGTCGCATCCGACGCGCTGGGCGAAAGACTTCGAGGAGCGAGGATATGCGGATATTCCAGGGCCTTGCAGGACGCGATGGCGTTGCGCAGGGCGCGCGCCTCCTCCTGGCTGAGCGTCAGCGACGTGGCCTTCGACGCGCTGGACGAGGCCAGCTGCCTCGTGCACCGCAATGGCCTGCTGGTGCATGCGTCGCCCAGGGCACGAGCGTTGCTCGACGAGCGCAGGGGCCTGCTGCAGCGCAAAGGGCATCTTGCCGCCGCGGATGCGCGCCTGCAGGCACGGTTGGAGGGTGGCCTGGCCGCGGCATGCGCCGACGGTGTCGTCCGCACCATGGCTTTTCCCATCGCGCCGGGCGCGGGGCTGCTCTGCATCGATGTGACGAAGGCCAATCCGATCCTGCGCCTGGCCGCCGAGCCGCTGCTTTTCGTCCGGATGCGCCAAGAAGGGGTGCCGATGCTCGCGAGCCCCGAGGCGCTCGCCGGTGCGCTGGGAGTGACCGGTGCCGAGGCCGCCGTGCTTCACGCACTGGCCAGCGGCATGAAGGCTGCCGACTATGCGACGCACCGGGGTCTGTCGATCCATACGGTGCGCAAACAGATCGCCATGATAATGGGAAAGCTCGACTGCAAGCGGCAGGTGGAGCTCGTCCGCATCGCGATGAACGTCCGTGACGGCTGCTAGCGGGGTTCACGCGATGGGTGGCAACCCATGCTGTTCTCGCGGCGCAATTGAACCTGCGATCGAGGGCATGTCCTTCTCCCCGGCGCAGGCGATCACGGCGATTCCTAGGCGACCGCCGCAACCCCCGGCCGCACCGGAATGCGCGCCACGAAGCTCGTGCCGTGCTCCGCCGTCGAGGTCACCTGCAGCGTGCCGCCGTGCGATTTCACGATCAGCGAGCAAATATGCAGCCCGAGACCCAGTCCGCCATGGCCGCGACTCTCGGCGGGCCGCCAGTACGGCTGGAAAATCTTCAGGAGGTTGTCGGGCGGGATCGGGTCGCCCTGGTTCTTCACGCTCAGCACGAACCAGTCGTCGCGGGTCCAGGCCGCCACGTCGATGGGCGCATCGGGCGCGCCGTGCGAGACGGCGTTGCCGAGCAGGTTCGACAGCACCTGCTGCAGGCGGCCGCGGCTGCCGTGCACGGTGTCCGTCACGCGGATGTCGGCGGCGATGGCGCGCGCCGCATGCGCCGTGCGCATCTCGGCCACCACGTCCTCGAGCGCGAGGCCCAGGTCGGGAATTGGCTCGCGCGCGACATCCAGGCCGTTGCCCATGCGGCCGCGGGCGAAGTCCATCACGTCCTCGATCAGCGAGGCCATGCGCTTCGTGGTGGCGCGGATGCGCAGCCCCGCGCGCGCGCTGTCGGGGTCGGCCGCGCGCCGGGCCAGCAGCTCGCCGATGGCGCTGAGCGAGGCCAGCGGATTGCGCAGGTCGTGGCCGAGCACGGCGATGAACTGGTCGCGCAGCTCGGCGGTGGCCTCTGCGTCGAGCAGCGCGACCTCGGTCGCGCTCTGCCGGTCCTCGAGTTCCAGCGTGTGGCCGATCAGGTCCGCGAAGCCCTGGAACATCGCGATGGTGCGGTCGTTGTCGACGCCGTGCGGCGTCGGATCGATCGCGCAGAGGTTGCCGAAGTAGCTGCCGTCGACCTTGACGATCGGCACCGAGATGTAGCTCTCGATGCCGTAGAGACGCGGCGTGTGGTGGGTACGAAAGACCGGGTGCGTGCTCGCATGGTCGAAGGCGATGGGCTGGCGCGCCGCGCGCGATTCGACGCACAGCGTGGTGTGCAGCTCGAGCTGGCTGCCGGGCCTGAGGCCGAAGTTGATGCGGTCGAGCACGGCGCAGGCGGTCCAGCTCTCGCCGTCGACGCGCGCGACGGCGGCGAAGCCCATGCCCGTCTGTTCGCAGATCAGCCGCAACATGGACGGCACGGCGCCGATCCGGCCGATGGCTTCGACGTCGCGCCGGATGTGGTCGGGCAGTTCCAGAGATGCCATTCGCGAGGGTGTCCTGACGCAGGCGATCGGAACGGCCCGATCTGTCGCTTGGCGAACGGCGCTGCCGCTGCTTCAGGACGAAAACCCAGTCGGCGGCGATTGTCGAGCAGAAAGCCGACCCGCTCCTATGGCAAAAGACATGACGCGGCGGCAGCGAGAACACGTTCATGATGTCGGCGGCGCTGAAGTCCTGGCCCGCGAGCCAGGGCGCCCTGCTGGGGCGGACCGTGCAAGAGGCGCTTGCGCGGGTGCGGCGCGGGCGCGCCGGCTGATCCCGGGCCTGCCCGACGATCGCTCAGGCCTGGACCGCCGCGCCGAGGCCGATCAGCCGCTCCACCGCCGGCGCGTCGAGTCCGGCCTCGCGCAGCACCTGCCGCGTGTGCTGCCCGAGCCTGGGCGGCACGCGCACGGCGGGCGAAGGCGCATCGGCGAAGCGCAGCGGCGGCGCCGTCATCACCAGGTCTCCCATCCGCGCGTCCTCCACCGTGCGAAAGAATCCGGTGGCGACCAGATGCGGGTCGGACTGGAGGTCGGCGAGGCCGCGCAGGGGCGCGGCCGGTATGTCCAGGCGCTCGCAGACCTCGAGCCACGCGCCGGTGGTGCGCAGCGCGATGCAGGCCGCTAGCTCCGCGTACAGCGCATCGATGTTGCGCGTGCGCGCGGCCATGTCGGCGAAGCGCGGGTCCCGCAGCAGGTCGTGGCGGCCGGTCTCCTCGAAGAAGCGCCGCCAGTGCAGGTCGTTGTACGGCACCACGCAGACATGGCCGTCCAGCGTGGCGTAGGGCCTGCGCCACTTCGTGAGCAGGCGGCTGTAGCCGGGCTCGCCCAGCGGCGGGCTGAACTGCGCGCCGTACAGGTGTTCCACGAGCGTGAAGCTGACCATGCACTCGAGCATCGGCACGTCGACGTGCGAGCCGGCACCGGTGGTGGCGCGCGCGACGAGCGCGGCCAGCACCGCCTGCGTCGCGAACAGCGCGCAGGTCTTGTCGGCGATCACCGTCGGCAGATAGCGCGGCTCCCCGTCCGCGCCGCCGCCGAGGGCGGCCAGTCCGCACAGGCCCTGGACGATGTCGTCGTACGCGGGTCGTCCCGCATACGGACCGTCCGTGCCGAACCCCTGGATCGTCACGACGACCAGCCTCGGGTTTCGCTCCCGCAGCAGCGCCGGATCCAGTCCGAGGGCGGCGAGCTTGGCGGTCCGGATGCTGCAGATCAGCACGTCGGCGCGATCGACCAGGTGCAGGAAGGCCTCGCGCGCCGCGGGCTGCTTCAGGTCGAGCACGAGGCTGCGCTTGTTGCGGTTGGCGCCGATGAAGGCGGACGCCATGCCGGGTTCGCGCGCCGGCCCCGTGGTGCGCGTGCCGTCGCCTTCGGGTGCCTCGATCTTGATGACGTCCGCGCCTTGGTCGCCCAGCATCTGGGCCGCATAGGGGCCGAGCAGCACCGTCGTCATGTCGAGGACGCGGATGCCGGCGAGCGGTGGGGCGGTATGGTTCATTCCTGCACCAGGTTCACGAGCCTGGCGGTGTCGGTCCAGCGCTGGATCTCGGCGAGCTGGAAGCGGCGCAGCTCGGCTCCCGTGGTCTGCACGGCCTCGTTGCCGGTGGCCGCGAAGAAGGATCGCGTGGCGTCGGCCCTGGCGATCGCGGAGAACCAGCCTTCGAGGCGGGCCACCACGGATGCGGGCGTCTTCGCGCTGACGGCGGCGGCGGCCCAGTTGTAGGCGGTGAACTCGGGGTAGCCCGCCTCCTGGAAGGTGGGCACGCCGGGCAACTGGGGCAGGCGCTTCTCGCCCGCCACGGCCAGCACATGGATGCGGCCAGCCTGCGCGAGCGCCAGGCCCGAGCCGGGATCGATGAAGCCGGCGTCGACCACGTTCGAGGCCAGGGCCGCCGCCAGGTCGCTCGCGCCCTTGTACGGCACGTGGTTCACCTTGATGCCGGCCAGGTTGTAGAACTGGGCCCCGAACATCAGGTACGAGGTGGCGCCGTGGCCCGAATTCACTTCGCCGGGCGCGAGGCGCGCGCGTTCGACGAAGGACTTCAGGTCCCTGGCCGGCGAATCGCCGCGCACCGCGAGCAGCGCGGGCGCGCGGTTGAGCATGCCGAGCATCGCGAAATCGCTGATCGGGTCATAGGGCAGTTTCCTGAACTGCACGGCATTCACCACGAAGGCCGAATTGGCGCCGATGAAGATGGTGTGCCCGCCAGGATCGGCGCGCAGCACGTTCGAGATCGCGATGAAGCCGTTGCCGCCCGCGATGTTGCGCACCGTGGCCGGCTGGCCGCTGAGCCGGCCCAGCTGCTCCGCGAAATAGCGGGCACCGATGTCGGAGCCGCTGCCCGGCGGGAACGGCACCACCAGCTCGATGGGCTTGGAGGGAAAGGGCGCCTGCGCCAGGGCGCGGCCGGCGAATGGAAAAGAGGCAAGCGTGGCCAGCGCCGCGCCCCTCGCGGCGAAGGTGCGGCGCGTCGTGCCCGCGGTCGATCGAATCGTCATGCGTGTCTCCGTTGTCATCGTGTTTTTCGGTCCATTCAACGCAGGCCCGTCACCGCCGGCCAGAGCGCGTCCGCGCCGCGTGCGATGAAATCCCCCCCCAGCCGGCGCGCCCACGAGGCGCCCGAGCCGTCCTCCGTCCGCCAGGACCACAGCCGCCGCGTCCGCAGGTGCAGCGGGTACTCGGCGGTGACGCCGATCGCGCCGTGGGCCTGGTGGGCGGCATTGCATCCGACCGACGCCGCGACGTCGGCCCGCATCTTCGCGATGGCGATGGTGCGCCAGTCGGGAGCGCTGGTCGAAAACGCGAGCGAACAGGCCGACAGCGCGCTCGTCACCTCGCCCGCGAACACCGCGAGGCTCTGCTGCATGGCCTGGAACTTGCCCAGCGGCTTGCCGAACTGCGAGCGGGCGTTGACATAGGCGACCGTCATGTCGAGCGCGCTCTCGGCCGCGCCGGTCATGAGTGCCGCGCGATAGCGCGCCGTCTCGAGCGACGTCGCCTCGACACAGTCCGCGAGCGCCGCCTGCGCCAGGCAGCGCACGCGCTCGAACCGGAGCCGGTCGCGCGGCTCGTGCGCGAGGTTGTGCCCGTGCTCGATGGCCAGGCCTGGCGCATCCGCGGCGAGCAGGAGCACATGCTCGCCCTGCCGGGCCTGGACGGCCAGCACCACATGGCTCGCATGGCGCGCCCATGGCACCGTGGCGTGCCCTTGCAGCAGCGGCGCCTGCCCCGTGGTCTCGACGAGTTCCGCGTCGCGCACGATCCCCAGTGCCAGCATGCCGGCCGGTGCCTCGAGCCCCGCCTTGCGCAGCAGCGCGCGGGCCAGCATGTTCTCGAGCACGGGCAGCGGAACGCAGTGGTAGCCGGTGGCCTGCGCGATCGCGAGGGCCGTCGACTCGGGCCGCTCCAGCTCGCCGTCGTAGTCGGTCAGCAGGCCCGGCAACCCGAGGGCCTCCACCTCGTTCCAGAGCGCCTGCATGTCTTGCCCGGCTTGCTCGTGCGCGCGTGGCTCGAGGCGCGCCGCGCACAGCCGCGCATAGCTGTCGACGATCAGCGTCTCCAGTCCCGCGCTCACAGTCCCACTCCCTTGGCGATGATGCCGCGCAGGATCTCGCGCGCGCCGCCCCGGATGGAGAACTGCGGCGCCGCCTGCGTCGTGAATGCGGCGGCCGCCGCCAGTTCGCTGCGCGGGTCCGAGAGGTCGATGTCGAAGAGTTGGTGCGCGGCTTCGGTCACCTTCTGCTCGAAGCTCGTGCCGCGGTCCTTGACGATGGCGGCCGCGAGCGCGGGCGATTCGCCGCGCGCGAGCATCGCCGAGATGCCCAGCGACATCTCGCGCAGTGCCGCGAGTTCGGCGACCAGGTGGCCGAGCTCGGCCGCATGCTGCGGATTGGATGCGTCGGCGGCTCCCACCATCTGCCGCAGCAATTCGAACGAACTGAGAAAGCGTTCGGGTCCGCTTCGCTCGTAGGCCAGTTCGCGGTTCACCTGCTTCCAGCCTTCCCCTTCGCGGCCGATGAGCGCATCGGCAGGCAGCCTCACGTCGTCGAAAGTGCATTCGTTGAAATGGCTCTCGCCCTGCATGTGCGGGATCGGCCGCACGTCGATGCCCGGCGAGCGCATGTCGATCACGAACTGCGACAGGCCTTCCTGCCGGCTCGATCCGCTGCTGCTGCGAAACAGCCCGATCATGTAGTCGGCCTCGTGCGCCATCGAGGTCCAGACCTTGCGCCCGTTGAGCACCCAGCCGTCTTCCGTGCGGCGCGCCGTGCTGCGCACGCTGGCGAGGTCCGAGCCGGCGTCGGGCTCGCTCATGCCCACGCAGATGCTGATCTCGCCGCGCGCCATGCGCGGCAGCAGTTCGCGCTTCACGCGATCCGATGCGTACTCGAGCAGCAGCGGGCCGGTCTGCCGGTCCATCGGCATGCAGCTGCAGATGTGCGCGCCGGCGGCGAGGCTCTCTTCCCAGACCACGTAGCGTTCGTGATTGCCGCGCTCCTGGCCGCCGTACGCCTTCGGCCATGACAGGCCGATCCAGCCGCGCCGGCCGAGCTCGCGCGCCAGCGACCGGCTGCCGGCCAGCCAGTTCTTCGCGCGGTCGGTGGCCGAACTGTACGCGCGAGTGCCGTGGAAGAAGGCCCGCACGTCGGCGCGCAGGGGCTCGAGTTCGGGCATCGCGCCCGCGGAACTGATGTGGATTGCCTGCATGGATCTAGCGGGTGTTGCCGGTGGACAGCGCATCCGCCAGCGAGCGGACCGCTACGCGGTGTTCGGGTGAATGGATGGCCTGCGCCTGGGCCTCGGCCGACAGGTGCAGCACCTCGTCGAAGCTCTGCGTCGCGGAGGCGCGCAGCAGCTGCTTGGTGAGCCGCAGCGCCGTTCGCGAATGAGCGGCGATCCGGGCGGCGAGCGCCTGTGCCTGGGCCTGGAGCTGGTCGTCGTCGACCACTGCGCTCACGAGGCCCAGCTCGAGCGCGAGCGCCGCGTCGATGGTCTCGCCCGTGAAGGCCAGGTAGCCCGCCTTCGCCGGCCCGAGCAGGCGGGTCAGCAGCCAGGCGCCCCCGTCCCCCGGCACCAGGCCGAGCTTGACGAAGCTCTCGGCGAAGACCGCGCGGCGCGACGCGATCCGCAGGTCGCACATGCAGGCCAGGTCGAGGCCGGCGCCGATCGCGGCTCCGTTCACCGCCGCGATGACGGGCAGCCGCAGGCCATGGAGCGTGCGGGCCAGCCGCTGGATCCCCGCCTGGAAGCTCGCGCGGATTTGCTCGGCCGGCGGCAAGCCATCGTCCAGCGAGGCCAGCATCTCCTTCACGTCGCCGCCGCCGCAGAACGCGGAGCCTTCGCCGGTCAGCACGACCACCCTGGCCGCCTCGTCGAGATCGGCACGCTGGCAGGCGGCCACGAGGTCCGCGATGGCGGGCGCGGAGAGGGCGTTGCGGGTGCGCGGCGACGACATGGTCAACATGACGATGCCGTCGCTGCGTTCGTAGCGGATGAATGACAAGTGGTCGGTCCTTTGCGGGCTGTGCGATGAAGGGATGCGCCATTCTGCGAACGGGTCGCCATGGAGGCAACGCTCCGTTCGGAACATCCGGATTGCCTAGAATGGAAATCCGAAAACGCACAGCGAGTCCCCGCCATGGCCGCCGCCAATCCACTCGACAGGCTCCGCGCCCGCAACCTGAACCTGCTGGTGCCGCTGCACGTGCTGCTGCAGACCTGCAGCGTGAGCCAGGCCGCCGAGCAGCTCGGAACGAGCGCCTCGGCCGTCAGCAAGCTGCTGCAGGCGCTGCGCGAGGAGCTCGGCGACCAGCTCCTGGTGCGCTCCTCCAACAAGATGTTCCTCACGGACCGGGCCCGGCAGTTGCGGCCCGCCGTCGACCGCGCCATCGCCCAGTGCCGGCAGCTGTTCGACGAGGACGCGTTCGAGCTCGCGCAGGTCGAGCGCGTACTGGTGCTGGGCGCCAACGATTACATCCAGTCCACGCTGGGGGTCCGGCTCGCGCGCCTGCTGCGGCAGCACGCGCCTGGCGTGCAGCTCGTGATGCGCCCGATCGCCAAGGGCATCCCGCAGCTGCTGGCCGAAGGCGCGCTCGACCTGTGCATCGGCACCGAGAACCTCGAGGCGCGCGGCCTGCGCGTGCAGCCGCTGGCGCGCGAGCAGCTCGCCTGCATCACCCATCGCGAGAACGCCGCGGCGCCCAGGCAGCTGTCGCTGGCCCAGCTCTGCGGCTGCGCGCACATCGACGTGTCGCCCTCGGGCCTGGGCCTGCTGCCGGCCATCTTCGAGCGCCAGGCCCTGAATGCCGGGCAGAAGAGGAACGTGGTCATGACCGCGTCGAGCTACATGGCATTGCCGGACCTGCTGCAGGGCACGAACGCCGTTTCCATGGTGCCGCGGCGGCTGCTCGGCCTGGCCAGCTTCGGCGAACGGGTGCGCGAGATCGGCCTGCGTTTTCCCTCGCCCGAGTTCGACCTGCGCCTGTACTGGCACAACATCACCCACACCGATGCCTTCGCGGTCTGGCTGCGCGATCGCCTGTTCGAGCTGACGCCCGTGCAGTCCGCGCCGCCGGCCGCGAAGCGCCGCTAGCACGCGCAACGCCCCCGTACACTGCGAACCCCTCGATTTCATCCAAGCCCGACCGCCATGAAACTGAGTCAACTCCGCTCGTTCCTCAGCGTCGCCGAGCATGGGAGCATCCGGGCCGCGGCGCGCGCGCTCGGCATGTCGCAGCCGGCCGTGACCCAGGCGATGCGCGAGCTCGAGCTGTCGGTCGACGCGCCGCTGCTGCAGCGCGGCACGGCCGGTGTCGAGCTCACGGTGTATGGGCGCTCGCTGGTGCGCCGGGCCAGCGTGATCCAGCGCGAGATGGAGCGCGCGGTGGCGGAGATCGAGGAGATCCGCGACGGCAGCTCGGGCCTGATCTCGATCGCGATCTCCACGGCCGTCGCCTTCGAGATACTGCCCCAGGCCTTCGCGGCGTTCCGCGCGCGCTTCCCGCATGTGGAGGTCCGCTTCAACGAGGCCTCGATCCCGCACACGCTGCCGCGCATCCTCGACGGAACGGTGGACTTCATGGTCGCTCACATGCTGCCGGGCTCGCTGGCCGACTGGGAGGTCAAGCGCCTGTACCGCACCGCCATGGTGGCGGTGGCGCGCGAGGGCCATCCGATCCTGGACGCGGCGAACACGGACGGCTTCGCCGACTGGGAATGGCTGCTGCCCTACGACGACGAGAGCGCGCCCGCGCTGGTACGCCAGCTGTTCGCCCCGAAGCGCATCGCGCCGCCGACGCGGGTGGTGCGCTGCACCTCGACGGCGATCGGCCTGAAGCTCGTGGGCGAGAGCGACCTGGTCGGCGTGTTCGTGGACACGATGACGCGCGAGGAGTTTCCGCACTACGGCCTGGTGAAGCTGCCGCTGTGCGATCCCCTCGCGGCGCTCGACGTCAGCGTGATCTCGCGGCCCGGCTCCGTGCTGAGCCCGGCGGCGCAGAACTTCCTCGATGGCCTGCGCCATGAAGCCGTGATGAAAGGCAATGCCTATCACCGCTGAAGAGTGCTTGTCTTCCGGCCGCGGATCGCCGCTCCTAGCATCCGCCATCGCAACAAAAGGCATGGCCAGGAGACAGCAATGGGTACCCAGACAAGCGGCGTCGCGCCGCCGCTATCGAAGCGCAAGGCGGTGACGGCGATCACGGTCGGCAACGCGCTGGAGTTCTACGATTTCACCGTCTACGGCTTCATGACGAGCATCATCGGCCGGATCTTCTTCCCCTCCCTGAGTCCGTATGCGCAGCTGCTGCTGGCGGTGGCCAGCTTCGGCGTCGGCTTCCTCGCGCGGCCGCTGGGCGGCGTGGTGATCGGTGCCTATGCCGACCGCCATGGCCGCAAGAAGGCGATGGGGCTGACCATCGGTCTCATGGCGCTGGGCTGCGCCATGATCGCGGCGGCACCCACGCCCGCGCAGATCGGGCTGGCGGCGCCCGCGATCATCGTGCTGGCGCGGCTGATCCAGGGCTTCTCGGCGGGCGGCGAGGTCGGTGCATCGACGGCCATGCTGGTCGAGTACGCGGGCCGCAACGAGCGCGCCTTCATGGCCAGCTGGCAGGTCGCGAGCCAGGGCCTGGGCGTGATGTTCGGCGCGCTCGTCTCGAGCACCGTGATCTCGGTGCTGGCCCCGGCCGATCTCGAGAGCTGGGGCTGGCGGCTGCCCTTCGTGCTCGGCATCCTGATCGCGCCGGTGGGCATGTACATCCGCACGCGCCTGCACGAGACGCATGTCGATGCGCCGACGCCAGCGGCCTCGGGCGAAACGGGCGGCAAGATCGGCCTGCTGCTGCGCCACCACTGGAAGCAACTGATCCAGGCCAGCCTGCTGTTCCTCGCGTGCACGGTCGGCATCTACGTGGTCGCGTTCTACATGCCGACCTATGCGGCCCGGGAGCTCGGGCTGCCGGTGCAGGTCGGCATCTGGGCCGGCGTGGTGTTCGGCATCGTGAACCTGCTCGTCGCGCCGCTGTCGGGCCTGCTGGCCGACTGGCTGCGGCGCAAGCCCGTGATCTTCTGGTCGCGCGTGGTGTTGCTGCTGGTGTTCCCGTGCTTCCACTGGCTGCTCGCCGCGCCATCGCCGGGGCGCCTGTACGTGGTCGTCGGGCTGCTCAGCGTGTGCCTGACTTCGCAGTTTCCGGCGCTGCTGGTGATGCTCACCGAGATCTTCCCGAAGCATGTGCGTGCCAGCGGGCTCTCGACCGTCTACAGCGTGGTGGTCGCGGTCTTCAGCGGCTTCTCGCCCTTCGTGCTGACCTGGCTGGTGCATGAGACCGCCGACAAGCTGGCTCCCGCCTGGTACCTGGTGGCCGTGACCGTGGTCTCGACCCTCGTCATGCCTTGGCTCGTGGACCGCACCGGCGAGGACCTCGATGCGCAGAGCCCGAAGGAAGCGCCGCCGCGCGTGCGCCCCGCGATGCCGGTGGGGAGCTTCAAGTGAAACCCACGAACCATTTCGCGGCCAGCTATGCCGCGGCACGCGAGCGCTTTCTCGCGAGCGCGGGCGCGGCGGGGCTCGCCGTGGCTTCGCATGCGATCGAAGGCGTGCGCGGCGCGCAGGGCGAGGAACTCGCGATGGATATCGTGCGATTCGGCGATCCGCGCGCCGACAAGCTGCTGGTGCTGACCTCCGCGATCCACGGCGTCGAGGGCTTCTGCGGTTCGGGTTGCCAGTCGGCGATGCTCGTGGACGAGCCGCTGCTGGCCACGGCCGAGCGCATGGGCGTCGGCCTGCTGTTCGTGCACGCGGTGAATCCCTTCGGCTTCTCGCACCTGCGCCGCGTCAATGAGGACAACGTGGACGTGAACCGGAACTTCGTGCGCTTCGACGAGGCGCGCTCGCCGAACCATGGCTACGCCGAGCTGGAGCCCCTGCTGCTTCCGCCTGCATGGCCTCCGGGCCCCGAAGAGGCCGCGCGGCTCGATGCCTGGATCGCCGCGCAGGGCGTCGAGGCCTACGGACAGTCCGTGTTCCAGGGGCAGTACGACTCGCCCACAGGCATGTTCTACGGCGGCAGCCGCGCGACCTGGAGCAACAGGACGATCCGGCGGGTCCTTCGGCAGGAGGGCGCCGCGGCGAAGCAGGTGGGCTGGATCGACCTGCACACCGGGCTCGGCCCGCGGGGCCACTGCGAGAAGGTGTTCATCGGCAGGCCCGGCGAGATCGACCGGGCCCGGACCTGGTGGGGCGCGGATGTCATCTCGACCGAGCGCGACGATTCGGTGATGTACGAGATCAGCGGCCCGATGGTGACGATCCTCGCGCAGGAATGCCCCCACGCACTGGGCACCACGATCGCGCTCGAGTTCGGCACCGTGCCGTTGCTGCGGATGATCGATGCGCTGCGCGCGGACCACTTCTGCTGGCGGGCCGAGCCGCCCGTCGCGCCGCGGCTCAAGGCCGAGGCCGGGCAGGAACTGAAGGCCTGCTTCTACGTCGACGATGCCGATTGGCAGGGCATGGTCTTCGGCCAGGCGCGCACGGCGGTCGTGCAGGCCTTGTGCGGGCTCGGCGCTTCGGCGTGACTGGGTGCGCGCGCGGCGGATGGTCAGGCGGCGCGCCCGCTTTTCCTTCGCCCGCCGGCCTTCGCGCCATGGCTCGCCAACCCGGCGAAGTCGACGATCCTGATCCGGGGACCCTCGAGCTGCACCAATCCGTCGGACCTCAGCGCGCGCAGCGCCATGTTGGTCCGCTGGCGCGACAGTCCGCACAGGTTGGCGAGCTGATGCTGCGGCAGGGCCAGCGCATCGCCGTCGTCGCCCTGGGCCAGCAGCGAGAGGCAGCGCGCGACGCGCATGTCGGGCGCCAGCATGCGCGAGGCTTCGAGCAAGGCCGTGACCGTGCCCATGCGCTGGTTGAGGTTGTTGAGCAGGAAGTTGTTGAACGGCACGCTCTGCGCGAGCAGCAGCTCGAAGGTGGGTGCGGGCAGCAGGCAGACGCGGCTCGCGCGCACCGCGATCACGTCGTAGCGCCGCTGCTCGCGCTTGAGCATCGAGCCTTCGCCGCCCCACTCGCCCTCGCGCAGGAAATGCAGCGTGGTCTCGCTGCCATCGGCGGCGGTCACGGACATCTGCAGGAAGCCGCTGTCCACGCCGATCCAGTGCGCCGCGGTCTCTCCCACCCTGGCCACGCATTCGCCGATCGCGGCATCTTTTTCGACCAGGGTGGCGCGCACCAGCGCCTGCTGCGCCGGCTCCAGCGTGGCGAACCAGGCGCTGCGGTCTAGCAGGGAGGTGGGCGGTGGGGCGGGCTTCATGGATGTCGTTGCAACGACAGCGCGATGCGCGTGTCTTCACGATAGTAAGCACTTCAACAGGAGACGCCAATGACCGTGAGAACCGAGAAGGATGGTGCGGTGTGGACCGTGATCCACAGCCGCTTCGACGAAGCGCGCAACGCGATGGACCCCGACAGCGCCGACGCGCTGGTCGAGCAGCTGCAGGCCTTCGACCGCGATCCGCAGGCGCGCGTCGCGGTGCTGTGGGGCGAGGGCGGCGCCTTCTGCGCCGGCTGGGACCTCAAGTACGCGAGCACGCTGGCGGACCGCGAGCGCTTCGACCAGGACATCGTGCGCGGCCTGGCGTTTCCGATGGGCGCCAACGCGGCGCCGCGAGGGCCGCTGGGGCCGACGCGGCTGGAGCTGTCGAAGCCCGTGATCGCGGCGGTGGAAGGCCCCGCGGTGGCGGGCGGCATGGAGCTCGCGCTGTGGTGCGACATCCGCGTGATGGCCGAGAGCGCCTACTTCGGCGTCTACTGCCGCCGCTGGGGCATCCCCTTGCTCGATGGCGGCGCGGTGCGTCTGCCGCGGCTGGTGGGACAGGGCCGCGCGATGGAGATCATCCTCACCGGCCGCAAGGTGCCGGCCGAGGAGGCGCTGCGCATCGGCATGTGCGAGCAACTGGTGCCGCATGGCGAGGCGCGGCAGGCGGCCGAGGCGATGGCCAGGGAGATCGCGCGCTTTCCGCAGGCCGCCGTGCGGGCCGATCGCCGCACGGTGCACGAAAGCCATGGCCTGCCGCTGCGCGATGCGATGCGCGTGGAGTGGGCCAACGGCGTGGAGGCGCATCACCAGGAAGGCGCCGATGGCGCGGGCCGCTTCGCATCGGGACTGGGGCGCGGCGGCGACTTCGGCCGCATCTGAGCCTACTCGTCGAACAGGCGCGACTGCGAGGAGGTCAGCGCCGAGAAGCTCTCGCCCATCGGCTGCAGGATCGCATCCGCGATCGGCCGCAATTGCTTCGCGAGGTAGTGCTCGTAGTCGATGCGCGACTGCCGCGCTTCCAGCGGCTCGGGCCCGTTGCGCGTCATCACGTACTGGATCCAGCCGCCGTTCTGGTACTGGCGTGGCCGCTGCGCCCGGTCGTTGAATGCGTCGGCGATGCGCGCCGCACGCACCTGCGGCGGCACGTTGACCTGGTAGTCGTCGAGCCGATGGCGCAGGCGCTTGCGGTAGATCAGCAGCTCGTCCTTGGCGCCCGCCAGCATCGAGCGCGTGTAGTCGGCGACGAAATCGCGGTAGGGCTCGTCGTGGAAGATGCGCGACAGCAGTCCTTCCTGGAACTGGCGCGCCAGCGGCGTCCAGTCGCTGCGCGCCATCTCGAGGCCGCGATAGACCATCTCCTCCCGGCCCTTGGCATCCACGCTCAGGCCCGCATAGCGCTTCTTGCTGCCGATCTCCGAGCCGCGGATGGTGGGCATGAAGAACTTCTTGTAGTGGGTGTCGAACTCGATCTCGAGGAAGTTGCGCAGCCCCTGTTCGTCGTGCAGGGTGCGGGTCCACCAGGCATTGATCTCGGTGGTGAGCGCCGCCGCGATGGCGTGCGCGTCCTCGCTGGAATGCGCGCGCTTGAGCCAGATGAAGATGGAGTCGGTGTCGCCGTAGATGACCTCGTAGCCGCGTTCCTCCACGAAGTCGCGCGTAAGCCGCATCATCTCGTGGCCGCGCAGCGTGATGGCGGACACCAGGTCGGGATTGAAGAAGCGGCAGTCGGACGCACCCAGCACGCCCGCGAAGGAGTTCATGAGCAGCTTCAGCGCCTGCGACAGCGGCTCGTTCTTCGCGCGCTTGGCCTCGTCGCGCGCATGCCAGAAGGTGCTGACGATCTCGGGCAGGCAGTGCCTGTCGCGCGAGAACAGGGTGCCGTTCGGGCCCTTCACGCCCGCGGCCGGGTCCTGCGCCCGCATGCCTTCCACCAGGCCCACGGGGTCGACGAGGAAGGTGCGGATGATCGATGGATAGAGGCTCTTGTAGTCGAGCACCACGACCGAGTCGTAGAAGCCGGGCTTGGAGTCCATCACGTAGCCGCCCGGATAGGCCTTGCTGAGGATCTCGCCGACATTGGGCGCCACGTAGCCCAGCCGGTGCATGCGCGGCAGGTAGTGGTGGCTGAACGCGGCGATGGAGCCGCCGAAGTGGTCGGCCTGCAGGCCCGTGGTCTGGGCGCGCTCCAGCACGAAGCTCAGCAGCTTCGTCTTCTCGAAGATGCGCAGCACCAGCTCGCAGTCGCGAATGTTGTAGGTGGCGAGCGCCGGCTTGTCCTGCTGGTAGCGGCGCTCGATCTCGGCCATCTTGTCGTACTCGTCGCCGATGGCCTTGCCTTCGCCGAGCAAGGCCTGCGACACCGACTCGAGGCTGAAGGACGGAAAGCTCCACATGCCCGAGCGCAGTGCCTCGATGCCGTCGATGATCACGCGGCCCGCGGTGGTCGCGAACAGGTAGCCCTGCTTGCCCGGATGCGTGCGCCATTCGAAGGGCCGGCGTTCGCGACCCGGCAGCAGCGGCGTGCCGGCGGTGTCGGCCGTCTTCTGCAGCACGCGCAGGTCGAACTGGATCACGCTCCAGCCGACGATGACGTCGGGGTCGTTGTGTTCGAACCAGTCGTTGAGGCACTCGATCATCGCCTTGCGGCTGGCGCAGTAGACGAGCGAGAAGTCCAGCGGTTCGCTCGCCGCCTGCGCGGGCGCTTCGCCCAGCATGTAGACCACGCGCTCGCCGGTGCCGTCGAGCGCGATCGAGTAGAGCTCCTCGTGCTGGCTGGTCTCGATGTCGAGCGACACCACCTTGAGCCGCGGCCGGTAGGCGGGCGCGGGCTTGAGCCTCGCATCGACGAGGGCGGCGCCGTCGGGCCTGCCGCCTTCCACGAGCGCGCCCGCGGTGATGAAGCGCTCCATCAGGTAGCGGTCGTGCGGCCGGATGTCGGCTTCGAGCAGTGGAATGCTCTTCGCCTCGAGCAGGCGCACCAGCCGCTTGAGCTGGCGGAAATGCGTGACGTAGACGCCGACGACCGGCTCCTGGCCGAAGGTCTTGAGCGCGAGTTCGCGCAACTGCAGGCCCGGCAGCTCCGGGGCGTGCGCTTCCACCGCCTGCCTGTGCTTCGCCGCCACGAAGGCGACCGAGGTCTGCGCGTTGAGCAGCACCTTGCGCGGGCCCTCGTCGGTGGCGAGCCAGAACTCGATCTCGGTGCCGCCGGGCGCATCGCGCCAGCGCCGGGTGAGGATGAATCCCTGGAGTTCGGTGGACGGCACGGGAGGCTGGAGATCGGATGGGGCGGGAGCGTGGTCGATTCTCACAGGGCCGCGCTTGGCTTGCGCCTGGTCGTCGTGTTGCGTGGGGGCATGCTGTCCTTCATGGCCTGCTTGAGAAGGCCGAACACGCGCCGGTCGCCGAGCTGCGCGGCATTGAAGCGCACGAACGCGCCGGCCGTCTGCGAGACGCTGAAGACATTGCCGGGCGCGAGCACGACCTTCTGTTCCATGCAGCGCCGCGCCAGCACCGCGGAGTCGAGCCCATCGGGCAGCCGGCACCAGAGGTAGAAGCCGCCGCGCGGCGCGAGCCAGGGCTCGATCCCCAGCGCCCTCAGGCGCTCGGTGGCGTCCTTGCGCGCGCGCATGAGGCGCTGGCGCACCTCGTCCATGTGCTTGCGGTAGCTGCCGCCGGCCAGCACGCCGGCGATCAGTTCGGTGGCCACCGGGCTCGGGCCGCCGAACTGGGTCGCCACCTGCAGGTCGACCAGCCCGTCGATCCAGTCGCGGCGCGCGGCGATGTAGCCGCAGCGTACCGAGGCCGAGAGCGTCTTGGAGAAGCTGCCGATGCGGATCACGCGCTGCAGGCCGTCGAGCACCGCGAGCCGCGGCGAGGGCGAGGGCTCGAAGTCGGCGAAGACCTCGTCCTCGACGATGGTCATGCCCTGCGCCGCGGCCGCGCCGAGCACGCGGTGCGCGGTCTGCGGCGAGATCGTGGCGCCGGTGGGGTTGTGCAGCGCCGAGTTGGTGATGTAGAGCCGCGGGTTCTGCGCCAGCGCCTGCGTGAAGGCCGCGACGTCGGGGCCGGTGGGCGTGAACGGCACGCCGACGATCTTCGCTTGATGCGCGCGCAGCAGCGCCTGGAAGTTGAAGTAGCAGGGATCGTCCACCAGCACGGTGTCGCCGGGCCGCAGCAGCAGGCGGCAGATCAGGTCGATGGCCTGCGTGCCCGAGGTGGTCAGCAGCAGCTGTTCGGGCGTCGCGGCGATGCCCTCGTCGGCCAGGCGCGCCAGCAGCAGGCGGCGCAGCGCGAGTGCGCCGCGCGTGCTGCCGTAGTCGGCCAGCAGCGCGTCGTCGGCGCGGCTCAGCGCGCGCAGGCCCTTGCGCAGGGCGGCGTGAGGCATCCAGTCGGCCGGCAGCCAGCCGCAGCCCGGCATGAGAAAGGAACCATCGGCATCCAGCGACTGGCGCGAGACCCAGAAGGGATCGACGTCGCGTTCGCGCGGCGCGCCCATCTCGGCCAGCGCCATCGGCGGCAGGTTGGCGCCGGTCACGTAGAAGCCCGAGCCGCGCCGCGCGCGGATCACGCCCTCGGCCTCGAGGCGGTCGTAGGCCTCGACCACGGTGGAGGGCGAGACGCCCATGGTCTCGGCGAAGCTGCGCACCGAAGGCAGGCGGTCGCCTTCCACCAGGGCGCGGTTCGCGATCTTGGCGCGCACCGCCTCCATCAGCGCATCGGTCCGCATCGTTGCCTTCACACCGTTCATCCTCGCCGCCTTCCGGGTGACTGTGTGGCCGGGATGAGCCATACAGTTTGCGGAAATTGTATGCCTCTGTGCCTTCCCGTCAGGGCTCGGCCCAGATACGCTGGGCGGATGACAAGCGAAGGTTCTCGACGACATTCGGCCGGCTGGGGCAGCGGCCTGCTGGGCGTGCTCATCTTCAGCGGCTCGCTGCCCGCCACGCGCGTGGCCGTGGCCGATTTCTCGCCGTTGTTCCTGACGGGCGCGCGCGCGGTGATCGCCGCCTTGCTGGGCGCGGTGTTCCTGTTCGCGCTGCGCGAGGCGCGGCCCAGGCGGGCCGACCTCGTGCCGCTGACCCTGGTGGCGATCGGCGTGGTCGTCGGCTTCCCGCTGCTGACCGCGTTGGCGCTGCAGCACATCGATGCCGCGCATTCGGTGGTCTTCGTCGGGTTGTTGCCGCTGTCGACCGCGATCTTCGGCGTGCTGCGCGGCGGCGAGCGGCCCAGGCCCGCCTTCTGGCTGTTCTCGATCGTCGGGGCCGCTGTGGTGGCCGGCTTTGCGCTGCACGGCAGCCGCGGCGGCAGCCTGCAGGGCGACCTGCTGATGATCGCGGCCATCGTGGTGTGCGGACTCGGCTATGCCGAAGGCGCCACGCTCTCGCGCCGCCTCGGCGGCTGGCAGGTGATCTGCTGGGCGCTGCTGCTGTCGCTGCCGCTCATGACCGCCATCGCGCTGTTCACCCTGCCGCATGCCTGGGACCGCATCGGCGCCCCGGCCTGGGCCGGCCTCGCCTACGTGTCGGTCTTCAGCATGATGATCGGCTTCGTCTTCTGGTACCGCGGCCTGGCGCTCGGCGGCATCGCGGGCGTGGGCCAGCTGCAGTTGCTGCAGCCCTTCTTCGGCCTGCTGCTGGCCGGGATGCTGCTCGGCGAGCCGGTGGCCTGGACCATGATCGCATCGACCGTGGTCGTGGTGTTCTGCGTGGCGGGCGCCAAGCGCTTCGCCTGAGCGGCCGATGAGTTCTTCCGCGATCGAGATCGGCGCGCTCGCGCCGCTGAGCCGGCCGGGCTGGGTCGAGGCGGGCGAGCATCTGCTGGCGGGCATGGAACTGGCCGTGCGCGAGATCAACGATGCGGGCGGTGTCGACGGCCGGCCCCTGCGCCTGGTGGCGAGGGACACCGCGGCCGATCCCGCGAAAGCCGTGGCCGCCGTGGACGAACTGGCCGGCCTCGGCGTGGTGGCGCTGGCCGGGGAGTACCACAGCGTGGTCGCTCGCGCCGCGGCCGCGCGGGCGCATGCGCTTGGCCTGCCGTTCCTCTGCGCGTCGGCGGTGCTCGATGCGCTGTGCGAACAGCCGACACCCTGGGTGGCGCGGCTGGCGCCGGCGCAGTCGCATGGCTGGCGGATCTACGCCGACTTCCTGCTGGGCGAGGGCCATCGCCGCATCGCGGTCGCGGCTGATGCCAGCGTCTATTGGGCGGCGGGCACGGTGATCCTGCGCGAGCACTTGGCCGCGCGCGGCGGCGTGTTGATCGAGCTCGACGCGCGCGCGTTGTCGCCCGCGGCACTGTGCGACCAGCTGTTCGAGCAACGCGCCACGGCCGTCCTGATGCTGGCCGGCCACCCCGAGCCGGGCGTGCCCATCGTCAAGGCAGTGCGCCATGACCCACGCCTTGCCGGCATGCGGATCGGCGCGCCAGCGGGGCAGCCCGAGTTCGCCGAATGGATGGCGGCGCTGGGGGTGGATGGCGCGGCGATTCCGTTTCTTCGCTATCTGCCCGAGCGTCTCGGTTCGTCAGCCATGCGCATCGAAGCGGCATTGCGCGAGCGACTGGGCGTGGCGCCTTCGTTCGTCGCCTTCGAGGGCTACGACGCGATCGCTGTGCTCGCCGAAGCGATGCGATCGCACGGTGCGCGGCGCGAAGGCATAGCCGATGCATGGTCGCACGCGAGCTTCGAGGGCAGCCGCGGTCCCTTCCGGTTCTCGCGCGTGCCGGGCATCGATGTCCTGCAATGGGCCGGGCCGCCGGTCCAGGTCGTCGAGCGCGATCCCTCGCAGCCCGATCGCTTCAGGGTGCTCCACACCGGCGCCTGACGAATGGCGGAAGTCAGGCGGCGCCCTCTGTTCATCGCGGGCCGGCCTGTTGCCCCGTCTCGACCACGAAGGCATGCAGCTCGGCCAGCTTTCCGTCGCGAAAGCGCCAGACATCGCAGTAGCTGTGATGGGTCGCTTTGCCCGCTTCGTCCTTCAGCGTGATCTCGCCGATGGCCGCCACGATGTCGCCCTCGGCGACCAGCCGATGCACATCGAACCGGGGCGGCTCCTTGTACGTCCGGGCCATCCACTGGCGAACGGCTTCCTTGCCGTCGAGCGTCTGTTCGCCCACGAAGGTCCACTTCGTGTCGTCGGTGCAGGCACTCAGAAAGCCTTCGTAGTCGCCTTCGACGATGGCCGCGTTGGCCTGCTCGAGGACGGCCTTGTTCGTCTGTGACATCCGGAACTCTCCTTCGTTGAACCAGGAACAGGTTCCGGTTGTAGAGCTCCGGCGCGTCGCGATCGTCGGCCCATGGGCAACGATGACGTACGCGATCGGCTGACAGCTAGCGCAGGTCGAATCCGAAATGCAGGCCGCGCGCGAGCAGGCCGTTGCGGAAGTAGAAGCGCTGCGCCAGCGCGTTGTCCAAGCCGGTGTCGAGCGTGAGGCGCGTGCACCCGGCCTCGCGGGCCAGCGCCTTCAGCGCGCCGAGCAGCGCGCTGCCCACGCCGCCGCCGCGCTCGTCCTGCGCGGTCACGAGGTCGTCGACATAGAGGAAGCGCCCGTGGATCAGGTTGCGCTGCAAGCGGTAGCCCGCGAAGCCGCACGGCGCATCGTGCCGCCAGGCCGCGAGCATGCGGTAGCCCTCGCGGCGCTGCTCGGCCACGGCCTGCTGGAAGGCCTCGGGGCTCGCGAGGTGAGGACGCAACTGGCGCACCATGGGATGGCAGGCGAGAAGGTCCGCATCGGATTCGACGGGGCGGAAGTGGATCGGGGTGGCGGTCATGAGGGCAAGGTCGATGAAAGGGGTCGAGGCAGTGTGCGTCCGCATCGCGCCTTCCGGTTGGACCACGTTCTTCGAATCTGGCTGGACCATTGCCCGCTGGATCGACGCCGGCCTTTCTTTCGTCTGTCTTTCACCGTTGCGTGGTGCAAGCCCCAGTTCGCGGGAAGGTCCCCGATGGCAACATCCGGGCATGCAACTGCTGCTCGTGGAAGACGACTTCGATCTGTCGGGAATACTGTCCCGCAGCCTGTCGTCGCGCGGCTTCGAGATCCTGTGCTGCAGCGATGGCGCCGAGGCCCTGGCGGCGGCGCGCAAGAAGAACTTCGACATCATCTTGCTCGACCTGTCGCTGCCCGGGCTCGACGGCCTGGAGCTGTTGCACCGTCTGCGCGGCGACGGGAACGCGACCCCGGTGCTGATCCTGACGGCCCGCGGCGCGGTCGGCGACCGGATCGCGGGGCTCAATGCCGGCGCCGACGACTACCTCGCCAAGCCCTTCGACCTCGAGGAGATGATCGCGCGCGTGGGCGCGCTGACCCGCCGGCTCGGCCGCAATGGCGAGCTGCGCTGCGGCCGGCTGCGCTACGAAGCCGCCGCCAATGTCTTCTACCGCGACGAGAGCCCGCTCGAACTGTCGCAGCGCGAGGCCGACCTGCTGAAGAAACTGATGTCGCGCGTCGATCGCGTGGTGCCCAGGGAGGAGCTCAGGCAGGCGGTGTTCGGTGCCGACACGGCGCAGTCGGAGGCCATCGACCTCGTGGTGCACCGGCTGAGGAAGAAGCTGGTCGGCGCCAGCGTCGAGGTGCTCAACCTGCGCGGCGTCGGCTATCTGCTGTGCGACGACACCTCCGCGGCGGCGCAACGCCCGGTCGGCGGATGATGCCGTCGTCCTGGCCGCCAGGTGCCGTGTCGCTGCGGCGCTTCCTGCTGTTGTGGCTGCTGGGCGGCCTGTGGCTGGTCGTGGCCTGCATCGCGGCGTTCCATCTCGTGGCGGCGCTGATCGAGCTGGCGCGGGCGCAGGACGCGCGGCTGGTGGCGGCGCTCGGCGCTTCGGGGCAGCCCGGTGTCGGTGCCGTGTTCGAACGGACCGGTTCGCTCGACGGCAGCCGGATCGCCGGCGACCGCATGCTCGAGGCGTTCCCTTGGGTCGCGAGCCTGCCGGCGTCGGGCGCGCCGCGCCTCTATGTGAGCCAGCGCGGGGACGTGGCGGTGCGTGCCGCGGCGGCCTTGCGCGAGGACGCGACCCGGCCCGGAGGGAAGGTGGTGGTCCAGGCCGCGGAACCGATGCGCGCGCGCTTCGCCGCCTGGGACCGGATGCCGCGGCAACTGCTGGGCTGGCTCGCCGCGGCCGCCCTCGGCATGTCGGCCGTGGTGGTCTCGGCGGTGGCCATGACCTCGCGCTGGCTGGCGCGCGCGCGCCGCGCGCTCGATGCCCCGCAGCTGGACATGGCGCTCTACGACGGCCCCTCCGAGCTGCGCCCGGCCATGGCGCGCATGCATGAGCTGCACCAGCGGCAGCGCGAATGGGTCGAGCAGCAGCGCCGCTTCCTGGCCGATGCCTCCCATCAGCTGCGCACGCCGATGTCGGTGCTGCGCACGCAGCTGCAGTCCGCCATGGCGGGCGACGTGCCGGCCGGCGAGATCCTGCCGCAGATGCTGCACACGGTCGATCGCGCGACGGACATGGCCAACCAGCTGCTGAGCCTCAGCAAGCTCGAGCAGGTCAAGCGGGCGGGGCGCCTGCAGGCGGTGCTGCTGCATGCGGCGGCCGTCGACGCGGTGATGGAGCTCGCGCCGCTCATCGCGGCCAAGCGGCTGGACTTCGCGCTCGAGGGCGACGAGCAGCTGGGCGCCACCGGCGATCCGCTGATGCTCGGCGAGCTGCTGCGCAACCTGCTCGCGAACGCGATCCATCACACGCCCGATGGCGGCCGGCTCGGCATCCTGGTGCGCGCCTATGCCGCGACGGTGGAGCTCGTGGTGTGGGACGGCGGCCCGGGCGTCGACGATGCGCTGCGGCCGCGGCTGTTCCAGGCCTTCTCGGCCACCAAGGGCGGGGTCGGCCTGGGCCTGTCGATCTGCCGCCAGATCGCCGAGGCCATGGGCGCGTCGATGGAGATCTACAACCGCGTCGATGCCGGGCGGGTCATCGGCGTGGACGCCGTGGTCCGCTGGAGCCAGGCCCCCTGAACGCGGCCGGCACCCATGCCGGCCGAACGAAGCCCCCGCATTCCTTCCCGTTTCTTCACGGCCCGCGCGTGGCCGGGGACGCGTGTCGCCCTTTTCTTTTCGATCCCACTCCAAGGAGATATCCATGAACAAGACAAATGCCCTCGCGGCCCTCGCGCTGGCCGCCGGCCTGTGCGCGCCGGCCGTCCATGCCCAGGGGGCTGGCCAGCTGAACGTCATCTGCTCCGTGCAGGACGAATGGTGCTCGCTCATGAGCACCACCTTCGCCCGCAGCTCGGGCATCAAGGTCAATGTGCTCAAGCGCGGCAGCGGCGAGGCGCTGGCCCAGTTGCTGGCCGAGCGCGGCAACCCGAAGACCGATGTCTGGTTCGGTGGCACGGGCGATCCCCATCTCCAGGCCGCGGAGCAGGACCTGACCCTTGCGTACAAGTCGCCCTCGCTGCCGCAGCTGCATGCCTGGTCGCAGTCGCAGGCCGAGCAGTCGCAGTGGCGCACTGTCGGCGTGTACTCGGGGCCGCTGGGCTTCGCCTACAACACCGAACTGCTGGCGAAGAAGAAGCTGCCCGAGCCCAAATGCTGGAAGGACCTGCTGTCGCCGGGCCTGCGCGGCGAGATCCAGGTCGCCAATCCCGCGAGCTCGGGAACGGCCTACACCATGATCGCGACCCTCGTGCAGCTGATGGGCGAGGACAAGGCCTTCGACTACATGAAGGGCCTGCACCGGAACGTGAGCCAGTACGCGCGTTCCGGCACCGGCCCGATCAAGGCCGCGGCGCGCGGCGAGACCACGGTGTCGATCAGCTTCGTGCACGACGCGCCGAGCGAGCAGATGCAGGGCTTCCCGATCGCGACCGCGACGCCCTGCGAGGGCACCGGCGCCGAGATCGGCTCGATGTCGATCATCAAGGGCGCGCGCAATCTCGAGAATGCCAAGAGGTTCTACGAATGGGCCCTGACGCCCGCGGCGCAGCAACTGGCCGCGGCGGCGCACCAGTACCAGTTGCCGTCCAACAAGTCGGCCACGCTGGACAGCCACATCCCCGACTTCCGCAAGATCCGCCTCATCGACTACGACTATGCGAAGTACGGGCGCTCGGCCGAGCGCAAGCGCCTGATCGAACGCTGGGAGCGCGAAGTCAATGGCCAGTCGCGTTGAACGGATCCGCATGAAGCTCGATCCTCACAACAGGCCGATCGCGCTCTGGTCGGTCGTCGGCCTGCTCGCCTTCTGCCTGCTGCCCTGGCATGCCTTGCCCGATGGCCTCGCGGGACTGCAGGGCGTGGGCGAACTGCTCGCGGGCCATGACAGCTCCTCGGCGCTCGCGCAGGTGCTGCTGCATCGCCGGCCCTGGCTGGCCCTGGCCGCCTGGCCGCTGCTCGCCGGCCTGCTGGCGATGCGGGGGGCGCCCGGTGTCGCGCAGGGACGGCTGCTGGCCGGTTGCGGCGCGCTGGGCGTGGCGGGCGTGCTGCTGCAGGGTTTCGCCATCGGCCTGCCCGCCGCCGACCCGGCGCCGGGCCTGTTCGCGGCGGCCGTCGCCGCCGGCCAACCGGGCTTCGGCTGGGGCGCGATGCTCGTGCTGGGCGCGCTGCTGATGCTGACCGCGTTCGGCGCGGCGCGCACGGGTGCGTTCCGCGGCGACCTGTTCGTCGCGGCGGCCGTGGTGGGCGCGGGCAGCCTGCTGCTGGCCTTCGTCGCGCTGCCGGTGTTCCGCTCGCTGGCCGGCGCCTTCCTCGACGACGGCGGCCAGTTCAGCGCCGGCGCCTGGTTCGCGCGCATCGCGAGCGAAAGGATCTGGGGCGTCGGCTGCCTGCATTCGGCGCGCAGCTGCGGCGTTGCCTGGAATACGCTGGCACTGGCCACGCTGACCGGCGTCACGACCACGGTGCTCGGCACGCTGCTCGCGCTGGTCGAGAACCGCAGTGCCTCGCGGATCAGGCATGCGCTGCGCTTCCTCGCGCCGCTGCCGATCATCACGCCGCCCTTCGTGGTAGGGCTGGGCCTGATCCTGCTGTTCGGGCGGGCGGGGCTGGTCAACCAGCTGATCGAATGGGCCTTCGGCATCGAACCCACGCGCTGGTTCTACGGCTGGTTCGGCGTCTGGCTCGCGCAGCTGTTCGCCTTCACGCCGATCGCCTTCCTCATCGTGCGTGGCGTGATCGAGGGGATCAGCCCCTCGCTCGAGGAGGCCTCGCAGACGCTGCGCGCCGATGCCTGGCGGACCTTCCGCCACGTCACCTTCCCGCTGATGCTGCCAGGCCTGACGAACGCCTTCCTGGTCGGCTTCATCGAGAGCATCGCCGACTTCGGCAACCCGATCATCGTGGGCGGGCAGTTCTCGGTGCTGTCCACGGAGATCTTCTTCGCGATCGTCGGCGCGCAGTTCGACCAGGGCCGCGCGGCCGCGCTCGCGCTGATCCTGACCGTGTTTGCGCTGGGGGTCTTCGCGGTGCAGCGCGGGATCCTGGGCCGCAGGAACTTCACCACCGTCTCGGGCAAGGGCGACGCGGGGCTCTCGATGCGCCTGCCCGACGGTCTGCGGCGCGCCGCGCTGTGCGTGGTCGTGCCGTGGCTGGTCTTCACGCTGGTGGTCTATGTGTTCGCCTTCTGCGGCGGCTTCGTGCAGACCTGGGGACGGAACTACACGCCCACGCTGGCGCACTTCCGCACGGCCTTCTCGGTGGTGGTGGAGGGGGGCGCGGTGCAATGGGCCGGCGTGGCCTGGGATTCGCTCTTCACGACGGTGCGGCTGGCGGCCGTGGCGGCGCCGCTCACCGCGGGGCTGGGCCTCCTGATCGCCTGGCTGCTGGCACGCGTGCAGTTCCGCGGGCAGGGCGCGTTCGAGTTCTCGGCGCTCATGGCCTTCGCGATCCCGGGCACGGTGCTGGGCGTGAGCTACGTGCTGGCCTTCAACGCCCCGCCATTCGAGATGACGGGCACCGGGCTGATCATCGTGTTGTGCTTCATCTTCCGGAACCTGCCGGTGGGCGTGCGCGCGGGTTCGGCGGCCTTCAAGCAGCTCGACAAGTCGCTCGACGAGGCCTCGCTGATGCTGCGCGCCTCGACCGCGCGCACGCTTTGGTCGGTCACGCTGCCGCTGCTGAAGCCGGCGCTCGCGGCCTCGCTCATCTACAGTTTCGTGCGTTCGATGACCACCGTGTCGGCGGTGATCTTCCTCGTCACGGCGCAGACCGAGCTGGCCACCACCTTCATCATCGGCCGCGTCGGCCAGGGCGACTACGGCGTGGCGCTCGCATACAGCACCGCGCTGATCGTGCTGATGGCGGTGGTCACCGGCCTCGTGCAATGGCGCGTCGGCGACCGCAGGCTGGGCCGCAGGGCCGCCGCGGCCCGGCGCCCGGACACCGGGGCGGCCGACGCGCGACATGCGCCGGCGGCCACCTGAAGCATCTCAATCGGAGAAGAACATGTACGGCATCGAATTCAGGAACGTGTCCAAGAGCTATGGCACCGGCGCCCAGGCGCCCATGGTCGTGAAGGACATCAGCTTCGGCGTGCCCCGGGGCACGCTCACCACCATCCTCGGCCCGTCGGGCTGCGGCAAGACCACGACGCTGCGCATGATCGCGGGGCTCGAGACGCCGAGCGCGGGGCGCATCTTCATCGACGGCGTGGACGTCACGACCCTGGGCGCGGCGCAGCGCAACGTCAGCCTGGTGTTCCAGAGCTATGCGCTGTTCCCGCACATGAGCGTCATCGAGAACGTCTCCTACGGGCTGCGCATGTCGGGCTTCGCGAAGGCGCAGGCGCGCGAGAAGGCCGCGCTGATGCTCGAGACCGTGGGCCTGAAGGGCATGAACGAGCGCATGCCCAGCGAGCTGTCGGGCGGGCAGCAGCAGCGCGTGGCGCTGGCGCGCGCGCTGGCGCTGGAGCCGGCGGTGCTGCTGTTCGACGAGCCGCTGTCGAACCTCGACGCCCGGTTGCGCCGCTCCATGCGCGAGGAGATCCGCGCGTTGCAGCAGCGGCTGTCGCTCACGGTGGCCTACGTCACGCACGACCAGAGCGAGGCGCTGGCGGTCAGCGACCACATCATCGTGATGGACCAGGGCGCGATCGCCCAGCGTGGCGCGCCGCACGAGCTCTACGAGTCGCCGCAGTCGGAATTCGTCGCGGGCTTCATGGGCGAAGCGATGCTGTTCGACGGCGTCTGCGATGCGCGGCGCCAGGTGATGCTGGGCACGCTCGGCGTGACGGCGCCGGACGGCATCGGCGCGGGGCCGGTGAAGGTGGCGGTGCGGCCCGAGGCCTGGATCATCCGGCCGGTCTCGAACGATGGTCTCGCGGCGCGCGTGCTCAAGAGGACCTATGTCGGCAGCACCGTGGAATACACCTTCTCGAGCGGGCTCGGCGAGATCTTCGTCGTTTCGCCCGAGGTCAGGCAGTCGCTGATGCCCGGCGCGCCCGTGAGCCTGCACCTGGCGGACCACGGCGTTTCCATCGTGGCCGCGGCAACTTAGGGTTTCGCCGTTTCGCGCGCCGGCGCCACCATGTTGCGGCAGGCGATCAGGTAGGCCTGCTCCGTGCTCTGGATGTGCTCGCGCAGGATCGCCTGCGCGCGCGCCGCGTCGTTGGCGCGGATCGCGTCGACGACCACGCGGTGGTTGTCCTGGCAGTGCGTGACCTGGCTGTTTTCGGCCGGCAGCCGGTAGCGCAGGGCGGTGAGCTGCGCCGCCACCAGCATGTAGGCGGACTGGATGTAGCTGTTGGCGCAGCTCTCGATGATGGCGTTGTGGAACTCGGTGTCCAGGCGCGGGAACTCGTCGTGCTGCTGCTTCGAGAAGGCGGCCGCCATGTCGTCCAGGCATTTCTCGAGCGCCTGGATCAGCGCCTCGGGCCGGTGCTCCATGCCGTCGGCCAGCGCCTCGCATTCGATCATCGAGCGGAAGCGGCAGATGTTCGCGACCTCGGCCTCGCCGAGCTGAAAGACGAAGGTCCCGCGCTGCGGATGGACCTCGACCAGCCCTTCCATCTTGAGGTGCAGCAGCGCCTCGCGCACCGGCGTCTTGCTGATCCCCAGCGTGGCCGCCAGCACCGACTCCGACAACGCTTCCCCGAACCCCAATTCGCCCCTGACGATGGCGGCGCGAATCTGGTCGATCGCGAGTTCGGTGAGCGATTTGGGCCGCTCGACCTTGACGGAGAGGGCGGATTGACGGGGCGGGGCCATGCGCGATCCTAACAGGACCGGCCCTCGGGAAATACCGGATCTGATCTCTAGCGTTTAATATCTGGCATCTGATATATTTGTTGCCACAGATCAGGAGACAAGATGAATGCAGCAATGGACCGGCTCTACCGGTGGTTCGAGCACGCGCTCGTGGGCGGCCTGGCCGTGATGTCGCTGATGGTGTTCGCCAACGTGGTGCTGCGCTATGTGTTCGACACCGGCATCACCTTCACCGAGGAGGTGTCGCGCATGCTGTTCGTCTGGCTGACCTTCATCGGTTCGATCGTCGCGCTGCGCCAGGGCACGCACCTGGGCATGGACACGGTGGTCAGCCGGCTGCCGCATGCGGGCAAGCTGGCCTTCTTCGTCCTGAGCCACCTGCTGATGCTGGGCTGCGTCGTGATGCTGTGGCTGGGCTGCTGGGAGCAGACCAAGGTCAACCTCGACAACCACGCGCCGGTCTCGGGCATCCCGGTGGCGGCGGTCTATTCGGTGGGGCTGGTGGCCGCGGTGCTGATGGGCATCACCCTGCTGGCCAACCTCTGGCAGGCGTTGCGCGGCGACCTCAGCGACGCGCAGCTGGTGACGGTGCGCGAGAGCGAAGACCGCGCCGCCGACTGAGCGCAAGGACAGAGGCCACTCCATGACCGTCTTCACCTTCATCGCATCGCTGCTCGGCGCCATGACGCTGGGCATGCCGATCGCGTTCGCCCTCATGGTCTGCGGCGTCGCGCTGATGCTGCAGATGAACAGCTTCGACGTGCAGATCCTGGCGCAGAAGCTGGTCGACGGCGCCGACAACTACCTGCTGATGTCGGTGCCCTTCTTCCTGCTGGCCGGCGAGATCATGAACCTCGGCGGCCTGTCGCGGCGCATCGTCGATGCCGCGATGGCCATCATCGGCCACATCCGCGGCGGCCTGGGCTACGTGGCGGTGCTCACGGCGCTGGTGCTGGCCAGCGTCTCGGGCTCGGCGATCGCCGACACCGCGGCGGTGGCGGTGCTGCTGATCCCGATGATGCGCAATGCCGGTTACGACGTGGGCCGCTCGAGCGGGCTGATCGCGGCGGCCGGCATCATCGCGCCGGTGATCCCGCCCTCGATCGGCTTCGTGGTGTTCGGCGTGGCCGCGGGCCTGTCGATCACCAAGCTGTTCATGGCCGGCATCGTGCCGGGCCTCATGATGGGCGCCTCGCTGATCGTCACCTGGTGGTGGCTCTCGCGCCGCGGCACGGTGCAGCCGGCGCCGCGCCGCAGCCTGCCCGAGATCGGCGTGGCGGTGCTGCGCAGCCTGTGGGCGCTGGGACTGCCGGTGATCATCATCTTCGGCCTCAAGTTCGGCGTGTTCACGCCCACCGAGGCCGGCGTGGTGGCCGCGGCCTACGCGCTGTTCGTGAGCACCGTGGTCTATCGCGCGCTGTCGCTGCGCGACCTCTACCGCGCGCTGCTGAGCGCGGCCATGACCTCGGCCATCATCATGTTCCTGGTGGCGGCCTCGCTGGTGTCGGCCTGGCTCATCACGGTGGCCAACATCCCCGACCAGATCGTGGCGCTGGCGCAGCCCTTCATCGAGCACAAGACGCTGTTGATGCTGGTGCTGATGGCGGTGGTGGTGCTGGTGGGTACCGCGCTCGACTTCACGCCCACCATCCTGATCCTCACGCCGGTGCTGATGCCGATCATCAAGGAGGCCGGCATCGACCCGATCTACTTCGGCGTGCTGTTCATCATCAACAACGCCATCGGCATGGTGACGCCGCCCGTGGGCACGGTGCTCAACGTGGTGGCCGGCGTGGCGCGCATCCGCATGGACGACGCGATCCGCGGCGTCATGCCCTTCATGCTGGCGCAGCTCGTCGTGCTGCTGCTGCTGATCCTGTTCCCGGCGCTGGTGCTCGTGCCCGCCACCTGGTTCCGCTGAATCCGTTCACCCATCGCATCACACAAGGAGACAAGAGACATGCTGAAGAAGATCATCGTCGCGCTGGCCGCCACCGCCGCGCTCGGCCTGGCCTATGCGCAGGCCGGCAAGTTCGGCTACGGCGCCAGCGACGACAACTCGCAGGGCCTGGCGGCCAAGCGCTTTTCCGAGCTGGTGAAGACGCGCACCGGCGGCCGCGTCAACGTCAACACCTACGGCAGCGGCAAGCTCGGCACCGATGCGCAGATGCAGTCGGCGCTGCAGGGCGGCGTGCAGGAGCTGATGGTCGGCCCGACCTCGGGCCTGGTCGGCGTGGTCAAGGAATACGCGCTGCTCGACCTGCCGTTCCTGGTCTCCAGCTTCAAGGAGGCCGACTGGCTGCTCGACGGCCCGGTCGGCCAGTCGCTGTTCCAGAAGCTCGAGGCCCATGGCCTGGTGGGCCTGGCCTACTGGGAGAACGGCTTTCGCCATCTCACCAATTCGCGCCGCCCGGTCAACAAGCTCGAGGACATCGCGGGCCTGAAGATCCGCGTGATCCCGAACCCGGTCTACATCGAGACCTTCAAGGCCCTGGGCGCCAACCCGCTGCCGCTGCCCTACACCGAGCTCTACGGCGCGCTCGAGACCCGGTCGGTCGACGCGCAGGAGAACGGCCTGGGCCTGATCGAGTCGGGCAAGTTCTACGAAGTGCAGAAATACCTGACCCTGAGCGCCCACAGCTACACGCCCTACATCGTCCTGGCGAGCAAGAGGTGGTTCGACAAGCTCTCCGAGGCCGATCGCGACGTGGTGCGCAAGGCGGCCGTCGATGCCGGCACCTACCAACGCCAGATCAACCGCGAGGAGACGCGCAAGCTGGTCGACCAGATGAAGAAGCACGGGCTGCAGGTGGTCGACCTGCCGGCCGCCGAGGCCAACCGCATGCGCGAGAAGGTCAAGCCCGTGCACGAGAAGTTCACCGAGCAGATCGGCGCCGCGCTGATGAAGCAGGCGCGCGAGGAGATCGCCAAGGCCGCGCAGTGAGCGCCTGAACCCCCGATTCGTTTTTCTGCCGCCCTCCGCGAGGAGGGCGGGCGGGAGCCTGCCCGCCGTTTTCCGTCTTCCAGCCCATTGCCCCATATACAAGGAGAGAGATTCATGGACACCCAGCAACTGATCGCCGCCTTCGAGAAGGTCGCCACCGCCTCGGTCGCCGATGCCGTCGACAAGGTCACCGGCAAGCGCGGCTACCTCGACCACGAGATCAAGCCGCGCATCAACGACAGGCGCGTGGTCGGCCCGGCCGCCACCGTGATCGAGGTGCCGACCGACGAGTTCGTGCCGCCGCAGCATGCGCTCGACCTGATCGACGAGGCGCCCGAGGGCAGCGTGATCTGCATCGGCATCGGCGGCGAGAGCGACGTCGCCGTCTGGGGCGGCCTGATGACCGCGGGCGCCTTCGCCAACCGCCACGCGGGTGCGCTGCTCGACGGCGGCGTGCGCGACATCGCCGAGATCCGCCGCGACTACGACTTCCCGGTGTTCGCGCGCAGCGTCTCGCCGGGCACCACGCTGGGCCGCCACAAGACCCTGAGCTCGGGCGTGCCGACCATGATCGGCGGCGTGATGGTGCACCCGGGCGACATCGTGGTGGCCGACATCGACGGTGTGGTGATCGTGCCGCTCGCCCACGCCGAGGCCGTGCTCGCGATGGCGCAGGAGATCGACCAGCGCGAGCTCGAGCAGGCCAAATTGATCGTGGCCGAGCGCTCGCTGCGCAAGGGGCTGGCGAAATATGGCCGCATCTGAAGCCACCGGCGCGGTGCAGATCGTCGCGCTCGGCGAGCCGATGGTGGAGTTCAACCAGGTCCGTCCCGGCGAGCCCGGCTACCTGCAGGGCTTCGGCGGCGACACCTCGAACGCCATCATCGCCGCCGCCCGGCAGGGCGCGCGCACCGCCTACCTCACGCGCGTGGGCAACGACACCTGGGGCGATGCGCTGATGGAACTCTGGCGCGCCGAGGGCGTGGCCACCGAGGGCGTGGCGCGCGATGCGCAGGCGCCGACCGCGGTGTACTTCGTCACGCACGACGGCGACGGCCATGCCTTCAGCTATCTGCGCGCCGGCAGCGCCGCCAGCCGCATGGTGCCGGCCGGGTTGTCGCGCGGCACCATCGAGGGCGCGCGTTTCCTCCATGTGTCGGGCATCAGCCAGGCCATCAGCGCGAGCGCCTGCGACACCGTGTTCGAGGCCATCGCCATCGCGCGCGCGACGGGCGTGCAGGTCAGCTACGACGCCAACCTGCGCCTCAAGCTCTGGCCGCTGGCGCGCGCCCGCGCCGTGATCCGCGAGACCGTGGGCCTGTCGGACCTGTTCCTGCCGAGCATCGAGGACGCGCAGCAGTTCACCGGCCTCGACGGCGAAGACGCCATCCTCGACTGGTGCTTCGAGGCCGGCGCGCGCACCGTGGTGCTGAAGCTCGGCAAGGCCGGCGCGGTGCTCGCCACGCCCTCGTCGCGCGAGCGCATCGCGGGCCATGCGGTGCGGGCGGTCGATGCGACCGGCGCCGGCGACTGCTTCGCGGGCTCGCTGCTCGCGCGGCTGGCCGCGGGCGATGCGATCGCGCAGGCGGTGCGCTATGCCAATGCGGCGGCGGCGCTCACGACCACGGGCTTCGGGGCGGTGGCGCCGATACCGCGGCCGGAGGAGGTGCGTAACCTGCTCGCGCGCGTGGCCTAGGGTCGCTCAGCCGGCGGACGAGGCTTCCAGCGCCTGCCGCAGGTCCTCGAGGATGTCTTCGATCGCCTCCAGCCCGATCGACAGCCGGATCAGGCTGTCGCCGATCATGTGCCGCGCGCGCTCCTCGGGCGTGTAGGTCGCGTGCGTCATGCTCGCGGGATGCTGGGCCAGGCTCTCGGCATCGCCCAGGCTGACGGCGCGCGTCACCAGGCGCAGCGCGTTGATGAAGCGGCGTCCGGCATCGAGTCCGCTATGGATGTCGAACGCGATCACCGCGCCCGGTTGCGACATCTGCCGCCTGGCCAGCTCGTACTGGGGATGCGAAGGCAGTCCCGGGAACTTCACGCGTGCCACCTCGGGCCTGGCTTCGAGGAATTCCGCGACGCGCTGCGCGTTCGCGCAATGCCGGTCCATGCGCACCGGCAGCGTCTTCAGGCCGCGCAGGATCAGGTAGGCATCCATGGGCGACATGCAGGCGCCGGTCAGTTCCTTGATGCCCACGAAGCGCAGCGTCGACATCAGCGCCTTGGTGCCCACCAGCGCACCCGCGATCACGTCGCCGTGGCCGTTGATGTACTTGGTGAGCGAATGCACGACCACGTCGGCGCCGAGCTTCAGCGGCTGCTGCAGGTAGGGCGTGCAGTAGGTGCTGTCGACCGCGACCAGTGCCGTGCTGTGGGCATGGACCATCTCCGAGACCGCCGCGATGTCGACGACGCGCATGTGGGGGCTCGCGGGCGTCTCGAACAGCACGAGCTTCGTTCTCGCGTTGAGCTGGGCCGCCAGCTCGCCCGGCTGCGTGAAGTCCGCCACCCGCGTGACGATGCCGAAGTCGGGCAGCAGGTGGTGCACGAGCGCGTGGGTGCAGCCGTACAGCGTGAGGTCGACGAGCAACTCGTCGCCTGGCCTCAGCAAGGTCCACATCAGCGTGCAGATCGCGTCCATGCCGGAACCGAAGGCGAGCGCGGCCTCGCCGCCCTCGAGCGATGCGAGGCGCTCCTCGAGCAACTGCACGGTCGGATTGGTGACGCGCGTGTAGATCATCCCCGGCTCTTCCTGCGCGAAGCGCGCGGCGCCCTGCTCGGCCGAGTCGAAGGCGAAGGTCGACGACCAGAAGATCGGCGGATTCAGCGCCCCTTGGTGCGCCGAGGCATCGTAGCCCGCGTGGATGGCACGGGTCGCCAGAGAAAGGCCTGCTGATTTCATTGCGGTGTCCTGTCCTCGATGCGCATCGCATCCGATGACTCATTCTTTCCCGAACGGCGGATCGGACTGTGGAGTTATTCGCATGAAGCGCGCCCATTGATGCGGGCGGGCGCGCCCGTGCAGCGCCGAATCAGGGCGCGTCGAGCGCCTGCCTCAGATCGGCGATCAGGTCCTCCACATCCTCGAGTCCCACCGAAAGGCGTATCAGGTCCATGGTGACGCCTTCGCTCAGGCGCGCCGTCGGCGCGATCTTCTGTCGCGCGCGCATCAGGGCGCCGGGGCTCGTGATCAGCGACTCGGTATCGCCGAGGCTGATCGCGCGCGAGATCAGGCGCAGGCGATCGATCATCCGGATCGCGCCGTCGTATCCCGTCTTCAGGTCGAAGGACAGCATGCCGCTGCCATGCAGCATCTGCCGGCGCGCGATCTCGTGCCCCGGGCTGTCTTCGAGGAAGGGATAGCGCACGACTTCGACCGCCGGATGGGCCGCCAGCATCCGCGCGATCGCCAGCGCGTTCTCGCCGTGCTGGCGCATGCGCAGCTTCAGGGTCTTGAGACCGCGCAGGACCAGGAAGCAGAGCATCGGCGAAAGGGAAGCGCCGGTCATGTACTTCAGGCCGACGCTGCGGACCCTGTTCATGGTCGGCAGGTCACCCACCACGATGCCGCCGAGCAGATCGCCGTGCCCGTTGATGTATTTGGTCAGCGAGTGCACCACCAGATCGGCGCCATGGGCCAAGGGGCGCTGCAGGGCCGGGGAGGCGAAGGTCGAATCGACCACGACCCGCACGCCGGCGGCCTTCGCGATCTTCGAGATGGCCTCGATGTCGAGCACCTCTCCGGTCGGATTGATCGGCGTCTCGAAGTACACGAGCTTCGTCTTCGCCGTGATCGCTGCGGCCAGCTCCGCGGGCGACGACAGATCGACCTTGGTCACCTTGATGCCCAGGCGGGGCAGGCCTTCGTCGATCAGCGTGGTTGCCGTGGCATAGATCGTGTGGTGAACGACGATCTCGTCGCCGCTTCCCAGGAGACTGAGGAACACCGCGTTGATCGCGGCCATGCCCGAGGCGGTGGCGACCGCGGCCTGCGCACCCTCGAGGTTGGCCAGCCTCCGCTCCAGAAGATCCTGCGTCGGGTTGTGCTGCCGCCCGTAGACGTAGAGGTCGCTCTCGCCGGCGAAGATGGCTTCGGCCTCGGCATTCGTGTCGAACGCGAAGGTCGACGTCATGTAGATCGGCGGCGAGACGGCCCCGTAGGGGTCTTGCGAGCCGTAGCCGTGATGGATGGCGCGGGTCTGGAATCCCGGGGGCCGATCGAGTTCTCTTGTCATCCGATTCTCCGATGTCCGAAAAGTGGTGGAAGCCGTCAGTGCAGGATCTGGCCCAGGAACGCGCGCGTGCGTTCGTTGCGCGGATTGCCGAAGAAATCCTCGGGCCCTCCCTGCTCGATGATTTCGCCGCGGTCCATGAAGATCACGCGGTCGGCGACCTTGCGCGCGAAGTTCATCTCATGGGTGACGCACAGCATGGTCATGCCGCTTTCCTGCGCCAGGTTCACCATGACGTCCAGCACCTCCTTGACCATCTCGGGGTCGAGCGCGGAGGTGGGTTCGTCGAACAGCATGATCTTGGGCTTCATGCACAGCGAGCGCGCGATCGCCACGCGCTGCTGCTGCCCGCCCGAGAGCTGGCCGGGGAATTTCCTCGCCTGTTCGGGGATGCGCACCCGCTCGAGGTACTTCATCGCATCGGCCTCGGCTTCGGCGCGTGGCCTCTTGAGCACCCAGGTCGGCCCCAGGACGAGGTTCTCCAGCACCGTGAGGTGGGGGAACAGGTTGAAGTACTGGAACACCATGCCCACGTCGCGGCGAATGGCCTCGATGCGCCGCAGGTCGTCGGTCAGCTCGGTGCCGTCGACCACGATGCGTCCCTGCTGGTGCGCCTCGAGCCGGTTCAGGCAGCGGATCATCGTGGACTTGCCCGACCCCGAGGGACCGCAGACGACGATGCGTTCGCCGCGCGCGACCTCGAGGTCGATGTTGCGCAGCACGTGGAATTCTCCGTACCACTTATTGACGCCTTGTAGGCGGATGATGGGTTCTTTCATGTCTGGAATCCTTGGAGTGCGGGGCGGTCGCTTCTAGGCCCGGTGGCCCGTCGCCAGGCGCCGTTCCAGGGCCTGGCTGTAGCGCGACATGGCGAAGCAGAAGACGAAGTAGATGGCCGCGATGAACAGGTAGGCCTCCATGCCGAAGCCGGTCCACGCGGCATCCGCCAGCGCGGCCTTCGCGGCCAGCGTCAGGTCGAAGATCCCGATGATCACGACGAGGGAGGTGTCCTTGAACAGCGCGATGAAGGTGCTGACCAGCGGCGGGATCACGATCTTCAGGGCCTGCGGCAGCACGATCGCGCGCATCTGCTGCCAGTAGCCCAGGCCGATCGAATCGGAACCCTCGTACTGCCCCTTGGGCACCGACTGCAGGCCGCCGCGCACGGTCTCCGCGATGTAGGCGGCGGCGAACATGACGATCGCGATCTGCGCGCGCAGCAGCTTGTCGATGGCGAAGCCCTCGGGCAGGAACAGCGGCAGCATGACCGACGACATGAACAGCAGGCTGATGAGCGGCACGCCGCGGATCAGCTCGATGTAGACGACGCACAGCGCCTTGATGACCGGCATGCGCGAACGCCGCCCGAGGGCGAGCAGCACGCCGAGCGGGAAGGCCAATGCGATGCCGAAGGTCGAGAGGATGAGCGTCAGCGGCAGGCCGCCCCAGCGCACGTTCTCCACGTAGTCCAGCCCCGGCACGCCGCCCCACATGAGCACGGCCACGGTCGACAGGCCCAGCACCCACATCGCCGGCAATGCGAGGTTCCAGAACCGGCGGATGCCGCTGCAGACGATCAGGCCGATCAGCAGGCAGGTGGCGACCAGCGGCCGCCACTGCTCGTCGTGGGGATAGGTGCCGAAGAGGATCAGGCGGTGCTTCTCGGCGATGAAGGCCCAGCACGCACCGTGCGAGCGATGGCATTCCTGGCCGCTGGTGGCGCTGAAGTTCGCCTGGATCCAGCCCCAGTCGACGAGCGCCGGAACGGCCATCAGCAGCAGCCAGGCGAGCAGCACGGTCGCGACCACGCTGGCGGGCGAGGCGAGGAGGCGCCGCTGGAGCCAGGCGAGCGGGCCGCCCCGGGGCGGGCGCGGCGGCGCGATGTCCAGATGCCGCGCGGGCGATGCGATGCCGTTCATGTCAGCGCTCCACCAGCGACATGCGCTTGTCGTAGGCATTCATGAAGCAGGAGATCGACAGGCTCACCGTGAGGTAGGCGCCCATGATGATCAGGATGCCCTCGATGGCCTGCCCCGTCTGGTTGAGCGTCGTGTTGACCACCGACACCAGGTCGGGATAGCCGATGGCCACCGCGAGCGAGCTGTTCTTGACCAGGTTGAGGTACTGGCTCGTGACGGGCGGCACCATCACCCGGACCGCCTGCGGCAGCACCACCAGCCGCAGGATGCGCGAGCGGCGCAGGCCCAGCGAGCGCGCGGCCTCCCATTGGCCGCTGCCGACGGCCTGGATGCCCGAGCGCACGATCTCGGCGATGAAGGCGGTGGTGTAGAACACGAGGCCCGCCAGCAGCGCCGCGAGTTCCGGCGACAGCGTGGCGCCGCCCTCGAAGCTGAAGCCCCGGAGCTCGGGCAGGTTCAGCGACAGCGAGGCGCCCCCCAGCAGCCAGCCGGCCAGCGGCAGGCCGAGCAGCAGGGCCGTGGCCACGCGCCCGGACGGGAACTCCAGGCCGCTGGCTTCCCTGCGCTTTTCGCCCCAGTGCGCGAGCAGCAGCGCCAGCACCAGCGCGAGCGCCGCGCCACCGAGCATCCAGTCGACCGAGCTGCCTTCGAGCGTCGGCACCTTCAGGCCGCGGTTCGAGAGGAAGACGCCCGGCAGCGGATGGTGCGCCTGCCGCGGCCCGGGCATGTTCTCGGTGATCAGCGCATACCAGAGCAGCAGTTGCAGCAGCAGCGGGACGTTGCGCACCAGCTCGACGTACAGCGCCGAGAGCTTCGCGATCAGCCAGTTGCCGGACAGCCGCGCGATGCCGATCAATGTGCCGAGCAGCGTGGCGGCCACGATGCCGATCAGCGCCACGCGCAGGGTGTTGAGCGCGCCCACGCCGATGGCCCGCGCATAGGAGTCGGCCGGCGTGTAGGCGATGGTGCTCTCCCCGATCGCGAAGCCGGCTTCGCGCCCGAGGAAGCCGAAGCCGGTGGAGATGTTCCTCGAGGCGAGGTTGTGGAGCGTGTTGGACACCAGGAACCAGGCGACCAGCGCGACGGCCGCGATGGCCGCCGCCTGGCAGGCCAGGGCGCGCGTGGAGGGATCGGTCCAGCTGAAGCGCCGGGGCCGGCGCGTGGGCGGTGCAAGTGTGTGGTGGGAGGGCATGGCTGCGTGGAAGAGGTTCGGAAGACGCGGACATCGCGGCGGCGCGTGCGCCGCCGCCGGCCTCAGCGGATCGGCCAGCCGTACATCAGCCCGCCCTTGGTGTAGGGCGCGTTCAGGCCCCGCTCCAGCTTCATGGGGCTGGCCATGCCCAGGCTGCGGTCGAACACCTCGCCGTAGTTGCCGACCTGCTTGACGATCCGGTGGGCCCACTTGTCGTCGATGCCGAGGTTCTTCCCCATGCCGGGCGTCACGCCGAGCATGCGCTGGATGCCCGGCGACGGGCTCTTGAGCGCCTCGTCGACGTTCTTCGAGCTCAGGCCGTACTCCTCGGCTTCCAGCAGCACATTGAGCGACCAGCGCACCACGTTGAACCAGGCCTCGTCGCCCTGGCGGACCATCGGGCCCAGCGGCTCCTTCGACAGCGCCTCGGGCAGGATCACGAAGTTGTCGGGATTGCCGAGATTGATCCGCGCCAGTGCGAGCTGCGACTTGTCCATGCTGATGCCGTCGCAACGCCCGGCGGCGAAGGCGCGCAGGATCTCGTCGGCCTTGTCGAGGACCACGGGCTTGAACTCCATCTTCGCGCCGCGGAACCAGTCGGCCAGGTTCAGCTCGGTGGTCGTTCCCGGCAGCACGCAGATGGTGGCGCCGTTGAGCTTCTTCGCGCTTGCGACGCCGAGGTCCTTCTTCACCATGATCCCCTGGCTGTCGTAGTAGTTGACCCCCACGCCGATCAGTCCCAGCGTGGTGTCGCGCGTGAGCGACTGGGTCGTATTGCGGGTCAGCACGTCCACCTCGCTCGACTGCAGCGCGGTGAAGCGGGCCTGCGTGGTGAGCGGCGTGAACCGCGCCTTCGATGCATCGCCGAACATGGCCACCGCGATGGCCCGGCAGGTGTCGGCATCGATGCCCTGCCACTCGCCCTTGCTGTCCGTGAACGCGAAGCCCGGCAGGTTGGTCGAGACGCCGCACTGGACGGTGCCGCGCTTCTTGACGGTGTCGAACGTCGTGCCGGCACCGGCCGTGCCGATGGCGGCCAGGGCGAGCAGCGCGCAGGCTGCGGTTCTCATGGCTTTCATGCTTGTCTCCTAAGACGGTTTCTTTTTGGGGATGGAATACCTGTGTCCGACGGGACACCTGCCCATCGCCGCGGTTGGCGCGGCATGCGTGCGGCGGGGCGCCTTGCAGGCTGCTTCCGGCCGGCAAGATCAGGTTGGCATGGGCTGGAGCTCGTGGCTCGCGACATGACAAAAGTTTCCTGATGGGAAACGAATGCTAGCAGCCGGGTCACGGGGCCGCAAACTGTTCTTCCGCGGCGAAATACGGGGAAGATTGTTCTGGAGGCTGAACAATCCCAGGCGTCGGTCATGCGTTCGGTGTCCCGCCGCCGTTGGCGCGATCTGGCTTTTTTGTTTCCTTATTGGGAAACTAGAAAAACGAGTTCCTCAGCGGGGATCGGCGACGCCCGGCTGGCGCCGATGGCCAGGGGAAGCCGCGAAACCCAAACGTAGAATGCTCCGGCCCTTCCCCATCCAGACCCCACAACCGTAGCAACCGCAGTGGATCGCGCGCACCTGATGACCGTGTTTCTCGCGGTGGCCGAAGCGCAGAATTTCGCGGCCGCGGCGCGGCATCTGGGCATGTCGGCGCCGGCCGTCACGCGCGCGATCGCCGCTCTCGAAGAGCACCTGGGCGTGAAGCTCATCCTGCGCACCACGCGCAGCGTCAGGCTCACCGACGTCGGCCATCGTTACCTGGAAGACGTGAAGCTCATCCTCGCGAAGCTCGCCGATGCGGCCGAGACGGCCCGTGGCGTGAGCAGCGCCGTGCAGGGACACCTCAATGTCACCGCCCCCGCGCTGTTCGGCATCTCGCACGTGATGCCGTGCATCGAGGAGTACCTGGGGCGCTTTCCGCGCATGAGCATCTCCGGCTATTTCCTCGATCGCATCGTCGACCTCCGCGAGGAGGGGATGGATGTCGCGATACGCATCGGCTTTCTGGCCGACACCGGGCTCAAGGCCATCCGCGTGGGGCAGGTGCGGCGCGTGCTGTGCGCATCGCCCGACTACCTGAAGGCGCACGGCACGCCGCGCGATCCCTCCGAACTCGCCCGACATGCGATCGTTTCGGCCGCGCCCCTGTCGCCGGGGAACGAATGGCGGTTTCGCTCGGGCGATGCGGACCTCGCGCTGCGGCTTGCGCCCCGGCTGATCGTCGGGACCAACGATGCGGCCATCGAGGCCGTCGTGCGCGGCAGCGGGATCGCGCAACTGCTCTCCTACCAGATCGCCACCCACCGGGAGGCCGGGCGCCTGGCGATCGTGCTGGCGGACCACGAGGAACCGCCGTGGCCGATCCATGTCGTCTGCGAGCGGGACCGCTGGGAATCGCCGCGGGCCCGCGAGTTCGTCGAGCTGCTCGTGCACCGCCTGCGCGGCCGCGAGGCGTTGAACTGAGGGTTCAGGCCCGCAGCACCAGCGCGTCGCCCGGCTCGGCCCAGGACACGCACAGGCACAGCGAATGCGTGCGCTGCTGCGGGGTCAGGCAGTTGTCCCGGTGGATCGGCGTGCCGCCGCCGTAGCTCACGATGCAGGCGCCGCATTCGCCGCGCCGGCAGTCCGAGGGGATCCACGCGCCCGCGGCCTCGACCGCGTCGAGCAAGGTGGTTCCCGGCGAGGCTTCGAGTTCGAGGCCCGATTCGGTCAATGCGAGCCGGACCTTCGTGTCGGTGGCGCTCCACGCGGGTCCGAAGCTCTCGAAGTGGATGCGCGACGACGCAATGCCGAGGGCCGTGGCCGCCAGCCGCACATCGTCGATGAGCTTCGCCGGGCCGCAGACATGGAAGTGCACGCCCTCGTCGCGAGAGCGAGGCTGCAGCAGCCCCTGCACATCGATGCGCCGCGGGGATTCTCCTTGCCGCGTCGCGTAGAGGAACAGCTTGTCGTGCCCCTGGTCGAGCAGCCGGTCGCGAAAGGCCATTTCCCGCTCGTGCCTGGCCGCATAGTGCAGTTCGTACGAAGCACCGCGCTGCTTCAGCGCCGATGCGATGCCGAGCATCGGCGTGATGCCGATACCGCCGGCGATCAGCACGTGGTGGCTGGCGGCAGGCGCGATGCCGAAAGCATGGACCGGCGTGGACACTTCCACCGTGTCGCCAACGGCCAGCACGTCGTGCAGGAAGCGCGAGCCGCCGCGGCCGCTGTCGTTGCGCTTCACCGCAATGTCGTAGCGGTCGAGCGCTCCGGTGTCGGAGACCAGCGAATACTTGCGCAGCAGGCTTTGCCCATCGACATCGAATCCCAGTTCGATGTGCGCGCCGGCATCGAAGCCGGGAAGGCGTTCGTTGGCGGGATGCTGCAATCGGATGAGCCGCACGCCGGCGGCCAGCGCCTCGGCCTTCGTCACGGTGAGTCGCATGTTCAGTCCACCTTCGGCAGAAAGGGCGAGAACTCGATGAACTTCGCCTGCAGCGTCGCCGGCAGCTCGCTCTCGATCCAGTGCGAGGTCCTGAACTCCCAGAATCTTCCGGTGCCGCCCGTGAGGCCCGCGGGATCGGACTGGTTCCACATCATCTCGACCGTGCCGGCCAGCTGCAGCACGCGGCGCCGCTCGTAGTCGGGAAAGGCCAGGCCCGCCTGCGGGTTCAGCAGGAAATTCCCGAAGCTGTTGAACATGCTGTTGCCGTTGTAGTCGGGAATCCTCAGCACGCCATCGCCCGCATGCCGCACGAAGCCGCGCGGCCCCCCGCGGTGCGAGCAGTCCGCGCCGCGCGTGGCGTGCGCCGATGCGAGGAAGAAGGTGTCGGCGTCGCCGATGAGCGCGAGTTGCTCGGGGCCCAGTTCATGGCCATGGCTGGCGGTCGAGGACGGCGCCGCTTCGCCAGGGTGCGGGAGCGTGATTTCGCGCCGATGGATGTAGCGCGGGCAAATGGGGAAGGACTTGGTCACCTGGACCTCGAGCCGATCGCTCTCCAGATGGGCCTCGCCGTTGATCTTCAAACGGCGCCGGCTCTGCGGCTCCAGCAGCAGCAGGCCGATGCGCGCATCGTGCCGGATGTTCTCCCAGAAGGGATCGGCATCGAGCCGCGCGACCTTGCCCAGGTCGACCGACAGCGCGGCGGCGTCGTCGCTGGGGGCCAGGAAGCCCGGCTCGCCCAGCAGGATCGAGGCCCACACCTGTCCGTTGCGGTCCAGGCTGGCCGCGTAGGCCGTCTTCTGCTGGCGCACGAAGGGCAGGGCGCCCCGGACGATGGTGCGGCCCACGGTGGCGCCGTTGCGCTCGGCGATCTCTCTCTCGCCCGCATTGCGCTGGGCCATCAATTCGCCTTCGTGGAACAGGGTGTCGCTGGTCGTCATGGGTCGATGCTTTCGAGAACGGTCATTGGAAAAAAATTGTGCCGATCGACGCGGCGACCCGAAAGGAAGCGGACCGCAATTGATAATTGCGCGCGACGCAGGGCGGTCGAGCCGGAAAGATGGTGGTGACATGGACGACATTCATTTGATGACGGTGTTCGTCGCCGTCGGCGAGGAACGAAGCCTGGCCGGCGGTGCGCGGCGGCTCGACATCTCGGCCGCCGCGGCCATGCGCGCCATCAACCACCTCGAATCGAAGATGGGCGTCGCCTTCTTCCAGCGCAACACCCGGGGCCTGGCGCTCACCGAGAGCGGGCAGCGGTACCTCGAGGATTCGCGCGCGGTGCTGCAGCTGGTCGATCGCGCCGAGGCCTCGGTGATCGGCGCCAACGTCGTCGCGCGCGGCCAGTTGCGGATCACCGCGCCGACGGTGTTCGGCCGGCTCTTCATCATTCCGCTGATCAAGGAATACCTCGCGCTCTATCCCGAGATGGAGATCTCGGCGATCTTTCTCGATCGCACCGTGAACCTGATCGACGAGGGTTTCGACGTGGCCATCCGCATCGCCGAGCTGCCCGACTCGGGCATGAAGGCGCTCAAGGTCGGCCAGGTGCGCAGGCTCAGCTATGCCTCGCCGGCCTACCTCGAGCAGCACGGCGAGCCGGTGCATCCGATGGACCTGCAGAAGCACAGGATCGTGGCCGCGGAGGTGTCGGCCCAGGTGGCGGTGTGGAAGTTCAGGTCGAAGGACAGCGCGATCTCGGTCAAGCTCAAGCCGGTCCTCGATGTCATCGGCAGCGATGCCGCCATCGACGCGGCCGTGCGCGGCATCGGCATCGTGAACCTGCCGTGCTACCAGGTGGCCGACAAGGTCCGCAGCGGCGAATTGCGCGCGATCCTGGCCGACTACGCGAGCGGCTCGCTGCCGATCCACCTGCTGCACCGCGAGAGCCGCTTCGGCTCGTCCAGGGTGCGAAGCTTCATCGACCTGGTCGGACCGAGATTGCGCCGCGAACTCGCCGCGCTCTAGGACTCCCGGGCGCGGCGAGTTCGAATCGATCGATCAGAAGGTCAGGATGGTGAAGCCGTCGGCCGCGAGGGCGCCGATGCTCGGCAGTCCGGAAGTGCCCGGCACGTCGTTGCCGCTCAGCAGTTCGAAGCCGTTCTTGATGGCGTCCTCGCGCGCACCGAAGACGTCGGCGCAGCCGCAGGACACGCCCGCGACCTTGTCCTCGACGGCCTTGTAGAGCCCATGCACCGGATGGTCGGTATTGCCGACCACGCCGGCCCAGCGCGTGCCGGCGCCCTGGAAATAGATGGCGACTTCGACATGGCGCTGCTTGAAGTCGTAGGCGGTCGCGAGCGCATTGAAGAGGCGTCCCACGGCTTCTTCCCCGGCCTTGGGATCGGAGAAAACGAAGATGGCGAATTTCATTGAAAGACCTTGAATCGGTTGCATTGAATCGAGAAGACAGCCCGTAGTCGGGCTGGCGAAGTCGATCTTAGGTTTGGACCATCGATTCGATGCATCGGCGAACGCAACTCACAATTGCGCCGCGCGTCGCACCCGGCGCGGTGTTCTTGCGTAGAGTCCCGCATGCGCCGGTCCGTCTCGCGACGCGGTGCCATCACTCTTTCCATGGACCGTCAAAGACCGCTATCGATCGGACCCCTGCGCGCCTTTGCCGCGGTCGCCTGGCATCTCAACTTCAATGCCGCGGCGGCCGAACTCCACCTCACGCAATCGGCCGTCAGCCGCAAGATCCAGGCACTCGAGAGCGACATCGGCGCGACGCTGCTGGCGCGCAGCACGCGCTCGGTCGAGCTGAGCGCCGAGGGCCGGGTGCTGGTCAAGGCGCTGTTCCCGATGCTCGACCGCCTCGACGAGGCCGTGCGCCAGATCCGCTCGCCGAGCGCCAAGGCGCGCGTCACCGTCAGCACCTTCGCCTCGTTCACTTCGCTGTGGCTGTTGCCGAGGCTGGAGCAGTTCCAGCGCGAGCACACCGAGATCGACATCCGCGTGTCGTCGAGCGATGCGATGGCGCCGATCGAGAGTCCCGACACGGACGTGTTCCTGCGCTACTGCGCGCCGAAGCTCGCGCCCGCCGGTGCCACGCGGCTGTTCAACGAGGCGCTGACGCCGGTCATGAGCGCGGCCTTCGCGCGGCAGATCGAGCTCGGCGATGCGCCGCCGCTGAAGAGCGTCGGCGACCTCGCGCGGCACACGCTGGTCGAGGAGGACGACGCCTATGCCTCGGCCGGCCTCGCGAGCTGGCGGCATTGGCTGCGCATCCACAACCACGCCGAGCTCGAGCCGCGCAACTGGATGCACCTGAACTTCACCTACCAGCAGGTGCAGGCCGCGGTGGCCGGCCACGCGCTGGCGCTGGCCCGGCTGCCGCTGGTGGCCGACCTGCTGGGGCGCAACGAATTGCGCGAGGTGTTCGGCGAGGCGTACCGCACCGCGGGCCCGGGCGCTTACTGGATGATCGTCAACCCGAACGCGGCCGGCCGTCCCGAGGTGAGCAGCTTCTGCAACTGGATCCTCCAGCAGGCTGCGGGCACCCGCGCGTTCCTCGCATGACGGGCGGCGGGGCAGGGCGAGCGATGAACAAGCTGCAGGCGATCGAGGTCTTCGTGCAGGTGGTCGACACGGGCAGCTTCACGCGCGCGGCCGAGCACCTGAAGCTGCCCAAGGCGACGGTCTCGACGCTGATCCAGGCGCTGGAGTCCTCGCTCGCGACGAAGCTGCTGCACCGGACCACGCGCAAGGTCAGCGTGACCGCCGACGGCGCGGCCTACCACGAGCGGTGCCTGCGCATCCTGTCGGATGTGCGCGAGGCCGACGAATCGCTGTCGCGCACGCGGCGCAGTCCCTCGGGGCGCCTGCGCGTCGACGCCCCGACCGGCCTGGCCAGCCTGGTGATCATCCCCGCGCTGCCCGACTTCTTCGCACGCTATCCCGACATCCACCTGGAGCTGGGTTGCAGCGATCGGCCCGTGGACCTGATCGAGGAGGGCGTGGATTGCGCGGTGCGCGGCGGAGCGCTCGAGGACTCGAGCCTGATCGCGCGCCGCGTCGGGGCCATGCACTACACCACCTGCGCCTCGCCGGCCTACCTCGAGCGCCATGGCCGTCCGCTGCATCCGGACGACCTGGCGCGGCATCGCTGCGTCAACTACTTCTCCGCGCGCACGGGCGAGATGTTCCACTGGGACTTCACGCGCGGCGGCGAGCGCGTGCAGCTCGTGCTGCCCGGGCGGATCGCGCTGAACGACAGCTATGCGTACACGGCCGCGGGCCTGTCGGGGCTGGGCATCGTGCAGATGGCGGAGTTCCTGCTGCGGCCCATGATCGAGGACGGCCGTCTCGTGCCCGTGCTCGAGGACTGGAGCAACGACCCGATGCCGATCCACGTGGTGTTTCCGCAGAACCGGCATCTGTCGAACAAGGTGCGGGTGTTCGTGGACTGGGCGGCCGATCTCTTCAAGAGCCATTCGGCCATGCACCAGGGATAGTCCCCGCGCCCGAACTCAGGGGCTCGCGGGGTGGACGAAGTGCGGCCAGCCGCGCATGTGCGCGATGAAGCGTTCGCTCAAGCCGCCCGCGCGCAGGTAGTCGGCGGTCACCGGCAGCCTCGGGCTGTCGTACAGCGGGTTCTCCATCACCCGCAGCGGAAAGTCGCGCTGCAGGATGCCGGCCCGGCCGACCAGCACGAAGTCGCAGCCCTCGTCCAGCAGCTCGGCCGCGCGCCGGGCGCTCATGATCCGGCCCGCCGCTCCCACGCGCACGCCGCGGCGCGGCAGCCCGGTGAAGACGCTGAGCATGGTGCGGCCCTGGAACGTGCCCTGCTGCACGACCTGGGCCGAATCCCACAGCGCGAGGTCGAGGTAGTCGATCAGCTCGCGGTCGAGGATGTCGGCGGTGACGTCGCGCAGTTCCTCGAGCCGCAGCCCATAGCGTTCGATCGACAGGCGCCAGCCGATCTGGAACGCGGGACCGCAGGCGCGACGGATGCCCTCGATCACCTCGAGCGTGAGGCGGGCGCGGTTCTCGATGCTGCCGCCATAGCGGTCGGTGCGGTCGTTGAGCAGCGGCGACATGAACTCCGAGAGGATCCAGCCGAAGGCGCCATGGACCGCGACGCCGTCGAAGCCCGCGCGCTCGGCGCGTTGCGCGGCCGCGATGAAGCTGTCGCGGATCCGTTCGACTTCCTCGGTCGTCAAGGCATCGATGCCCGGCAGGGTGTCGCCGGAAGCCGGCGCCGGGATGCCGCCCAGCCGCGGATTGGCACGATGGCCCGCATGGTGCAGCTGCACCGCGGACAGCGCGCCGCCTTCGCGCATCGCGTCGGCCATCCGGCGCAAGCCCGGCAGATGGGCGTCGCTGTGGATACCGAGTTGCCGCGCGAAGGCGATGCCGCCGGCCTCGACGGTCGTGGCGCAGGTCTGGATCAGGGCGTAGCCGCCGCGCGCGAGCTGCGCGATCCAGTCCTGGTCGAACTCGGAGGCGTCGCCGCCGACCTCGCTTTGCTGGTTGGTGAGCGGCGCCAGCATGAAGCGGTTGCGCATCGGCGGGCCGTGCAGCAGGGTGAGCGGTTCGAAGAGCTTGGAGTGGGACATGGAATCTTCAGGACGAGGAGGGTGCGGAACGGGCATGTGCCGCGCTGCCGGTGGCTTCCCAGCCGCCGCCGAGCGCGCGCACGAGGTCGACGCTCGCGCGTGCGCGCGCGCCTTCGGACTGGATCAGCGATTGCCGGTTGCGCAGGCGCGTGCGCTGTGCGTCGACCACCGCCAGATAGTCGGTGTCGCCTTCATCGAAGCGCGCCTTCGCGGACCGGGCCAAGCGCGCGGCCGATGCATCGGCCTCGCGCTGCTGGGCGATGCGCGCATCGAGGGTCCGCATCGCGACCAGCGCATCCTCGACCTCGCGGAAGGCCTGCAGCACCGTCTTGCGGTACTGCGCGACGCTCTCCTCGTAGGCGCCGCGGGCGCGGTCGAGCTCGGCCTCGCGGCGTCCGCCGTCGAACAGCGGCAGGCTCAGCATCGTGCCCGCGAGCGGACCCAGCAGGAAGGTGCGCTGCGTCCAGTTGCCGAGGTTGCCGAGCGCGGCCGATTCGTAGCCGAGCGAACCGGTCAGCGCGAGCGAGGGAAAGTACGCGGCCTTCGCCACGCCGATGCGTGCGTTCTCCGCGGCCATGGCGCGCTCGGCGGCCGCGATGTCGGGCCGGCGCTCGAGCAGGGCAGAGGGCAGGCCCGGCGGCAGCTGCACGACGGTGGCTTCCAGCGGCTTCGCGGCGAGCGAGAAGCTCGCCGGCGCCTTGCCGAGCAGGATGGCCAGCGCGTGCGAGGCCTGCGCGTGCTGCTGCGCCACCGCCAGGTGCTCGGCGCGCGCCGTGAACAGTTCGGTCCTCGCCTGGTCGACGACGTGGCGCGCCACGGCGCCCGCGCCGAGCTGGCGCTCGAGCAGCGCCGCCGCGTCCTCGCGCAAGGCCACGGTGTCGGCCAGCAGGCGCAGCTCGCCCTCCAGCTGCCGCAGGCCGAAGTAGGTGCCGGCGACCTCGGCCTGCACCAGCAGCAGCATCTGGTGCGCCAGCGCGCGTTGCCGCGCCTCGTCGGCCCGCGCGGCGGCGATGCCCGAGGCGACGCGGCCGAAGACGTCGACCTCGTAGGCCACGGAAGCCTGGGCGCGCCACAGCGTCTGCGTGCTGCCCGGCGAGCCGTCTCCGCGCCCCGCGGCCGCGCCGGTGCCGCGCTGGCGGGTCGGGCCGAAGCCCGCGTCGATCTCGGGGAAGCGTGCCGACTCGCTGCGCGAGGTCAGCGCGCGCGCCTGCTTCAGCCGTGCCATCGCGATCGCCACGTCGGGATTCGCCCGCAGCGCTTCCTCCTCGAGCTGCACCAGCACGGGATCGCCGAAGACGCCCCACCAGGGCGGGGGCGTCTGGTGGTCGGCGGGTTCGGCCGGCTTCCAGCGGCCGGGTTCTTCCGCCGGCATCGCGCCGGAAGGCGCACCGGACTGCCGGTAGCTCGCGGGGATGTCGATGCCGGGGCGCTGCTCGGTGGGAGCGAGCGAGCATGCCGACAGCAGGAAGGCGATGGCCGCCGTCGCCAGCAGGTTCCGTGTGGGGATGAAGCGGCTCATGCGCGGCCCTCCGGTTGCAGGGGCTCGAGATGGCGCGCGGCGAGCGCCGGCGCCTCGTGATGCGCCGCCGCGTGCAGCGGCCTGCCCCTGCCGAGCGACCTGACGAGCGCATAGAACAGCGGCGTGAGGAACAGGCCGAACAGCGTGACGCCGATCATCCCGAAGAACACCGAGATGCCCATCGCCTGGCGCATCTCCGCGCCCGCGCCGGTCGACGCGACCAGCGGGATGACACCCATCACGAAGGCGAGCGAGGTCATCAGGATCGGGCGCAGCCGCAGGCGGCAGGCCTCGATCACGGCCTTCGCGGTCGACAGGCCCGCCATCTCGAGCTCGCGCGCGAACTCGACGATCAGGATCGCGTTCTTCGACGCCAGCCCGACGAGCACGATCAGCCCGATCTGCGTGAAGATGTTGTTGTCGCCCCGGGTGAGCCACACGCCGAGCAGCGCCGAGAAGATGCTCATCGGGATGATCAGGATGATGGCCAGCGGCAGCGTGAGGCTCTCGTACTGGGCCGCCAGCACCAGGAACACCAGCAGCACGCACAGCGGAAGGATCCAGGCCGCGCTGTTGCCCGCGATGATCTGCTGGTAGGTCAGGTCGGTCCATTCGTAGCTCATGCCCGGCGGCAGCGTCTCGGCCGCGATCCGCTGGATCGCGGCCATCGCCTGGCCCGAGGAATAGCCGGGCGCCGGGGCGCCGTTGACGTCGGCGGCCGTGAAGCCGTTGTAGCGCACCACCTGGTCGGGCCCGTAGGTCTGGCTGATCCTCGCCAGCGAGGCGAGCGGAACCATGCGGCCCGACTCGCTGCGCACGTGCAGCTGGCCGATGTCGTCGGGCTTCGAGCGGAACCTGGCGTCGGCCTGCATCCGCACCTGGTACACGCGGCCCAGGAAGTTGAAGTCGTTGACGTAGTACGCACCCAGGAAGGACTGCAGCGTGTTGAACACCGCCGGCGTATCGACACCCAGTTGCTGTGCCTTGGCGCGGTCGATGTCGACCTTGAGCTGCGGCACGTTCACCGTGTAGGTCGAGTAGATGGAGGCGAGCTCCGGTGCCTCGGAGGCCTTCTTGACGAAGGCCTGGGTCGCCTTGTAGAGCGCCTCGTAGCCCAGGTCCGCGCGGTCCTCGATCTGCAGCTTGAAGCCGCCGAGCGTGCCCAGGCCGTAGACCGGTGGCGGCGGGAAGACGCCGGTGTAGGCATGGCCGATGCCGGCGTACTCGCGGCTCAGGTCGGCCACCACCTGCTCGGCGCTGATCCCGGGCCGTTCCTTGAAGGGCTTCAGCAGCACGAAGGTCAGCGCGGTGCTCGAGCTCTTCGTCACGCCGTTGATCGAGAGGCCGCTGTAGCTCGAGGTCCCCATCACGGCGGGATGCTTGAGCGCGATGTCGTTCATCTGCTTCATGGTCGCCTCGGTGCGATCGAGCGTCGAACCCTCGGGCAGTTGCGCCAGGCTGACCAGGTACTCCTTGTCCTGCGCGGGCACGAAGCCGCCCGGCACGTGGCCGGTGAGCCACCAGGTGGCGCCGAGCAGGCCCGCGTAGACGACGAGCAGCGCGCCCTTGTGCCGCAGCAGGCTGCCGATGCCGCTGCCGTAGCCTTCGGAGGCGCGGTCGAAGCGGCGGTTGAAGCGCGCGAAGAAGCGGCCGAACAGCCGTTGCGTCACGCGCGTCACCGCGTCGGGCGCGTCGCCGTGGCCCTTGAGCAGCAGCGCCGACAGCGCCGGCGACAGCGTCAGCGAGTTCACCGCCGAGATCAGGGTGGAGATCGCGATGGTGACCGCGAACTGCTTGTAGAACTCGCCGGTCAGGCCGCTCAGGAAGGCCAGCGGCAGGAACACCGCCGACAGCGTGAGCGCGATGGCGACGATGGGGCCGCTGACCTCGCGCATCGCCTGGTAGGTGGCCTCGCGCGGGCCCAGGCCACGCGCGATGTTGCGCTCCACGTTCTCGACCACCACGATCGCGTCGTCGACCACGATGCCGATCGCGACCACCAGGCCGAACAGCGACAGCGTGTTGATGGAGTAGCCGGCCAGCAGCAGGAAGCCGAAGGTGCCGACGATAGAGACCGGCACCGCGAGCAGCGGAATGATCGAGGCGCGCCAGGTCTGCAGGAAGAGGAACACCACCAGCACGACCAGCGCCACCGACTCCAGCAGGGTCTCGATCACGGCGTCGATGCCGGACTGGACGGCGCGGCTGGGCTCGTAGACGACGCGGTAGACCACGTCCTGCGGGAACTCCTTCTCGAGTTCCTTCATGGCGCGGTGCACCTCGCGCGAGATCTGCAGCGAGTTCGCGCCCGGCGCTTCCTGCACGGCCACCGCGACGGCGGGCGCGTTGTCCAGGGTGGCGCGGATGCCGTAGTCCTCGGCGCCCAGTTCCACGCGCGCCACGTCGCCCAGGCGCGTGATCGCGCCGTTGGCATCGGACTTGATGACGATGCCCTTGAACTCCTCGGGCGACTTCAGGCGCCCGTCGGCGTTGACGTTGAGCTGGAAGGCGGTGTCGGGCGACGCGGGCGAACTGCCGATGGTGCCGACCGCGGCCTGGATGTTCTGGCGCCGGATCGCGGCCGCCACGTCGCTCGCGCCGAGCCCGCGTTCGGCCAGCGCGGCCGGGTCGAGCCAGACGCGCATGGCATAGCCGCCCGGGCCCCACACCACCACGTCGCCCACGCCCGCGATGCGGGCCAGCCGGTCCTTCACGTGCAGGATGGCGTAGTTGCTGATGTAGTTGTTGTCGTAGGTCCCGTTCGGCGAGACCATGTGCACGGCGATGGTGATGATCGGCGAGTTCTTGATGGCCGTGACGCCCAGGCGCTGCACGTCCTCCGGCAGCCGCGGCTGGGCCTGCGACACGCGCGTCTGCACCAGCTGCTGGGCCCGGTCCGGATCGGTGCCGAGCTTGAAGGTCGCCGTCAGGTAGAGATGGCCGTCGCCGCTGGCCTTGGAGTCCATGTAGAGCATGTCCTCCACGCCGTTGATGGACTGCTCGAGCGGCGCCGCCACCGTCTCGGCGATGGTCCTGGCGTTGGCGCCCGGGTACTGCGCATGCACGACCACCGAGGGCGGAATGACCTGCGGGTATTCCGAGACCGGCATGTGGAAGGCCGCGACGATGCCCGCGAGCAGGATCAGCGCGGACAGCACGCCCGCGAAGATCGGGCGGTCGATGAAGAACTTCGAGATGTTCACGACCGGCCCCCGTCGACGGCGCGCGCGGACGCGGTCGGCGCATCGGGCACCGCCGATGGCTCGGCGGCCTCGGCCGACACCGCGGTGCCCGGCGGCGCGCGGAACGCGCCGTCCACGATCACCCTGGCACCGGGCGCGACGCCGCTGCGCAGCACGCGATCGCGGCCGTGCAGCGTGCCGAGCTCGACGAAGCGGCGCTCGACCTTGTTCTGCGCATCGACGACCAGCACGTACTTGCGGTCCTGGTCGGTGCCGACCACCGCATCGTCGACCGTCACGGCCTCGTAGGGCAGGCCGCCCTGCAGCCGGATGCGCGCCTGCAGGCCCGGGAGCATGTCGGGGCCCACGCGGTCGATGCGAGCGCGCACGCGCACCGTGCCCGAGCGGGTGTCCATCTGGTTGTCGAGCGCCTCGATGGCGGCCGCATGGGGAAAGCCGTCGTCGCTCGCGAGGCCGACCGCGACCGTCGGCTGCGCGCCCGCGCGCAGCGACGGCGCGATGAGCCGCAGGTAGCTCTGCTCGTCGACGTTGAAGGCGGCGTAGAGCTTGCCGTCGGAGACGATGCGCGTGAGCGGCACCGCCTCGCCGCCCGCGCCCACCACGTTGCCCGCGGTGATCTCCGCTCGCGAGATGCGGCCCGCGATCGGTGCCCGCACCTGCGTGTAGTCGAGCTGCAGCCGGGCCTGGGCCAGCGAAGCCTGCGCGCCCTTGAGCGATGCGGCCGCCGCGCGCGCCGCGTTGTCGAGCGCATCGAATTCCCGGCGCGCGATCGAGTCCGATTCGAGCAGCCGCCGTGCGCGCGCCTGCTCGAGGTCGGCGAGGCGTTGCCGTTCCTCGGCGCCCGCCACGGCGGCCTGCGCCTGGCGCACCTGGACCTCGTAGGGCGCGGGGTCGATGGTGAACAGCAGTTCGCCCTGGCGCACATGCTGGCCGGGCTTGAAATGCACGGCCAGCAGCGTGCCGGGCACCTTGGGGCGGACGTCCACGAGGTCGACGGCTTCGAGCCGGCCCGTGTAGTCCTGCGAGTCGGTCACCGGCCGCTGCAGGGCCGGCCGGTACTTGACGGTGGGAACCGCGGCGGCGGGCGCGGCATGCGCTTCGGAGCCATGCTTCCAAAGAACGCTGCCCGCGCCGGCCACCGCGATCGCGGCCACGAGGGCCGCGAGGGGATGCTTCTGGAGGGGTTTCATGCGAGTTGCTCGAGAGGGTTGAATGGCCCGCAGTCTGAGCGCGCGGCGCACGAACATCTAGCCCTGAAGCTGGCTAAGTTTGTTGCCTTGTATGGAACAGTGGATTCGGCCCCGGCCCTTGAATTCAGAGGGAAAGGCGCCAGAAGTCGAAGGAGGCGAACCTATACTTGTTTCGCCTCGAGCAATAAATTCCGGGCCAAGGAGAGATCGAATGGACCGCCTGCAATCGATGCAGATCTTCGCCCGCGTCGTTGAGATGCACAGCTTCACGCGGGCCGCCGACAGCCTCGTGCTGCCCAAGTCGCGCGTCACGCGCGCGGTCAAGGACCTCGAGAAATTCCTCGGCGCGCGGCTGCTTCAGCGCACCACGCGCCACATCAGCCTGACGCCCGAAGGCACGCTCTACTACGACCATTGCAGGCGGCTGCTGGCCGAGATCGAGGCCGTCGAGTCCAGCTTCCCCGGCAGCGCCGGACGGCCGCGCGGGCGCCTGCGCGTCGACATGACGCTCTCGCTCGCGCGCCTCGTGGTGCTGCCGTCGATCCGCGACTTCCAGTCGCGCTATCCCGATGTCGAGCTCACGCTCACGGTGAGCGACCGGACGGTGGAGCTGGTGCAGGAGGGCATCGACTGCGTCATCCGCGCGGGCACGCCCGAGGATTCGGCCACGCTGGTGGCCCGGCGCATCGGCGCCTTCGACTGGGTCAGCTGTGCCTCGCCCGAGTACCTGGAGCGCCATGGCACGCCGAAGACGCTGGAGGACCTGGCGCGGCACAAGGCCGTGGGCTACCTCTCGAGCCGCACGGCGCGCTCGCTCGAGTGGCACTTCGTGGAGAACGGCGAGGACCGCTGCATCGCCATGCGCGAGAGCCTCATCGTCAACGACACCGATGCCTACGTGGCCTGCGGCCTCGAGGGCCTGGGCTTGATCCGCGCGGGCAGCTACATGGTGCAGCAGCACCTGCGCAGCGGACAGCTGCGGCGGGTGCTCGCCGACTATGCCGCGCCGGCCGCGCCGCTCTCCGTGCTCTATCCGCAGAACCGCCACCTGTCGCCCACCGTGCGCGCCTTCGTGGACTGGGTGGGAGGCGTGGTGGGCAAGGCGGAGGCGGGCTGGCGGGTCGACGCGCATCCCGCCCCTTGAGGCGGGCCACCGCATTGTTCGGGCGGCCGAACGATGAATTCGAGTGGCGCGCGTAGATGAATCGTCGCTGCGTTCCTAGAATTTTTTGCATCGACATCCATCCACCAAAGCCATCGATGACAGACACGCCTCCAGCAAATCAACCCGCGGGCTATGTGCCCGCCAAGGTCTGGCAACCGAAGAGCAATCCGGCCGGCACCTTCGGCAGCATCAACAGTCCCGTGTCGGGCGCGCGTTTCGACCAGGCGCTGCCGGTCGGCAGGCATCCGCTGCAGCTGTATTCGCAGGGCACGCCCAACGGCCAGAAGATCACGATCCTGCTCGAGGAACTGCTCGCGGCCGGACACGAGGGCGCCGAGTACGACGCCTGGCTCATCGACATCTTCAAGGGCGACCAGTTCGGCAGCGGCTTCGTCGGCCTCAATCCCAACAGCAAGATTCCCGCGCTCGTCGATCGATCGACGGACCCGGTCACGCAGGTCTTCGAGAGTGGCTCGATCCTGGTCCATCTCGCCGAGCGCTTCGGCGCCTTCCTGCCGGCCGAAGGACGCGCGCGCACGGAGACCTTCAACTGGCTGATGTGGCAGGTGGGCTCGGCGCCCTTCGTCGGCGGCGGCCTCGGCCACTTCTATGGCTATGCGCCGTTCAAGATCGAATACGCGATCGACCGCTACGCGATGGAGACCAAGCGCCAGCTGCATGTGCTCGACACCCATCTGGCCTCGCACGAGTTCCTCGCCGGCGACCAATACACGATCGCGGACATGGCGGTGTGGCCCTGGTATCCGGGCAGCCTCTACGGCGTCTACGACACGCACGAGTTCCTGGCCGTCGAGGAGTACAGGCACCTGCTGCGCTGGTACGAGGCCATTGCCGCGCGGCCCGCGGTCGCGCGCGGCAGGGTGGTCAACCGCACCTCGGGCGCGCCGGGCACCGTGCTGCGCGAGCGCCACGATGCCAGCGATTTCGATGCCCTGATACCCGCTCCTCTCTAGTCAACCATGAAACTCTATTACGCCCCCGGTTCCTGCGGCCTCGCCTCGCAGATCGCATTGCAGGAGGCCGGCCAGGCCTATGAACTGGTCAAGGTCGACTTCAAGACCAAGACGACGGTCGAAGGCGACTACCTGCAGGTGACGCCCAAGGGCTTCATCCCCGTCCTCAAGCTCGACGACGGCGACCTGATCACCGAAGGCGCGGTGATCCTGCAATGGATCGCCGACCGGCATCCCGAGCACCGGCTGCTTCCGCCCTTCGGCACGCGGCAGCGCTACCGCGCGCTCGAGTGGCTGAACTTCGTCGCGAGCGACCTGCACAAGGGCATGGCCGTGATGTTCTCACCCTACCTCGACGCGGACACCAAGAAGCGATTCGCGGACGGCAACCTCACGAGCAAGTTCGCCTACATCGACGAGCACCTGTCGACCCACGACTACGTGCTGGGCGCCGATTTCTCGGTGGCCGATGCCTATCTCTACAACGTGCTGTCGTGGCCGCCGCGCGTGAATCTCGATCTCTCGGGTTACGCGGCGATCCAGCGCTTCATGGTTCGCATGGGGCAGCGCGCCAGCGTTCGCGCGGCGCTCGAAGCCGAACGCCTCGCGGCCCGTTAACTGGAAGCCGGCGGCCACAGCACCGGAAACAGCGGATGCGCCATCGGCGCGCCCGCCGGCAGCTGCTCGGCCAGCCCCGGGAAATCCGGCGAGGTCTTCCAGCGCCGCGGCGCATGCCGCATGTCGTCGCCCAGCATGCGCACCGAGAACACCCGACGCCGCCGGCCGGGTTCAAGCCCGGCCGAGGCGTGCAGCGTGAGCATGTTGAAGGCGATGGCGTCGCCGGGTTCCACGGCCCAGCCGAGGATGTCGTGGGCCGCGCGGTCGGCCTCGATGTCGGGCAGGTCGGCCAGCGCGCCCTCGGGAAACCACTTGGCCTCGTTGGTCATGAAGGTGCGCGGCATCAGCCACGGCCCCTTGTGCGAGCCGGCGACCAGCTCGAGCGTGGAGGCACGCGACACCGGATCCACCGGAATCCAGAAGCTGACGTTCTGGCTGCCCTCGACGTTGTAGTAGGGCTGGTCCTGGTGCCAGGGCGTGCGCTGGCGCGTGCCCGATTCCTTCGTGAGCATGTGGTCGTGATAGAGCCGCACCTGCGTGCTCCTCGTAAGCCTGGCCGCGGCGGCCGGCAATGCCGAGCGCGAGATCACGTCCCAGTACGCCGGGATCTCCTGCCAGTTGCAGAAGTCCTCGATGAAGAAGCCCGGATCGTCGGGCCGGCTCGCCACCTTCGCGCGCACGCTCGGCGCGGCGAGATTGGCATCGATGCCCTGGCGCAGCAGCTCGACCTCGGGCGGCCGCAGGACACCGCGCAGGACGATGGCGCCGTCGCGCGAAAATTCCTCGACCTGCTGGTCCGATGGGAGCCTGTCGTCGGGTCGTGCATTCATGGGCGGGGTCTCCTTCGAGATAGGCAATGGTTGCGAGGCCGAAGGCAGTCTAGAGTGAGGGGGTGGATGGCAGCCCATCCAATCGGACAACCGATCGAGCAAGCCGGACAACATGAAGCGACAACTCAAATCCGCCGCCGACGGGCAGCCCGTGCTCTTCAAGGTCGTGCACCTCGCGCCCGGTGGCACCGCGCCGCGCGACAGCCACGAAGAGGGACAGTTCGTGCACGCGATCTCGGGCGTGATCGAGGTCGGGATGAGCGGCCGGGTCTTCCTGGCGCCGCCGCAGTACGGCGTGTGGATCCCGCCGCGCGTCGAGCACCTGTCGAGCAACCGCCATGCGGCCAGCTACGCCACGGTCTACCTGGCCGAGGCCTTGTGCGACGTGCTCCCCAAGCGCGCCTGCACCATGGTCATCAGCCCGCTGACGCAGGCGGTGCTCGACAGCCTGCGCAGCCGCTCCATCGAGGTGCCGCGCACCCCGGCCGAGCAACGCCTGTTCGAGGTCCTGCGCGATGAGCTGGCCATTGCGCCCGGCCACGACAGCTACCTGCCGATGTCGGACGATCCCCAGCTGGGCCGCGTGCTCGAGGCCTTGCAGGCGCAACCCTGGGATGGCCGCTCGCTCGCCGAATGGGCCGCCACGGTGCATTCGACCGAGCGCACGCTGGCGCGGCGTTGCGAGCGCGACCTGCAGATGCCGTTCAGCGAATGGCGCCAGCGCCTCAAGGTGATCCGCGGGATCGCCCTGCTGGAGGCGGGGCGCGCGGTGAAGGACGTCGCGATCGAGCTGGGCTACGGTTCGCCCTCGGCCTTCATCGCCATGTTCTGCAAGCAGATCGGCATGACGCCGCAGGCGTACATCCGGCAGAAGGGGCGCTGATCAATCGAGCCGGTGCCCGCCCGCCGCATCGAACAGATGCGCCTTCACCGCCACCGGCCACAGCGGCAGCCGCTCGCCGGGCCGCGCGTCGATGCGCTCGCGGAAGGCCGCGATCACGGTCTGCGTGCCGAGCTTCAGCGCCACCTGCGTTTCCGAGCCGGTCGGTTCGACCACGATCACGTCGGCCGGCAGCGCCGCATCGGCATCGCCGTTGCCGCCGCCATCGATCGTGAAGTGCTCGGGCCGCGTGCCGTACAGCACGCGGTCGTCATGGGCCGCGCGTGGCGCGCGATGCAGCGGCAGCCGCAGGCCGTCGTCGGTCAGCACGTGTGGTGCGCCGTCGAGCTGCAGCCGGCCGGCGATGATGTTCATCGCCGGCGAGCCGATGAAGCCCGCCACGAAGGCATTGCGCGGCTGGTCGTAGAGTTCCAGCGGCGCGCCGATCTGCTCCACGCGGCCTTCCTTGAGCACCACGATGCGGTCGGCCATGGTCATGGCCTCGACCTGGTCGTGGGTGACGTAGACCGTGGTCGTGCCCAGGCGCTGGTGCAGCGCCTTGATCTCGGTGCGCATCTGCACGCGCAGCTTGGCGTCGAGGTTCGACAGCGGCTCGTCGAACAGGAAGGCCTGCGGCTGGCGCACGATGGCGCGGCCCATGGCCACGCGCTGGCGCTGTCCGCCCGAGAGCTGGCGCGGGCGACGCGCCAGCAGTTCCTGCAGACCCAGCGTCTCGGCCGCGGCCTGCACGCGGCGCGCGATCTGGTCGCGCGGCAGGCCCTGGATGCTGAGACCGAAGCCCAGGTTCTGCGCCACCGTCATGTGCGGATAGAGCGCGTAGTTCTGGAACACCATCGCCACGTCGCGGTCGCGCGGCGCGGTGTCGTTGATGCGGCGCTCGCCGAGCAGGATGTCGCCGGCATCGGCGGTCTCGAGGCCCGCGATGGTGCGCAGCAGCGTCGACTTGCCGCAGCCCGAGGGCCCGACCAGCGCCACGAACTCGCCGTCGCGGATCTCGATGTCGATGCCGCGGATGACGGGCGTGCTGCCGAACTGCTTGAAGAGCTTGCGGATGGAGATGTAAGCCATGGGGTCGGTCAGTCCTTGACACCGCCGGCCGTGAGACCGCGCACGAGGTATTTGCGCACCAGCACCGTGAACACGATGACCGGAAACATCACGAGCGTGCCGCCCGCGGCGATCTTGGTCCACTCCCAGCCTTCGTACTGCAGGAAGTTGACGATCGCCACCGGCGCCGTGATGGCGTTGGTGCGCGTGAGGATCAGCGCATAGAAGAAGTCGTTCCACGAGAAGATGAAGCACAGCACCGCGGTGGCCGCGAGGCCCGGCGCGGTCAGCGGCAGCGCCACGCGCCAGAAGGCCTGCCAGACGCCGCAGCCGTCGATCCACGCGGCCTCCTCGAGCGAGGCCGGCACCGCCTCGAAGAAGGTCTGCATCAGCCAGATCACGATCGCGAGGTTGAAGGTCAGGTAGACGATCGCCAGGCCGATCAGCGTGTCCTGCAGCCCCAGGTACTGGTAGGCCAGGAAGAACGGGATGGTGAAGGCGATCGGCGGTGCCATGCGCGTGACCAGGATCCACAGCGCGATGCGGTCGCGGCCCTTGAACTTCCAGCGCGTGAGCGCGTAGGCCGCGGGCACGCCGATCAGTAGCGAGAAGACGGTCGACATCGTGCTCACCGCCAGGCTGTTCCAGAACGAGCGCACGAAGTTGCCCTGCAGCAGGCTCAGGAAGCCGTCGAGCGTGGGCACGAACAGCAGGCCGTCCTCGAAGATGTCGGCCGCGGGCTTGAACGCGAGCTGCACCAGCCAGAGGAAGGGCGAGAGCACCAGCAGCACCAGCAGCGCGACCGTCAGCGAGCGCCCGTGGGCGCGCAGCCAGGGCACGCGGCGGGCGCGGGGAGCAGAACCTGAGAGATCGATCCCCGCGCCTTCCTCGTGCGACAGCGCGAGTTCGGTAGCGTCGATCGTGCGGCTAGCGAGCGTCATGGCTGCCCCATCCGAGTTTGCCGACCAGCCAGCTCAGCACGAACACGCCCACCAGCATCACGGTGGCGATCGCGCTCGCATAGCCCCAGTACGAGAAGTTGAAGGCCTGGATGAAGCCGTAGTAGTTGGTGACCTCGGTCACGTTGCCGGGCCCGCCGTTGGTCAGCACGTAGATCAGCGGGAAGGCCTTGAAGCTGTCGATCAGGCGGAACAGGCCGCACACCACCAGCACCGGCCGGATGTAGGGAAACACGATGTGGCGGAACAGCTGCCAGCGGTTCGCGCCCTCGAGCGTGGCGGCCTCGATCGGGTCGTCGGGAATCATCTGCAGCGAGGCCAGCACCATCAGCATGGTGAAGGGAAACCACTGCCAGGTGTCGGCCAGCGAGATCGCCCACAGCGCGGTGTCGGGGTCGGCGATCAGCGAGCGCACGGGCAGGCCGATGTGCTCGAGCAGCCGGTGCATCGGGCTCACGTCGGGCGTGTAGATGATCTTCCAGATCAGCGCCACCACGATCGGCGGCAGCACCATCGGTATCAGCAGCAGCGTCTTCGCGCCGTCGAGCACGCGCGACTTGCCGTTGAGCAGCAGCGCCAGGCCGAGCCCGGTGGCGAGCTGCAGCGCCACGCTCGAGGCCGAGAGCTTGAGCTGCACCGCGATCGAGCCGAGGAAGCGGTCGTCGTGCAGCAGCTGGCGGTAGTTCACCAGCGGATCGTCGAAGCGGAAGCTGGCCGCCGGATCGGTCAGGCTCAGCGGCGTGAAGCTCGCGACCAGCAGCGCCGCCGCCGGCACCAGGGTGATCAGCAGCAGCACCGCCAGCGAGGGCGAGAGCCCGAGCAGGAAGGCGCGCCGCTGCTCGGCCTGCCAGGAGGCCGGCGCGGAAAGCACGGAAGCCATCGCCGCCGTGCCTCAGAGCTTGACGCCCGCGCGCTTCAATTCGGCGATCGAGTTGGCCTGCGCCTGCTGGAAGGCCTGCTTCGCCGACAGCTGCCCGCTCGCGATCAGCTCGATCGCCTTGTTGAGCTGCTGGTCGACCTGCGGATAGACCGAGACCGTGCGGTACTTCATGTGGCCCGACTTCGAGGCCGACTCGATCGCCTCGAGCGAGAGCTTCGCAAGGTCGCTGCCGTTGATGACCTGCTTCTGGCGGAACTCGGGCGAATCGATGTCCGAGCGGCGCGCCGGCGAACCGTAGCCCGCGGTCACCGCGCGGCGCGTGGTCTGCTTGCTCAATGCCCACTGGATGAAGGCCCACGCGGCCTCCTTGTTCTTCGAGCCCGTGGGAATGCCCAGCGCATGCACGGCGGTGCCCGGGAAGCGGCCGGCCGGGCCCTTGGGCACCTGGCCGAAGCGCACCGTCTTCACGGTCTTGCTGGTGGCTGCGTCGCCGAGCTGCGCCAGGTGGAGCTGGCCCGCATCGGTGAAGTTCACGCGGCCCAGCTTGAGCGCCTGCGTCACCTGGTCGGGCTGGTAGGTCACGGCGCCGTCGGGGCCGAACTCCTTGAGCAGGTTGGCGTAGTACTCGCCGGCCGCGATCGCCTCGGGCGTGTCGAGCGTGGGGAACAGGTCGTCGGGTGCCTTGCGGAACACGTCGCCGCCAAAGGCGTGCAGGTAGGGCACGAAGGTCCAGCCGTAGTGGTTGTCGGCCACGAAGCCGGCCACGCGTTCCTTGCGGTTGACGGCCCGCAGCACCTTCACCAGGTCGTCGGTGGTGTCGGGGAAGGCCAGGCCGGCCTTCTCCACCAGGTCGAAGCGCGAGGAGGCCGTGAGCAGCGCCTCGGCGGTCCATGGGATGCCGTAGAGCTTGCCGTCGCGGCCGGTCTCGGGCGCGCGCGCACCGGGCAGGAAGTCGTTGATGTCGAAGTCCGGCGCGGTCAGGTTCGCGTTGCGGATGTAGTCGTCGAGCGGCGTGAGCCAGCCGGAGTTGATCCAGCGGCTCGAATAGATGAAGGTGACGTTGACCACGTCGTAGGCCGAACCGCGCGTGGAGAGCTCGAGGTCGGCGCGCTGGTTGTAGACCGGGAACGAAGGCGTGTCGAAGTTGACCTTGGCGCCGGTCAGCGCCTCGAACTCGGGCAGCCATTGCTGCAGCAGCTTGGGATAGGCGGCGCTGAAGGTCGAGACGTTGAGCGTCACGCCCGCGAACTTCTTCGCACCGCCCTGGGCGCCGGCGAGACCGGGCAGCAGCGATGCGGCGCCGAGCGCGGCGGTGGTCTTGAGCAGGTCGCGGCGGTGCAGCGAGGTGAGGGGATTCTGGGGCTTCATGTCGTGGGCGGATGGCATCAGGCGGTGGCGGCGATGACTTCGTCGATGCGTGCGTCGTTGGTGGCCTCGGGCCGGCTGCGCGTGCGGCTGCGCTGGCCGTCGATGGACACGGCCGCCTCGCCGTGCACCGTGACGCGGCGCACCAGCCGCGGCTGGTTGCCGTAGTCGTTGATCGCGAAGTGCTGCGTGGCGCGGTTGTCCCAGATCGCCACGTCGTCCTGGCGCCAGTTCCAGCGCACCGTGTTCTCGAGCCGGATCACGCGGTTCTGCAGTAGCTCGAAGATGCGCGCCGACTCGGTGCTCGACAGCCCGACCAGCTTCTTCACGAAATGGCCCAGCAGCAGCGCGCGCTCGCCCGAGACCGGATGCACGTGCACCACCGGATGCTCGGCCTCGTAGACGGCCGAGACGAACACCTTGCGGTGGTGGGTCAGGCGTTCCTCCTCGACCTGCACGCGGTCGGCGCCGTAGTCGTAGTCGTTGCTGTGCACGGCCCAGAGCTGGTCGGCGAGCTGCTTGAGCTGCGCCGGCAGGCGCTCGTAGGCCAGCGCGGTGTTGGCCCAGACCGTGTCGCCGCCATAGGCCGGGATCTTCACGCCGCGCAGGATCGAGATCTTGGGGAAGGCATCGACGAAGGTCACGTCGGTGTGCCAGGAATCGGCGCGCCCGCCTCCCTTGGAGGCGTCGAGTTCGAACAGCTTCGTGCCGGTGGGCGAGGGCACCGTCGGATGGGCCACCGTGCGGCCGAAGCGCGCGCCGAAGGCCTGGTGCGACGCGTCGTCGAGCTGCGTCTGGCCACGGAAGAACAGCACCTTGTGCCTGACCAGCGCGGCATTCAGCAGCTCGACGGTCTCGGCGTCGAGCTCGGGCGACAGCTTCAGGTCCTGCACTTCGCCGCCGAGGCTGCCCGCCACGCGGCGGATGCGCAGATGGCCGAAGCTGGTGTCGAAGGCGTCGGCGGAAAAGGTGTTCTCGTTGCTCATCGTGGATCCTGGCAAAGGTCGGGAGCCGCAGATTCTGTGGCGCGGGTTCGCGCGGGCGAACTACCGATTCGTTGCTTGGAAATGAGCAAAACGTCTTAGCGCTCGCGCTCCATCCTCACCATGCGAGCTGCAATCGCGAGGGCCGTGTCTCGTCGGGTTCGCCGGGTTCGCCGCCGCGCGGTGGCGCGCGGCGCTCGTCGACTCCCGCATCGACGAAATCGCCCAGCACGTCGTCGCGCAACCGGATGAACGCCGGATCGCTGCGGTTGCGCGGATGCGGCAGGTCCACAGCCACGGTGCGGCGGATGCGCCCCGGCGATGGCTGCATCACCACCACGCGGTCGCCGAGGAACACGGCTTCCTCCACGTCGTGCGTCACCAGCAGCATGGTGATGCGCTCCTTCTGCCAGATGCGCTGCAGCTCGATCTGCAGCCGCGCGCGCGTGAGGGCATCGAGCGCGCCGAAGGGCTCGTCGAGCAGCAGCACGCGCGGCCGGTTGACCAGGCCGCGCGCGATGGCCACGCGCTGCGCCATGCCGCCCGAGATCTGGTGCGGCCACGACTTCTCGAAACCGCCGAGGCCGACCAGCGCCACGTGCTCGGCCACCAGCTCGGCCTTCCGCTTCGCGCCGAGCGGCGCGTTGCGCAGGCCCACGGCGATGTTCTGCTCGACCGTGAGCCACGGGAACAGCCGGTGGTCCTGGAACACGATGCCGCGCTCGCGGCCGGTTCCCGCGATCGGCTGGCCGCCCAGCAGGATCTGGCCCTCGTACTGGTCGTCGAGCCCGAGCACCAGCCGCAGCAGCGTCGACTTGCCGCAGCCGCTCGCGCCCACGATGCTGGTGAAGCTGCCCGGCGGCACGTGCAGGTCGATGTTCTCGAGCACCTGCAGTTCGCCGCCGCGCGCCTGCGCCTGCGCGTAGCGCTTGCCGAGGCCGCGGATGTCGAGTTCGTTCGATGCGATGGAGGTGCTCATGGTGCGGAGAAGAAGAAGTGTCAGGCCCGGCCGGTCCAGCGCGCCAGCCGGCGTTCGAGCGCGCGCGCCGAGGCGTTCATCAGCCATCCGACGAGGCCGATGACGAACATGCCGAAGATCACCAGGTCCATCTGGAAATGCTCGCTGCCCTCGATCAGCGTGTTGCCGATGCCCTTGCCGGCGACCAGCAGGTATTCGGCGCCGATGGTGGCGAGCCAGGAATAGATGAGCGCGAGGTACACGCCCGTGAAGATGGCGGGCAGCGCGGCCGGCAGCACCACCTGCGCGAGCGTCTCCCAGCGCGTGAAGCCGTAGACGCGCGCCACCTCGAGCAGCGCGGGCGGCACGGTGCGGATGCCGTCGCAGGTGTTGACCACCACCGGCACCAGCGCGGCCAGCGAGAGGAACACCACCTTGGCCACGTCGCCGAGGCCGAACCAGACCGAGATCAGCGGAATCCACGCGAACAGCGAGATCTGCTTGAAGGTGTTGAAGCTCGGGCCGACGATGCGGTCGAACAGTGGCCACAGGCCCAGCAGCGCGCCGAGCACCAGGCCCGAGGCGGTGCCGATCAGGAAGCCCGTGGCCTCGCGCGCGAGGCTGGCGCCGAGCGCGCGCCACAGGCGGCCGCTGACGATCTGGTCGGCGGCGGTCGCGAGCACCTTCTGCGGCGAGACCAGCAGCGCCGAATTGACCACGTCGAGCCACGACAGCAGCGTCCACAGCGCGATCGCCACGGCGGGCAGCGCCAGGCCGCGCCAGCGGCTGCGATCGACGGGCCGCAGCGGCTGCACCGCGGCCAGTTCGGCCGCGTCGCGCGACAGCGAGGCGGGCCCGCTCATCGCGCGGCACCGCCCGGGCGGTGCCGGTGCAGCGTGTTCTCGAGCCGCTCGAGCAGGCGGTCGATGGCCCAGCCGATCGCGCCCACGATCACCACCGCGGCCATCACCAGGTCGAGCTGGAACAGCTGGCGGCCATAGACGATCAGGTAGCCCAGCCCTTCGCTCGAGGCGACCAGCTCGACCACCACCAGCGACAGCCAGGCCTTGGTGAAGCCCAGCCGCACGCCCGTGAACAGCGTGGGCACGGCATGCGGCAGCACGATCTCCAGCACCTGCTGGCGCCGGCTGTAGCCGTACACCTCGCCGACCTCGCGCAGCGATTGCGGCGTCTGCCGGAAGCCCTGCAGCGTGTTGAGCGCCACCGGCACCAGCGCCGCCTTGGCGATCAGGATGTACTTGAGCGGCTCGCCGATGCCCACGATCAGCAGCACGAAGGGCAGCCAGGCCAGCACCGGGATCTGCACCAGCGCGTTGAAGCTCGGCAGCAGGTAGGCCTCGACGCGGCGCGACAGGCCCATGGCCGTGCCCAGCAGCAGCCCCAGCAGCGCGCCGATCGCGAAGCCCACGCCCACGCGCGCGAAACTGGTGCTCACGTGCAGCCAGAGGTCGCCGCTGGTCGCGAGGTCGCGCAGCGTCTCGGCCACGAACTCGGGCGGCGGCAGCACCTGCGGCGAGATCCAGCCCTGGCCAGCACCCACGAACCACAGCGCGAGCAATGCGGCGGGCAGCAGCCAGGGCAGGGCGGCGTCGCCGAGGCGGCGCCACGGCAAGGAGAAGCGTAGCGGCGCGACCTGCTCGCGCTGCAGGACCGCCGACAGTTCGGCTTCGGCGCTCATCGCGACGCGACCGCGGGCCCAGCCTTCGGCTGCCCCTTCGCGTCAAAAGCGCTCCAGTAGCCCTCGAGGCCCTGCTTCTTGAGCGCGGCCTTGAGGTAGCGCGTGTCGAACCAGTCGTCGACCGTGACCTCGCGGCGGATCAGCTTGAGCTTGAGCGCGTCGCCGACCACGGCCTTGTAGCGCGCCACGATGAAGTCGTCGGCCAGCGGCGAGTTGCGCTGCGCCAGCGGCTGCTTGTCGAACTCGGCGGTCCACGAGGCGACCGGCGTGCCGCTGCGGGCCCAGATGCGGAACAGCTCGTCGCGGTTCTTCTCCTCCGACGACCAGTGGGCGGCACGCACGAACACGTCGACCACGCGCTGCACCTCGGCGGGGTTGGCCTGCTCGAACTCGCTGCGCACCAGCAGCGCGGCCTGGCGCGTGAGCGCCGGATCGCGGCCCTGGGTGGAATAGACCACCTTCGCGAGCCCCTGGTCGCGCACCTTGAACCATTCGTAGCCGCCGAAGGCCGCGTCCACGCCGTTCGAGACCAGCGCCGCCTGCGCGCTGCCGGTGTCGAGGTTCACGCCCTTGATGTCGCGCTCGGCCAGGCCTTCGGCCGCCAGCACGTTGATCGCGACCAGGTGGCCGTTGGTGCCGCGGAAGATCGACACCGTGCGGCCCTTGAGGTCCTTGATCGACTGGATGGCCGACTGCGTCGGCGTGACCAGGTAGAGGTTGTTGCGCGCGCCGCTGACCAGCAGCACCTTGGTCTTGAGGCCGTTCGAGCGCCCGACGATCGAGGGCAGGTCGCCCTGGTAGGCGAAGTCGATCTGCTTGTTCGACAGCGCCTCGTTCACGGCCGGGCCCGCGCCCTTGAAGAACAGCCACTCGACCTTGATGCCCGAGGCCTTGAACTCTTCCTCGAGCCAGTTGTTGGCGCGCGCCACGCCGCCGGGCGAACCGCCCCAGGTGACGGGATCGCCGCCGCCCGCCGTGGCCACGCCGATGCGGATGGTGTCGGGCGCGGCCTGCGCCGAGGCCGCGAGGGCGGTGGCCAGCAGCGCGGTCCAGCGCGGGAGATGCCGCATCGGCTTCATGGCGTGCCTTTCTTCGCGGCCAGCTTGCGGCCGACCTCGGTGCCTTCGAAGAAGCGCGGATTGGCCTCGGTGTAGAAGCGGTGCGGGTTCTCGAACACGAAGGCCCGGAAGTCGGCCGCCGAGATCACGCCCTGCTGCACCAGGTCCCAGGTTTCGGCCAGCGGCTCGGTGAACTCGGGCACGTCCCAGTGGCCCACGTCGGACGACCAGATCGCGTTGATCTTCACGCCCAGCGGGTTCACCTTGTCGTTGAAGGCCGCGGCCACGGTGCGGTCGTCGGCTTCCGAGCCGAAGTAGAAGTTGTTCACCCAGCGGTCGCGGATGTCCTCGACCTTTTCGATGCCCGCGAGCGCGAAGTCGTCGATCTCGCTCTCGTTCGGTTCGCGGCTGTGCGGCAGCGCCGAGATGCCCAGGCTGTCGCGCAGCAGCGTGGCCTTGTCGAGCGTGCGGCCTTTGAGCAGGTCGCCGCCATGACGCTCGAACAGCGAGGCCAGCAGCTCGATGTCGGCCTCGGCCGGGTCGTAGTTGTGTATCGCATGCCGGTTGCGTTTCTCCCAGCGGTCCACCAGGTGCGTGTAGACGTGAGAACCCCAGTCCGCGCCGCCTTCGAGCAGGCCCACGCGCAGCCCCGGGAAGCGCCGCGTCACGCCGCCGAAGAACAGCGCCTTGGCGAAGGCCTGCGAGCCGTCGGCGAAGTGGCCGATGTGGTTGTTCATGTAGTTGCTGATCGACTGCCGGCCGGTCCAGCCCTGGCTGCCGTAGTGCGTGGTCACCGGCACGCCGAGTTCCACCACCTTGGCCCAGAAGGGGTCGTAGTCGTGCTCGCTGTCGATGCCGTAGAAGTCGATGTGGCCGACCTGCTTGGCGATCTCTGGATGCTCGGCGGCCGGGTACTTCTCGGCGATGGCGCGGATCGGGCGGCGCACGCCGCCCGCGATGTTGATGACCTTCAGGCCCAGCGTCTTGACCGCGAACTCCAGCTCCTCGATGCCCTCTTGCGGCGAGTGCAGCGGTATGCCCGCCACCGGCGTCAGCCGGTCGGCGTAGGGCCGGTACTGGTCGGCGTGGAAGTGGTTGATGGCGCGGTGCAGCGGCTGGCGGTATTCGCTGCCGGCCGCGGCCGGCGAGAGCACATCGTTGGGGAACAGGATCGAGTAGTCCGAGCCCTGCTCGCCCAGGCGCTCGTGCAGCAGCGCGGGCAGGGTGTAGGTCGCGAGGTCGTAGGTGTTGCGCGTGACGCGGGCCCACCAGGGCGCGCGCAGCGTGCGGTGGAACTGGCGTTCCTCGGCCGACTGCTGGTACCAGTCCTTGCCGCCGCCGTTGCGCGTGACGAAGCGCCCGCCGAGCGCCTTGCGCAGCGCGTCGACCAGCTTGTTGCCGCCGTACTGCGCCACGTAGTCCTCGAGCACCGGCGCGAAGTCGTTGACGTGCACGTCGGTGTCGATCACCGGATGGTCGAGGCCGGCCTTCACGGCGGCCGAGCGCGAGGCATGCACGCGCTGGAGTCGGTCGTTCATCTGCGGGGTCCTTGCTGAAAGAGGATCGACGCAGACTAAGGTGGCCGCCGGTGGCGGGCCAACGAAGGCTTTCAGGGATGCTTAGCCGTCGTTCGCATATGGATGCAAAGGTTCGCGGGGGCCGGCTGTCATGTCGCGCCTTCGAACTCCCCCTTGCGCAGCTTCAGCGCCACGTCGAAGAAAGAGGCGAGCACGCGGCTGTCGCGTCGCACCTGCAGGCAGTAGAGGTAGGTCTGCGTCACCGCGGGATCGCCCTCGATGCGCACGGTGCGCAGGCGCGCGTCGGGAATGAACTCGGCCTCGGAGACCGCGCCGATGCCGATGCCGCGCGCAGCCGCTTCGCGGATCGCCTCGCGGCTGCCGATCTCCATCGCGAGCCTGGGCCGGACGCCCGCGCGCGCGAAAGCCTCGTCGAGCGCGCGCCGCGTGCTGGAACCGCTCTCGCGCTGCAGCATCGGCTGGCCGTGCAGTTCCTCGAGCCGGATCTCTCCGCGCCTGGCGAACGGATGGTCGCGGTGCACGAACAGGATCAGCGCATGGCGCGCATAGGGCGTCGCGCTGAAACCCGGCGCCTCGTGGAAGCGCGCGAGCACGCCGATGTCGACCGCGTACTCCTCGAGGTCCTTGAACACCGACGACGAATTGCCCATGCGGATCGAGACGTCGAGCCGCGGATAGCGCTTGCGGTAGGCGTCGACCATCTCGATCACGTGGAAGGGACCGACCGCGCCGAGCTTGAGCTCGCCCGACTGCAGGTCGCCGCTGTCGTGCAGCAGGTTGTACGAATCGAGCTCGAGCGCCGCGATCTGGCGCGCGATGGGCAGCAGGCGCTCGCCGACGCTGGTGAGCTCGATGCGGTGGCCCTGGCGGTGGAACAGCATGACCTTGTGCTGGCGCTCCAGCGCCTGGACCTGGGTGGTGAGCGTGGGCTGGCTCAGGCCCACGGCACGCGCGGCGGCGCTGAAGCTGCCGTGCTGGGCGACGGCGAGGAAGGCGCGGAGTTTGGCGGCGGACATCCATAGATTGTTTGAATGGAATCGTGACAAATCCGTGATCGATCTGATATGCGGCTGTCACATGGCGTTCTTAGCCTTGGGGTAGTCGCAGGCCGACGCCTGCCGTTCCGGTCCCTTCCAGTCCCTTTTTTCCATCCCAGACACCACCATGAACACCCTTCTCCGCCTGCGCCGCAGCCTGATCGCCCTGGCCCTTTCGGCAGTTTCCGCGGTCGCCGCCCTGCCGGCCCTGGCCGCGCAGCCCCTCACCATCGGTCTGATCCCGGCCGAGGATTCGCAGGCCATGATCGAGAGCAGCCGCCAGGTGCTCGACAGCCTGCAGCAGCAGCTCGGCATGCCGGTCAAGCCCTTCGTGGCGACCGACTACAACGGCGTGATCGAGGCGCTGCGCTCGAAGAAGCTCGACGTGGCCTACCTCGGCCCGTTCTCGTACGTGCTCGCGAACCAGGTCGCGGACGTGGAAGCCTTCGCGGTGGCCGTGACGAAGAAGACCGGCCAGAGCTCCTACAAGAGCGTGATCATCGCGCGCAAGGACAGCGGCATCGCCAGGACCGCCGACCTCAAGGGCCGCAGCTTCGCCTTCGTCGACCCGACCTCGGCCTCGGGCCACCTGTTCCCCAAGTCGGGCCTGCTGCAGGCCGGCCATGACCCCGAGACCTTCTTCGGCCGCGTGATCTTCTCGGGCTCGCACGACGCCAGCATCCTGGCCGTGGCCAACAAGAAGGTCGACGCCGCCGCCGTGGCCGACCGCATCCTCGCGAGCGCCATCGCCAAGGGTCAGGTCAAGCAGGACGAGCTCGAGATCGTCTGGTCGTCGAGCCCGATCCCCGAATCGCCGATGGTCTGGCGCAAGGACCTCGATCCGGCGCTGAAGGCGAAGATCGCGAAGGCACTGGCCAACGTGAAGGACCTGCCGTGGGGCGACCAGGGCGTGCTCAATGGCTTCCAGCCCACCACCGACGCAGCCTACAACGTGGTGCGCGACACCGCCAAGGTGCTCAAGCTCGACCTGCGGAGCATGAAGTGATCCGCATCCGGCAGCTCACCAAGCGCTATGGCGACAACGCCGTGCTGCGCGGCGTGGACCTCGATGCCGCGGCGGGCGAGTTCGTGGTGGTGCTCGGCGAATCGGGGGCCGGCAAGTCGACCCTGCTGCGCTGCGTGAACCGGCTGGCGCTGGCCGACGGCGGCGAGCTCAGGGTCGACGGCATGGACGCCGTGAACTGCGCCGACACGCGCGCGCTGCGCCAGCGCGTGGCGATGATCTTCCAGCACCACAACGTGGTGCCGCGGCTCAGCGCGCTGAAGAACGTGCTCACGGGGCGGCTCGGCGCGGTGTCGACCCTGGCCTCGGTGCTGCATTTCTTCAGCCGCGCCGATATCGCGCTGGCGCACGAATGCCTGGGCCGCGTGGGACTCGCGCACAAGGCCCATGCGCGCACCGATTCGCTCTCGGGTGGCCAGATGCAGCGTGTGGGCATCGCGCGCGCGCTCGCGCAGCAGCCGCGGCTGATCCTCGCCGACGAGCCGGTCGCGAGCCTCGACCCGCAGACCTCGCGCAAGGTGCTGCAGTACCTGCGCGATGCCTCGCGCGACCTCGGCATCACCGTGCTGTGCAACCTGCACCAGGTCGACTACGCGCGCGAGTTCGCCGACCGCATCGTCGGCCTCTCGCAGGGCCGCGTCGTGTTCGACGGCGCGCCGCAGGCCATGGGGCCCGAGGACATCGACCGCATCTACGTGCCGCAGCCCGCGGTCGACCACAAGGAGCCCGCCGCGCAGGCCGTGCCGCTGCCGCTCTTTGCACGCACCGAAGGACACGCATGAACACCCCCTCGACCCGATACGCCTGGACCGGCCCGCTGCCCGAGAGCCGCCGCGGCTGGTTCAACCTGCTGATCGGCCTGTGCGTGGTCGGCTGGGCATTGCAGTGGAGCGCCGGCGGCGCGCAACTGAGCTGGTCCGAACTGGCGGCGGGCCTGCCGCAGATCCTCGATTTCCTGGGCCGCACCATGCCGCCCGACACCAACATCCTGAGCCGCCTGGTCGCGCCCGCGCTCGAGACCATCCAGATCGCCGTCTGGGGCACGCTGCTGGCGGTGCTGCCCGCGATTCCGCTGTCCTTCCTGGCGGCGCGCAATCTGCAGAGCCGGCGCTGGGTCTACCAGTGCACGCGCCAGGCCCTCAACGTGGTGCGCAGCATCAACGAGCTGATCCTCGCGCTGGTGTTCGTGTCGGCCGTGGGGCTCGGTCCGTTCCCCGGCGTGCTGGCGCTCGCGCTGCATGGCGCGGGCATGCTCGGCAAGTTCTTCGCCGATGCCATCGAGGAGATCGACCAGGGACCGCTCGAGGCCCTGCGCGCCACCGGCGCGCGGCCGCTGCAGGTGATCGTGTTCGGCGTGCTGCCGCAGGTCGTCACGGCCTGGATCGCCGTGGTGCTGTACCGCTTCGAGGTGAACCTGCGCTCGGCCACCGTGCTGGGCATGGTGGGCGCGGGCGGGCTGGGCTTCGAGCTGGTGAGCAGCCTCAAGCTGTTCCGCTACCAGGAGACCGCCACCTGCATCATCGTGATCACCGTGATGGTGATCGTGGCCGACCTGCTCTCGAGCCAGCTGCGCCACCGCATCCAGCACAGCGGCCGGCACTGAAGGCCGCACGGATCTTTTTTCTCTCTCTCGCCCGGCCGCATGACGCGGCCGTGGCGCGAGCTTTCCCGAACCCATCATGTGGACCTACTACAACCCCGTGGACGTGCACGCCGGCTGCGGCTCGCTCGATGCGCTGCCCGGGCTGCTCGGCGCACGCCGCGCGATCCTGATCGCCTTCCCCGAGGCGGTCGGCCTCGGCCTCGTCGATCGCATCCGCGGCCTGCTGGGCGAGCGCCTCGCGAGCGTCGAGACCGAGGTGCTGCCGAACCCCGACGTGGCCTGGCTGGCGCCGATGTACGAACGGCTGTGGCGCGAGCAAGCGGAGGTCGACTGCGTCATCGCGCTCGGTGGCGGCAGCGTGATCGACTGCGCGAAGGTGATGCTCACGCGCCCCGCGGCCGGGCGCTTCGACGAACTGCTCGCGCTGCTCGAAGGCGCCGACAGCGCGCCGGCCGCGGCCCGGCGGCACCGGCGGCTGCTGGCCATTCCCACCACCGCGGGCACCGGCAGTGAAGTCACGCCCTGGGCCACCGTGTGGGACCAGGCCCATGCGCGCAAGCTGTCGCTGCAGCTGCCGTGGACCTGGCCCGAGGCCGCCATCGTCGATGCCGACCTGATGCTGAGCCTGCCGCATGCGGCCACCCTGGCCAGCGGCCTCGATGCGCTGTCGCATGCGCTCGAGTCGCTGTGGAACGTGCATCGCAACCCGGTGTCGGCAAGCCTGGCTGTGAGCGCGGCGCGCAGCATCGTCGCCACGCTGCCCGAACTGCTGGCACGGCCCGACCGGCCCGAGCTGCGCGAGCGCCTGGCCACCGCGGCGCTGCAGGCCGGCCTGGCGTTCTCCAACACGCGCACTGCGCTCGCGCATTCGCTGTCCTACGACATCACGCTGCGGCATGGCGTGCCGCACGGCATCGCGTGTTCGTTCAGCCTGCCGCGCATCATGCAGCTCGCGGCCGGGCGCGATCCGGCGCTCGATGCGTTGCTGCTGTCGGTGTTCGATGCGCACGACATCGAGCAGGCCGTCGCGTCGCTGAGCGCCTTCTTGGAGGGGCTGGGCGTGAGCGTCGATCCGCTGAGCTATGGCATTCCCGAGGCGGACTGGAGCGAGCGCATCCTGCAGGCGCTGGCCGGTGCGCGCGGGCGCAACTTCATCGCCGCGGACGCCGGCTGATCAGCACGCGCGGGCGGTGTTCGCCGCCGTGCGCGGGTATTCCATCTCCTGCATCACCCAGTCGCGCCGCGCGTTGCCGTAGCGGCCCGCGATCTCGCACAGCGTGCGGTCGAGCTGCTGCACCGGCTTGAGCGCGGCCACCAGCGGCAGCGGCTGTACTTCGCGCGTGGCGGGGCCGGCCACCAGCACGAGACCGCTGCGCAGCTTCACCGGGCCCGAGGACGAGACCGCCTCGACATCGACATGCCCCGTGCGCGTCCACGCATCGGTGGCCAGCGCGAGCGCGATGTCGTCGGCACCATCGCGCACCTCGAGCCGGCGGCGCTCGCCGCGCCAGAACGCGGCCTTGTTGAACAGGTACTCGGCGCCGCGGGCGGTCGTGAGGCTGAAGGGCGCGCTCGCATGCGCGGGGCTCCAACCGTCCACGCCGAGTTCGGCCGCCATCGCCGCGGCCTTCGCGGGCCCGCCGATCGCCTCGACCAGCGCGAGCGTCGCGGGCACCGAGGCCGTGATGCCGGTGGTCGTCGCCACGTCGCGGTCGACCAGGTAGCGCCGGTCGGGCACGTGCGTGGCGCCGGGCCGCTGGCGCAGCGTGCCGCGGTCGTACCAGTGGCCGGCAAAGCGCCGGCCGTCGAGCAGGCCGGCCTGCGCGAGCACGAGCGCGCCCGAGCACACGCCGATCACACGCGCGCCCCGGCTGGCCTGTTGTTGCAGCCAGGCCCTCACCGCGGGCGCATCGGCCGGCTCCATCGCGGGCACAATCACGTAGTCGGCGCCCGCGGGATGGGCGCGGTCGAAGGTGGCGAAGTCCTGTGCGCCCTCGACCTGCAGCGCCGGGAACAGCGTGACCCGGCCCGCGCGCGGCGCCACGATCCGCACTTCGGCCACGTCGGCGCGCTGCAGCACCGCGTGGGGCAGCAGCAGGTCGGTGAGCTCGGTGCCCTCGTTGAGCGCCAGCATGGCGACCACCGGCCGGCCGGGCCGGCGCGGCTTCATGGCCTCGACGAAAGCCTGCCGGTCGCGCGCGAGCGCCGCCTCGTCGTGCGCCGCGGGCGGCACCGCCGCATCGCGCGTGCCCGTGCCGCATCCCGCCAACCCGATCGCCGCCATACTCGCGCACAGCAGCGCACGCAGCCCGTTCCACATGGAGAATCCCCTTCATGACCTCGATGCACCGAGCTTAGGAATGCCGACCCCCACCCACAAGGACGAAGAAGCCGCGGTTCCTGCCAGCACCGTCGTGCTGGTCGCGTTCGACGGCGTCGAGGCCATCGACGTCGCGGGCCCCGCCAGCGTGTTCAGCAAGGCCGAGCAATTACGACCCGGCAGCTACGAGGTGCTGATCGCCTCGCCGGGTGGCGGCACCGTGTCGACCAACAGCGGCCTGCAACTGGGTGGCACTTGCAGCCTGGATGCATTGCCCGGGGCCATCGACACCCTGATCGTGGCCGGCGGCGACGAACCCGCCGTGCGCCACGCCATCCTCGAGCAGCGCATCGGCGACTGGATCGCCCAGGCCGCGCCGCGCGTGCGCCGCGTCGCGAGCGTGTGCAGCGGCGCCTTCGCGCTGGCCGCGGCCGGCCTGCTCGACGGGCGCGAGGCCACCACCCACTGGCGCGTGTGCGAGATGCTGCAGGAGCTGCGTCCGCAGGTGCGCGTGCGGCAACAGCGCATCTACGTGCGCGACGGCAAGGTCTGGACTTCTGCGGGCGTGGTCACCGGCATCGAACTCGCGCTCGCGCTGGTCGAGGACGACCTGGGCCACGAGGTCTCGATGGACATCGCGCGCACCCTGGCGCTGCCGATGCTGCGCGGCGGCGAGCAGCCGCAGCTCACCCCCGCGCTCCAGGCGCAGGCCAGCGCGAGCCATCGGCTGCGCGAACTGGTCGCATGGATCGGCACCCATCCGCGGGAAGACCTCGCGGTCGAGGTGCTGGCCGAGCGCGCCGGCATGAGCCCGCGCAACTTCGCGCGCGCCTTCGCGGCCGAGACCGGGTGCACGCCCGCGCGCTTCGTCGAGCGCACGCGCGTGGCGGCGGCGGCGCAGTTGCTGCGGCAGACCGGGTGGACGCAGGAACGGATCGCGAGCCGCAGCGGGTTTCGGTCGGTGGATGCGTTGCAGCGCGCGTTCGTGCGGCTGCATGGGGTGACGCCGGGCGGATGGCGCGATGCGGCGCGGGTCGAAACACGAGGAGGGACATGGGAATGAGCGAAACGAAGCCGTCCGGCCACGCGGTGCTGATCGCGGGCGCCGGCCCCACCGGCATGATGCTCGCGGGCGAACTGGCGCTGGCCGGCGTCGATGTCGCGATCCTCGAGCGGCGCTCGAACCAGGATATCGAAGGATCGCGCGCCGGCGGCCTGCATGCGCGCACTCTCGAGATCTTCGACCAGCGCGGCATCGTCGACCGGTTCCTGGCCGAGGGGCAGACCGCCCAGGTGGCCGCGTTCGGCCTCAACCGGCTCGACATCAGCGATTTCCCGACGCGGCACAACTACGGACTGGCGCTGTGGCAGAAGCACATCGAGCGCATTCTTGCGGGATGGATTGCCGAACTGGGCGTGACCACGTATCGGGAGCGCGAGGTGGTCGGCTTCGATCAGGACGAGGCCGGTGTCGACGTCCATTTGCGCGACGGCCAGACGCTGCGTACGCAATACCTGGTCGGTTGCGATGGTGGGCGCAGCGTGATCCGGAAAGCGGCGGGGATCGAGTTTCCGGGATGGGATGCCACGATCAGCCACATCCTCGCCGAAGCGGAGGTCGCCGAGGAGCCCGTGTGGGGCATGCGGCACGACGCGATCGGCACCCACGGCCTGAGCCGCATGGACGACGGGAAGACCGTGCGGATCATGGTGACGGAGCGCGAAGTGGGGCACGCGGACCAGCCCACGCTGCGCGATCTGAGCGAAGGCCTGATCGCGCATTACGGCACCGACTTCGGCGTACACAGCCCGCTTCATATCTCGCGATTCACGGACATGGCGCGGCAGGCGGCCAGCTATCGCAAGGGGCGCGTGCTGTTGGCCGGAGATGCGGCGCATGTGCACTACCCGGCGGGCGGGCAGGGGCTCAATCTCGGCGTGCAGGATGCCTTCAACCTCGGGTGGAAGCTGGCGCAAGTGGTCAAGGGGATCTCGCCGGACAGCCTGCTCGACAGCTATCAGGCGGAGCGGCATCCGGTAGGGGCGCTGGTGCTGCGCAATTCGCTGGCGCAGGTCGCGCTGCGGCGGCAGGACGATCGCAGCAAGGCGTTGGCGGAGAGCGTGTCGGAACTGCTTCGGATGGAGGAGCCGCGCAAGCGCTTCGCGGGAATGATGTCGGGGTTGGACATCCGGTATGACCTGGGGGAGGGGCATCCGCTGGTGGGCAGGAGGATGCCGGATCTCGAGGTCGTGACTGCGGAAGGTACGAAGCGCGTCTTCGCGCTGATGCATTCGGCGCGGCCGCTGCTGCTGAATTTCGGGGTTCCGGGCGGCCTGGATGCGAAACGCCTGGCCGACAAGGTCCAGGTGATCGACGCCGGCTTCGATGGCACCTGGGAGCTCCCGGTGCTCGGCGAGGTCGGTGCGCCAGCGGCCGTGTGGGTCAGGCCCGACGGCTACGTGGCGTGGGTCGGGGAGTCATCGTGGGAGGGGCTTGAAGAAGCCCTGGCCACCTGGGTTGCGGCGCCATGCACGACCTGAAGCGTCAGGACGCTACTTGCAATCCCCACCCATCGACACAGTCCCATCCCTGCACTCGGTCAGCATCGGCTCCCCCACGGAAGCCGAGCCCGGTCCCGGCGCAGAACCCGCGCCAGTACCGACGTCCCTCTCATAGACGATCTTCCTGCTGCCCAGCTCGCAGCTGCCCACCACCTGCCCGCTCGTCGACGCGTTGGCATCGACGACGGCCACGGTGAAGCGCGCCACGCCGGCGGCGGCGATCTTCGACTCGATGCGGGTGCGCAGGGCCTCGCAGTCCTCGGCCGCGTGCGCGCTGCCCGCCGCGCCGGCCAGGGCCAGCACGGCGGGGAGCATCGCGAGCCAGGAGGGCTTCATGGCTGCTGCCACCCGCGCGATGCCGATCAGCCCTGGGCCGAGGCCAGCGCCGCGTTGAGCGTGGCGCTCGGGCGCATCACGGCCTCGAACTTCACCTTGTCGGCAAGGTAGTAGCCGCCGATGTCCACGGCCTTGCCCTGCACGGCGGCGAGTTCCTCGACGATCTTCTGCTCGTTGGCGGCGAGGGTGTCGGCCAGCTTGACGAAGGCGGCCTGCAGCTCCTTGTCGTCGGTCTGCGCGGCCAGTTCCTGCGCCCAGTACATCGCCAGGTAGAACTGGCTGCCGCGGTTGTCGAGCTGGCCGGTCTTGGGCGAGGGGTTCTTGTTGTTGTCGAGCAGCTTGCCGGTGGCGGTGTCCAGGGTCTTGGCGAGGATCTTGGCCTTCTGGTTGCCGGTCTTGATCCCCAGGTCCTCCAGGCTCACGGCCAGCGCGAGGAACTCGCCGAGCGAATCCCAGCGCAGGTGGTTCTCTTCCACCAGCTGCTGCACGTGCTTGGGGGCCGAGCCGCCCGCGCCGGTCTCGTAGAGGCCGCCGCCGGCCATCAGCGGCACGATCGACAGCATCTTGGCCGAGGTGCCCAGCTCCATGATCGGGAACAGGTCGGTCAGGTAGTCGCGCAGGATGTTGCCGGTGGCGCTGATGGTGTCGAGGCCGCGGACCACGCGTTCCAGCGTGTAGCGCATGGCGCGCACCTGGCTCATGATCTGGATGTCCAGGCCCGAGGTGTTGTGCTCGTGCAGGTACATCTTGACCTTGGTGATCAGCTGGGCCTCGTGCGGGCGGTAGGCGTCGAGCCAGAACACGACCGGCATGCCGGAGTTGCGCGCGCGCGTGACGGCCAGCTTGACCCAGTCGCGGATCGCGGCGTCCTTGACCTGGCACATGCGCCAGATGTCGCCCTGCTCCACGTCCTCGCTCATCAGCACTTCGCCGGTGTCCAGGTCGGTGATGTTGGCGACGCCGTCCTCGGGGATCTCGAAGGTCTTGTCGTGCGAGCCGTACTCCTCGGCCTTCTGCGCCATCAGGCCGACGTTGGGCACGGTGCCCATGGTCTTGGGGTCGAAGGCGCCGTGCCACTTGCAGAAGTTGATCATCTCCTGGTAGATGCGGGCGAAGGTCGATTCGGGCATCACGGCCTTCACGTCCTTCAGGCGGCCGTCGGCGCCCCACATCTTGCCGCCGTTGCGGATCATCGCGGGCATGGAGGCATCCACGATCACGTCGTTGGGCGAGTGGAAGTTGGTGATGCCCTTGGCCGAGTCGACCATGGCGAGTTCGGGGCGGTGCTCGTGGCAGGCGTGCAGGTCGCGCTTGATCTCGTCCTGGGTGCTCTGGGGCAGGGTGGCGATCTTGTTGTAGAGGTCGACCATGCCGTTGTTGACGTTGATGCCCAGCTCGTCGAACAGCTTGCCGTGCTTCTCGAAGGCTTCCTTGTAGAAGATCTTCACGCAGTGGCCGAACACGATGGGGTGCGAGACCTTCATCATGGTGGCCTTGACGTGCAGCGAGAACATCACGCCGGTCTTGTGCGCGTCCTCGATCTCCTTCTCGTAGAACTCGAGCAGGGCCTTCTTGCTCATGAACATGGAGTCGATGACCTCGCGGTCCAGCAGCGCGACCTTGGGCTTGAGCACGATGGTCTTGCCGCTCTTGGTGATGAGCTCCATCTTGACGTTGCGCGCGCGGTCCAGGGTCATGGACTTCTCGCCGTGGTAGAAGTCGCCGCCGTGCATGTGCGAGACGTGCGAGCGCGAGGCCTGGCTCCAGTCGGCCATGCTGTGCGGGTTCTTGCGGGCGTATTCCTTGACGGCCTTGGGCGCGCGGCGGTCGGAGTTGCCTTCGCGCAGCACGGGGTTCACGGCGCTGCCGGTGCACTTGTTGTAGCGCGCGCGGATGTCCTTTTCCTCGTCCGTGGTCGGGTTTTCGGGGTAGTCGGGGATCTTGTAGCCCTTGCCCTGCAGTTCCTTGATGGCCGACTTGAGCTGGGCCACCGAGGCGCTGATGTTGGGCAGCTTGATGATGTTGGCTTCGGGCTTGAGGGTCAGCTTGCCCAGCTCGGCGAGGTTGTCCGGCACTTTCTGGTCGTCGCTCAGCAGTTCGGGGAACTCGCCCAGGATGCGGGCCGCCACGGAGATGTCGCTGGTTTCGACGTTGATCCCGGCCGGATTCGCGAAGGCGCGGATGATGGGCAGGAATGCGTAGGTCGCCAGCAGGGGCGCCTCGTCGGTCAGGGTGTAGACGATGGTGGGTTGCTTCGTGCTCATGCGCTTCTTCCGTAGATGCAGGTTGTCAAGTGCTGGAATTTCCGGCCGTCAGGGGGTGGCCCTTTTTTGGCCGTAACCCCGGATTGTCGCGCGACCGGGGCCGGGGCTGGCCAATGGGCCCCCGAAACCCTGGTGCGGGGGGGTGTCTCAGGCGCCCGGAACCCGAAAATATCCCCGGACCTCAGGGCCATCCCTGCCCGCCGCGGGCCGCCTTGCATCGCACAATGAGGCCCCCATGAGCGCCACCACCGTTTCGGCCGTTCCCCCCCTTGCGCCCACCGATCCGCAGATCCGCGTCCTCGTCGCCGACGACCAGCCCCTGATCCGCCGCGGCATGGCCATGCTGCTGGACGCTGCATCCGACATCCAGGTGGTCGGCCAGGCCGCCGACGGCATGGAGGTGGTTGAGCTGGCGCGGCGCCTGCTGCCCGACGTGGTGCTGATGGACCTGCGCATGCCGCGCCAGAGCGGCGTGCTGGCCACGCGCGAGATCACGGCCGCGCTGCCGCGTACCCGCGTGATGGTGCTGACCACCTTCGACCGCGACGACCTGGTGTTCGACGCGGTGCGCGCCGGCGCGCAGGCCTACCTGCTCAAGGACGCCTCGGAGGACGAGGTGCTGGACACGGTGCGCGCGGTGCATCGCGGCGAGTCGCGCATGACGCCGCAGATCGCGCGCAAGGTGATGGACCAGTTCCGGCTGCTGGCCAACCACGTGGCGCAGGACGTGGCGGCGGAAGACCCGCCGGCCTGCGCCGAGCCCGAGTCGGCCGAAGTGCAGGAGGCGCCCGACCCCCTGACCGAGCGCGAGGCCGTGGTGCTCGACCTGATCGCCAAGGGCCAGAGCAACCGTCAGATCGCGGCGGCGCTGAACCTGGCCGAAGGCACGGTGAAGAACCACGCGAGCCGCATCATGCAGAAGCTTCACGCGAACACGCGCACCGAACTGGCGGTGCTCGTGCTCGCGCGAAGAAAACAGCCCTGAGAAAAAAAAGACGCCGGGTCGTGCCCGGCGTCGTTCATCCGCTCATTCGCTGAAGCGGGTCATTCGCTCAATCCGAAGCGTCCATGCTTGCCCGCGGGATTCGCGGACGAGGCCTCGACGTGCGCCTTGAGCATCGGCCGCAGCGCCACGATGGCCAGGAAGGCTGCGAACAGGTCCAGTCCCGCCACGGTGTAGAGCACGGTCGACCAGGTGCCGGTGGCTTCCATCATCAGGTTGCCGATGGGCACGAACAGCGCGCCGATGCCCTTGGCGCAGTACAGCACGCCGTAGATCTTGCCGATGTGCTTGGTGCCGAAGGCGTCGCCGGCCAGTGCGGAGAACAGCGAATAGACCTCGCCCCAGGCCAGGAACACCACGCCCGACAGGATCAGGAAGGCCCACGGGTTGTGGCCGAAGTAGCCCAGCGCGATGATGCCGATGCCTTCGAGCGTGAAGGCGATCACCATGGTCTTCTCGCGGCCGATGTGGTCGGAGATCCAGCCGAACAGGGGGCGCGAGATGCCGTTCATCACGCGGTCGAGCATCAGCGCCAGCGGCAGCGCGGCCATGACGAAGAAGTAGAGGTCGACCTTGAACTCCTTCACGCCCAGATCCTGCGCGATCACGCCCAGTTGCGCCACGGCCATCATGCCGCCGGTGACCACGCACGAGAACATGAGCAGCATCAGCCAGAACAGGCGGGTGTTGAGCGCCTCCTTCAGCGTGTAGTCGCGGCGGCTCTGGGTGAGCTTGGCCGAGGCGCGGATCTCGTGCGCCTTCGGGGCCCGCAGAAACCACGCGGCCAGGAAGGCCAGCGAACCCTGCATCACGCCGAAGAAGAAGAAGGCTTCCTGGAATCCCGACGACTCGATCATCGCGGCGATCGGCAGGATGGTCGCGGCCGAGCCGGCGCCGTAGCCGCCGGCGGTCAGGCCCACGGCCAGGCCGCGGCGGTCGGGGAACCACTTGAGCGCGTTGTTGATGCAGGTGGCGTAGATCGATCCCACGCCGATGCCGCCGACGGCCGCGCCGATGTAGAAGCCCAGCAGCGTGGTCGCCTGCGAGTTGATGACCCAGGCCGCGCCGATGAAGACCGCGCCGAAGGCCACGATCAGCCGTGGCCCGAACTTGTCGATGAAGTAGCCCTCGATCGGCGCCAGCCAGGTCTGGACCAGCACGAAGATGGTGAAGGCGATCTGGATCGAGGCGCGTTCCCAGCCGAAGGACTTCTGGATCTCGGGCACGAACAGCGTCCACGCGTACTGGATGTTCGCGGTTGCGATCATGCAGACGATGCCGACGACCAGCTGCGTCCAGCGGCTGGCGTACCAGCGTACCGGGACGCCGGCGGAGGCGCCGACGGCCGGCGAGAGGGATGTGGGGGTGCTCATTGTCGAATGTCTCCTTGGCAGGTCACGCCGATCGCGTCGCGGCGCTGTCGAACTGGGTGGATGTGGCGCATCTCTCGACACGCTGCGCGATGGACGCAACTGTCGTCTCGAAAATAACTGCTCGCGCCTGCCGGAAGTCACGCCGCGACCCGAGGAAAACCCCGAGATATCAGGGTAAGTGCCCATACCGAAAGTCATGGGCTGACGCGCCACGGGTCCTTTGCGACAATGCGCCGCCCATGACCGCGCGCCCCCCTTCCGCCTCGCCGGCCTCGACCGCTCGATGAGCCTGCTGCAGCGCATCGACCCCCGGCGCAGCCTCGCCGCCGCGATCGGCTGGCTGATGATCGCGCTGGCCATCTGCCTGGCGCTGGCGGCCAATCTCTGGCTGCGCAGCTTCGTGCGCTCGACCCTGCTCGAGGTGCACTCGCAGCGGCTGGAGACGGCCGGCGAGCACGTCAGCGCCGAGCTCGATACCGCGATGCTGTTGCGCCTGCAGTCGGTGAGCGTGGTGGCCTCGATCCTGTCGCAGGACGTGCAGGGCGACGATGCCGCGTGGCGGCAGCGCTCGCTCGAGGCGGTGCACCGTGGCGTGCCGGACCTGATCTGGCTGGCGCTGACCGATGCGGACGGCTTCATCGTCGCCGCCACCGACAGCCAGGTGGTGGGCCAGAACGTCAACCAGCATGCGTGGATCTCGCAGGGGCTGGCCGACGCGTGGATCGAGGAGGGCCGCTCGCCGGGCGAGCATTTCCTCAAGCTCAGCGCGCCGGTGAGCAATGCCGATGGCGCCATCGTCGGCGTGGTCGCGGCGCAGCTCAGTTGGCAGTGGGTGGACCACACGGTGTCCGGCATCAAGGCCTCGCCGGGCGAGTGGCTGCTGATCGACCGCGACGGCATGGTGCGCCACGGCCCGGCGGCCCTGCTCGGCACGCGCTGGCGCGAGAGCGGCGACCTGGCCGCGCCCTTCGACCCGACGGTCGCGGGCCTGGGCACCGATGGCGCCGACCTGCCGGCGCGCATCCGGGTGCGGCGGCTGGTCGACAACAAGCCCTTCCTGGTGGCGGCGCCGCGCACCGAGCGCGACGGCACCTTGCGGCGCCTGGGCTGGCGCGTGGTGGTGGTGGAGCCGGTGGCGTCGCTGGCTTCGTTCGCGACCGCCATCGAATGGCGCATCACGCTGGTGCTCAGCATGCTGGGCCTGTGCGCCGCGGTGGTCGGCGTGGCGATGACGCACCGCCTGACCCATCGCGTGAGCGCGATCGCGAGCTCGGCCGATGCGGTGCTCGCCGGCAGCGCCTCGCGCATCGAGGTGCCCGAGGGCGCCGACGAGGCGGCGCGCCTGGGCACCGCGCTCGACCGGCTGCTCGACACCCTGCAGCGCGAGCGCGACGAACTGCGCCTGCTCAACGCGGAACTCGACGAGCGCGTGCGCCAGCGCACCATGGAGATCAGCCGGCTGGCGCAGGAGTCGCGCGAGTCCGCCGTGATGCGCGAGCGCCTGCGCATGGCGCGCGACCTGCACGACACGCTGGCGCATTCGATGATGGCCATGCTCACCGAGATCCGCGTGCTCAAGCACATCGCGACCGCGCAGCCGCAGCAGCTGCCCGACGAGCTGATGCGCGCCGAACAGGCCGCGCGCGAGGGCCTGGCCGAGGCGCGCCGCGCCATCGACCAGCTGCGCAGCAACCCGGTGCGCGACATCGGGCTGGGCGCGGCGCTGACCGAGCTGGCCAGGGGCACCAGCGAGCGCACGGGCATCGCCGTGGACTGCGAGCTCGCGCCCGGGCTGCCGGCGCTGGCCGCCGAGCCCGCGGAAACGGTCTACCGCATGTGCGAGGAGCTGCTGCGCAATGTCGAGCGGCACGCGGGCGCGCGGCATCTGGGCCTGCGCCTGCGGCGTGCCGACCCCGGCGTTCTGCACCTGGAGATCGCGGACGATGGCGTGGGCTTCGACAGCCGGGCCATCGCGCCCGGGCACTACGGGCTGGTCGGCTTGCGCGAGCAGGCCGAGGCGATGGGTGTGCGGCTGGACATCGACAGCCGGCCCGGGCAGGGCACGCGCGTGAGCCTGCGCTGGGCCGCGCCCGGCTACGCGCCGATCGTCTGAGCGTCGGCCCGCGGCATCGACGATCGCGCCTGCGCCATCTGCCGCGCCGCGATGTAGCCGAAGGTCATCGCCGGCCCGATGCTGCTGCCACCGCCCGGATAGCGTCCGCGCATGATGGAGTTCATGTCGAGCCCCGCCGCGTAGAGCCCCTCGATCGGTACGCCCCGTGGCGTCAGCACCCGGGCCTCGGCATCGGTCTCGAGGCCGCCCACCGTGCTGAGATCGCCCGGATGCAGCGCGAGCGCGTAGTAGGGCCCTTCGCCGATCGGCGCCACGCCCGGATTGGGCGCATGCGTCTGGTCGCCGCGAAAGCGCGAGTGCGCGTCGGCGCCCTTGCCGAACTCCGGGTCCTCGCCGCGCGCCGCGCCTTCGTTGAAGCGCCGCACCGTGGCCTCGAGTTCGCCCGGATCGATCTGGAGCCGCCCGGCCAGCTGCGCCAGCGTCGGCGCCTCGACCAGGTAGCCCGCCTCGATCAGCGAGCGCGCGCTGAAGGGCGCGGGCCGCGCGAGGCCCAGCCCGTAGCGGCGCAGGAAGTCGCGGTTGGCGATCAGGTGCGCGGTGGTGATGCCCCGCCGGTGCATCGTGCCCACGAAGGTCTGGTACGACCCGCCCTCGTTGACGAAGCGCCGCCCATCGGGCCCCACGGCGATGCAGCCGGGCATGGCGCGGTCGATGAAGATGTGCGGATACCTGACGATGCCGCCGTCGGGCTTGCGCAGCACCGACACCGGCGTCCAGATGCAGTCGCCCGCATGGGCCGGGTCGTGCAGCCCGCCGGCCGCCACGCCGAGGCGCACGCCGTCGCCGACGTTGCCCTCGGGCTGCAGCGAATGGTGGTGCTCGGCGAACGGAATGTGCTTGCGGCGCATCGCCTCGCTCGCGCCATAGCCGCCGGTGGCCAGCAGCACGCCGCGCCGCGCGAGCACCTGCTTGCGGCGGCCCTCGCGCTCGATCTCCACGCCGGTCACGCGGCCGTCTTCCATGGCCAGTTCGAGCGCGGGCGTGTTCTTCCACAAAGTCACGCCGGCCTGGATCGCCGAATGGAACAGCCGCGCGGCCAGCGCGTTGCCGTTGACGATGCGCGTGCCGCGCCCGTAGCGCAGCCGGTCGGCGACGAAGCGCCGCATCACGCGCGCGGTGTGGCGAAAACCAGCCCAGGTCTTGAGCGCATGGCGCATCGGGTGGATGTCGGCGCCCTCGATCTGCATGCTGCCGAACAGCATCAGTTGCGGCAGCGGCATGCGCAGGTCGGCCAGGCGGTGGCCCAGCAGCCGGCCGTCGAAGGCCTGGGTCAGCAGCGAGCGGCTGCGCGCGGCGCCCGGCAGGTCCGATTCGTAGTCGGGCAGCGGAAAGGGCTTGAAGCGCACCTCGGAGTGCCGCTCCATGAAGGCCAGCATCTCGGGCGCGTGGTCGAGGTAGCTCGCGACGAGGTCGTCGCGGTAGGCCTCGCCGAGCACGGCGCGCAGGTAGGTCTCGGCGGCCGCGCGCGAATCGTCGAGGCCGATCTGCTTCATCACGTGGTTGCACGGAATCCACGGCGCGCCGCCCGAGTAGGCGGTGGTGCCGCCGAACAGCGCGGTTTTCTCGACCACCAGCACCTCCAGGCCCAGCTGGCGCGCGGTGATGGCGGCGGTGAGCCCGGCCGCGCCGCTGCCGATGATGACGACGTCGGTTTCGATCATGGGGAACCTCCGGGAAACGATGGGAAGAATGAAGATCAGTCGATCGCGAGCACGACGTTGCCCAGCACCTCGCCGCGCTCGACCAGCTCGTGCGCGCGCACGATCTCCTCGAGCGGCAGCAACTGGCCGATGGTGTGCAGCAGCAGGTCGTCCTCGAGCAGCGGCAGCAGTTCGCGCAGGCAGGCCTCGCGCTCGCTGGGCGCGATCTCGTAGATGGTGAAGAAGCGCAGTTCGGCGCTCTTCTGCATCAGCACCACGGCCGGCAGCACGGCGTCCATGCCGGTCGTGCCGTAGACCACGACGCGCGCGCCGGGCTTCAGCAGCTTGGGGTAATGCGCCGCGTTGTTCGCGAGGTCGACCTCGATCACGCGGTCCACGCCCGCGCCGCCCGTGAGGGCCTGCACGCTGTCGCCGAGGTCCTGCTCGCGGTAGTCCACGACATGGTCGGCACCGGCCGCGACCGCGTGCGCGGCCTTGCGCGCCGAACTCACGCTGGCGATGACCTCCGCGCCGCGCAGCTTCGCGAACTGGATCGCATAGTGGCCCACCGACCCGGCGCCGCCGGCCACCAGCACGCGCTGGCCGGGTCCGCATTCGGACAGGCGCACCGCATGCAGCGCGGTGAAGGCGGGAATGCCCAGGCAGGCGCCCTCGGCGAAGCCCAGCGCGGCCGGCAGCGGCACGGCCTGCGCGGACGGCAGCGCGACGTAGTCGGCCGCGGTGCCGAAGGCGCGCCGCCACTGGGCGTTCCAGGTCCACACGCGTTCGCCGATGCGCGCGGCGGGCACGCCATCGCCCACCGCATCGATCACGCCGGCGCCGTCGCTGTGCGGAACGATCAGCGGCGCCACCAGCGCGCGACCGCCGCCGCCGCGCCGCATCTTCCAGTCGGAGGGGTTCACGCCCGAGCTGCGAAGCCGCACCCGTACCTCGCCCGGGCCGGGCTCGGGCCGCGGCTGCTCGCCGACGCGGATCACCTCGGCCGCTTCGCCCTGGCGCGTATAGAAGGCGGCGCGCATCGTGCTCATGCCTCGCTGCCCGCGACGACGCCGCGCCGCTTGAGCTCGGCGATCTGCGCGGGCGTGAGGCCGATCTCGGCGAGCACCGCGTCGGTGTCCTGCCCGAGGCGCGGCGCATTGCGCCGCTGCGCGCCGGGCGTGCGCGAGAGCTTGGGCACGATGCCGGGCACCTGCAGCGCATCGCCGTCGCCCATGGCGATGGTCTGCAGCATGCCGCGCGCGAGATAGTGCGGATCGGCCGTGATGTCGGCCACCGAATAGATGCGCCCGGCCGGCACCGAGGCCGCGTCGAGCCGCGCGAGCACCTCGGCCACCTCGTGCCGCGCGGTCCAGGCGCCGATGGCGGCATCGAGCTCGGCCACGCGCGCGACGCGGCCGGCGTTGTCGGCCAGCGCCGGATCGGCCGCGAGATCGGGTCGCTCGATCGTGGTCATGAGCCGGCGGAAGATGCTGTCGCCGTTGCCCGCGATCAGCGCATAGCCGCCGTCGCCGCAGAGGTAGGCATTGCTCGGCGCGATGCCGGGCAGGGCGCTGCCGGCCGCGCCGCGCACCGCGCCGAAGGCGCTGTACTCGGGCAGCAGGCTCTCCATGCAGTTGAAGACCGCCTCGTAGAGCGCCACGTCGATCACCTGACCGCGGCCAGAGCGCTGGCGCTCCTGCAGCGCCATCAGGATGCCGATCACGCCATGCAGCGCGGCCAGCGTGTCGCCCAGCGAGATGCCCACGCGCACCGGCACCCGGCCGGGTTCGGCCGTGAGATGGCGCAGCCCGCCCATGGCCTCGGCCACCACGCCGAAGCCGGGGCGGTCGCGGTAGGGGCCGGTCTGGCCGTAGCCGCTCACGCGCAGCACGATCAGCCGCGGGTTGGCCTCGAGCAGCGCCTCGGGACCGAGCCCCCAGCCCTCGAGCGCGCCGGGGCGGAAGTTCTCGATCAGCACGTCCGACTCGGCGGCCAGCCGGCGCACGATGGCCTGCGCCTCGCTGTCCCGCAGATCGAGCGCGATCGAGCGCTTGTTGCGCGACTGCACCTGCCACCAGACCGAGGTGCCGTCCTTCAGCAGCCGCCACTTGCGCAGCGGATCGCCGGCGCCGGGCGGCTCGATCTTGACGACCTCGGCGCCGAAGTCGCCGAGCGTCTTGGCGGCGAAGGGGCCCGCGATCAGCTGGCCCATCTCGAGCACCTTCAGGCCCGCGAGCGGACCGTGCGCTTCGCTGCCCGCCGTCATGCCGGCACGATGCGCATCGGCAGCCGGTCGAGCGTGCGCATCTGGTTGATCGGCCGGTAGCTGGCCGGCGCCGTGAGTTCCATGCGCGCCACGCGGCGGCTCAGCGCGCCGATCAGCGCCTCCGATTCCTGGCGCGCGAGCATCTGGCCGATGCAGGCATGGATGCCGTTGCCCAGCGCCACGTGGCTGCCCGCGAGCGCGGGGCGGTCGACGTCGAAGCGCTCGGGCTCGGGAAACTGGCGCGGGTCGCGGTTGGCCGCACCCATGAACACGCCGATCTTGGTGTCGGGGGCCAGGCGCACGCCCGAGAGCTCGGTCTCGCCGCGCGTGGTGCGGTAGGTGACCTGGAACGGCGTCTCGTGCCGGATGCCTTCCTCGAACGCGGCCTTGACCTTGGCCGGCTCGGCGCGCACGCGCTCCCACTGCGCCGGGTTCTTCGCGAGCTGGTGCAGCGTGAAGCCGATGCCGGCGATGGTCGAGTCGGTGCCGCCGCCCACGAAGCTGCGCACCACGTTCGAGGCGATGCCTTCGTCGAGCTCGCCCGCGTCCTCGGCGCGGAACAGCAGCTCGGCGATCGAGTCGGGAATCACGCCCTGGCGCGACACGCTCTCCTCGAACCATGCGAGGTAGGGCTGCGCGGCCTGCATCGCGCGCTCGTAGAGCGCGTTGCGCGGCCCGCTCTGGTTGAAGCGCATCTCGCCGATGGCCAGGGTCTCGGTGCGTGGCAGGCGCACGCCCACCGCGGCCGGAAAGGCCTCGAGCACGAAGCGCTCGGCGCAGTCTTCCACGCCGTCGAACTCGCGCTGCTCCAGCAGCCGATCGACCAGGGCCTCGGCCTTGCGATCGAAGCCTTCCTTCCAGCGCCGGATCACGAGCGGCGACAGCAGGCGCGTGACCACCGAGCGGATCTTCGTGTGATCGGGCGGGTCGGCCTCGAGCAGCCGGCTCGGGATGCGGAACTCGCCGGGCTTGCGGATGTCCTGGATGCCGATGCCGCCCGCGTTGGTGAAGCGCGCATGGTCGGCCAGCACCGTCTTGGCCTCGGCATGGCGGCCCACGGCATAGATGCCGTGCGGCGCGATGTAGGCCACGGGACCGGCTTCGCGCAGCGCCTCGTGGAACGGATAGGGATCGAGCAGCACCTCGATCGCGTACGGGTCGATGTCCAGCACGGGCGCGTCGCGCAGCGCGACGGGTTCGGCGGTGGTGGTCATGCAGGGGCTCCTGGCGTGGGGGAATGCATCGAGTCTCGATGCGCTCCCGCCGCTCGTCAGTCCCCTTGACGGGGACGGCGCGGGCTCATTGCGCGCTTGCGTCCCCGGCAAGGGGACAGACGCCGCGCGCTCCGCTTGATGTACTCGCGCCGGCTCGAAGAACGACCATCCCCCGGAACCAGGAGACACACACATGCGCGCTTCCCTGCTAGCCCTCGTGGCCTGCACCGCCTTCGCGACCGCGGCGACGGCACAGGCCCAGAAGACCTATGGCCCCGGTGCCAGCGACACCGAGATCAAGCTCGGCCAGACCGTGGCCTACAGCGGCCCCGGCTCGGCCTATTCGATGGTGGGCCGCATGTCGGTGGCCTACTTCAAGATGCTCAACGAGACCAGGGGCGGGGTCAACGGGCGCAAGATCAACCTGCTGTCGGTCGACGATGCCTACAGCCCGCCCAAGACCGTGGAGGGCACGCGCAAGCTGGTCGAGTCCGACCAGGTGCTGGCGCTGGTCAACTCCATGGGCACGGCCTCGCAGACCTCGGTGCAGAAGTACCTCAACGGCAAGAAGGTGCCGCAGGTGTTCTTCTATGCCTCGAGCCCGAACCTGCACGATTCGGCCACCACGCCGTGGACCGTGCCCTTCTCCTTTGCCTACGACATCGAGGGTTCGATCTACGGCAAGTACCTCGCCGAGTCCAAGCCCAACGCGAAGATCGGCGTGCTCTACCAGAACGACGACGTGGGCAAGTCCTACATGCGCGGTTTCCGCAAGGCGCTCGGCGCGAAGCAGTCGAACATCGTGAAGGAGGTGAGCCAGGAGATGAGCGACCCGACCGTCGACTCGCAGATCCTGCAGCTGCAGGCCTCGGGCGCCGAGGTGCTGGTGGCCTTCACCTCGAACAAGGCGCAGGCGCAGGCGATCCGCAAGACGGCGGCGATCGGCTGGAAGCCGTTCTACATCGTGCCCTACGTGTCGAGCTCGATCAGCGGCGTGCTGACCCCGGCCGGCCTCGACAATTCGGTGGGGCTGGTGTCGAGCTACTGGTTCAAGACGCCGTCGGACCCGACCTGGAACAACGACAAGGCGATGCAGGAGTACCTGGCCTTCTTCAAGAAGTACCTGCCCAACGACGATCCGGGCGACACCACCTCGGTCTACACCTACATGGGCGCGCAGCTCACGGCGCTGGTGCTCGAGCGCTGTGGCGACAACCTCACGCGCGAGAACTTCCTCAAGCAGGTGCAGGGGCTCAAGGACATCGAACTGGGCATGCTGCTGCCCGGCATGAAGATCAACTTCCGCGCCGACGACTACTACCCGATCCGGCAGGCGCGGCTCGCACAGTTCGATGGCAAGTCATGGAAGCCCATGACTGAACTGATCACCATCGAGCGCTGACAAGGTGTGAATAAACCTGCTGCGCGCCCCGATCTCGCACCTGCGGTCCTCACCGTACAAGGTACGGCTCCGGTCCTCGGCGCGACCTCGGGGCGCTCGCTACGGTTTCTTCACACCTTGCAACACGCGCGGTGTCAGGGCCGCGGCTGGCGCTCGATGCTGAGTTCGCGCCGGCAGCTCATGTCGGCCATGCGGATCGCCTGCGGCGCGCTGTCCATCGAGCGGCCCGTGGGCTCGAGCGCGCCCCACTGGTTGCGCGCGAGCTCCACGCCATAGCGCATCTCCCAGCGCTTGCCGATGATCCGCTCCATGCAGTGCTCCGCATCCGCATAGCGTTCGGCCATCTCCATCGCGTCGGCGGGTTCGGCCCGCACGGCGGCGGTGGCAAGCAGCGAACACAGGAGGAGGGCGGAGCGTGCGGGGAAGCGAAGGAGCATGGTGGATGCGAAAGAGGGGATTGAAGGAAAGTCGCGGATTTTAACGACCGGCCCGCGCACGATGCCGGCTGTTACAAGACGGCGGCCCGCGGCCTCAGTCGCGCAGGCTGCTCGCCAGCCGCACCACCTCGGCCAGGGTCGCGAGCTGCCCGGCGTGTTCGGTCGCGAGCCGCGCGAGCTTCTTGCGGCCCGCGGGCAGCAGGTGCACCTCCACCTGGCGCCGGTCGACGGCGCTGGGCTTGCGCACGACCAGGCCCGCTTCCTCGCAGCGCGACACCAGCGCCACCACGCCGTGCGGCTGCGCCTGCAGGCGTTCCGCCAGCTCGCCGATCGAGGCCCAGTCGCGGCCCGGAAAGCCCTGCGTGTGCAGCAGCAGCTGGTATTGCAGCGCGGTGATGCCTTCCTCGCGCGCGGCGTCCTCGCTGAAGCGCAGGAAGCTGCGCAGCGTGTAGCGGAAATCGGAGAGGGCTTCGAAGCGCTGCTTCTGGAGCGGGCTGGAGGAAGTCGGCATGGGCGGGATCGGCAAAGGAGACCGCAATGTATCAGCCGTTGCGCGGGCCCAGAGGGTAATCACTCATGCTGTGACATAAAACATGTCATAGCATGATGAAACTGATCGGAAGCTGACCGCGAGGCGGCGACCGGTTCTTCCGCGCGAACGCCCCGGCGTCCGTTGTCGACAACACCCCCGCTTCGCCCCACCCGCGTCCTTCGGCGCGGAAGGTCGCGGCGTTCCCTCCTCCTCATCCATGAAGATCAAGAGCCAGAAGGACTTTCTGTCTGGAATCATGTTCATCTGCGTCGGCGCGGCCTTCGCGATCGGTGCCACCAACTACACCATCGGCAGCGGGGCGCGCATGGGCCCGGGTTACTTCCCGCTCGTGCTGGGGATCCTGCTGGCGATCGGCGGTGCCGTCGTGCTGGCGGGCTCGCTGCGTTTCGGCGCGGCCGGCGGCGAGCCGGTCGGCCGCATCGCCTGGAAGCCGCTGCTGCTGATCATCGGCGCCAACCTGGTGTTCGGCGTGCTGCTCGGCGGCCTGCCGACCTGGGGCGTGCCGGCCATGGGCCTGATCGCGGCGATCTACGCGCTGGTCGCCGTCGCGAGCGTCGCGGGGCCGCGCTTCTCGATGCGCACCGCGCTGATCCTCGGCACCATCCTCGCGATCGGCAGCTACCTCACCTTCATCGTCGGCCTGAGCCTGCAGTTCCAGGTCTGGCCCACCTTCATCAGCGGCTGAGGACGAGCGCCATGGACCTCATCAACAACCTCTCCATCGGCTTCGCGGCGGCCTTCACGCTGCAGAACCTGGTCTACGCCTTCATCGGCTGCCTGCTCGGTACGCTGATCGGCGTGCTGCCCGGCATCGGCCCCGTCGCGACCATCGCGATGCTGCTGCCCGCGACCTACGCGCTGCCGCCCGTGGCCGCGCTCATCATGCTGGCGGGCATCTACTACGGGTCGCAGTACGGCGGCTCGACCACCGCGATCCTCGTGAACCTGCCCGGGGAGTCCTCCTCGGTCGTGACCGTGATCGACGGCCACCAGATGGCCAGGCAGGGCCGGGGAGGGCCCGCGCTCGCCGCGGCCGGCCTGGGCTCGTTCTTCGCGGGCTGCGTGGGCACGCTGATCCTGGCCGCCTTCGCGCCGCCGCTGACCGAGCTGGCCTTCAAGTTCGGCCCGGCCGAGTACTTCTCGCTGATGGTGCTGGGCCTGATCGGCGCGGTGGTGCTGGCCTCGGGCTCGCTGATCAAGGCCATCTGCATGATCATGCTGGGTTTGCTGCTGGGCCTGGTGGGCACCGACGTGAACTCGGGCGTGGCGCGCTTCAGCTTCGACATTCCCGAGCTCACCGACGGCATCAGCTTCATCGCCATCGCGATGGGCATCTTCGGCTACGGCGAGATCATCGCGAACCTCTCGCAACCCGAGGAGGAGCGCGAGGTCTTCACGGCGAAGCTGCACGGCCTCATGCCCACCAAGGAAGACTTCCGCAACATGTTTCCGGCCGTGCTGCGCGGCACGGCGCTCGGCTGCTCGCTGGGCATCCTGCCCGGCGGCGGCTCGCTGCTGTCGGCCTTCGCTTCCTACACGCTCGAGAAGAAGCTCAGCCTCAAGCCAGGCGAGATTCCCTTCGGCAAGGGCAATATCCGCGGCGTGGCCGGCCCCGAGTCGGCCAACAATGCCGGTGCCCAGGCCTCGTTCATTCCGCTCCTGACGCTCGGCATTCCGGGCAACCCGGTGATGGCGCTGATGGTGGGCGCGATGACGATCCACAACATCCAGCCGGGCCCGCAGGTCATGACCAGCAACCCCGAACTGTTCTGGGGGCTGATCGCCTCGATGTGGATCGGCAACCTGATGCTGATCGTGTTGAACCTGCCGATGATCGGCATCTGGATCAAGCTGCTGTCGATCCCCTACCGCTGGCTGTTCCCGGCCATCGTGCTGTTCTGCGCGATCGGCGTGTACTCGACCAACAACAACACCTTCGACGTCTGGATGGTGGGCTTCTTCGGCATCGTCGGCTACGCCTTCCTGAAGCTGGGCTGTGAGCCCGCGCCGCTGCTGCTGGGCCTGATCCTCGGGCCGATGATGGAAGAGAACCTGCGGCGCGCGCTGCTGCTGTCGCGTGGCGACTGGAGCGTGTTCGCGACGCGGCCGATCTCGGCCGGGCTGCTGATCGGCGCGGCGCTGCTGCTGGTGATCGTGCTGTCGCCGGCGGTGCGCTCGAAGCGCGAGGAGGCGTTCGTCGAGGAGGGGTGAGTCCGCCGGGCGCCTGGCGTCAGCGCGGCGCCGGCACATAGAACGAAGCGCTGGCCTGCACCAGCAGCTTCTCGCCGCAGACCACGTCGCATTCGCCGAAGCGAACCCGTCCATGCCCCTTCACGAGCCGCACATGCGCTTCGATCCAGTCGCCGACCTGCGCCCCCGCGATGTAGTTCAGCGTCAGGTTGACGGTCAGCGTGGTGTCGACCGACGAGCCGGCGCCCGTGCGCGCGAGGTTGGCGCCGATGGCCGTGTCCGCCAGCGTGGCCAGCAGGCCGCCGTGCACCACGCCATAGCGGTTCGCATGCTGCGCGCCCGCCCGCAACGCCAGCACGAACTCGCGCGACTCCTTGCGATGCGGCCGCATGTAGAGCGGGCCCACGTGCACGAGAAATCCCTCGTCGAGGTCGGAGGGTAAGAAGCCTTGGGGAACCGTTGAGTCGATGCGCATGGCGCGATGGTGCGATCGACCGTGCCGCCGGCGACTCAGGGTTTCTGACATGTTCACATAGTGAACGATGCACCGCTTTTCCGCCGGTGAAGCCTGGCCGGATGTCCACACTCTGCACGCGATCAACACAAAGCGGAGACAAGCATGAGTGGACTTTCAAGGCAATCGACGGGCCGTCGCCAATGGCTGATGGCGATGGCGCTGGGCCTCGGCCTGGCCGGAACCGCCGTGGCTCAGACCACGGTCAAACTGGGTTGCGTACTACCGCTCAGCGGTGGGTCGGCCGCCGTTGGAAACCAGACGCGCGCCGGCGTCATCGCGGCCGTGGAGCAGGTCAACGCGGCCGGTGGCATCAAGTCGCTGGGCGGCGCCAAGCTGCAGGCCATCTTCGGCGACTCGCAATCCAAGGCCGACGTGGGGGTCTCGGAAACCGAGCGGCTGATCCAGCGCGAGAACGTCGCGGTGCTGTGCGGCGCGTTCAACAGCGCCGTCACCTTCCCCGCCACCGAACTGGCCGAGCGCAACAAGACCCCCTGGGTTGCCGTGGGCGCGGTCAAGGACGAGATCACCGAGCGCAATTTCAAGTACGTGTTCCGCATCAACAACAAGGCCACCTACGATGCGCGGGAGCAGCTCGAGGCCATGGCGCTCCTCGCGAAGGAGACCGGCAAGTCGGTCAAGCGCGTGGCGCTGTTCTATGAAGGCGGCGACTGGGGCCGCTCGCATGTCGCCAACGTGCGCAAGATGGCGGCCTCGTACGGGCTGGAGATCGTGCTCGACGAGCCCGCGCCGCCGAACCAGGTCGACTTCACCTCGCAGCTGCTGAAGATCCGCGCCGCCAAGCCCGACGCACTGATCCTCGCGCTGTACACGCCCGACCAGTTGCTCTTCACGCGGCAGCTGGCCGAACAGCGGCTGGACCTTCCGTTCGGCGTGCATTCGGCGGGGGGCGGCACCGAGGACCCGAGCTTCTACGCGACGGTCGCACCGAAGTCGGTGGCCTACTACTTCGTGCAGGAGGACTGGCAGGTCGACGCGCTCGAAGTGAACAAGGATCCGTTGCTGCACGCGGCGGACAAGCGCACGCGCGAACTGCTCGGCTATGGCATGAGCGCCTACGTCTCGCAGGGCCTGTCGGCGGTCTACGTGATCGCCGATGCACTCGAGCGCGGCAAGAGCGCCGAGCGCCAGGCGCTGCGGGATGCGCTGTCCGCGACGGACATCAGCGCCGGGCCCGCGCTGTTCCCCGGCTATCAGCGCATCAAGTTCGACGAGCAGGGCCAGAACACCTTCGCCCACGGCGTCATCTCCGAGAACATCGACGGCAAGCGCCGCACGGTGTGGCCGCTGGCCAACCGGGCGGCGGGCACCAAGCCCGTCTGGCCCGTTCCGGGCTGGGCGCAGCGCGCGAACAACTGAGCCCCTCGTTCTCCTGCACGCCTCCCTGGCGCGAGTCAGGGCGGGGAGCGCGTGCGCGGAGAAGTTCGTCCGACATCTCCTGAGGTCTCCCCATGGACTGGTTTGTACTTGGCTATGCCGCCATCAACGGCATCCTGGTCGGCGCGATGCTGGGCGGCATCGCCCTCGGCCTGAGCCTGATCTTCGGCGTCATGCGCATCGTCAACTTCGCGCACGGCTCGTTCCTGATGCTGGCGATGTATACGGCCTTCTGGCTGCAGCAGCGCCTGGGGCTCGATCCCTACCTGAGCATCGCCGTGGCGGCACCGGCCATGTTCGCGCTGGGTTATGCGGTGCAGGCGCTGGTGATCGCCCCGCTGGTGCGGCGCGAGCGTGCCCTGGTGGTCGAGCCCATCAGCGCGCTGCTGCTGACCGCCGGCGTCTACATCCTGATCGACAACCTGGCGCTGATGGCCTTCGGCCCCAACGTCCGCTCGGCCAGCTCCGGCATCGCCGTGCAGACGATCATGCTCGGCGAGTTCCCGATCAACACGCTGCGCCTGGTGTCCGCCGCCGTGCCGCTGTTGATGGCGCTGGGCCTGTCGCTGTGGCTGGGCCGCACCGACCTGGGACGGGCGGTGCGCGCCACGGCCTCGAACCGCGACGCGGCCGCCATGTCGGGCATCGACGTGGCCCGCATCTACAACCTGACCTTCGGCCTCGGCTGCGCCACCGTAGCCGTGATGGGCTGCCTGATCGCGCCCTTCATCCCGGTGACGCCGCAGGTCGGACTGGCCTTCGGCATCAAGAGCTTCATCGTCGTGGTGCTGGGCGGCATCGGCAGCATCGCCGGTTCGCTGGTCGGCGGTGTCGTGATCGGCCTCTTCGAATCGGTGGCCTCGCAGTTCGTCGCCACGCCCACGGCCGCGATCTTCTCGCTGGGCCTGTTCATCGTGATCCTGCTGCTGCGGCCCCAGGGGCTGATGGGCAAGAAGGGAGGCGTCTGATGTCCGCCATTCCCTCCGCGCTGGCAGGTTCGGTTCGACCGGCCGCGGCCCGCGGCGTCCATGTCGCCAGGATCGCCCTGGCGGGGTTGCTGCTCGCCGGATTCGCGCTGCCGCTGGCCGTGCACGACGAGTTCTTCCTGCACAGCGCCATCATGGTGCTGTACTTCGCCTACCTGGCCAGTGCCTGGAACCTGATGTGCGGCTACGTGGGGCAGATCTCGTTCGGCCACTCCGTGTTCAGCGGCGTGGGCGGCTACTGCTCGGTGCTGCTGCTCACCGGCCTCGGCCTCTCGCCGTGGATCGGCATGCTGGTCGGCGGTGCGCTGGCGGCGCTGCTGGCCGTGGTCATCGGCTACCCGACCATGCGCCTGCGCGGGCCGTACTTCGCGCTGACCACCATCGCCGTGGCCGAGATCGTGCGCATCTGGGTCGAGAACACCGACCTGGTGATGGGCATCTCGCTCAAGGGTGCCGAAGGCCTGCGCGTTCCGCTGGTCGGCACCGACTGGAGCCTGTTCCAGTTCGAGAGCAAGGTGCCGTACTACTACATCATCCTCGTGCTGGTGGTGGTGATCACGGCCATGACGTGGCTGATGGAACGCAGCCGGCTCGGCGTGTGCCTGAAGGCCATCCGCGGTGATCGCGATGCCGCCGAATCGCTGGGCATCAATCCCACCCGCTACACGCTGAGCGCGTATGCACTGAGCGCGTTCATGACGGCACTCGGCGGCAGCTTCTACGCGCAGTTCATCCGCTTCATCAACCCGGAGCGCAACATGGGCACCGAGCTGTCCATCGACATGGCGCTGATGGCCATCATCGGCGGCCAGGGCACGGTGTTCGGTCCGCTGGTGGGCGCCGCGTTCCTGGCGCCGCTCGCCGAGGTGACGCGCGGCTACCTGGGCGGCCAGTTCATCGGGCTGCACCTCGTGATCTACGGGCTGGTCCTGATCCTGGCCGTGCTGTACCTGCCCAAGGGCCTGTGGGATCCGATCAAGCGGCTGGGGACCTGGCTGCTGCGCGGCAGGAGCACGCGATGAGCACGGGTTCCGACATCCTGCTCTCGGTGCGCGGCATTTCCAAGCGCTACGGCGGCGTGCAGGCCGTGAAGGGCCTGTCCTTCCAGTTGCGGCGCGGCGAGATCCTGGGGCTGCTGGGCCCGAACGGCGCCGGCAAGACCACGGCCTTCAACATGATCGCCGGCTTCGTCGGCGTGGACGAGGGCGAGATCGAGCTCGACGGGCGGAAGATCAGCGGCCGCAAGCCCTGGGACGTCTGTGCCGCGGGGCTGGCGCGCACCTTCCAGCTGTCCAAGCCCTTCGGCGGCATGACGGCGCGCGAGAACCTCGTCGTGGGCAGCCTGGTCAAGACGCGCGACCGCGCGCGCAGCCTGAGCAAGGCCGACGAACTGCTGGACTTCCTCGGCATGTCGGCCCTGGCCTCCACGGATGCCGACAACCTCACCGCATTCGAGCGGCGCAAGGTCGAACTGGGCCGTGCGCTATCGACCGAACCCAGCCTGCTGCTGATGGACGAGGTGGTGGCCGGCGCGACACCGCAGGAAGCCATGGTGATGGTGGAGCTGATCAAGAAGGTGCGCGACCGCGGGGTCACGGTTCTGATCATCGAACACGTGATGAAAGTGATCATGGGCCTGTCCGACCGCGTGATCGTGATGAACCTGGGCGAACTGATCGCCGACGGGCTGCCGGCCGACGTGGTGCGCCAGGACGCGGTGCTCAAGGCCTACTTTGGAGAAGACTATGTCGACGCCGGCGCTTGAGATCCGGGGCCTCGTGGCCGGCTATGGCGACGTGTCGGTGCTGCGCGGGCTGGACCTGTCCATCGCCCCGGGCCGGCTCGTCGCGTTGATCGGCGCCAACGGCGCAGGAAAGACCACGCTGCTGCGCACCATCTCCGGCCTGATCAAGCCGCAGGCCGGCGAGATCCGGCTCGAAGGCTCGCCGCTGCAGGGCCTGGCCCCCTACGAAGTGGTCAGGCAGGGCTTCGTGCAGTCGCCCGAAGGCAAGCAGCTGTTCGGCGGCATGTCGATCCGCGAGAACCTGCTGATCGGCGCGCACAACGCACGTGCGCGCGAGGTTCGCGACCAGACCTTGAAGGAAGTCTTCGCGCTGTTCCCGATCCTGGAAGAGCGCCAGAAGCTCGCGGCCAACACGCTGTCGGGCGGCCAGCAGCAGATGGTGGCGGTGGGCCGCGCGCTGATGGCCAAGCCGCGGCTGCTGGCGCTGGACGAACCTTCGCTGGGCCTGGCGCCCATCATGGTCGACCGGCTCTTCGAGTCGATCCGGCGCATTCGCGACCTCGGCGTCACGGTGCTCGTGATCGAGCAGAACGTCTTCAAGGTGCTGCAGATGGCGGACCACGGCCACGTGCTGGAGAACGGCCGCATCGCCCTGTCGGGCAGCGGTCGGGAACTGCTGGCCGACGGCCACCTGCGCGCCACCTACCTCGGCATTTGAACCACCACGCAAGGAGCACACATTTCATGAACGCGAGACCGAACCCGCCGGACGAGGCGGCCGATGTGCAGAGGCTGCGGGCCAAGGCCCTGGCCCTGCGCCGAAAGATGGTCGTGCAGGCACGCGGCAAGGGCCAGGGCTATCTGGGCCAGGGCCTGGGCATCGCCGACTTCCTGGCCGCGCTCTACTTCCACGAGTTCAGCGCGGACGACCTGGACTTCACGCGCGCCGACCGCAAGCGCTTCTACCTGTCCACCGGCCACTACTCGATCGCGATGTGGGCCGTGCTGGCCGAGGCCGGGCTCATCGACGCGGCCAGCCTGCCCAGCTACGGCGCCGACGGCAGCCCGCTGGAAATGAGCACGATGGAGGGCCATGTGCCCGGCGTGGAGATGACCGGCGGTTCGCTGGGCCACGGCTTGGGCATCGCCACCGGTGCCGCGCTGGGCTACCGGCTGGACGGCCACCAGTCGGCCATCCATGTCGAGCTGTCCGACGGCGAGCTGCAGGAAGGCTCGACCTGGGAAGCAGCCACCGCTGCCGCCAGCTTCGGCCTGGACAGGCTGGTTGCGTGGATCGACTGCAACGGCATCCAGGCCGACGGGCCCATGGTCGTGAACATCGAGCCCGTCGCGGGCCGCTTCGCCGCCTTCGGCTGGGCCGTGCGCGAGATCGACGGCAACGATCTCGCACAGCTGCTGGAAGCCCTGGCCTGGGCGCGCCTGTGCGAGGGCAAACCCAAGGCCGTGGTCATGCGCACCCGCCCCGGCCGCGGCATCCGCCGCATCGAGCAACGCGATCGCGCGCACTTCGTGCGCATCGACGCCGACGAATGGGACGACGTCGCCCGCGAACTGGAGATCGAGAATGCCTGAGACCCTTGTCCCTTCGCGCACGCTCGCGATGAGCGAATCGGAGGCCGTGGTCGGCCGTCCCGCGCAGTTCGCGCCGTTCGCCATCGGAACCCTGAAGGCCGCCGAGCGGCATCCCGAACTCGTGGTGCTGACGGCCGACCTCGGCAAGTACACCGACGTACACGACTTCCGCCACAAGTACCCGCAGCGCTTCTTCAACGTCGGCATGGCCGAACAGGCGCTGGTCATGGCCGCGGCCGGGCTGTCGAAGACCGGCAAGGTCGCCTACTGCACGACCTACGGCACCTTCGCCACGCGGCGCGCCTACGACTTCCTCGCGATCGCCTGCGCGCACAGCGACGAGAACGTGAAGATGTTCGCCGGCAACCCCGGCCTGGCCTCCGGCTATGGCGGCACGCACCAGGCCAACGAGGACCTGGGGTTGATGCGCGCGATCCCGAACATGACGGTGCTCGACCCGTGCGACGCGACCGAGATGGCGCAGATCGCCGAGATGGCCGTGGACATCCCCGGCACCGTCTACAGCCGCCTGCTGCGCGCCAACGTGCCCGTGGTGTTCGATCCCGCGACGCATCGCGTGCGCATCGGCAAGGGCCACGTGGTCGCCGGCGGCAGCGACGTGGGCTTCGTCTCCACCGGATCGATGACCGAGCGCGTCATCGATGCGCAGCGCGAGCTCGCGGCAGGCGGCATCGCCAGTTCGTTGTTCCACACCGCGTCGATCAAGCCCTTCGACGCGGCCGGCCTGGTCGAGTTCGCTGCCTCCGTCAAACGCCTGGTGGTCTGCGAGAACCATGTCGCCAGCGGCGGCCTGGCTTCCCTCGTGATCGACGCGCTGTACGAGGCCGGCCAGCACCGCCCGTTGCTGAAGATCGCGATTCCCGACCAGTTCACCGAATGCGGCTCGCACGCCTATCTGCTGGACAAGTACGGCCTCAGCAAGGCGCGCATCGTCGAACGCGTGACGGCATGGCTGGCATGAGCGCGAACCCGCAGGCGATCCGCGCGTTCGGCGCGGCGCACCGCTACTACCAGGGCCCCGGCGCGCTGGGACTGGTGGGCGATGTGGTGAGCCGCCTGGGCCGCCGGCCCGTGCTGGTGTGCGACGCCATCGTCGCCGGCCTGCTGCGCCCGGCCGTCGATGCGGGTTGCAGCGCGCGAGGCATGGCGGTTCCGTGGCTCGAGGTGCGCGGCGATGTCACGCGCGCCATGGTGCAGGGGCTGGTGCGGCAGGCTCGAGGCACCGACGCGCCGGACGTGGTGCTGGCGGCCGGTGGCGGCAAGGGCGTGGATGCCGGCAAGGCGGTGTCGCGCGAGCTCGGCGCGCGGCTGGTCGTGCTGCCGACCTCGGCCTCCAACGACGGGCCCTGCAGCGAGTCCTTCGTGTACTACGACGATGAGCACCGGATGGAATCGGTCGAGCACCTGCCGCGCAATCCCGATGCGGTGATCGTGGACACCGAGGTGCTGGTGCGCGCGCCGCGTGCATTGCTGGTCTCGGGCATCGGCGACGCGCTGTGCAAGTTGTACGAGGGCGAGCAGGCGCGCCGCGCCCATGGCCTGAACCTGTTCGGCGGGCGCAACACGCTGGCCGCGGCGCAGCTGTCCATCGCCTGCGAACGGGCCATCCGCGAGCACGCCGTGCCGGGGCTGGCCGCGCTGCAGGCCGGTTCGCCCGACATGCATTTCGAGCACCTGACGGAAGCGCTGGTGCTGCTGGCGGGGCTCGCGTTCGAGAACAGCGGCCTGTCGATCGCGCATTCGATGACGCGCGGCCTGACGCGCGTGCCGCGGATAGCCGCGACGCTGCATGGCCAGCAGGTCGGCTACGGACTGCTGGTGCAGTTCATGCTCGAGCGCCGCCCGCAGGACTTCATGCAGCAGCAGTTGGACTTCCATCGTGCGGTCGGCCTGGCGACCAGCCTGCAAGGCTTCGACGTCCCCGCCACCGACGACGTGCTGCGGACGATCGCCGACGGCGCGATGACGGCGCCGCACCTGAAGCATTTCGAGCGGCCGCTGAGCGCGTCGGACTTCGTGGCCGCCATGCGCGGGCTCGAAGCGCTGGCGGACCGGTCCCCTTCGCAATCCCTGGAGAACGCATGACATTGCCCCAAGACGATCGCCTCGCCATCATCACCGGCGGCGGCACCGGGCTGGGCTTGGCCACCGGCCTCGAGCTGCGCCGGCGCCACTGGCGCGTGCTGGCGCTCGGCCTCGACACCGAGCCGGGCCTGGAGGGCTCGGGCATCGAGTTCGAGCGCATGGACATCACCGATGCCGAGGCGCTGGGCGCGGTGGCTCGGCGCACGCCAAGGCTGCACCTGCTGGTCAATGCGGCCGGCATCATCCTGCACGACGAGCGCGAGCACACGGTGGAAGGCTTCCGGCGCGTGGTCGACGTGAACCTGCACGGCACCCAGCTGGCGTGCACGCTGCTGCGCCCCGCGCTGGCCGCCGCTGGCGGCAGCATCCTGAACTTCGCGTCGATGTGGAGCCGCTTCGGCTCGGGCCGCAATCCGGGCTACTCGGCCAGCAAGGGGGCGGTCGAGGCGCTGACACGCGCGCTGGCGGTCGCCTACGCGGCGCAGGGCGTGCGCGTGAATGCCATCGCGCCCGGCTGGATCGACACTCGCATGTCGGTCAATGCCTTCAGCGATCCGGAGCGCGCCGGCCCCATCCTGAAGCGCCTGCCGGCGGGCCATTGGGGCCAGCCGGGCGACATCGCCAAGGCGGCGGCCTTCCTCGCATCGGACGACGCCGGCTACATCACCGGCGTGACGCTGCCGGTCGATGGCGGCTACAGCATCGCGTGAGGTGGACGTGCGACCTGCCGATGAACTGAACCGCTACGGCGAACTGCACGGCCTGACCGTGCCCGCGCTGCTGCGGCGCCGCGCCGCCCAGGCGCCCTTCAAGCTGGCGTTGTCGGCCCACAGCCATCGAGGCCACCGCGACCGGCTGAGCTACGCCCAGCTGGTGATCCGCATGGAAGCGATGGCGCGCGGCCTGTCGTCGCGCGGCCTGAAGGCCGGCGAGCGCGTCGCGCTGTTCGTCTCCAACCAGGCCGTGCGCGAGGCCGTGCTGACGGCCCTGGGCTGCTGGCGGCTCGGCGCCATCGTCTCGCCGCTGAACGTGCGCGCCTCCGACGACGAACTGCGCCACGCATTGGCGCTGGTGGAGCCCGCCTTCGTCGTCTGCATGCGGGCGGAGGCCGCACGCGTGGGTGCGCTGTACCCCGTCGCGCGGGTGCTGCTGCTGGACGGCCCGGCCGCGGCCGCCGACACCTGGCCCGAACCGGAGGCCGAGTTCCATGCCGCGGCCCTGCCCGAAGTGGCGCGCCCCGAGGACCCCAGCGTTCTGTTGTTCACCTCGGGCACCACGGCGCGCTCGAAGGCCGTCACGCACTGCCATCGCAGCCAGCTCTATTGCGGTCATGCGATTGGCGGCGCCGTCGGTCTCACCGACCAGGACACCTACCAGGGCGCCTGGCCGGTCTACACCAGCTCGGTGCTCAACATGGCCTGCATGGCGGCCTGGGTCAGCGGCGCCGGTGCGGTGCTGGAGCCCAGCGTGCTCGACAACGCGGGTCGGTTGCGGCTGATCGAGACCGAGGGCACGACCGTCTACCACGGCGTGACCTCGCCGCTGAACTTCATGATCGACGAGTACCCCAACGCGGCCTACGACCTCTCGCGCGTGCGCCGGCTCGGCTACGGCGGCGCGGCCATGCCGGCCGAGGTCATCGCCAAGTTCCGCCGCCACCTGCCGTGGGTGGACCAGGTCCACATCTGGGGCATGACCGAGACCGGCCCGGCCGGCACGGTGCTCGCGCCGTGGTTCCTGCCGCGCAAGGCGGGCTGCATCGGCGTGGCGCAGCCCGGCTGCGCGGTGCGCGTGATCGGCGAGGACGGCCAGCCGGCGGCACCAGGCGAAAGCGGCGAGATCGTGTTCTCCGGTCCTTCGGCCGCGCTGGGCTACTGGCGCAACCCCGAGGCCACGGCCGAGGCCTTCGTCGACGGCTGGGTGCGCACCGGCGACATCGGCCGCATCGACGACGAAGGCCACCTGCACTTCGTCGATCGCAAGAAGGACATCATCAACCGGGGCGGCCTGAAGATCGCCTCGGCCGCGGTCGAGGAGGCGATCTACCGCTTCGCCGGGGTGGCCGAGGCCGCCGTCGTCGCGGTGCCGCACGCGGGCCTGGGCGAGGACATCGCGGCCTGCGTGGTGGCCCAGCCCGGCGTGGCGCTCGACACGGCGGCGCTGCGCGCGCACTGCGCCGGCCTGCTGGCCGATTTCGCCACGCCACGCCAATGGCATGTGCTCGAAGCCCTGCCCAAGAACCCGATGGGAAAGATCCTGAAACGCGAACTGCGCGAGCAACTGCTCGCCGCCACGAAAGCCCATGCCCATGTCGACTGAATACGCGGTTCGAATCCACGCCTACGGCGGGCCCGAAGCGATGGTGTGCGAACCCATCAAGGTGCCGCCGCCGGCACCCGGCGAGGTGCAGATCCGCCAGAGTGCCATCGGCATCAACTATCTGGACACCTACCACCGCCGCGGCGTGTTTCCGCTGCCGGCATTGCCCGGCGCGCTCGGCGTGGAGGCCGCTGGCAGCGTGGTGGCCGTGGGCGAGGGCGTGACCCACCTGGCGCCGGGCATGCGCGTGTCGTACGCATGCCCGCCGGTGGGCAGCTACGCCACGCTGCGCAACCTGCCGGCGCGGCATGTGCTGCGCGTGCCCGATGGCGTGAGCGACGAGCAGGCGGCCGCCGTCACGCTGCAGGGGCTCACCGCCCACATGCTGCTGCGCAAGGTGACGCGGCCGGAGCCCGGCCAGACCGTGCTGGTGCATGCGGCCGCGGGCGGCCTGGGTTCGCTGCTCACGCAGTGGGCCAGCCGGCTGGGCTGCCGCGTGATCGGCGTGGTCGGCTCCGCGGCGAAGGCCGAGCAGGCGCGACGCCAGGGTTGCGATGCGGTCATCGTGGGCAGCGAGCAGCCCTTCGTCGAGGCGGTGCGGGCGCTCACCGATGGCGCCGGTGTCGATGCGGTGTTCGAAGGCCTCGGCGGCACGGTCTTTCAAGATTGCCTGCGCGTGGTCAAGCCATTCGGCCAAGTCGTCAACCTCGGCCAGGTGGCCGAGGGCCTGCCCAACGTGGCCCTGGCCGACCTCGGGCCTGCGCGTTCGATCGGCGTGGCCGTGCCGGGCGTGTTCGCCTATGTGCGCACGCATCCCGACCTGCAGGCTGCGGCCGACGAGCTGTTCGGCCTGGTGGCCGACGGCGCCCTGCAGGTGCACATCGGCGGGCGCTTTGCGCTGCGGCAAGCGGCGCAGGCGCACGAGGCGCTGCAGTCGCGCGGTACCACCGGCTCGCTGGTGCTGCTGCCTTGAATCCACTCGCCCCCAACGACCCATGAGCCTGTTCAACACCCCCGAGCTGCGCCGCTTCCGCGCGGAAGTGCGCGACTTCCTGCAGACCCACCTGAGCGAGGACCTGCGCCACGAGACGCGCGGCGGCCTGCACATGGCGCGCGAGGACATGGCGCGCTGGCAGGCCATCCTGCACCGCCGCGGCTGGGGCGCGCCGCACTGGCCGCAAGCGCTGGGCGGCACCGGCTGGACGGCCCTGCAGCGCTACATCTTCGAGGAGGAGAGCGCGTTCGCCGATGCGCCGCTGGGCGACGTGCATGGCCTGTTCCTGGCCGGTCCGATGCTGATCGCCGAAGGCAGCGACGCGCAGAAGGCGCGCTACCTGCCCAGGATCCTTGCCGGCGAGGAGTTCTGGTGCCAGGGCTTCTCCGAACCCAATGCGGGGTCGGACCTGGCCTCGCTCAAGACGCGCGCGCGCTTCGACGGCAGCCACTGGGTCATCGACGGGCAGAAGACCTGGCTGTCGAGCGGCCATCACGCCGACCTGATGTTCTGCCTGGCGCGCACCGAGCCCGAGGCCAAGCCGCAGGCCGGCCTGTCGGTGTTCATCCTCGACATGCGCGATCCCGGCATCACGCTGCAGCCGATCCTCACGATGGACGAGGGCCACAGCGTCAACGCCGTGTTCTTCGACAGCGTGCGCGTGCCGGCCGACGCGATGATCGGCGCCCCCAACAAGGGCTGGGGCTATGCCAAGGACCTGCTGGCGCGGGAACGCGTGAACAACGCCCAGGCGCCGCGCACCAAGCGCGACATCGTCGAGCTCGACCGGCTGGCGCGCGAGTGCCGCGGCGCCGATGGCAGGCCCCTCATCGAGCAGGCCGGCGTGCGGCGCAGGCTGGCCGTGCTGACGGCGGATTTCGTCGCGCTGGAGTCGGCCGCGCTCTCGGTCATCGCCGAGCAGATGCGCGGCATCGAACCGGGGCCCGCCGCGTCCACGCTGAAGATCCGCGGCTCCGAGCTGCAGCAGCGCGTGAGCGAAACCGCGATGGCGCTGCTGGGCGACGCCGGCCTGGTGCTGGGCGCCGACTACGGCAGCGGACTGCTGCATCCCGCGGGCCGGGGCTGGGCCGAGCGCCATTTCTTCCGCCGCGTGGTGACCATCTACGCGGGTGCGAACGAGATCCAGAAAACCATCATCGCCAAGTCCATCCTGGACATGTGAGGGAGCCGCACCATGGAACGCGAAGAACTCGATCTGCTGCTGGACGGGGCCAGGCGCTGGTTCGCCGAGCATGCACCGCTGTCCGAGCGCGTGGCCCGGTTCCGCCAGGGCCACCTTGCGCCGACAGGCTCCTGGGCCGCGCTGGCCGGCCTCGGCTGGCTCGCGCTGCCGCTGCCCGAGGAGGCCGACGGCTTCGGCGCACCGGCCAGCGCCTGCTTCGAGCTGCTGCGCCTGGCCGGCCGCGACGCGCGGCCCGAAGCGCTGGACCTGCATCTGCTGCTGGCCCCGCTGCTCGTGCGGCTGGCCCCTGAACTGGCGGCGTCGCTGAGCGCCGGAACGCTGCGCCTGGCCATGGCCGACCTGCAGCCCGAGGCCGAAAGGCCGCGCCGGGATGCGGAGCAACTGAGCGGTCGCACCGGCGCGCTGCTGGGCGCCGAGCACGCCACCCACGCGCTGCTGCCGCTCGCCTCCGGCGGCCTGGCGCTGCTGGAGCTGGCGGCCGCCGGTGTTTCGCGCGAACCGGCACGCTGGGTGGACGGGCGCGCCACGGCGCGGCTTCAACTCGACCGGACCACGGTGCGCCATTGGCCCGGCCTGGCCGAACAGGCTGTCGACCGGGCCGCGGCCGCGCTGGTGGCCGATGCCACCGGCGTGTTCGAGGCCGCGTTCGAACTCACGCTCGACTACCTCAAGCAGCGCATGCAGTTCGGCAAGCCGCTGTCGGCCAACCAGGCACTGCAGCACCGCATGGCCGAGATCTTCTGCGACCTCCAGCAGGCGCTGGCGCTGACCGAGCGCCTCGCTCAGGAGATCGATGCCGAGGCAGCTGGCCCCTGGCCCACGCTGCCGGTGGCCAAGAGCTTCGTCGGCCGGCGCGTGCTGCGCGGCGTGGGCGCGCTGATCCAGGTCACGGGCGGCATCGCCGTGACCGAGGAATACCGGCTCACGCACTGGTACCGCCGCCTGCACGTGAATGCCCGGTGCTTCGGTGCCGCCGAGGCGCAGCTGAACCGCATCGAGGTGCGCCGGCAATTGCTGGCGGCCTGACCCCTTCCTTCTTTCCAACCTCTTTTTCCACAGGAGACTTCCCCATGTCCAATTCCGCCCTGCAGGTCGAGATCGCCGACCGCGTCGCCCGCGTCACCATCAACCGTCCGAATGCGCTGAACTCGGTCAACGCCGAACTCCACACCGCGCTGTCGCGCGTGTTCATCGACCTGGGCGAGCGCCGCGACATCGGCGTGATCGTGCTGACGGGCGCCGGCAAGGCCTTCTGCGCCGGCGGCGACATCGAATGGATGAAGGAGGCGGTGCGCGAGCCCGAGGGCTTCGAGATCGTGACCTGGGAGGCCAAGCGCATCGTCTATTCGATGCTGGACTGCGAGATCCCCATCATCGGCCGCATCAACGGCGACGCCGTGGGCCTGGGCGCCACCCTGGCGCTGCTGTGCGACATCACGGTGATGGCGGACCATGCGCGCATCGGCGATCCGCACGTGCGCGTGGGCCTGAACGCAGCCGATGGCGGAGGCTTCCTGTGGCCGCAGATGATCGGCTTCGGCAAGGCGCGCGAACTGCTGCTGACTGGCGACCTGCTGAGCGCGGCCGAGGCGAAGCAGTTGGGCGCGGTCGGCAACGTGAGCACGGCCGACGAACTGGACGCCAAGGTCGAGGCCCTGGTGAGCAAGCTCAAGAACGGTGCCACCAAGGCCATCCGCTGGACCAAGGCCGGCTACACCATTCCGCTGCGCCAGCTGGCGCACGGCCACATGGACGCGGGCACGGCCTACGAGTGCCTGACCAACCTGACGCAGGACCACCACGAGGCGGTCGAGGCGTTCGCATCGAAGCGCAAGCCGGTGTTCAGCGGTCGTTGAAGGTGCGCGCGCAGATGAGCGAGATACAGGATTTCGCGGGCCGCCTGGCCCTGGTCACCGGCGGTGCCAGCGGCATCGGGCTGGCCTGCTGCGAGCTGCTGGTCGCGCGCGGCGCCACGCTGGTGCTGGCCGACATCGACGAGGCGCGCACGCACGAGGCGGCGCGGCGCCTCGGCGCCCAGGCCCTGGTGCTCGACGTGTCCGACCACGCGGCCGTGCAGGCGGCGCAGGCACGGCTGCAGGCGCGGGGCCTGCACGTCGACCTGCTGGTGAACTGTGCCGGCATCGTGCAATCGCCCGACACGCCGGCCGACCTGCCGCATGCGGAATTCCAGCGCGTGCTCGCGATCGACTTCGAGGGCACCTATTCGTGCTGCGCGGTGTTCGGCAGCGCGATGGCACGGGCCGGGCGCGGCGCCATCGTCAACATCGCCTCGGTGGCGGGCATGCGCTCCATGCCGCTGCATGCCTATTCGCCCGCGAAGGCCGCGGTCATCTCGCTGGGCGAATGCCTTGCGGCCGAGTGGGGCCGCTCGGGCGTGCGCGTGAACACCGTGTCGCCGGGCTATACCGTCACGGCCGCGCTGCAGAGCCAGATCGACCTGGGGCTGCGCGATCCCGAAAAGCTCAAGGCGCACAGCGCGCTGGGCCGGCTGATCGCACCACGGGACATCGCGCGGGTCGTGGTGTTCCTGCTGTCCGAAGAGGCCGGTGTGTTGACGGGCATCAACGTGCCGGCCGACGCGGGCTGGCTGGTCGCGGGCTCGTGGCAGACCTTCGGCGGGGTTCGCGCGCCCCAGCCGCGCTGATCGATTGCAAGACAAGGAGACAAGCATGAAAGATTTCGACGCTTCCGCGCACCTGAGCCGCCGCGCGCTGCTGACGCTGGCCGCGGGCGCGGCGCTGTCCACGCGGACGCTGGCGCAGCCATACCCCAGCCAGCCGCCGCGCTGGATCGTTCCCTATCCGGCCGGTGGCGGCACCGACGTGGTGGCGCGCATGCTGGGCGATTCCATGGGGCGCGCGCTGGGCCAGACCCTGGTCATCGACAACAAGCCCGGCGGCGGCACCATGATCGCGGGCGATCTGCTGGCTCGCGCCAAGCCCGACGGCCTGACGGTCGGCACGGTCGACACCTCGACGGTGGCCCTGGCCCAGCACCTGTACAAGCGCGTGCCCTACCAGCCCGAGAAGGACTTCAGCTACATCGGCGGCACCACGCGATTTCCCTTCGTGATGGTGGTGCGGCCCACGCTGAAGGCCAACACGCTGGCCGAGCTGATCGCGCTGGCGCGCACCGAGCCCGGCGGATTGAAGTACGCCACGCCGGGAGCGGGTGGACCCAACCACCTGGGCATGGAGCTGTTCCAGCGCAAGGCGGGCATCGCGCTGCTCCACGTGCCCTACAAGGGCGACGCACCGGCGCTGCAGGACCTGCTGGGCGGTCAGATCGACATGTACCTGGTCAACACGGCCGCCAGCCTGCCCTACATCAAGAGCGGAAAGCTGCGGCCGATCGCGCTGTCCATGGCGCGGCGCAGCGCGGCGCTGCCCGAGGTGCCGACCTTCGCCGAGGCCGGGCTGGCCGACTTCGAGTCGTATTCGTGGCAAGGCCTGGCGGCGCCCGCGGGCACGCCCGAGCCCATCGTGGCGCGCTTGAATGCCGAGCTCAACAAGGCGCTCGCCTCCGACGACATCCGCAAGCGCCTGGCCGACCTGGGCATCGAGCCGTCGCCGACCACGCCCGCCGAGTTCACCGCCTTCGTCAAGGCGCAGAGCGCGCTGTGGGGCGAGGTGATCCGCGCGGCCAACATCAAGCTCGAGCAATGAGCGGGCGAGAACATGCCTATCCGGAACTGCAAGGCCGGGTGGTCCTGATCACCGGCGGCGCCAGCGGCCTGGGCCAGGCCTCGGCCCGTGGTTTCGCGGCCGCGGGCGCGCGGGTGGCAGTGGCCGATCTGCGGCGGGATGCCGCGCTGGACGAGGCCGCGCAGCTGGGCCCCGACCATCTGGGCCTGGCCGGCGACGTGGCGGACGAAGGCGACGTGCGGCGCATGGTCGATGCCGCGGTGGCGCGCTGGGGGCGGCTCGATGTGCTGGTCAACTGCGCCGGCATTCCCGACACCTTCCAGCCCACCGTGGAGCAGGACGTGGCCGCTTTCCGTCGGCTGGTCGACATCCACCTGTGCGGCACCTACCTGATGTGCAAGGCGGCCGCGCCGCACATGCTGGCGCAAGGCCGCGGTGCGATCGTCAACCTCAGTTCGATCGCCGGCGTGCTCGGGCTCGCGCGTCGCAATGCCTACAGCGCGGCCAAGGCCGGCATCGGCATGATGACCCGCACGCTGGGTTGCGAGTGGGCGGCGCAGGGCGTGCGCGTGAACGCGGTGGCGCCGGGCTACATGCTGACGCCGTTCTCGCAGCGCCTGATCGACGAGGGCAAGCTCGATGCGCAGCGCGTGCGGCGCCGCACCCCGGCGGGTCGGCTCGGCACGGCGCAGCACATTGCCGACGCGGTGCTGTTCCTCGCCTCGGACCGCGCCGAGTTCATCACCGGCGTGACCCTGCCGGTCGATGGCGGCTACATGGCCTGGGGCGCCGCGAGCGACGCCTACGACGGCCCCCTGGATTGAACGGAGGCGACACATGATCTACGAAGAACGCAACTACAGTTTCGCGCCGGCCAACTTTCGGCCGTTCCTCACGCTTTTCGAGGCCGAGGGCCTGCCGCTGGTGCGCGGTCACCTGGGTCACCTGGTGGCCTACTTCACGGCCGAGACCGGGCAATTGAACACGGCGGTGCACATCTGGGGCTTCGAGGACCTGGTGGACAGGGACCGGCGCCGGACCGCGCTGTGGAACGATCCGCAGTGGATCGCGTTCTCGGCCAAGGTGCTGCCGTGGATCGTCGGCATGGAGAATCGCCTGCTCAAGCCGACCGGTTTCTCGCCGCTGCGCTGAGCCGGCGCGGCGCCAATCGGCCAAGGAGGTGCGTGTGGGTTCGGAATTGTCGGCGGAAGAGAAACGCGGCGGCGAAGCGCTGGCGGAAACCGCGGTGGAAGGGCCCGGCGAGGGGCCGGCGCGCGGCACGCAGAGCGTGCGCCGCGCGCTGCAGTTGCTGCGGCGCGTGGCCAAGTGCAACGACCACGGCATCAAGCTGGCGCAGCTGGTGCGGGACTCGGGCCTGGACCGGGCCACGGCATACCGCCTGCTCTGCTGCCTGGTCGACGAACAGTTCGTCGACCGCGATGCCGAGCATCTGTACCGGCTGGGGCCCCAGGCGGTGCTGCTCGGCTCGCTGCTGCCCCAGCCCACGCCGCTGCTGCGCCGCTTCGTGCCGACCATGAAGCGCATCGGGCGCATCGGCGGCGACACGGTGTTCCTGATGATGCGCCAGGGCGACCTGGTGTATTGCGCGCACCGCGAGGAGGGCAGCTCGCCGATCAAGATCCTGACGACCAACATCGGCCAGCGCCGCCTGATCGGCACCGGCACCGGCGGCCGCGCGGTGCTCGGCTTGATGGACCCCGCGGAGATCGCCGCCATCCATGCGCGCAATGCCGCGCAGTATGCGGAGAACGGCCTGGCGGTGGAGCAGTTGCTGCAGACCGGCGTGGCGGCGCGCGAGCAGGGCTGCATGGTGACCTTCGATGCCTTCGGCGAGGTCGGCGTGGCCGGCTTCGGCATTGCGTTCCGCATGGGCGAGCACGCCATGGGCGCGCTCAGCATCGCGACGCTGACGGCGCGCTTCGGCTACGAGCGCCAGCACCGGCTGCGCCAGTTGATGGAGACCGAACTGCGCGCGCTCGGGCTGCAACCCGCGCAGTGAATCCGGTTCAGGCCGTGCCGCGCAGCGGCCGGTAGAACGCCCGGATCTCCTGGGCCAGCAGCTCGGGCTGCTCCATGGCCGCGAAATGGCCGCCGCGCGGCAGCGCGCTCCAGCGCCGGATGTCGGTGAAAGTGCGCTCGGCCAGTTCGCGCGGCGGATGCAGGATTTCGGCGGGGAACTCGGCATAGCCCATGGGCACGTCCACGGTGGCGCCCTCGGGGATCGGCCACTGCGCGGCATGCTGGCGCGCGTAGTAGGGCCAGAACGAGGAGCCGATGGCGCCGGTGAACCAGTACAGCGACACGTTGGCCAGGATCTCGTCCAGGCTGAACACCGATTCGATGTCGCCGCCGCAGTCGGACCAGGCGCGCATCTTCTCGGCGATCCACGCCGCCAGGCCGATCGGCGAATCGCCGAGGCCGAAGGCCAGCGTGTGGGGTCGCGTGCCCTGGATCGCGCTGTAGCCGGTCTCTTCGCGCAGCCAGTGCTGCAGTTCCTCGCGGTAGCGCTGCGCTGCCGGGCTGGAACCCAAACGCGCCGGATCGCGCGCTATCGGCAACAGGTTCAGGTGCACGCCGATGGTCTTGCGTGGATGCACCAGCCCGAGCCGCGCGGAAATGGAGGCACCCCAGTCGCCACCTTGGGTGGCGAAACGCCCGTAACCCAGCACGTCGGTCATCAGCGCGGCGAACGCATCGGCGATCTGCTCCACGGAGAATCCCGGCTGGCCGGGGTGGAACGACAGGCCATAGCCCGGCAGACTGGGCGCCACCACCGTGAAGGCATCGGCGGGATCGGCACCGAAGCGCGCCGGGTCGGTCAGCCGCGGGATCAACTCGGCGAATTCGAACACCGAGCCAGGCCAGCCGTGCGAAAGCAGCAGCGGCATGGGCGCCGGGCCCTGGCCCGCCACGTGGATGTAGTGCAGCTGGATTCCGTGCAGCGGCGTCGTGTATTGCGCAAACGCGTTGAGCCGCTGCTCCTGCGCGCGCCAGTCGAAACGATGGCGCCACTGCGTGGCGAGCCGCTGCATCCAGGCCAGGTCGGCCCCGTACGCCCAGGGCGGGCCCGCGGGCTGGTCTGGCCAGCGGGTCATGTCCAGCCGCGCATGCAAATCGGCGATCGCGTCATCCGCGATTCGAAGCCTGAAAGGTCGGGGCGTCATGCGGAGCAATCTAGCGCAGGGCCGGCGAGGCGTGGACTCGGCAAACCCCGAGTTCGCATCGTGAGCAACGCGAAGGCTTCCTCGTGCACGATGGCTGGCGAGGCTCAACCGATCGCCTGCGCCTCCCTGAATCCCTCGAGCACCGCATCGTCCACCTCGCGCGGCGCCACGCAGTCGCCGATGCGGCGCACCGCCAGGCCGCGCGCCTTCAGCTGCTGGTACAGCCCATCGTCGCTCTCGCGCAGCATCGACAGCACGACCGTGTCGGCCGCCAGCGTCTCGCTCGCGCCGCCCAGCGTGCTGCGCAGCACGACGCTGCCCGGCTCGATGCGCTCGACGGTGGTCGAGGCGCGCAACGCCACGCCGGCCGCGGCCACGCGCGGCATCAGCCAGGGCCAGTCGAGCGTGGGCTCGAGCTTGCGGCCGAGCATCGCGTCGGCGCCGACCACCATGACCTCGCGGCCGGCGGCGCTCAGCAGCCGGGCCAGGCCCAGTGGCAGGTAGTCGCCGTTGTCGTCGACGATCAGCACGCGGCGCCCGCAGGCGGGCAGGTCGTCGAGCGCGGAGAGTGCGTCCGTCACATGCGGCAGCTCGGCACCCGGGATCGCGTCGCGGTCGGTGCGGAACATCGAGCGGCCGCCGCGCTGCCAGCGCGCGCCGGTGGCCACGATGACCTCGTCGGCGCCGAAGGCGGCCACCGCGTCGGCCGTGGCCTCGCGGCGCAGCACGATCTCCACGCCGCGCCGGCTCAGCGAGGCCTCGAGGTCGTCGACCAGGAAGTTCCACGAACCGTAGTCGGGCAGCAGGCCGGCGCGGCGGATCTGGCCGCCGAGGCGGTCCGTGCGTTCCCACAGGGTGACGCGATGGCCGCGCGCGGCCGCGCTGTCGGCGAACTTGAGGCCGCCCGGACCGCCACCGATCACGAGCAGCGTTCGCGGCGTGGCGGCGGGACGCGGCAGCGCCGCGCCGAACTGCAGCTCGCGGCCCGCCTCGGGGTTCACGGTGCAACTGACGTTCTGTCCGAGCCGTCGCCAGCAGCCCTGGTTGGCGCCCACGCAGCGCCGGGTCTGGTCGGCGCGGCCTTCCCTGGCCTTGCGCACGATTTCGGGGTCGGCGATCTGGGCGCGCACCAGACCGACCATGTCGGACTGTCCATGTTCGACGATGTTCGCGGCGGTGGCGATGTCGCGCACCGAGCCCTGGATCAGCAGCGGGATGCGCCCGCGCAGCGCCTCGCGCACGCGCGCGGCGTTGGCGGCCAGCGGCGCGGTCTCGCCGCTCGACTGCGGCGGCACCAGCCGGTGGTTCTGGTGGTAGTCGGTGTGCGAGAGGCACACGTAGTCGAACAGGCGCTCGGCCTCGAGCAGCGCGACCACGCGCAGCGTTTCCTCGGGCGTGGTGCCGGCCTCGCCGAGGTACTCGTCGAGGTACTCGTCGAGGCTCAGCTTGATGCCGATCGCGAAATCGCTGCCGCAGCGCGCGCGCACCGCGCGGCCGATCTCGAGCGCCAGCCGGGCGCGGCGTTCGGTGTCGCCGCCCCATTCGTCGTCGCGCCGGTTCCAGTACGGCGAGAGGAAGTTGCTCAGCAGGTAGCCGTGCGAGCCATGGATCTCCACGCCGTCGCCGCCGCCGGCCTGCACGTTGGCGCAGGTCGCGGCGAAACCCTCGATCACTTCGCGGATGTCGTCCTCCTCCATCGGCTGCGGCATCGCACGGTGCACCGGGGAGGGCAGTTGCGAAGGCGCGAGCACGGCGCCCCAGTGCGCGATGTCGTCGGTGCGGCGCGTGCCGCTGGCGCCCATGTGCGTGACCTGCACGATCACCGGCACGCCGAGCCGCTTGCTCGGCGTGACGAAGGCCCGCACCGCATCGGCCCAGCCGGGCTCCCACGGCGACACGCCGGCGCGCGCGCTGGCCGGATGCACATGGAAGCCGTGCGTGACGATCAGGCCGACGCCGCCGCGCGCGCGTTCGGCCAGGTAGGCGCCATAGGCCGGCGGCGGCAGGCTGACCTGGTGCGCGGGCAGGTAGATGCGGTTGAGCGCCTGCACGGGGCCGATGCGCACCGGCTCCCACAGGACGTCGAGCGCGGTCGGCATCGTCATGCGCGGCTCAGGAGAAGCACATGCCGCCGTTGACGTCGAGCACCGCGCCGGTGGTGAAGCTGGCGCCGCGCGAGGCCAGGAAGGCGGCGGGCCAGCCGATCTCCTCGGGCTGGCCCAGGCGCTTCATCGGGTACTGGTCGACGGTGAAGGGCTGGTTCGCCGACACCAGCAGCGGCGTGAAGATCGGTCCCGGCGCCACGCCGTTGACCACCACGCCCGAGGCCGCGGCCTGGCGCGCGAAGTAGCGCACCAGCGCCGACAGCCCGCCCTTCGAGGCCGCGTAGGCCGGCTCCACCGCCAGCGTCGAGCCCGCGTTGCGCGCGGCCATCGAGCTGGTCAGCACGATGCGGCCGCTGCCGCGCTTCATCATCGCGGGCAGCGCCGCGCGCAGCAGGTTGACCGGGCCCTTGACGTTCACGGCCATGGTGCGCTCGAACAGCTGTTCCCATTCGTCGCCGCCATCGAGCCAGTCGCCCTTGACGTAGTAGCCGCTGGTGTCGATCAGCGCGTCGATCTCGCCGATGTCCGCGAGCAGTGCATTGACGTCGTCGCGCTTCGTGTTGTCGAGCGCAGCGGCGCGCGCCTTCAGCTCGTCGGCCAGCTCGGTCGGCGCCTTCAGGTCGGCGATGAACAGCTCGGCACCGAGCGCGGCGCACACGCGCGCGGTCGCGCCGCCGATGGCGCCGCCGGCGCCGGTGATCAGGATGCGCTCGCCGCGCAGGTCGAAGAGGTTCTTCATGGGTTGTCGTCCTTCAGGGAGTGGTGCAAAGAGTTCGGTTCATTCGGGCGCGCCGTAGGCGCCCGCCTCGAGCAGCGCGCGCGAGCCGAGGTCGGCGCCGTTCCAGCGCGTGAAGAAGCCCGCGGCGCTGCCGCCGTCGACGGTCATCACCGAGCCGGTGACGTAGCTCGCGGCATCGGACAGCAGGAACAGCGCGGGGCCGGCCTGCTCCTCGGCCCGGCACAGGCGGCCCAGCGGGTTGCGGTCGACCATCGCGTACTGCAGGTGATCGGGCGGGATGTTGGCCTGCACGAGCGGCGTGTCGACCACGCCCGGCGCGAGCGCATTGACGCGCACGCCGAAGCGGCCCCACTCGATCGCGAGCGCGCGCGTGAGGCCGATCACGCCGTGCTTCGAGGCGCTGTAGTGCGCGCGGCCCGCATGGCCGCCGAGGCCGTCGATCGAGGCCACGGTGACGATCGCGCCGCGCCGGCGCTCGAGCATGCGCCGGCCCACGGGCTGCAGCGAGCGAAACATGCCCGTGAGGTTGACGTCGAGGCAGCGGGTCCAGAGCTCGTCGGGCATGGTGTGGGCGGGCGCCGGCGGCGAGATGCCCGCGCAGGCGACCATGCCGTCGATGGCGCCGAGCTGTTCCTCGATGCGTGCCACCGCGGCTTCGCAGGCGGCGGCATCGCGCACGTCGAGCGTCTGTGCGACGGCCTGCGCGCGGAGTTCGCGCAGTTCGGCCGCCACGCTCGTCGCGCGCTCTGCCACCGCGTCGACGACGGCGATGCGCGCGCCGCCGCGCGCGGCCTCGATGCCGATCGCGCGGCCGATGCCGCTGCCGCCGCCGGTGACGAGGATCACGCGGTCCTGCAGTCCGTAGTCCATGGCTGTGCCTCCACGAGGGAATGAATGAGTGAATGAGGAGTGGGAAGAGGGGAGTGCGGCGAATGTGGCAGCCGCGTCGCGCGGCGTCTGTCCCCGTGGCAAGGGACAGCGCGGCCTGTACCACGGGCAGGGGACTGACGGGCCTGCGACGCGCGGCGAATACTGCCCGCCATGACAACCCCCTCCGTCTCCACCAACGCCGCCGCCGACGTGCTGCTGCGCGTCAGCGGCCTCGGCGTGCGCTTCGGCGGCATCGTGGCGCTCGACGGCATCTCCTTCGAGGTGCGCCGCGGCCAGATCTGCGGGCTGATCGGTCCCAACGGGGCCGGCAAGACCACGCTGTTCAACTGCCTGAGCCGCATCTACACGCCGGCTTCGGGATCGATCGTGTTCGACGGCGTCGACCTGCTCGCGCAGCCGCAGCATGCGATCGCGGCGGCGGGCATCGGCCGCACCTTCCAGAACGTGGCGCTGTTCCCCGCGATGACGGTGCGCGAGAACGTGATGGTGGGCCGCCATTGCCGCACCGGCACCGGCTACCTCGCCAATGCGTTTCGCCTGCCCTCGGTGCGGCGCGAGGAGGCCGAGGTGCGCGAGCGCACCGAGCGGCTGCTGGCCCTGCTTGACCTCTCGGCGCTGGCCGAGACGCCGGTGAAGAACCTCTCGTTCGGCACCCGCAAGCGCGTGGAGATGGCGCGCGCGCTGGTGGCCGATCCCAAGCTGCTGCTGCTCGACGAACCCGCGGCCGGCCTCAACCACGAGGAGGTCGACGGGCTGCGCCAGCTGATCCTCGACGTGCGCGAGCGCTTCCACGTGACCGTACTGCTGGTCGAGCATCACCTGAACCTGGTGATGCGGGTGTCCGACCAGGTGGTGGCGATGAACTTCGGCCGCAAGATCGCCGACGGCCCGCCCGCGCAGGTGCAGGCCGACCCGGAAGTGGTGCGCGCCTACCTCGGCACGGAGACCGCCTGATGGCCGCGCTGCTGGAGGTGAAGAACCTCGAGGCCTTCTACGGCCCCACGCGCGTGCTCGAGGGCATCGACTTCGAGGTCGCCGAGGGCGGCATCACCACCATCCTCGGCGCCAACGGCGCGGGCAAGACCACGACGCTGCGCGCGCTGAGCGGCCTGGTGCGACGCACCGGCGAGATCCGCCTCGCGGGCCAGCGCATCGATGGCCACAGCACCGAGAAGACCGCCGCGCTGGGCATCGCGCACGTGCCCGACGGGCGCGGCACGCTGGTCAACATGACGGTGGAGGAGAACCTGCGCGTGGGTGCCTACCTGCGCCGCGGCAAGGCCGAGGTCGAGCAGGACATGGAGCGCATGTTCGGCTACTTCCCTCGGCTGCGCGAGCGGCGCGGGCAGCAGGCCGGCACGCTCTCGGGCGGCGAGCAGCAGATGCTGGCGATCAGCCGCGCGCTGATGCAGCGCCCGCGCCTGCTGCTGATGGACGAGCCCTCGTTCGGCCTCGCGCCGCTGGTGATCCGCGAGATCTTCGAGATCATGCGCGTGGTCAATCGCGAGGAGGGCGTGGGCATCCTGCTGGTCGAGCAGAACGTGGCGCGCGCCCTCGAGATCGCCGACCACGCCTGGTTGCTCGAGACCGGCCGCACCGTCATCTCGGGCACCGCGAAGCAGCTGCGCGACGACGCGCAGATCCGCCGCTCCTACCTCGGCTTCTGACAAGGACCCTCCCCATGTACAGCCTGCTGCAACAGATCGCCTCCGGCATCGCCATGGGCGGCATCTACGCCTGCCTCGGCCTGGCGCTGGTGATGATCTACCAGTCCACCCACCACATCAATTTCGCGCAGGGCGAGATGGCGATGTTCTCCACCTTCATCGCCTTCCTGCTGCTGAAGTGGGGCCTGCCGTACTGGGCCGCCGCGCTCGCCACGCTGGCCTTCGGCTTCGTGGCCGGCTTCGCCATCGAGCGGCTGGTGCTGCGGCCGCTGGGCGACGTGCCCGAGCTGTCGGTGATCGTGGTCTTCATCGGCCTGTTCGTCGGCATCAACTCGCTGGCCGGCTGGATCTTCGGCCACCAGCTCGAACCCTTCCCGAGTCCGTTCCCCGACAAGCTGCCCGGCGGCAGCACGCTGATCTCGGGCCACGAGCTCGGCACGGTCGCGGTGGTGCTGCTGGTGATGGCGCTGCTCTATGTCTTCCTGCGCTTCACCAAGGTCGGGCTCGCGATGCGCGCCTCGGCCGAGAACCCGGTGTCCTCGCGGCTCGCGGGCATACCGGTGTCGCTGATGCTCTCGCTGGGCTGGGGCCTGTCGGCGCTGATCGGCGCGGTGGCCGGGTTGATGGTGGCGCCCGTGGTCTTCCTCGAGCCCAACATGATGGGCGGCGTGCTGATCTACGCCTTCGCGGCGGCGCTGCTCGGCGGCATCGACAACCCCTGGGGCGCGGTGGCCGGGGGCCTGATCGTGGGCGTGGTCGAGAACCTCGCGGGCACCTACCTCGTGGGCACCGAGCTCAAGCTCACGCTGGCCCTGGTGCTGATCGTGGCCGTGCTGCTGGTGCGGCCCTCGGGCCTGTTCGGCCGCAAGCTGGTGGCGAGGGTCTGAAGATGTCGGCCTTGCCCTTCATTCCCGAGCAGGCACCGGCGCTGGCCGCCGACGCCGCGCCCGCGCGTTCGCCCTGGCGCATCGCCGTCTTCGCGCTGCTCGCTATCGCGTCGCTCGCGCTGCCCTTCGCGCTGTCGGACTACCGCCTCTTCCTCGTCACCATGACGCTGATCACCGCCATCGGCGTGCTCGGCCTCAACATGCTGGTGGGCTACAACGGCCAGCTCTCGCTGGGCCATGGCGCGCTGTACGCGCTCGGTGCCTACGTCACCGCGGTGCTGATGGAGCACGGCGGCTTCGCCTGGTGGGCCACCCTGCCGGTGTCGGCCGCGGTGTGCTTCGGCTTCGGCTTCCTGTTCGGCTGGCCGGCGCTGCGGCTCAAGGGCCACTACCTCGCGCTCGCCACCTTCGCGCTCGCGCTGGCCACGCCGCAGCTGCTCAAGCACAAGGCGCTAGACCCATGGACCGGTGGCGTGCAGGGCATCGTGCTCATGAAGCCCGAGGCGCCCTTCGGCCTGCAGCTGTCGGCCGACCAGTGGCTCTACCTGGTGGTGCTGGCGATCGCGGCGCTGATGTTCGTCTGCGCCTGGAACATGCTGCGCGGCCGGCTGGGCCGCGCCACCATCGCCATCCGCGAGCAGCCGACCGCCGCGGCCGCGATGGGCGTCAACGTGCCGCACGTGAAGGCCATGACCTTCGGCATCAGTGCGCTCTACACCGGCGTGGCCGGCTCGCTCGGCGCCATCGCCACCGCCTTCGTGGCGCCCGACAGCTTCGGCATGTTCGTGTCGGTGTTCTTCCTCGTGGGCGTGGTGGTGGGCGGGCTCGGCACCATCTCGGGCGCGCTGGTGGGCGCGGCCTTCATCCAGTTCATACCGAACGTCGCCGACCAGATCTCGAAGTCGGCGCCCTCGGCGATCTTCGCGGGCTTCCTGATCCTGTGCATGTTCCTGATGCCGCAGGGCTTCGTGGGGCTGGTGCGCAGCGTGCTGCGGCGCCTGCGCGGCGGCGCGGGTCAACGTCCCCGTCGAGGGGACTGACGCGAACGACCGCCTGAGAGAAAGTCCTTCCATGCCCCGTGCCATCTACATCCATTCCAACGGCGAGCGCACCGAGCTCGAGGTCGCCGAAGGCCAGAGCCTGATGCTGGCCGCCACCAGCCACGACCTGCAAGGCATCGTCGGCGACTGCGGCGGCGTCATGAGCTGCGCCACCTGCCACGTGATCGTCGACGAGGCATTCATCGACAGGCTGCCGCCCGCGGTCGACACCGAGAACCAGATGCTCGACTACACGGCCGCGCCGCGCGAAGCGGGCAGCCGGCTGTCGTGCCAGATCGTCATGAGCGAGGCGCTCGACGGCATCGCCGTTCGCATCGCCGACCCTCAACTGTAAGAACGAGTTCCAAGAGCCGACATCAACACGGAGAAACGCTTCATGCAAGCCACTGCACCCGATCTCAGCACCAAGCCCAAGGCCCCGCTGACCCCGAACCCCGGCCTCACGCCGATGATGCTGAACCATGCGGCCTGGGTCACGCCCGACGCGGCGGCCACCACCGACTTCTACACCCGCATCATGGGCATGGAGCTCGCGAGCACGGTGCTCGACGACAGCGTGCCCTCTACCGGCGACGCGATTCCCTACTTCCACATCTTCTTCCGCATGGGCGATGGCTCCACGCTGGCCTTCTTCGAGGCGCCGGGCGTGCCCGCGCCCTCGAAGTCCAGCCATCCGGCCTACGACATCTTCAACCACATCGCGCTGCAGGCGAAGGATCGCGCCGAGGTAACGAAGTGGTACGAGTGGCTGACCTCGCAGGGCGTGGAAGTGATCGGGCCGACCGACCACAAGGGCCTGATCCTGTCGATCTACTTCCACGACCCGGCCGGCGTGCGCCTGGAGATCACCACGCCGCTGGACAAGGAATGGAACCGCCACACCGACAAGGGCTATGCCGACCTCAAGCTGTGGGAGGACTGCAAGCGCCAGGCCAAGGCCGAGGGCCGCGACGTGCCCAAGGCGCTGCTCGAGCTGATCCAGGACGTGCGCAAGCGCTACGGCACGGGCCATGGCGAGAAGGCCGGCGAGTGAGCGGCGCGGCGGCATGACACCGATCGAACTGCGACCGCTGTTCACGATCAAGGCCGAGGTCACGGCACCGGCCCAGTTCGTGGGCGCCGTGCCGCACGGCTACACGCGGCGCGTGATGTGCGTGAGCGGCGGCCGCTTCGAAGGCGAGCGGCTGCGCGGCCGGGTGCTGCCCGGCGGCGCCGACGTGGTGCTCGAGCGGCCCGATGGCGGCCTGCACCTCGACGTGCGGCTGGTGCTCGAGGCCGAGGGCGGCGGGCTCGTCTACATGACCTACAGCGGACGCCGCAACGGGCCCACGCCCGAGATCATGCGCAAGATCGTGAATCGCGAGCCGATCGCGCGCGGCGAGGACTACTTCCGCGTCGCGGTGCAGTTCGAGACCGCGGCACCGGGCCTCGAATGGCTCAATGACCGCATCGCGGTCGGCACCGGCACGCGCGAGAGCGACGGGCCCGTGTACGACGTGTGGGAAGTCGCATGAAACGCTTCGAGGCCAGGGCCGCCATCGTGACCGCCGCGGCCTCGGGCATCGGCCGCGCCATCGCGCTGCGGCTGCATGCCGAGGGCGCGCGCGTGCTCGCAGTCGACATCAACGCCCAGGGGCTCGCGCAACTGCCGCGCGACGAGCACCTGCAGGTCTTCGCCGCCGACGTCACGGCCGACGGCGCGCCGCAGGCCATCGTCGACGAATGCATGGAGCGCTTCGGCGAGCTGCGCGTGCTGGTGAACAACGCGGGACTGGGCAACTGCCCGCCGTTCCACGAGACCACCGACGACGACTACCGCAGGTTCGCCGACATCAACCAGAAGGCCACCTTCATGGTCACGCGCGCGGCCTTTCCGGCGCTGATCGCGGCGCGCGGCGTGGTGCTCAACATCGCGTCCACGCTGGGGCTGGTGGGCTACCGCCGGCAGGCCGTGTACTCGATGGCCAAGGCCGGCGTGATCGGCCTCACGCGCAACCTCGCGGCCGACTATGCCGACCAGGGCATCCGCGTCAACGCGATCGCACCGGGCATCATCGCCACGCCGCAGACCGCGGGGCGGCTGAACACCGCGCGCTTCCAGGCCACCATCGTCGGCACCACGCCGATGGGCCGGCCCGGCCTGCCCGAGGAGGTGGCCGGCGCGGCCGCCTTCCTGTGCAGCGACGACGCGGGCTACGTCACGGGCCAGGTGCTGGCCGTCGACGGGGGGCAGACCACGAGCGCCTACATCAGCGAACCGCTGGTGCAGTGCTGGGCCGAGGCCCATCCGGACCGCTGAAATCCAGGAGTCTTTTCATGCGCATCGCACTCATCACCGGCGCCGCTGGCGGGCTGGGGCTGGCCAGCGCCCGGCGGTTGGCCGAGGACGGCCTGACCGTCGCCGTGGCCGACCTGCATGTGGAGGCCGCCGAGCGTGCCGCCGCCGAGCTGCCTGGCAAGGGCCATATCGGCCTGGGCTGCAACGTGGCCGACGAGGACAGCGTGCGCGCCGCCTTTGACACGGTGCAGGAGAAGCTCGGCAGCGTGGGCGTGCTGGCCTGCTTCGCGGGCATCCTCAGCGCGCAGCCCGCGCCGGGGCGGCTGCCCACGGTCGACATCACGCTGCATGAGTGGGACACCGTGCTGCGCGTGAACGCGCTCGGCACCTTCCTCTGCGTGCGCGAGATGCTGCGCCGCTGCTGCGGCCAGGCCGTCGAGCATGGCCGCATCGTCACCGTCGCCTCGCTCGCGGGGCAGATGGGGGGCATGCAGAGCGGCGCGGCCTACAGCGCCTCGAAGGGCGCGGTGCTCGCGCTGTCGAAGGTGGTGGCGCGCGAGGCCGCCGCGCTGGGCATCACCGTCAACACCGTGGCGCCGGGACCGATCGACACGCCGATGCTGCACCAGACCGTCCCCGAGGCGCAGCGCGGCCAGAAGTACCTCGGCACCGCGGCCGTGCCGCTGGGCCGCATCGGCACGCCCGAGGAGATCGCGGCCGCGGTGTCCTACCTCGTGTCGCCCGGTGCCGGCTTCGTGACGGGCGCCACGATCGACGTCAACGGCGGCATGTTGATGCGCTGACTGCTTCCGCTTCCAAGAACAAACACCCACGCCAGGAGACTTCCCGATGAATGCCATTGCCGGTTGCCCCTTTCATGCGGGGACCTCGCCGTCCGCCGACTTCAAGCCCTACTTCAGCCCCGAGCTGCATGCGGCCTTCGAGACCCAGCGGCGCGACGAGCCCGTGTTCTGGTGCGAGGAGATTGGCTACTGGGTGCTCACCAAACACGCCGACGTCTACAGCGTGCTGCACGACGGCGCGCGCTTCTCGTCGCAGAACACCACGCGGCCCGTGACGCCGATGCATCCCGATGCGCAGGCGATCCTCAAGGAGGGCGGCTATGCGCAGACCGGCAGCCATTCGAGCCTCGACGGCGCGGTGCACAAGCGCATCCGCGGCGTGACCGGCCAGGTGCTGAACCTGCGCGAGTTCGTCAAGCTCGACGGCCATATCCGCCGGCTCGTGAACGAGGCCATCGACCGCGTCGAGGGCAAGGATGCCGTCGACCTGCTGCGCGAGGTCAACTACGAGCTGCCGGCGCAGGTGGTGTTCAAGGTGCTGGGCATTCCCGACTCGGACATTCCGAACGTCAAGCATTGGGCCGGCGCGCGCAGCGTGATCGACTTCAGCCCCGCCACCCATGCCGAGCAGCTCGAGGGCGCGCGCAACATGGTGGCGTTCTGGCAGTACTGCACCGAGATGGTCCGCGAGCGCGAGAAGCATCCGCAGGACGACTTCACCAGCCGCATGCTCGAGATCCGCAATGGCGACGACGCCGTGATGACCATTCCCGAGATCATCACCCACACCTTCGGCGTTGCCTTCGCCGGCCACGAGACCACCACCAACCAGCTCACCAACACCTTCCGCAGCCTGCTCGAGAACCGCGAGCAGTGGGAAGCGCTGTGCGCCGATCCCTCGCTCGCGGCGAACACGGTGGAGGAGGGCATGCGCTATGCCGGCGCCGTGATCGGCTGGCGCCGCATCGCGCTCGAGGACGTGGAGTTTCGCGGCGTGACGATCCCCAAGGGCGCGCCCATCGTGCTGTCCTTCGCCTCGGCCAACCGCGACGAGGAGGTGTTCGAGAACCCGCAGCGCTTCGACATCCGCCGCGCGAATGCGCGCAAGCAGCTCACCTTCGGCAACGGCGTGCACTTCTGCCTGGGCGCGCCGCTCGCGCGGCTCGAGATGAAGATCGTGTTCGAGGAGTTCGCCAAGCGCTTCCCGCGCATGCGGCTGGTCGAGCCCGACCGCGCAACGCATCTGCATACCTTCGTGTTTCGCGCGCCGAGCGCGCTGGAGGTCACGCTGCGATGAGCGCGCCCGTGTTCGAAGGCCGGGTGGCGGTCGTCACCGGCGGTGCCAGCGGCGTGGGGCTGGCGCTCGCGCGGCAGCTGCTCGAGGCCGGCGCGCGCGTCGCCATCGTCGACCGCGACGAGGCCGCGCTGGACCGCGCGCTCGAGGGGCTCGATGCGCGCGATGCGATCGGTGTCGCGGCCGATGTCGCGCAGGAGGCCGACGTGCGGCGCTATGTCGATGCCGCACTGAGCAAGTTCGGCCGCATCGACCTGTTCCACAACAACGCCGCCATCGTCGGCCCGCAATCCTCGCTGCTCGAGTTCCGCATGCAGGACTTCGAGCGCATCTTCGCGGTCAACGTGCGCGGCGTGCTGCTCGGCATGCAGGCCGTGGCGCGCGCGATGCGCGACCAGGGCGGCGGCACCATGGTCAACACTGCCTCGGTGTCGGGCCAGCGCAGCAGCCGCGCCGAGGCCGGGCTCGGCGTCTACGGCGCCTCGAAGGCCGCGGTGATCCGCATGACGCAGCAGGCGGCGCTCGAGTTCGCGCCGCTCGGCATCCGCATCAACGCCATCTGCCCGGGACCGATCGACACGCCGCTGTTGCGCAGCACCTTCCTCGTCGACGGCCGCACCGAGGCGCAGGCCGAGGCCGCGCTGAAGCAGCACTTCCTGAACCAGCCGCTCAAGCGCGCGGCGAGCGCGCAGGAGGTGGCGAACCTGGTGTTCTGGCTGCTGGGGCCGCAGGCGAGCTTCGTGACGGGTGGGGTTTACAACGTGGATGGGGGGATGACGGCTTGAGCAGGGGGTGAACCTCTACGCAACGGCGAAGCGAACGGATACATTCGGCGCCTCGGCCCCGGCACCCGCCGCGAGACCGCGCGGAGGATCGCCATGCTTCCCATCGTCGTTGCGCTCGCCGCCACCGTCGTCCTGCTGGTTTGGATGGGCTTCTTCATGATGGGCTCGCTGCCGCTGCTCGTGCTCAAGCACGACACGCCGCTGGACGGACGCTTCATCCGGGGCCTGTTCAACGTCTATTACGTGGCGGTGATCCTGACGGCGAGCGCCGCGGCGCTGAGCTATGTCTGGTCGGGCAAGCTCGTCTTCGCGCTCGGTGCCGCGGTCATCGGGGGGCTCGCCTTCGCCTTGCGGGGCTGGATCATCATCCCGCGCATGGATGAGCTGCGCGGCACGATCCCCGGCGTCGACGCCTCGATCGTCGCGTTCCGCAAGCTGCACATCGCGGGGATGCTGGTGAACGTCGCACAGCTGGCGATGGTGGCCTGGGCACTGACGCAATTGAAGATGTGACGGGGCCTCGATCCGGCGCCCCGATTTGCACGATTTCAACATGTCTTGCACAATAGACGTTGTTTGACTGCAAGGAGGCGCCATGCAGAGCATGACCCTGGAGCAACTCCGCACGGCCTCCGAAGCCGGCGGTGTTTCGAGCGTGACGCTCAAAGGGCAGGGGGGCACGTTTCTCGTTCAGATCGCCACGCGCAACGGTGCCGGCGCCGTTCTGGCGAAGGCCCGCAGCACCGAGCCGCGCCGCTTCGGAAATCCGGCCACCGCACTGAGCGTGCTGCGCGACCTGGGCATCACCGTCGGGCAGTTCGATGCCAGCGAGTGGAATCCGGCCGAGCGGGAGCCCGTGGAGCGTTCCACCGACAATCGTGCGCAGGCCCTGCGCAAGGCGCACGAAGCCGCTGCCTACAACGAGTGGCTGGCCGCGGAAATCCAGGAGGCCGTCGACGACCCCCGGCCGAATCTTTCGCACGATGAAGTGCTGGCCCTCATGGAGGCCGACATTGCGGCCCCGACGGCCGCACGAAAACCCGCCGCGAAGAAACGTGCATGACGCCTTGCCGCATCGAGTGGCGGCCGAAGGCGGTCGACGATCTGCGTGCCATCGTTCGCTACATCGGCAAGGACAACCCCTCGCGGGCGCGCAGCTTCGGCCAGGAGCTGCGCGACAAGACCTTGCCCCTTGCGCAACACCCTGAACTCGGCCGAGGCGGAAGACCCGGGCTGCCTGACCACGTGCGCGAGCTGGTCGTGCACCGGAACTACATCGTGTTCTATCGCGTGCTGCACGAAGCGCGCATCGTCGAGATCCTGCGCGTCAAGCACGCGGCGCAGCAGACGCCCTGACTACCGCTTCGAGTCGAATGTCCTTTGGATCGTGACGAGATCGGGGCGGCCCGAACGCGCTTGATAGAATGAGAACGACTATCAATTGCCTCGAGCAACCGCGCGTGCGGGCCCACTGAAACGAGGCTGGCACCGGCAAGGCATCACGCCTGCCCCCGTCGTCCATCCCGTCGAAGAAAGCCATGGCCCAGAACGCTGTCCCCGCCCTGCAGATCGTCTCCCGCATCGGCGCCGCCGTGCTCGGCGGCTATGCGTTCTCCTGGGGTTTCGTCGCGCTCGGCATCGGGTTGCTGTTCGCCGCGGGCATGCCGTTCCACGATGCCGAGTCGCTCGCCAGCATGCTGGCCTTCCTGGTGTTCCTGGTCGCGTTCCTCTGGGCGTTCTCGGCCGCCAACGTCAAGCGCGTGTGGCTGGTGCTGGCCGGCGGCGGCCTGTCGATGACGGCGGCGGCATCGCTCGTGCAGCGCGCGCTGCTCTGACCCGACCCGAATCGAACCATTCCCGCGAGGAGAGACTTCCGTGTTCCAGAACTTCCGCCTCTCGATGGCCTGGCTCCACACCTGGTTCGGGCTGGTGCTCGGCTTCGTGCTGATGGTCGTGTTCTTCTTCGGCTCGCTGTCGGTGTTCGACCGCGAGATCGACCGCTGGGCGATCCCCGAGACGCGCTTCGAGCCGCAGCGCATGCCCTCGTTCGACCAGGTGCTGCTGCCGCTGTTCAAGGAGGCGAAGCCCACCCCCGCCAACGTCGAGGAAGCGCGCTCGCGCGTGAACGGCCCGATGGCGACGAGCTTCGAGCCCAAGCAGTGGCTGGCCTACACCACGCACCGCGACCCGGTGCTGAGCATCTATTCGGGCTTCATCCTGCCCAACGCCAAGGACCCCGAAGACGGGGTCTGGGGCAACGCCACCATCGACCCGCGCACCGGCAAGACGCTGCCGGAAGACCGGCTGAAGATCGGCAGCGACTTCTTCTACCCGCTGCACTACAGCCTGCACCTCAACTGGCTGAACCTCGGCACCTGGATCGTCGGCTTCGCGGCGCTGGTGATGCTGATCGCGCTGGTGAGCGGCGTGGTGATGCACCGCAAGATCTTCCGCGAGCTGTTCACCTTCCGTCCGGCCAAGCACGTGCAGCGCAGCGCGCTCGACCTGCACAACCTCACGGGCGTGGTCGCGCTGCCCTTCCATTTCATCTTCGCACTGTCGGGGCTGGTGGTGTTCGCGGGCGTCTACTTTCCCGTGAGCCACACCCAGCTCGAGCCGCTGCACGAACTGCACGAGAAGCTCGAGGCCCAGGAGACCGGCCTGCCGCACGACCGCGCGGGCACGCCGGGCACGCTGGCCTCGGTCGACGCGATGGTGGCCGAGGCCCAGCGCCGCTGGGCCAGCCGCGGCATGGCGGGCGAGGTGGGCATGCTCAACGTGCAGCACGTGAGCGATGCCAATGCCTACGTCAGCGTCTACCGCGCGGGCACCGACCGGGTCACGCTCACGGGCGAGGGCATCCACTTCAACGGCGCCACCGGCGAGGTGATCCGCGAGGATCCGGCGCCCACGGTGGTCGCGGGCATCAAGGACTTCCTGACCGGCCTGCACCTGCAGCACTTCAGGCACTGGCTGCTGCGTTGGCTCTATGTGCTGGGCGGGCTGGCCGGCTGCGCCTGCATCGCCACCGGCTTCATCTTCTTCGTCGAGAAGCGCAAGCGCCAGCATGCGAAGCAGGGCCTGCAGGGCGCGCGCTGGGTCGATGCCTTCGCGGTCGCGACGGTGCCGGGCCTGCTGATCGCGACCTTCTCCATGCTGGTCGCCAACCGCCTGCTGCCGGCCGAGCTGCCGCTGCGCGGCAACTGGGAGATCGGCATCTTCGCGGGCGCCTGGCTGGTCTCGCTGCTCCATGGCCTGTGGCGCACCGCGCCCACGGCGCAGGGCCGTCTCGCACCGGCCTGGGCCGAACAGTGCTGGGCCGTGGCGCTGCTGGGCGTGGCGGCGGTGCTGCTGAACTGGATCACCACCGGCGATCACCTGCTGCGCACCATCGGCAGCGGCTACTGGCCGGTGGCGGGCGTCGACCTGTCGGTGCTCGCGGCGGTCTCGCTGGCCGTGGTGGCCGCGCGCATGCTGCGGCGCCGAGCCGCTGAGACGGCCGCGGCCGCCGTCCCCACCGTGTCGGCGTCGAACGGATCGGCGGTGGCCCGTGTCTGAGGCCCTGATGCTCGCGGCCGCGCTGGCCGCCAACCTCGTGGGCGCGGGCCTGTTCGCGCTGTCGATGGACGTGCACTGGGAGCAGGCGCGCCCCGGCACGGCCTACCCAGTGCGCATGGCGCGCGTGCTGCGCGTGCTGGGTGCGGCCTGCCTGGTCGTGTCGTTGCTGCTGTGCCTGCGCGTCGACCATGTCTCGATGGCCTCGCTGGTCTGGTTCATGGCGCTCGCGGGTGCCGCGCTCGCCGTGACCTTCACGCTGAGCTGGCGACCGCGCTGGCTGGCGCCGCTGGTGGCGTGGATTCCCGCGCGGCCGGCGACGACGTCTCGCTGAGCGGCCCGGCGCCTTCCTCGAAGTACACCACCATGCGCAGGTGGCGGTACTCGTCCACCGTCAGCGCCTCGTGCTCGAAGGCCACGCGCCGGCCCTCGTCCAGCAGGGCCGAGATGCCGCGCGAGGGCTGCGGATCGCGCGGCGTGTCCCACCAGCGCCGGAAGTCGGGCGACAGCCGCCGCAGCTGATCGACCAGCGCCAGCATCGCGGGATCGTCGGGCGCGACCGCGAGCTCGCGGCGAAACGCGGCCAGCAGGCGCGGCGCATCCTCCTTCCAGTCCGGCAGGCGCCGACGCAGCTCGGGATCGGCGAAAGCCAGGCGCAGGAAGTTGCGCTGCGCGGGCTCGCGACCCGAGAAGCCGAACAACCGATCGGCGGTGGCATTCCACGCGACCACGTCCCAGCGCAGGTTGGTGACGTAGGCCGGGCGCGTGACCAGCTCGTCCATCATTCGCTGCACCAGCGGCGGGATGCTCGGCCAGTGATAGGCCTCGGCCGAGGGCGGCCGCTGCTGCGCGAGCAGGAACAGGTGGCAGCACTCGGCATCGTCGAGCCGCAGGATCTTGCCGATGCGCAGCAGGAAGGCTTCCGAGACACCGATCTCGCGGCCCTGCTCGAACCACGTGTACCAGGTGATGCCCACGCCCGCGAGCGCGGCCACCTCTTCGCGGCGCAGACCCGGCGTGCGGCGCCGCCCGCCGCTGGGCAGGCCCACGTCCGCGGGCGCGAGCCGCTCGCGATGGGCGCGCAGGAAGGCCGAGAGTTCGGTGCGCGTGCGGTCGAGCGATCTAGATGCCATAGTGCGCCGCCCTTCGTATTGCTGCCAGTAATAGCATGAGAGGAAATATTGTCCTGTTGCCGATCCGTTCCCAGAATGATCGCTCCTTCATCATTCAGGAGTGGTTCGCATGGCTTTCGGTCTCAAACAGCACAACGGCAACAGCGTTGCGACAACGCCGCCGGCGCGCGCGGGCCTCGCCCAATGGGCCGGCCTCGCCATGCTCGCGCTGCCCACGATGCTGCTGGGGCTCGACGTGACGCTGCTCTACCTCGCGCTGCCCAAGCTGGCCGAGGACCTGCAGCCCAGCGCCACCCAGGCGCTGTGGATCATGGACGCCTACGGCTTCATGATCGCGGGCTTCCTGGTCACGATGGGCGCGCTGGGCGATGCGATCGGGCGTCGCCGCCTGCTGCTGATCGGCGCCGCGGCCTTCGCGCTCACCTCGGTGCTGGCCGCCTTCGCGCCCAGCGCCAACCTGCTGATCGCCGCGCGGGCCCTGCTCGGCATCGCGGGCGCGGCGCTGATGCCCTCCACGCTGGCGCTGATCCGCAACATGTTCCTCGATGCACGCCAGCGCGCGCTGGCGATCGGCGTCTGGGCCACCATGTTCGCCTTCGGCATGGCCGCGGGGCCGCTGGTCGGCGGCCTGCTGCTCGCGCACTTCTGGTGGGGCTCGGCCTTCCTGGTGGCGATTCCCGTGGTGCTGCTGCTGTGGATCGGCGGGCCGCTGCTGCTGCCCGAATACCGCGCGCCGGAACGCGCGCGCCTCGACCTCGCGAGCGTCGCGCTGTCGCTGGCGGCGATCCTGCCGCTGGTCTACGTGGTCAAGCAGAGCGCGAAGAGCGGCTGGGGCATTGCCACCACGCTGGCGCTGCTGCTCGGCATCGCCTGCGCGATCGCGTTCGTGCGGCGCCAGCGCGCGCTCGCGAATCCGCTGCTCGACATCGGGCTGTTCGCCGACCGCAGCTTCAGCGTCGCGCTCGGCGTGCTGCTGGTCGGGCTGACCGGCGTGGGCGGTGCGCTGCTGCTGGTGACGCAGTACCTGCAGCTCGTGATCGGCCTGCCGCCGGTGACGGCCGGCCTGTGGATGGCGCCGCCCGCGCTCGCGATGCTGGTGGCCGGCATCGGCGCGCCGCTGGTCGCGCGGCGCGTGCGCCCGGGTTTCGTGATGGCCGCGTCGCTCGCGCTGTCGGCGCTGGGCCACGGCCTGCTCGCGCTGCTGCCCGTGCTGCCCGCGACGCAGGGCCTGGGCTGGGCGGTGGCCGGCTATGCGCTGATCTACCTGGGACTGGGAACGCTGGCCGCGCTGGGCACCGACCTCGTGATCGGCGCGGCGCCGGCCGCCCATGCGGGCTCGGCCTCGGCGCTGTCGGAAACGGTGCAGGAACTCGGGGTCGCGCTCGGCGTGGCGATCTTCGGCAGCCTGACGACCGTGGTTTACCGCGCGGGCATCGCCGAGCATCTGCCGCGCGGGCTGCCCGAACAGGCGGCCCGCGCGGTGGAAGAGGGCCTCTGGAGCGCGACCTCGCTTGCGCAAAGCCTGCCCGCGGGCCTGCTCGACGAGGCCCGGCACGCCTTCGTGGCCGGGCTCGGCGTGTCGTCCGCCGTGGCGGCCGCGGGGATCGCGGCGCTGGCCGTGGTGTCGGCCGTGGCGCTGCGGCGCATCGCGATCCCCGCGCCGCGCGCGCTCAAGCCTTCGCGGAAGGCAGCGCCAGCGGCTTCGGCAGCCGGATGCGGATGAACTCGTTGCCGTCCACCTTGTTCGGCAGGCGCGAGGGCGAGCCGCCGGGGTAGTTGTTGTCGTTCACCAGCATCAGCGTCTGCGCGTCGGCGATCGTGACCACCTCCACGCACTCCATCGGGAAGGCGAAGATGCCGTCGATGGTGGCGTCGCCGCCCAGGCCCTTCGGGTCCTTCAGCGCCATCAGGTCGACGATCTCTTCCTTCTTGAGGTAGCCGCTGCTGTCGACCTGCGCGAGGTCGATCCTGTAGACGCGCTTGAAGCGCGCCGCGTTGCGCCAGGTGCCCGAGGCCGGGAACTTGCCGCTGCGCACGTCGCCCGCGCCGCTGTCCTTCTCGACCACGAGGAACTCGGTGTCGTTGATCGCGACCATGTCGTTGACGCTGTAGACCTCGGTCTCGAGGTTGCCGTCGCCGTTGATGCGCTGGCCGGTGCTGACCTTGTAGGCGTAGACGCGCGGCTCGAAGTTCTGCGAGGCCAGGTCGAACACGCTGATGATGCGGCGCTGCGCGTTGTCGCCGTTCATCTCCTTCTCGTACATCGCATAGAGCTTGGTGCGGCTGGCGTTGATCGCCATGCTTTCCAGGCCGCCCGAACCGCCGAGGTTGGCCACCGAGGTGTTCGACTGGATGTACGGGTTGTTCGGCGTCTGCACCAGTGGATTGCCGCCGATCTTCGCGAGGTTGGGCATCTGCACCTCGCGCGCGACGAGGCGGCCCTGGCGGTCGAACTTCAGCAGGAAGGGACCGAACTCGTCGCCGATCCAGAAGTTGCCCTGCGCATCGATCTGCAGCGACTCGGGGTCGATGTCGTAGCCGGTCAGCAGGCGGCCCGAGACGATCGCCGGGTCAACGGCCAGCGTCTGGCCGGCCGGCGACACCGAGCTGCCCGGGTAGTTGACCATGTCGGCCACGGCCGGATAGCCGAGGTTGCGGTAGGGATCGCTCAGGCGGATATAGCTCTGCGCACTGAAGGACGAAAGCGTCTCGCCGGTCTGGAAGTTGGCCGGGATCACCTGGCCCTTGGCCCAGTTGAACTTCACCGCGTAGATGTGCAGCAGGGCATCGGGCGAGGCGGCGCGGCCGCCGAAGCCGTTGTCCTGCATCGCGTAGAAGACGCCCGGCATGCCGCTGGGCACCATCGCCGAGAAGCCCTGCATCGGCTGCTTGCCCTGGAAGGGCAGGGTGTAGCCATAGGTGTCCCTGGCGCGCGTGTAGTCGCCGCCCGAGATGAACTGGCCCGAGGTCGGGCCGGCCACGTAGCTGTCGGCCGGCAGCACGGCGCGGCCGGTCAGCGTGGGGGCCGTGACCTCGGGTTCGGCCACCGGCGCGGGCGCCGGTGCGGGAGCAGGGGCCGGCGCGGGTGCCGGCACGAAGGGGAAGCCGCCGCTGCTTCCGCCGCCACCGCAACCGGCCAGCAGCGCGCCGCCCGCGCCGAGCAGCAGGCCGCGGCGCTGGATGTTGTTCTTCGATGTCATGTCTGGGTCTTCGCTGCGATTCAGAAGGGCGCCGGTGCCGACGTCATGTCGGTCAGCTTGTTGGTCTGCAGGTCGATCGTGAAGTGCTGCGTGGGCGCGCCCTTGGCGAGCTTCAGCAGGATCTGCATCAGCGGCTTGAAGCGCGCCTGGAACACGGCATGGGCCGGGTTGTCGTTCATCACCTGCTGGCTGCCGTTGAGCGCCAGCGTGGCGCTGGTGCCTTCGAGGGCCTGGGCGATCAGCTTGTACTGGCGCGCGCGGTCGGCCGGGATGTCGGCGAACGCGAGGTCGCCGGCATTGGCCAGGCGCACGAAGTCGCCCGCGAGGTCGATCGCCTTCCACTGGTTGAAGTCCTCCAGCCGCATGCCGCTGGCGCCCGCGAGCGCGCGCGCTTTGGCTTCGGCATCGGCGTAGTCCTTGGCATAGGCCGCCTGCTGCGCGCTGCCGTCGCCGCCGGCGTCGCCCAGGCACGAGAAGAAGGCGCTGCTCAGCAGGCCGCGGTTGCCGGTGTTGCCCAGCTGCTTGAGCGTGACCTTGGTCTGCAGCTGCGACAGCACCAGCAGGTCGGAACCGTAGATCGGGCTCTTCACCAGCTCGCGCATCTCGCAGCGCCAGTCGTCGTTGAGCAGCCGCAGGCGCACCAGCTCCGACATGTAGCGCGTGTTGAACTCGCCGTAGTTCTTCGCGTCGAGCACCGTCTTGTCCCACAGCACGCCGTTGCTGCCGCCCGGCAGTCGGCCCGGGAAGTCGGTGAAGAAGCGGTGTTCCTCGCGGTAGAGGTCGAACAGCTCGTCGAAGCGCGCCACGTTGTCCAGGCGCACGGTCTGCACGTCGATGTGCGTCGCGTCCTTGAAGGTCAGGAGCTTGTAGGCCGGCACGTAGGCCGCCATCGACGGTGCCTGGATGTTCACCAGGCCATGGCCGTCCTCGTAGTTGCGCACGGCCGTGTCGTTGAAGTGCATGTGGCCGCCCACGTGCACCTGCAGGCCGGTGTCGGCCAGCGCCTTGGTCACGTCCTCGGCGGGACGGCGCACCATCTGCATCTTGCCCGCGCCGAGCAGCGCGATGATGTCGTCGGAGGCGCCGTTGAAGAACTCGCTCATCGGGAAATGGCTGAAGGCCACGACCTGCTTGCCCTGCTTCTTGCCGCGTGCCACCACGTCCTTGAGCCACGCGATCACGTGCGGCTTGTGCGTCAGCATCTTGTTGTAGCCGGCGTCGCCCGAGCCGTTGAAGTCGTTGGGGCCGGTGCCGGTGGGCACGTAGACGTTGGCGTCGATGCCCACGAGCCACAGGCCTTCGACCGGCTCGACCAGGTAGCTGGTGTCGGGCACGTCATGGCAGAAGGTGTAGCCGTCCTTCTTGTAGGTGCCGCCCGCGCCCTGCGCGCAAATCTCGAAGGTGCGCCTGCTCCAGGCCGCCTGTTCCTTCGCCTTCGCGAAGTCGTAGTTCTGGTAGCTGTAGCTGCTGTAGGGCGTCTCGAAGTAGCGGTAGCCGGCCTTGGGCATCAGGCCGTGCTGGTCGAGCGCCTCGGTGATGCCCGCGTAGCCCTGTTCCTTGACTTCCTCGGTGCAGTAGCTGCTGTTGACCTTGGCCCATTCGCCGCTGTAGTTGGACGCCGCGCAGTCGCCGTTGCCGCCGCGGCTGTAGATCGGCTGGGGCGCGCCGACGCGGTTGGTCGTGGGGTCGATGCCCAGGTAGTCGGCCTTGCCGCCCGCGCGCTCGAGCGGCTTGTTCGGGTCGTGGTTGCCCGGGGCCGCGAAGAACTGGATGCCGTGCTTGTTCGCATAGTCGTCCAGCACCTTCTTCAGGCCGCGCATGTGCACCGGTTGTCCGTCGTCCGAGAAGTCGCCGGGCAGCGCGATCAGCTTCACGCCGCGCGCCACCGCGTCGTCGAGCGCGGTGATGAAGGCGAAGTAGTTCTCGTTGAACAGGCGCGTCGAGGTCATCTGCGCGTGCATCAGGCGGATCGTCGCGTTGCGGCCCGACTTCGGATTGAACACGCCGGGGAACGAACCGTCCTTGAAGTTGGCATAGACGTCGTGGAAGTGGATGTCGGGCATGAACGCGACCTGCACCGGCGGCGCGGACTCGGCCGGCGGCGGCGTGGTCTGGCCGGGGTTGGAGCCAGAGGGCGGCAGCGGGAGGAAGCCGGCGTTCTGGTTGTCGCTGCCGCCGCAGGCGGACAGCAGCAGCACGGCCGCGGCGACGGCGAGCGTCGAGGTCGCGCGCGCGGTGCGAGGGAAGGAAAAAATCATGAAAAAAGATCCGCGAAAGAAGTGACGAAACGCCCGCCGCCCCAGTGAAGGGGCCGGCGGGCGCGGGGCGGATCATGCGGGGGTCGTATGACCTCCCGGTGGCAGATGCATGACATAGGACGACTGACCGCACACTGACGCCGAAGTGAAAAGTTCGCATCGAACACGCGGCGTCGAAGAGGCTCGCGCGCACCGTGCGAGGGCGGGATCGCTCGTGCCGCGCCATGGCACCATCGCCCCCATGCACGAGCCCTCCCGCCGCATCCCCTACCGCACCTGGCCGGGCGCCCTCGCGGTCTTCCTCGCCATCGCCGCCTATGTCGGCGGCCTGATCTTCTGGGACCGCCACACGCCCGGCGCGCGCCCGCTGCCGGCCGGCGAGACCGTGTCGGTCGGCCATGCGCGCTTCGAGCCCGCGCGCGGCTGGCAGATGGACGTGGCGCGCTCCAAGGCCGGCCGTTCGCTGATGCTGTTCAAGGGCAACCATAAGTTCCTCGTGACCACGCTGCCCTGGGCCGGCGGGCCCGACGGTCCGCTGGTGCGGCAGCAGCGGCTGATGGAGCGCGGCCAGGGCCTGAGCATCGAGGGCGACGTGTCCGACTTCGTCACCATGTGGGGCCTGCAGGGCAAGACCTTCGCCTACTACGGCAGCAAGATCGCCGGCCGCTTCTGGCAGGTGGTGGACCAGCGCCGCAAGTCGCTGGTGCAGATCGACGTCTACGGCGGCAGCGACGGCCTCGACGAAGCCATGGCCGATGCGCGCAGCATGCTCGAGTCGATGGACCTGGAGGCGCCGCTGTGAGCCACGACACCACCATCACCACCACCGCCTTCGACAGCGACGAGTCGCCGTGGCCGGTCGGCACCGACTCCTTCTTCCAGCCGCGCCGTGCCGCCTTCTGGCTGTTGAGCGCGCTGATCGTCAACGGCCTGTTCTACACCGCGCAGATGTTCTCGATGGGCTTTCGCGTGGTGCCCATCACGGCCTTCCTCGGGCTCGTGGTGTGGGGTCTCTACACGCTGGCCTTCCTGCTGGTGTTCCGCACGCTCGACCTGCTCGAGCAGCATCCGCCCGAGGCCTTCGTGCTGGCCTTCGCCTGGGGCGGCATGGGCGCCGTGTACTTCGCCGCGCCGGCCAACATCGCGATCCAGAGCCTGTGCGCCAAGCTGATCTCGCCCGAATTCGTGGCGGCCTGGGGGCCCGCGGTCGCGGGACCGATCACCGAGGAATTCCTCAAGCTAGCGGGCGTGGTGCTGCTGGTGCTGGTGGCGCGCAACCAGTTCCAGACCTACCTGTCGGTGCTCATCGTCGGCGCCATGGCGGGGCTCGGTTTCCAGGTGGTCGAGAACCTGACCTACACCGTCAACGCCTCGATGCGCTTCCCGCTCGAGAACCAGGTCTATCCGGTGCTGCTGAACCTGCTCACGCGCGGACTCATGAGCGGGCTGTGGAGCCACGCGGCCTACACCGCCATCGCGTCCTTCGGCGTCGCGTGGTTCCTGCTGCATCCCGAGCGGCGGCTGGTCACGCGCATCGGCGCCGCCGTGTTGTGCTTCGTGCTGGCCTGGGCCATGCACTTCGTCTGGAACTCGCCGCTGCTCGAGGACTACTTCGACGGCGGCTATGGCGAGATGGCGTTGCTGCTGCTGGTCAAGGGCATCCCGGTGCTGATCGCGGCCTGGCTGTTCTGGCGCGAGGCCGCGCGCGAGAACGGCGCCTACCTGCACGCGCTCGCGGCCTACTTCGTGCCCGAGCGCGAACTGATCCGCGACGACGAATGGGTGCGCCTGGGCCAGCCGCTGGCACGCTGGCGCGTGCGCCGCGAGATGGGCCGGGCCTTCGGCGCCAGGGCGCGGCGGCTCAAGACGCGGCTGCAGCGCGAGCAGCTGCGGCTGATCCGGCTCGCGGGCACCTACGGGCGCGGGTCGCAGACGCTGGCGAGCGAACTGGCGGTGCGGCGGATCCGGGCGGCGCTCGATCCGTTGATTCAGGCGCCGCGCTGAGACCGGGGCTCGCCCCCGGAACCGCTCAAAGCCCCATCAACGCCTGCAACAGCATCCGGCTCGCCGGCGCCGGCTCGGCCAGCGCGGGCACCGCCAGGTAGCTGACCCGGTGCGCCCAGGGCTCGTCGAGCGGCACGAAGGCCAGGTTCGGGAACTTCGCCTGTTGCTCGAGGCTGGCCTGGGGCAGCAGCCCGATGCCGAGGCCGCACTGCACCATGCGGCTCGCCGAATCCATGCCCTTGACCTGGATGCGCGTGCGCAGCCGCACGCCGTGCGCGAGTGCCTCCCTGGCCACGCGGCTCGCGAGCGCGGTGCCGGGGGGCAGCTCCACCCACTCCTCCTTCAGCAACTGCTCGAAGCGCAGGCGCTTGCGCTTCGCGAGCCGGTGGTGCACGGGCAGGATCACGACCAGCCGCTCGGTGCGGTAGGGCTGCAGCTTGAGGCCGGGGATGTCGCCCTCGGCGACGAACACGCCGACGTCGGCCTTGCGTTGCAGCAGCAGTTCGACGATCTCCGCGCTCGTGTGTTCGGCCAGCTCGATCTTGATGCCCGGGTGCTGCTGCAGGAACAGCGCGAGGTCCTGCGGCAGGTGCTGCACGATGGCCGAGATCGAGGCGACGAGCTGGATGCGGCCCGACACGCCGGCCTGCAGGTTCTGCAGCTCGGCATCGAGGGTGTCGACGTCCTCCATCATCGCGCGCGCATAGCGTGCGATCGACAGGCCCGCCGCGGTCAGGCCGGCGCCGCGCGCCGTGCGATGCAGCAGCTCGACGCCCATGGCGTTCTCGAGTTGCGTGATGCGGCGGCTCGCGGCCGAGGGCACGATGTGCAGGGTGGCGGCCGCGCGCGACAGGCTGCCTTCGTGCTCGATCGCCGCGACGAGCTTCAGGGTGGCGAGGTTCAGGTGGTCGAGCAGGGGGCGTCGGGGTTTCATGGTGCGCGGGGCAGCGTTGCCGCAATGGCAACGCTGCCGTGAATTAATGTCGCTGGGCTTGTGGCGGGGACTGCGTCAGCATGCGGGCCATTCCAACAAGGAGACGCATCCTTCCATGCAGCAGATTCTGAACCTGCGCGATCTCACGATGATCGAGCGCACCCATGCCCGCGGCGGCAAGTTCCGCTACCACCCGCTGCTGTCCGGCCGCGACGGCAGCGTGGGCAACTTCTTCCTCCAGCTCTCGAACACCTTCAACGACTTCGACTCGCCGCGCCACCGCCACAACTTCGACCAGGTGCGCGTGCAGCTCGAGGGCGACGCCGACTTCGCGCGCGATGGCGTCATGAAGCCCGGCATGATCGGCTACTTTCCCGAGGGCGTGTTCTACGGCCCGCAGAGCATCGCGGGCGAATCGCTCACGCTGGTGCTGCAGTTCGGTGGCGCGAGCCGCAGCGGCTACCTGTCGGAGGCGGCGTTCCAGCGCGGCATCGTCGAACTCAAGAAGAACGGGCGCTTCGAGGCCGGCGTCTACAAGGTCGACAAGCCCGAGGGCGGCACGCGCAACCAGGATGCCTACGAAGCCGTCTGGGAGCACATGAACGGCCGCGAGCTGCGCTACCCCGAGAGTCGCTACGACAAGCCGATCTTCATCCGCCCTTCTGCCGCGCAATGGCTGGGCGATGCGCAGCGGCCCGGCGTGGCGCGCAAGCACCTGGGCAGCTTCTCCGAGGCGCGGACCGTGCTGTCGCTGATCGCGCTCGAAGCGGGCCGGAGCATCGAGGTGCCGCCGAACAGCATCGTGTTCGTGCTGGCCGGCAAGGGCCACGCGGGTGACGGCCCGCGCGATTGGGAAGCGCGGTCTTCGCTCTACAGCGGGGAGACGGCCAGCGCGATGACGGCCGATGCCGCGAGCGAGCTGCTGCAGATCGAGCTGCCGAGGCTGTGACCATGCGCGACCCTCAGTCCGACGGCCGGCGCCGTCGCATCGTGCTGGGACTCGGTGCCGCCCTGGCGGCCTCGCCGCTGCCACGCGCCTGGGCCGCGGAGGAATTTCCCTCGCGCCCGATCTCGATGGTGGTCCCGTTCCCGCCGGGCGGCGGTTTCGACACCATCGCGCGGCCGTTCGCGGAGCGGCTCGGCCAGCTGCTCGGACGCGCGGTCGTCGTGGACAACCGCCCGGGCAGCGGCGGCAACATGGGCACCGACTTCGTCGCGCGCGCGCCGGCCGACGGCCATACGCTGCTGTTCGCCAACGACTACCTCGCGACCAATCCGAGCGTGAACCGCAACACGCGCTTCGACCCGCTCAAGGACTTCGCGCCCGTGAGCATGGTCGGCAGCACGCAGGTGGTGATGGCCGTGCGTCCCGACTTCCCCGCGCGCAATTTCGAGGAGCTGGTCGCGCTGTCGAAAAAGCGCTCGCTGAGCTACGGCACGCCGGGCGCGGGCACCTCGCCGCACCTGGTGGGCGAGTACCTCTCGACCATCTCGCCGCTGCAATCGCTGCACGTGCCCTACAAGGGCACGGCGCCGGCGGTCAACGATGCGATGGGCGGGCAGATCGACATGGTCTATGCCACCTCGCCCTCGGTCGCGAGCCAGATCGCGGCCGGGCGGCTGCGCGGCATCGCGGTGTTCGGCGCGCAGCGCAGCACGCAGCTGCCCGAGGTGCCCACGCTCAAGGAGATCGGCGGGCCCTCGGTCGACTACGAGGTCTGGTACTGCCTGTTGGCGCCGGCCGGCGTGCCGCCCTCCGTGCTCGCGACGATCCGCGCCGCCACGCGCAAGGCCCTCGATGCCGACCTGGCCGCGAGGCTGGCGCGCCTGGGCTATGCGGTGAGATCGAGCGAGCCCGAGGCGGTCACGCAGGCGATCCGGCAGGGGCTGGAGCGCTGGAAGGACGTGGTGGCGCGGGCGAAGATCGCGATCGACTAGCCGCGACCTTCTCTCGACGCCCGCGGGCGGATCAGGACACGGACGACTTGTCGCCCTCGTACTCGGCGGCGACGGCCTCGAAGGCCTGCGTCATGGTCCGTGCCAGGGCTTCCACCGACACTTCGACGACCCGGATCCCGGGCTGCTGCGGCGTCTCCGGCGAGGGCGTTTCGCAGCTCAGGTACACGCCGTGCGCGGTGGGGATCAGGAAGCTCAGCACGCGCAACGTGACGTCTCCGAACTGGAGGAAGGCCCAGAGGTCCGGCAAGTCGCCGGGATCGGGCGATGGATCCGGCGCGTCGGCGAGTATCCGGTGGATGTCCACGGGTCCGCGGTCGCCGAAGATGTCCGCCCTGGGCTGGAAGCGGGCCGGGTTGCGGAAGCTCTTCAGGGTCCTGTGCAGCGTGAAGAGGAAGCTGGGCACGTAGACGCCGTTATCGGTCGCGGTCACGTGCGTGCCGGCCGCGTGGATGTCCACCTGCCGCATCGCGAAGCTCTCGGGGTCCTTGGGCGCGATGTCGAACTGCAGGGTCTCCCGGGTGCCGAAGATATGTGCGGGCATGATGGGGCGATTGTCCTTGAAGCCGTCGGTTCGAGGCGCGCCGCTAGGCGCGGCACGCGGGCACGGTCGACGCGAAGCGGCGCCGCGCGGCATTGATGCGCAGGTGGTCGACCGTGCCGCGCAGCGAGACGCCGTTGTCCGAACCGGCCCAGTGGAAGATCCGCGCGCCCGAGTCCTGGAACTGGTGCACGTTGCCGTGGCTGTCGCGGGCATAGCGCACGCTTCGATCGCCGGGGTAGGAGCGGCTGCTCTCGAACAACTCGCGATGGTTCTCGGGCAGCACGCTCTTGCCGGTGTTGTAGGGATCGGTCCCGCGGCCGGGGGAGCGCATGTTGGGATCGTGATGGCCGGGGTTCTCGTAGTGGTCGAACTTGCCGTCGTCGCCGGTGACGCGCGCGAGGATGGGGCGCCCGTGCTGGCCCGTTTCGCCGATCTCCCAATAGGGGATTCTTTCGCCGGCCACCAGCCCCAGCGGATCGATGCCCAGCAGCGGGTTCTCGGCATAGCGCACGAGGTTCTCGCCCGCGCCCAGGCGCAGCGGATCGAGCGAGACGAACTGGCCGCTGCGGGGATCGAAGTAGCGGTGGCGGTTGTAGTGAAGCCCGGTCTCCTCGTCGAAGTACTGGCCCTGGAAGCGCAGCGGATTGCCGACCTCCTCGCACTGCAGCGCGCGGATCGCGCCCCAGGCCGCATGGCTCGCCGACCAGACCGTGCGGCCTTGCCCGTCCGTGAGGCGGGTCGGGCAGCCGTTCGGATCGACGTGGTAGTGGAGGACCGCGCTTCGGTCGCCATCGCGCTCGACGAGCGCGAGCGGCACGAAGGTGGACGGATAGTGCACGTACTCGCGCGCCTTCAGATAGCGCGCGTCGTTCGTTCCGGGGGCGGCCGAGGAACGGCGCGCGCCCGCCAGTTGCAACACGGGGTTCGACGGCAGGGCCGGCGGCGGCCGCGGCACGTCGTTGTCCTCGGTCAGTTCGCCCAGCAGGGTGTTCCCGTCCCAGAAGAACCACGTGGTGCGCTGCGGACCGCGCTTGAAGACGCGCCGGCCGACCGGGTCGTAGCCATAGCGGGTGACGGCCGTTCCCCTGCGGCTCTCGACCAGCCGGTGGTTGGCATCCCAGACGAGCTGCAGCGCGTCCCCGGCCGGCATGGCATCGTGCATCTGCACGAGGTCGCCCGCGCGGTCGAACACGTAGTGGGTGCCCTCGAGGCTGCCCTCGCGCGTCCAGTGCACGGCCTCGGCATCGTTCTCGCCGCCGGCCACGCGGGCCCGCGGCGTCTGCCGCACGCGTGTGTGCAGCCGGTCGCCGGCCGGATCGTGCAGGAAGCGCTGAATCCGGCCTTGCGGGTCCGCATGCTCGAGCAGCTGGCCGAGCGCGTCGTAGCGGTAGAGATCGATCCCCTGCCGGCTGTCGGCGCGGCACTCGAGGTTGCCGGCGCCGTCGTAGTCGTAGCGCGTCTCGAACACCGGGCCCGCATCCTCGAGCAGGCGCTGCGCGGTCAGCAGGTCGCGCTCGTCGTAGGCGAAGCGGCGCTCCAGCCCCGTTCCCAGCCGCTCGCTCAGCGTGCGGCCCAGCGCGTCGCGCGTCATGGCGATCAGCGGGTCGTCGTCGATCGCCATGCCCTGCAGCTGGTTGCCCAGGTCGAACGCGTAGCGCAGGCGATGGCCCGCGCTCGTCTCGCGCAGGATCCGATGGCCGACCTCGTCGTAGCGGTAGTTCGCGCGGAAGCCGCCCTGGCGCTCCTCGAGCAGGTTGCCAACGGCATCGAAGCGCCGCCGCACGTGCATCGCGTCGTTGCGCATCTCCACCAGCTGGCCGAGGCGGTCGTAGACGAAGTGCTCGTGGCGCTGGCGCCCCGCCTGCAGCGGATCGTCGAAGGTCTTGCGCGTGATGCGGCCCATCGCGTCGCACGCGAAGGCCACGCGCTGTCCCAGCGCGTCGACGGTGGCGTTCAGGCGGCCCGCGCCGTCGTAGATATAGCGGCGCGACTGGTTCCAGTAGTCCACCTCCTCGACGATCCGGCCGAGCGCGTCGCGCCGCAGCGCATAGCGCTCGCCGCGCTGGTTGGTCAGCCCGACCAGCCGTTCCTCGGTGTCGTAGTGGTAGCGCACCGCCTGGCCGTCGGGCTGCACGCGAGCGGCGAGGCTGCCGGTCCCGAAGTACTGCATCCGCGTGCGCGCGCCTGCTTCGTCGACGTAGAGCAGCAACTGATCCTCGGCGTCGTAAGCGCAGGCGGCATGGCCGCCTCCGGGGCGCTCGATGCGCAGCGTGCGCCCCTTGGCATCGTGGTGGTAGCGCGTCGTTCGCCCGAGCGCGTCCTGCCGCGCCTTCAGCCGGCCCAGCACGTCGTGCTCGAAGCGGGTGCGCGCGCCCAGCGGATGGGTCAGCACGAGAAGCCGTCCATGTCGGTCGTACTGGAGCTGCGTGACGGCGCCGCGCGCATCGACATGGCGCACGAGCTGTCCGTGCGCGTCGTGCTCGAAGCGCGTGACCGCGCCGCGGGGATCGCGCTGGCTCGCCAGCAGGCCGCGTTCGTCGTAGCCCTGCGACCAGCGCTGCCCGTTCGGGTCGACGACCGCGAGCACGCGGTCCTCGTCGTCGAATTCGTTGCGGATCGTGCTGCCGTCGGGCCAGCGCGTGCTTTGCAGGTTGCCGTGCGCGTCGTAGACGAACGCGGTGCGCAGCCCCTCGGGCCGTGTCACGGCCACGGTGCGGCCCGCGTCGTCGTATTCGAAGGTGGTCACGCCGTCGAGCGGGTCGATCTCCGCGAGCGGCAACCCGGATTCGTCGAACTTGACCACCGTGAGATGACCGAGCGAGTCGGTCGCCTGCGTCTGCCGCAATGCCTCGTCGTAGGCGAAGCGGCAGTCCTGCAGGCCGCCGTCGCCCCAGGCATGCGCCACCCGCCACCGGTCGTCGTAGGCGTAGTGAAAGCTCAGGCCCAGGCGATCCGTGTGGCGGACCATGCGGTGCTGCAGGTAGGCGAACTCCCGTGCCGCGCCGAGTGCATCGACGGCCGCCACGAGATCGCCGCCGGCATGGCGATAGCTCACCAGCGGATGTTCCAGGCCGGTGAGCGGGTCGCGCAGCGCCATCGCCTCGATGCGGCCGCCGCTGGAGCGCACCTCGATGCTGCGTCCCGGCTGCCCGTGCGCGCCGTTCTCGACGATGCGTACCAGCGCGCCGTCCTCGTCGCGCACGAAGCGCCAGCCGTTGCCGCAGGCATCCTCGATGCATGCGATCGGTAGCGCCGCCGCCCGCAGTTCGCCCGCCGGCGAGAGGGCATCGTCGAAGTGAAAGTGCAGTCCGTCCTTGAACCGCACCGTCAGGCGCACGCCCTGCCGCTCGAGGCGTGCGCCGTCCACCAGGTCGCGCACCGGTTCGCGCTCGGACCGGGGCAGGGCGGGGAAGAGCGCGCAGCTGTCCGGCCCGTGCAGGCTCAGCAGGCCGTCGGGTTCGGCCACGAGGCGCAGGTCGGCCGGCGTCTGCCAGCCCTGGCCGCAGTGGCCCGCGAAGTCGTGGTCGCGCGATGCGTAGGCGCGGCTCCAGGTCAGCGGCAGGCGCCCGGGAACGTGGAAGTCCTCGTGCGTCACCGAGACGCTGCCGTCGCGGATGTCCACGGGCTCGGCGCGCAGCACCCGGCACTTGAGGAAGCCCGGCGGCATGTTCTTGAACACGCGCCGCGCGATGCGCGTGTAGGCGCGGCCCAGCGCCTTGAACAGGCCGCGCTGGATCATCGCGCCCCAGGAGATGGTGGGCGGCCCGCCGACGAACACCTGCGGCGGGATCGCCACGTTGAAGGTGGTCGGCAGCATCAGGCTCAGGCGCACGGGCTTGACCAGCTTGCGCGGGCGAAACGGCGGCACCAGGCCGACGATGTTGCAGCCGAGCACCGGCATCGTGATGCGCGAGAACGGATCGCCGTCGGCCAGCACGGTGCGGCTGCCCATGAACAGCTCGTCGTCGAACTGCGGGCCGCCCGGTCCCTTGACGATCGGCATCGGCGCGCCGACCAGGATGTGGAAGTCCACGCCGCCGGTGCCGGCATTGGCGCGCCGCACGCCGGCCACCTCGACCGTGGCGCCGAGCGGCAGCGGGATGCTCTCGGGCATCGCGCCATCGTCCGGCGGCGCGCCGGGCGGCGCCGGTATCCGAGGCGACGCCGTGCCTTCGCCGATGGCGTTCTTGGCGGCCTCGGTCGCGGTGCCGAGCGCGCCCAGTCCCTTGACGATCGGGTTGTCGGGCGACACCTGGATGGTCGGCAGGTAGTCGAACGGGTCCATCACGATGCCGATGTGCACCGTGGGCCACACGCCGGGCGGCGCCAGGTAGGTGTGGGCGTCGATGCCCAGCTGCGGATCGAAATGCTTGGCCGCGAAGAACAAGTGCTTTCCTTGGGGCGTGAAGGAGCCGGCGCGCCTCAGGCGGCCTCGACGAAGGGTTGCGGATCGGGCAGGCGCGCGAACGCTGGCGACTCGCGCCATTCGCCGGGCGAAAGGTCCAGCGGATGCTTCACGTGCGGCAGTCCGCTCCAGGCCGGATCGAGCCACTCGCGGCCCATGGCGACGACGGTGCGAAACACCTCCTCGCCACCCTGCACCAGTTGCTCGCGCTCGCGCAGCTGGCCCTGGAACAGCAGCTCGTAGCGCTGCACCAGTTGCGCTTCGATCGCCGCGATCGCGGCCGGCGGCGGGTGGGGGCCGAGCCGGTGGCCCGCGAGATCGGCCTCGACCAGGGCCGCGCGCGCCTCGCGCTCGTAGGCCGTGGCGCACTGTGCGATGCGCTCGCAGCGTCGGGGATCCTGCATCGCGAGCATGTCCTGCAGCAGCTGCGGCACTGTGCTGTTCGGCCGGTCGGCCCCGGCCATGGCGCGTGCCTCGCGCACGCCGGCCAGCGCCGAGGCCCAGGCCCGGTCGCGTTCGCCGGCGCCGAGCCAGGCCTGGGCCGCGGCGCGCCGGCCCTCGACCGCGAACAGGCTGTTGGGGATGCGGCGGGCCGTTTCGCCCGCCTGCTCGAAGGCCTGGGCCGACTGTTTCATGTCGCCGGCCGCGGCCCATGCGCCGCCCTCGGCCATCCAGCCCTGCATCAGCAGCATCGGGCCCATCGGGTTGCCGGCCTGCGTGGCCTCCGCCGCCGCGGCACGGGCCTGGCGGTAGCGCGCCACCGAGCGCGCGAAGTCGCGCGCCTGCAGCCAGGCGCCGCCCACCATCACGTCGAGCACGGCCCGCTGGTCGGACCAGCCGTTGCGCGTGGCCAGCCGCGCGGCGCGCTCGGCGGTCGCTTCCACGGCGGCCGCGTCGCCGCGACGCAGCAGCATCAGCATGTCGGCATGGAGCTGCCGGAACAGCGCGGCCCCCCCGGCGCCGCCGCCGGCCTGCGCGGCGATCTCGCGCGCGGCTTCCAGGATGTCGAGCGGCGCATCGACCACGCGCACGATCCCCGCGTGCCGCTCCACCAGCGGCTGCCAGGCGCGCGAGTCGCTGTCGTCCACCAGCACCAGCCGCAGCAGCCCGGCATCCTGCGGCGGCACGGGTGCCTGCATGGCCGCGTCGAGCCAGCGCTCGAAGCAGGCGACGTCGCTCACGCCACCCGGTTGCAGCACGACCGACAGCCGCTGGCGGCGCAGGTGGCGCGCCAGCGACAGGCCGGTGTCGACGAAGCCGGCGGCACTGTCGCGGCCGCTCGCGTGTTCCTCTTCCCAGGGGCCGGCCACGCCCTGCTTCGCGAGCTGCGGCCGGTTGTGCGCGACGGTCTCGATCATGGCCTGCCGCAGCTCGCGGCTGTAGCGGTAACCGGTCTCGTAGGCCGCGTCCAGCCGCAGGAACAGGTCGGGCGTGGCGTAGTCGCTGTCCACCATCTGCAGCGCGAAGAAGGCGTCGAGCATGCGCTGCGAGTCGGGCGGCAGCCGCAGCACGACCGCGCGCAGCGAGGCATCGTCGGTGCGCTCCCACCACAGGTCGTGGAGCCGGGCCATGCGTTTTTCGACCGGGTTGCGCACCGGTGCCGCGGAGGACATCGATGCGGCCCTCAGCAGTTCAGGAAGATCTTGGTGCCGTTCACCGTGACACCCGATTCGTCGAGCATCAGCGTGGCGCTGCCCGCGCGCAGCACGATGCGCCCGGGCGTCACCTCCACCGCCGTGCCGTCGACGTTGAGCACCACGCTGGTCGGGCTCGCATGCGTCATGGCGCCCGAGGCGAAGGTATCGAGCGTGCCGCCCTCGGCGCTCACGCCCACGCTGCCCGAGGCCACGGCCGAGAAGTCGCCGCCCTGCGCCAGCAGGCCCATGTTGAGGGCGGCCGTTCCGAACAGGTTGGCGGCCGAACTGGTCAGCGAGACGTCGCCCTGCGCGGTGGCCGAGGCCGGGCCGGCCGGCACGTTGAGCGTCATCGCGTCGTTGTAGGTCGCGGTGTGCGAGCGGGCCGAGACCTGGTAGGCCTGCCCGATGGTGGTGGTCTGGGCCAGCGTGACGTTCCACAGGTCGTTGTCCTGCGCCGTGACGGTGCGGGCCTTGGTGACCGTCAGCGAATCCGTGCCCGTGACCGAGGTGGTCTGGTTGCCCGTGACGCTGGCGGTGCGGTGGGCCTTGGCGATGTGCGTCTGGTCGCCCGTGACCGTCAGGGTCTCGGTGCCGGTGACGGCATGGCTGCGGTTCGACTTGACGCTGACCGCCTCGTCGCCGTCCACGGTCTCGGCGCGCTGGCCGTGGATCGTGACCGTCTCGTTGCGGTCGACGGTTCGGGTGCGGTCGTTCTTGACATGGTGGGTCTCGTCGCGCTCGACGGTCTTGCTGCGGTCGCGGCCCACGGTGTGGACCTCGTCGTTCTCGACCTCGAGCAACTGGTCGCGCTCCGCGTGCAGCCACAGCTGCTCCTCGCCGAGCTTGTCCTCGAAGCGCAGCGCGTTCGCGTTCGCGGCGTTGCCGCCCTCGGAGCTGCGCGAGAGCAGGCCGCTCTGCGTGGCGTTGGCGGGCAGGTCCCAGGGCGGCATGTTGTCCGCGTTGTAGACCCGGCCCGTGATCAGCGGGCGGTCGGGGTCGCCGTACTCGAAGTCGACCACCACCTCCTGGCCCACGCGCGGGATCTGCATGCCGCCGAAGTTGCTGCCGGCCCAGGGCGAGGACACGCGCACCCAGCACGAGCTGCTCTCGTCCTTGCTGCAGTAGCGGTTCCAGTGGAAGCTGAGCTTCACGCGCCCGTACTGGTCGGTCCAGATCTCGCGTCCCGCGGGGCCGGTGACCACCGCCGTCTGCGGGCCCGTGGTGCGCGGCTTGATCGCGTCGGGCGTGGGGCGGAAGATGTTGTTCGCCGGCAGCACCTCGAACTCGACCCGGCAGCGGAACTCCTCCTGCCCCGTCGCGTCGCCCGCTTCCTGCAGCGACAGCCGCGTGGCGGTCACGAGATAGTCGGCATTCGCGCTGTCCTGCGGGTGGTCGGTCAGCGTGAAGCGGTAGCCGGCCGCCAGGCCGCGCAGGTTGCCCGCGCCGCTGGCGACCTGGCCGGGCGCGCCGGTCTCCTCCATCCGTGCGCGCGCGATCTGCTCGCCATCGGCCTCGGCCGCGTAGTTGCCAGGCCAGGCGAACACCTCGCGCGCCGCATGCCGGGTGCGGCGCGGCATCGCCTTGGTGCGCAGCAGGTCGGCCTTGGGCCGCGTGAAGTCGAAGTCGCCCGTGACCCACTGGCCGCTCTGCAAGGCTTCGGCGAGCTGGAAGTGGTGGCAGTGTTCCTCGTTGGACGACGCCTCGGCGGCGCTGAAGGGAATGCGCTCGTAGCCGCCGGCGGGAAAGGGGCCGTGCGCCTGCATGTCGTCGACGATCACCAGCGTGTGGCTGTTGGCCGCGTGCTCGAAGTAGTAGTAGAGGCCCCACTCGTGCAGCAGGCGGCTCGCGAAGTCGTAGTCGGTCTCGCCGTACTGCACCACGAACTCGCGCGGCGGGTAGCTGCCCGTGGCCCGGATCGAGAGCGCGAAGCCGTAGGCGCCGAGCACCTCGTCGACGATGTCGAGCACGTTCCTGTTCTGGAAGATGCGGAAGTCCTGCGTGCGCTGGGCCAGGCTCAGCCAAGATTCGATGACCACTTCATGGAGCGCGCGCCGGCCCTCCAGGCGCAGGAAGCGCGCCCGCGTCACGAGCCCCGAGAGATGGCGCTGCTGCTGCGCGCCGCCGGGGCGGCCGTCGAGCAGGATGTGGACGCCGAACTCCTCGCCGATCAGCGGCTTGAGCTTGATGTTCGCGGCCGAGCGCGCATCGATGGTGGACGACTCCGGCGTGGTCAGCGTGAGCGTGTAGCGATAGGGGCGGCTCAGTGCTTCCTCGCCCTCGATCAGGACGGGTTCGAGCGCGGCCATCCCGTCGAGCACGGGCATGGCGTCGGAGGTCGCGGTGATCTTGCGGCCCCGACTGGAGGCGGGCGTGGGCATGAAACTCCCTGCAACGAAGCGTGAAGGCGAAAAACCGAGCACTGTAGAGAAGCTCGTGACGATCGGCGGTAATAAGCTGCAACCAAATTGCAATGGCGATACATCCATTCCACTACCTTCGACAACGAATATCAGTCGAAGGTATGAAGCTTGGCGTTCGTCGGTGCAGCAGCGTCGAGCCGATGGGGCAAACGTTTTCTTTTCGGGAAGACTCTACTGCCGTTTTTGCCGCGGGAGCACGCGACTACAAGGATTCGTAGTCGCGCGGCGCCGCGGAGTTCAGGCCCTCGACCTCGCGCCGAAGCTGCGGCGGTATGCGCTCGGACTCACGCCCGCCACGCGCTGGAACTGCGCCCTGAAGTTCGCCGCCGATCCCAGCCCGACCTTGGCGACGATCTGCTCGACGCCCAGGCGCGTGCGTTCCAGCAGCTCCTGCGCGCGGCGCACGCGCGCGCGGATCAGCCATTGCGCGGGCGAGACGCCGAACTGGTCCTGGAAGCGCCGGTTCAAGGTTCGCTGGCTGCTACAGGCCTGGCGCGCGAGGTCGTCTAGCGACAGCGGCCGGTGCAGGTTGCGCTCCACCCATGCGAGCAGCGGCTGCAGGTCGCGGTCGGCGGGCAGGTCGAGCGGCTGGATGAACTGGGCCTGGCCGCCCTCGCGATGCAGCGGCACCACCGACAGCCGCGCCACCCGCGCCGCGACGGCCGCGCCGAAGTCCTTGCGCACCATGTGCAGGCACAGGTCCAGCCCCGCCGCCGCGCCCGCGGAGGTCAGGATCCGGCCGTGGTCGATGTAGAGCACCTTGGCATCGACCTCCACCCGCGGATGGAGCTCGGCGAGCAGCGGCGCCGCGACCCAGTGCGTGGTGGCGCTCAGTCCGTCGAGCAGGCCGGCCTGCGCCAGCACGAAGGCGCCCGAGCAGATGGAGGCGATGCGCGCGCCGCGTGCCGAGGCCGTGCGCAATGCCTGCAGCACGGCTCGGCCGATCGGTGCCGCGGGATCGGCGATGCCGGGCACGACGATGGTCTGCGCCTCATCGAGCACCGAGAGCCCGTGCCGGACCGTGAGCGTGAAGCTGCCGTTGTCGAAGGACTTCCGTTCGCCGCAGACCGCGATGCGGTAGCAGGGCTGGCCGGGCGCGAGCTCCGCGTGGCCGAAGACCTCGCAGGCGCTCGCGAGATCGAAGGCGATGAGGCCGGGCAGGGCGAGCACCGCGAGCCGGTGCGGCGTGGTCTTCGGGGCGCTGGGTGTCATGGCGGCGGATTCTTCCATGGATGGCGGAAAACAGTCGAAGCTTGTCAATCCGGCCACTTTCGCTTCGGGCCATGCACCGGGAGACTATGGAGGTTCCCGCCATGGAGTTGCTCTTGCCGTCCCGAGCCCTGCGCCTTTCCCGTCTCCGGCTTTTCTGCCTGCTCGAAGCCGCCACGCTGCTGGTCCTGCTGCTGGTCGCGGTGCCGATGAAACACCTCGCCGGCCTGCCCTGGGCCGTGAGCCTCATGGGGCCGCTGCATGGCCTCGTCTTCCTGGGCTTCTGCTGGAAGGTCGTGAACGCGGCAACGCTCGAGGACGTCTCCGCGCGCATGGGCTTCAAGCTCGTGCTCTTCGCCTGCCTGCCGGGCGGTGGCTTCCACAGCTGGAAGCTGCTCGACCGCGGGCCGGCCGCATGAGCTACCTGTGGCTCAAGGCCCTGCATCTGGCCGCGGTGCTCGCCTGGACCGGCGGCCTGCTGCTGCTCGGCGTGGCGGTCGCCGCGCTCGGCCGTTCGGGCGGCGTGCTGCTGCCGCACGAGAAGCGCATGGGGCAGGCCTTCCTGCGCTGGGACCGCCGCGTCACCGTGCCGGCGATGGTGGCGGTGTGGGGCCTGGGGATCGCGCTCGCGAGCCTGGGCGGCTGGTTCGGCGCGGGCTGGCTCTACGCGAAGCTGGTGCTGGTGTTCGCGCTGTCGGGGCTGCACGGCGTGCTGTCGGCCTGCCTCAGAAGGCAGGTCGAGGGCACGAACACCCGCGAGCGTGCATGGGTCCGGATCGCTCCGGGGCTGTGCGTCGCGGCGCTCGGCGGCATCGCGCTGCTCGTCGTGCTCAAGCCCTGAGATCCAGTCCGGCTCGGTCCGTCGCGCCTGCTCAGCGATCGATCCGCGCGACGAACTCCTCGCTCGTCATCACATGCGCGGTCGAGAAGGCCAGGATGGTCAGCGTGGCCTCGTGCACCGCCTCGGCCGGCATCGCGCCCTGGCCCACGTCGGGGTAGTCGAAGGTGCCGGTCGCATCCGACAGGAAGGCCACCTTGTAGTTGCGGAACATCGCGTCGCGCGCCGTCGCATGGCAGCAGTTCTCGGTGGTGGTGCCGGTGATCGCCACGGTGTCGATGCCCCATTCGCGCAGGATCAGGTCGAGGTCGGTCGCGAAGAAGCCGCTGTAGCGGTGCTTCTTGACCACGTGCTCGCCCGCGGCCGGCGCGAGCGCCGCGAAGATCTCGCTGCCGGGTGTCTCGTCGACCAGCGCGCTGCGATCGGCGATCGGGCCGTAGAGGTCGTCGTACAGGCCCATGTCGCAGCCGTCGCGCCGGTGCACGTGCGCGGTGTAGATCACGCGGATGCCGCGCTCGCGGCAGGTGGCCAGGGTGCGCGCCAAGGTCGGCACCATGGCCGCGGCCTGGGCCGAGCGCAACTGGGCGCCCTCGGCGACGAAGTCGTTCTGCATGTCGACGACGATGACGGCGGTGGTCGCCGGATTGATGCGATCGATCTGATAAGGCATATTGGCCCCTCGGTGGGTGAGTCGGATGGTGGCGGGTGCGGCGATCTTGGGTCGCGCCGGCCGTCCGCGCTGGCCCCGGCTTGCCAAGCTTTGTTCTCCACCTGCCATCCGTTCCATGAAAACCCTGGTCGAACCCGGCGACAGTTTCGAGAAGTGGCACCAGGTCACGTGCCGCAGCTACTCGGTCACGCAGTGCGCGAACGCGCCGGGCGGCGCGGCGTTTCGCGCCAGGGTGTCGCAGCGCGGGCTGGGCGCGCTCGCGCTCAACGAGATCGAATCGAAGCTGCCCGGCGCGGCGACGATCCGCGTCACGCGCGGCGCCACCGACATCCGGCGCGATCCGCGCGACGACTTCTTTCTCTGGTTCGCGCTCGGCGGCAACACGCGCTTCAGCCAGGACGAGCGGCGCGTGAGCATGCGCCCCGGCGACATGGTGCTGCACGACCAGTCGCGTCCCTTCAGCCTCGAGTTCGGCGAGTGGTCGCATGCTGTCATGGTCGCGATCCCGCGCGCGTTGCTGACCAGCCGCATCGGCGCGGCCGACGAATTCGTGGCCCGGCCGGTCGGCCGGGACGCGAAGCTGGCCGCGCTCGCGGGATCGGTGCTGCAGCAGCTGATGGCGCTGCACGACGATGCGCCGCCAGCGCTCGCGCAGGCCGCGATGGACATCTGGTCGACGGCGCTCGAGGCGGAGCTCTCGCCCTCGCAGGTCGACGCCGGTGCGCGCGACGGGCGCCTGGCGGCCGTGAAGCGCTACCTCCGTGTCCGGCTCGGCGACCCGACGCTCGACGGCGAGACCATCGCGCGCGACTGCCACCTGTCGCTGCGCACGCTGATGCGGCTGTTCGCCGCCGAGGGCACCACGCCCGGCCGCTGGCTCTGGCAGCAGCGGCTCGAGGCCAGCTACCGGGCGCTCGCCGAAGGGCGCGTGCGACAGGTGTCGCAGGCCGCGCTCGAGTTCGGCTTCACCGACCTCAGCCATTTCAGCCGCGCCTTCAAGGCGAGGTTCGGCCGCACGCCGAAGGACGTGCAGCGCCAGGGCGGATGAACACGAAGGGGATGAACGAGATGGCCGGCAAGGCGCCCACCACGATCGACGACTACATCGCCGCCGCCCCGCCCGAGGCCCATGCGCACCTGCGGCGCCTGCGCGCGCTGCTGCGGCGCGTGGCACCCGAGGCCCGGGAGGCCATCAAGTGGGGCACGCCCTTCTTCGTCGAGCCGCGCTTCCTGTTCGCCTTCTCCGCGCACAAGGCCCACCTGGGCTTCGCCCCCTCGGCCGCGGCGCTCGAGGCGTTCCGCAAGGAACTGGCCGGGCATCAGACCACCAAGGAACTGCTCAAGGTCCGCTATGACGAACCGCTGCCCGAGGACCTGATCCGCCGCATCGCCGAGCACCGACTGCGCGTGGTGAAGGCGCGCGAGGACGATTCGTTCTGGTGAAGCGCGGGCCGGCCGGCCGGCGGCGAGAATGAAGCGCAGAGCCCCAGCCAGGACACCAGATTGCACGACATCGATCGCCCGGACCCTTCGCCTCGCTTCGCCAACCTTGCCACCGCCGCATCGGCCCTCGCGGAGGCCGAAGCGCTCGTCGCGCGGCTGCTGCCGCTGAGCACGCCCGCCGACAGCGCCTCGCCCGATCTGCAGGAGCACCTGGCCTCGGCCTGGCTCCGGCAGATCGAGGCGCTGGACGCGCTCGGGCGCACGGCCGAGGTGGTGGCGGCGGCCGATGCGCTGTGCGCGCATTTCGAGCCCGGTGCGCGCGATGTGCTGGCGCCGGTGTTCGCGCCGGTCGCGGCCTGGCCGTGGATCGCGCGTGCGCAGTGCGAGAAGGCTCGCGCGCTGGCTGCGACCGGCCACGCCGAGGCCGCGCTGGACCTGCTGCGGGAGGTACAGCGCCGCTTCGAGCAGGCGCAGTCGCCGGCGCTGCGCGAATGGATCGTCGCCGCGGGGCTCGAGGAGGCGAGGCTGCGCGCCGCCGGCGGCGCGACCTTCGCGCGGGTCGACATGGTGCGGCATTGCGAGGACCTGGCGCGGCGCTTCGGCGGCGACGACTGGCCCGCGACGCGCGTGCTCGTGGCCCGCGTGCGCGCCGTGCAGGCCCGGATGCTGGCGGAGCTCGACTACCACGACGAGGCGCTGAAGAAATACGCGGCCCTGCATGAGGACCTGCAAGCCGCCACCGAACCCGCGCTGAAGGCACGAGCCGCCGACGCGCAGCATGCCCATGCACGCCTGCTCGAGACGCTGGGCCGCAACGAGGAAGCCCGTGCGCTGCTGCACACCCTGATCGCCGCGCACGCCGATGCCGCCGAGCCCGAGCGGCGCCAGACCCTCGCACTGGCGCGCACCGACCTCGCGCTCGCCTTGCAGCGCCACCTGCTGCGCGGCGCGCAGGACGAGGATCTCGAGGAGCGCCTGCTCGCGGCCTGCGATGCGGTGCTGGACCCGCATGCGGACAGCGACGATGCCACCGTGTTGCGCTGCGTGAACCGCATCCTGCGCGTCAAGGCACAGCTGCTGCGCGACCGCGATGCCGAGCCCGACGATGAGGACCGCGCCGACGAACTGGCCGAATGGCAATGGTCGCGCTATGCCGGGCATCCCGATGCGCAGGTCCGCCAGGAGCTGCTGCTCGCGATGCTCGACCAGCTGGTGCCGCTCGACGACCCGGCACGCGAGCTGGCCGGTTACCGCCGCCTGCTCGATCGTTTCGGCGACGACCGCAGCGCGCTGCTGCAGCCGCAGCTGGCACGCACGCGGCTGCTCGAGGCCTGGGCCCTGCGCGCGCTCGATCGGGGCGACGAGGCGCTGTCGGCGCTCTCGGAACTCGATGCGCTGCACGCCGAGTCCGCCGATGCCTACACGCGCCTGCAATGCGTGCACGGCCGCATCGAGCGCGCGAAGATCCTTTGGGCCCGCGGCGATGTCGAGGCCGCGCTGCGCGCGCTCGAAGGCTGGACCGAGGCCCGCGGTGCCGAGGACACCGCGCTGCGCCGCGCCATCGCGCGCGCCATGGACCTGCGCTGCGACATCCTGCAGGCGCAGGCCCCCGCCGCGCATCCGCGCCCCGACGGCAAGGACGAGGAGGGCCGCGCGATCGAGGTCGCCGTGACCGAGGTCGAGGAGCGCTATGCCGTGGCTGTCGATGCGCTCGTCGCGCGTTTCGCGAAGGATCCGGTCGAGGCCCTGCGCACGATCGCGGTGAAGGCGCAGTACGCGCTCGCGGCCCATTGGCGCGGTCGCCTGCAGTTCCAGCGCGCGGTCGATGCCTATGCGGCGCTGCTGCAGGCCTTCGCGGCCGACACCGGTTCCGAGGTCGAGGGCGTGGTCGCCAGCGCCTACCTCAACCAGGCCTACGCATTGATGATGCTGCTGGGCCGCGAGGCCGATGCCCTGCCGGTCTACGACGCGCTGCTCGCGCGCTTCCCGAATGCCACCGGCGCATCGATGCGCGACACGCTGGCCAAGGCCGCGGCCAGTCGGCTGACCTGCCTCAACCGGCTGCAGCGCCAGGGCGCGGCGGTGAGCTATGGCGACCAGTACGAGGACCTGACGCTGGCGCAGCGCGACGAGATCGACGCCACCATCGAGCGCGGGCGCGTGCTGGCGGTGGAGGGCAAGCATCGCGAGGCCATCGCCTGCTACGACGAGGTGCTGCAGGCCCATGTCGAATCGCTGCATCCCGAGCTGCGGCGCCATTGCCTCGACGCGATGGTGCGCAAGGGCTACAGCCTGGGCTGCCTGTCGCAGCGCGAGGCCGCGCTGGCGGTCAATGACGAGGTCATCGCGCGCTATGGCAACGAACTCTCGACCTCGGCCGAGAAGGACGTCGCGCTCGCGATGTCGAACCGAGCGGTGCAGCTCGACAAGCTCGGCCGCCGCGCCGAGGAGCTGCAGACCTACGACGCGATCATCGTGCGCTGGGCCCGCTCCGACGTCGCCTACCTGCGCGAGCGCGTGGCCAATGCGCGCTTCTGCAAGGCGATCACCATCGCCGACACCGACCTGGATGCCGCGCTGGCGCTCTATGGCCATGTGATCGACACCTGCCTGCAGGCGCCCGAGGTCGCGCTGCGCACCTATGCCGCGAAATCCAGCGTCAACCGCGGCGTGCGGCTGCGCAAGGCCGGCCGCTACGAGGAGGCCGTGGCCTGCTGCGAGGCGCTGGTGGAGGCCTGCGGCGAAGAGGCCGACAAGGGCATCGCGGCCCAGGTCGTGAAGGCGCGCATCGGGCTCGCGCGCAGCTATGGCCACGTGGGGCAGGTGGAGCGGCAGGTCGAGACGCTGGAACTGCTGCTGGCCCTGCCCGCCGGAAAGATCGACGAGGGCTTGTGCGCCGAGCTGCGCGCGGAGTATCAGCAGCTGCGGCCGTCGCCGCTGGTCAAGGCGGCACGGGCGCTGGGCGCGTTGTTCGGCCCGAAGAAATGAATCCCGGCGCTACTGCCGGATCTTGCCCGCGTTGCTGAGGATCGTGAGCTCCACGAAGCGCGTGCCGTTGCCGCCGGCATTGGGGCCGAGGTCGACCACGTAGCCACCGAAGTCGAAATTCACCAGCGAGGCCAGCGCCGCCGCCATGCCTTCGCGCGTGGGGGTACGCCCTTGCCGGCGCACGGCCTCGGCGATCACGCGGCCCGTGATGTAGCCCTCGAACATCGAGTAGCTGACCGGCACCTCCAGCGTCTGCCCGGCCGTGGCCTCGATGAACTCGCGCGTCAGCTTGCTCGAGATGCGGAACGGGCTCGGCGTGACCTGCGCGATCACGATGCCCTGCATGTGCTGTTCCGACAGCCGCTGCGAGAGCTGCTCCACGTCGACGCCCGAATGCGCGACCAGTTGCGCCGTGCCCTTGGGCGCCATGCGGTAGCGTTCGATGAAGGCCGCGGCGGCGCCGGTGCTGGTCAGCATCACGATGGCCTGCGGCGGCTCCTTGAGGAAGGCCTCGGCGGCGTCGCCCACCTTGGTGGTGCCCGCCGGGTACGAGGCCCGCACCACGATGCGCGACGACGAGGCCGCGGCCAGCTCGTCCATCAGCTTGAGCAGTTCGCCGGACGCGGGCACGTCCTCGTAGAAGACGCCGAGCCGGTTGATGCCGATGGTGGCGAGGTGGCGCGTGATCTTGGTCAGCTCCTCGCGCAGGTCGGCATGCATGTTGAACAGCAGCGGCGGCGGCGCGCGCAGTTCGGACGAGCGATAGCCCACCAGCGCGAGCTTCTCCTTCTCGAGCGTGCCCGAGGCCACGAGCGCCGCGATGTTGCGCGTGCCGAAGTAGCCCGCGAGCACCATCGGCCGGTTCTCCGCGACCAGGGCCCTGGTCAGCGCCACGGTCTGCTCGGGCTGGCCCAGGTCGTCCTTGCGCACCAGGCCCAGCGTGTGGCCGTTGATGCCGCCGGCCTTGTTGATCGCGTCGAAGCTCAGCTTGAGGCCGACCCCGAAGGCCCGTCCCTGCCGCGCCTCGAGCCCCGACATCGGGGCCACCTGCCCGACCACCACCTGCACCGCCGCAGCCGGCAGCACCGCAGCCGCCATCGTGGCGGCCGCGAGCAGCGGACGCCAGAACGCCATCGAATTCATCTGTCTCTCTCCGTCTCCGGGCGGTGAACGCCCCTTCTTGCAAGGGCCGGATCTTGGTGTCCGGGCGGGGCGGAGGATAACGGAAAACGGTGTGCTTGCGCGCGGGCGCTCTGTCAGTCCTCGCGCGCCGCCATCCGCCCCGCTTCGCGATCGAAGGCCTCGTACTGCCCGTCGCAGAACAGCTCGCACAGCCGGTCGAGCTCGCCGCGGTCGCGGGTCTCGAACACCGCGACGTCCTGTTCGAGCTTGCCCTTGCCGAAGAAACCCTTGCGCGGGCGCATCGCCACCGACTGCAGCTGGTACTCGCCGCGCCGGTCGGTGCCGTCGCCCAGCAGCGTGACCCACAGCTCGCGCTGGTCGGCCTCGTGGCGCAGCACCAGCGCGGGCAGCGGGCCGTCCTGCTGCTCGTTCCATTCGCGGTGCTGTTCCTGCCACGGATGTGCATCGATCGCGGCCATGAAGCCGACGAGCGTGGTCTCGCCCTGCGGGTGGGTCTGCTGGAAGTCGTCGCCGACCTTCTGGATTGCGTAGCTCAGCATGCGGTGGAGCGCCGGAGCGCCCAAGTGATGTCGATGACCGAGTGTGCCCAGGCGCGCGATGCGGGCGTGTCGGTCGCCGCCCCGTCTTCCTCAACCCGCGGCGGGGCGAGACAGCGGCCGCGGCGCGCGCGCGGCGCGGTGCTCCTGCAGCAGGGTCAGCATCACGGTCAGCCCCATGAAGACCACCGCGGCCCAGAAGACGCCGCTGAAATGCCCGCGGTCGAGCAGCCAGCCGAACAGCATCGGGCCGACCGCGCCGCCGATGTTGAAGCCCGTGGAGACGATGCCGAAGGCGCGGCCCTCGGCGCCGGGCGGTGCGGCGGCGCGCACGAGCATGTCGCGCGAAGGCGTGATCACGCCGGTCAGGAAGCCGGTGGCGCCCAGGCACAGCACGAGCGCGAGATCGGGCAGCCGGCCCCAGGCGGCGAGCGCCGCGAGCATGGCCGCGAGCGCGAACGCGACGGCCGCCACCAGGCCGTGGCGGCGCGTGCGGTCGGCCAGCGCGCCGCCGGCCAGCACGCCGAAGGCGCTGGCGAACAGGAAGGCCGTGACCGCCGCATTGGCCCAGGTGAGGTTCACGCCATAGCCGCCGACCAGCGCCGACACCGAGAAGCTGCCGATCGAGTTCGTGCTGAGGCTCAGCAGCACGTAGAGCAGCGTCAGCGTGAGGATCGCGGGCGTGAGGATGCGCACGCCAGCCCCGTTGCCGCCAGCGGTCTTCGGCTTGCTCGCGGGCCGTGCGGCAAGGGCCGGCTTCTCGCCCGCGAACAGGAAGGCCCAGGCGAGCAGTCCGGCGAGGCCGGTGGCGGCGAAGGCCCAGCGCACGCCCAGGGTGCTGGCGATGCCCATCAGCAGGGCCGGCGCGATGGCACCACCGACGAAGCCCGCGAAGGTGTGGACCGAGAAGGCCTTGCCCATGCGCGCGCTGTCGATGCCAGCGGAGAGCATCGCGTAGTCGGCCGGGTGGTAGACGCCGTTGGCGATGCCCGCCAGCGCCATCGCGACGAGCAGCCAGGCGTAATGGCCCGAGAACGCGAGCGAGCCGAAGGCCGCGCTGCCCAGCAGCAGGCCGGCCATCAGCAGGCGCCGCGCGCCGAAGCGGTCGACCGCGAAGCCCAGCGGCGCCTGCACCAGCGCCGAGACCACGTTGAACACGCTGAGCGCGAGGCCGAGCTCGACGAAGCTCAGGCCCCAGGCGGCGGGCAGCACCGGCAACAGCGCGGGCAGCGCCATGATGTGCAGGTGGCTGACGAGATGGGCGGCGGAGACCTGCGCGAGCAGGCCGGTCTTGGGAAGGGGCATGGCCGGGGGCGTCGAAAGGACGGCGCATTGTGCGGCAAGCCCGGCGTCCGCGCTTGCCACCCCCGCTCAGGCGATCACTGCACCGCCACGAACTCCCCGCCCTTCACCTGCAGCAGCACGCCGCCGTAGCTCGGGTTGCGCCCCGCGTCCACGCTCCAGGTGCCGTTGCCCAGCACCATCGGCACCTTGTTGAGCTTCGCGAGCTCGTCGCGGATCTTGGTGCGGTCGGGGTTCGCGCCGGCGTTCCTCACCGCCTGCACCGCGACCTGGCCCAGCGCGTAGCCCATGCCGGCCCAGTTGTCGGGCGCGGCCTTGTACCTGGCCTGGTAGGCCTTCACGAAGGCCTGGTTCATCGGCGAGGAATTGCTGGGCGAATAGTCCGACACGAAGTAGGTGCCCTCGACCGCCTTGCCGCCGGCCTTGATGAAGCCGGCCGAGCCCAGCGTCGACGGGCCGATGAACTTGACCTTCGACTCGAGCCCGGCCTGGCGGATCTGCAGGATCAGGTTGGCCGAGACCTCGGCCGGCGCGGCGATGAAGATGGCGTCGGTGGGCGTGGTCGCGATCTTGGTCGCGAGCGCGAGGAAGTTGGAGTCGGAGGAGATGAACTTCTCGTCGGCCGCGATGGTGACGCCGGCCTTGGTGAAGTAGTCGGCCAGCGCGTTCTTCTGGCCGATGTAGCCGTCGCTGCTCTGGTCGTGCAGCAGCACCACGCGCTTCACGCCGAGCTTCTCCGAGGCCAGCTTGCCGAGGAAGCCCATGATGTCGGTCGGCGTGGCCTGGATCTTGAAGGCCCAGGGGCCGGTGGCGAGGATGCCGGGCGAGCTGCCGATGGCGAGGATCGGCAGCTTGAGGTCGTTGGCCACCGGCGCGCCGGCCAGGGCCTCGGCGCTGACCGTGGGGCCGAGGATCAGCATCACGTTGTCGCGCTTGCCGAACTGGTTGACGAGGTTGATGACCTGGCCCTTGTCGCCCGCGGTGTCGCCCTCGACGATCCTGAACTTGTTGCCGCCGGGCAGGCCCTGCGCGTTGGCTTCCTCCAGCGCGAGCTTCATGGCGTTCTGGATCGGCACGCCACCGAAGGCGTAGGTGCCGGTCATGGCGTTGAACACGCCGACGGGGATCTCCTTGCCCTGCCCGAAGGCGAGGCCGCTGAAGGCGAGAAGCAGCGCGCCGGCGACGGCGGCTCTGCGATGCATGGTCATGGTGTGTCTCCAAGGGCGCGCGAAGGTGCGCGGTTTTTCTCAGGGGGCCATGGCAGTGTCTTCATGCATCCGGGTTGCGTCAGTCCCCATCGCAGGGGACGGACCGACCCGAAGCGGTGCCGAAGCTATTCGGCCACCAGCTGCAGCGGCAGCACGTCGAGCGTGCGCAGCGTGTTCACCGGCCGCCAGCGCGATGCGCCCGCGGGCTCGATGCGCTTCACGCGCCGCACCAGCGCGCCGAGGATGCTCTCGGCCTCGAGCCGCGAGATCATCTGGCCGATGCACACGTGCGCGCCAATGCCGAAGGCGCGGTGCACGCCCGCGGTCTGGCGCGTGACGTCGAAGCGCGCGGGGTCGGGCCACTGGCGCGGGTCGCGGTTGGCGGCGCCCATGTGGTAGCCGACCTTGGTATCGGCGCGCAGCCGCACGCCGCCGAGCTCGACCTCGCCCGTGGTGGTGCGGAACATCACCTGCGCCGGCGACTCCAGGCGCAGCGCCTCCTCGAACGCGCCCTTGATGAGCGCCGGGTTGGCCTTCACGCGCGCGAACTGGTCGGGATGCTCGGCCAGCAGCTTGAGCGTGGAGCCGATGCCGGCGATGGTGGTGTCGACGCCGGCGCGGAAGAAGGAGCGCACGTGCAGCGGCGCCGTCCCCTTGTCGAAATGGCCCGCGTCCTCGGCCTCGTAGATCTTCTCGGCGAAGCCGCCGGGCAGCGTGTGCTCGCGCTGCAGCACCTGCTGGTACCAGTCCATGATCGGCGCGGCGCGCTCGAGCGCCTGCGCCACGCGCTCGTTGTTCGGCCCGAGCTGGTTGAAGTTGAGCTCGCCCGTGAGCTTGATGCGCTCGGGCGGCACCGCGATGCCGAGCACGGCCGGGAACACCTCGAGCACGTAGGCCTCGGTGATGTCGGCCACGCCGTCGACGCGGCCGCGCGCCACCGCGGCCTCGGCGATCTCCTCGGCGCGCTGCGCGAACTTCTCCTTCCAGCTCTTGACCACCAGCGGCGACAGGATGCGCTGCAGCGCGGCGCGCACGCGCGTGTGCTCGGGCGGGTCGATCTCCGAGATCGGGCTGCGCGTGCGCCAGGCGCCGGGCTTGCGGATGTCGCTCATGCCCACGCCGCCCTCGACCGTGAAGCGCTCGAAGTCGCTCGCGACGATGCCTGCCTCGGCATGGCGCGTGACGGCGTAGTAGCCGTGCGGCGCGACGTAGACCGCGGGCGCCATCTCGCGCATGCGGTCGAACAGCGGATAGGGATCGGCGATGTTCGGGTCGGAGAACGGGTCCTCGTCGAGGACCGGTGCGTCGGGAACGGACAGGGTGGCGGTGGCGTTCATGGGTCGGTCCTCCTCAATCCGCGCTCGGCAGCACGCGCACGGTCATGTCGGCGATGCGCCAGCCCTCGCCGGTGCGCCGGAAGCGCAGCTCGTACTTGCCGAACATCGCGATCTTGCCGGGGCCGTCGCGCCAGTCGGTGATGAGCGCGCGCGCATGGCCGTGGGCCTCGTCGGCGCCTTCGCCGGGCACGGCGTAGAAGTCGGTCATCTGGTGGTGCATGCGCTGCCCGAACTTCTTCTTCATCACCTCTTCCATCAGCGCCAGCAGATGGTCGCGGCCATGAATGGTTTCGGGCGGCAGGCCGCTGCCGCCCTGCGAGGCCGGTGGCGAGTTGGCGCGGGTCCAGCTCGCGTCCTCGGTGAACAGCTGGGCGAAGTCGGGGTCGCCGGCGTCGGCGAGGTGGCCGTAGCGGGCGAACAGGGAACGGATCTCGAGCTCGTCCTCGACGGGCAGTTGCGGAAAGCGCATGGGGTCTCCAGGGTCGGCACAGTGCTTCGCCCAGTGTCCGCAGGCGCGCCGCGCGCGTCTGTCCCCATGCGGGGGACGGCGGCCCCGGGCGCACCCGTACCACCGCAAGGGGACATACAACCAAGGGCTGCATTCCGATGATCGCCGCCATGCTGATGCAACAACTACTCAATGGCGTGGTCGTGGGCAGCGTCTACGCGCTGTTCGCGCTCGGGTTTACCCTTCTGTTCGGGGTCAACCACATCATGAACATGGCCCACGGTTCGGTGTTCATGTGGGGCGCGTTCGCGGGCCTGTACGCGGTCACGGTGCTCGACGCGCCGATCTACGTGGCCCTGCTGATCGGCATGCTCGCGGGCGGGCTGGTGTCGGTGGCGCTCGACCTGTTCGCGTTCCGGCCGTTGCGCCGCCGTGGCGCGCCGGAGTTCTCGGCCATCGTCTCGTCGATCGGGGCCGATCTGGTGCTGCTCGCGCTGGCGCAGAAGCTGTCGAACACGGCCGTGATGCGCTTTCCCTTCGATGCCTTCCCGGTGGTCATCTACACCATCGGCGGCGTGCGCGTGCAGCTGCTGCAGCTGGTGATCGTGGCGCTGGTGGTGGCGATGGTGTTCGGCCTGGTCTGGTACCTCTACCGCACCGGCTTCGGCCAGCGCATCCGCTGCGTGGCCTATTCGGAGCAGACCTCGCGGCTGCTGGGCATCAACCCCGGGCCGGTGAACATGCAGGTGTTCCTGATCTCGGGCGCGCTCGCGGGCATGGCCGGCGTGCTGATCGGGCTGGTCTTCAACTCGGTGCACTTCGCGATGGGCGAGCCGCTGCTGCTGCGCGCCTTCGTGATCATCATCCTCGGCGGGCTCGGCAGCATTCCGGGCGCGCTGATCGCGGGGCTCGCGATCGGCATCGTGCAGACGCTCGCGGTGGCCTACGTCTCCTCGGGCGTGGCGGAGGCGATCGTCTTCACCGCGCTGTTCGTCGTCATCCTGGTCCGGCCCACCGGCCTGTTCGGTCAATCGTCCGCCGCCATGCGGGTGCAACGCGCATGATGAACTTCTTCTACACCTACCAGTCGTTGTTCGACCACATCCTGGTCTACGCGATGCTCGCGATGAGCCAGTACGTGGTGCTGCGCGCGGGCGTGTTCTCGCTCGGCAGCGCGGGTTTCGCCGCCATCGGCGCCTATGGCTGCGCGCTGCTGGTGGTCAAGGCCGGCTGGCCGCCGCTGGCGGCGATCGCCGCGGGCACCGCGCTCGGCGGCGCGGCGAGCGCGGTGCTGGCCTTTCCGCTGTCGCGGCTGCGCGGCGTGTTCCAGGCGGTCGCCACCCTGGCCATGGTGCAGATCGTGCTGTCGGCCACGCAGAACTGGACCAGCGTGACCAACGGCGCGATCGGCATCAGCGGCATTCCGAAGGTGGCCGGCACCGGCGAGCTGCTGCTGATCGTGGTCGCGGTGGTGGTGCTGCTGGCCGCGATGGGCCGCCACAGCATCGGCCGCGCGATGGACGTGATCCGCGAGGACGAGACCGTGGCCGTGTCGCTCGGCATCTCGGTGCCCTACCACCAGCGCATCGCCTTCATCCTCTCGGGCCTGCTCGCGGGCCTGGGCGGCGCGCTGCAGGCCTCGAGCAGCTACGCCATCACGCCCGGCGAGTTCGGCTTCGGCATGCTGGTGGCGGTGCTCGCGATGGTGGTGCTAGGCGGGCGCACCTCGGTGTGGGGCGCGCTCGTGGGCGCGGCCATCCTCACCACGCTGCCCGAGCTGTTCCGCGTGTTCGCCGACTACCGCAACGTGGTGCAGGGCATCCTGCTGATGCTGGTGATCGTCTACCTGCCGCGCGGCGTGGCCGACACCGCGATCGCGCTGCTGCACGACCGCCGGCTGCGGCGCCAGGCGGGCCACGCGGCGCGCGCGCCCGCGGCACCGGCGGTGTCCAAGGCACCCATCGTCAAGACATCGATCGAAGGAGGCGTGCGCTCATGACCGCGACCCTGGTTCTCGAAGGCGTGGCCCGCCATTTCGGCGGCGTGCCGGCGGTCGACGGCCTGAGCCTGCAGGTGCCGGCCGGGCAGATCACCGGCCTGATCGGCCCCAACGGCGCGGGCAAGACCACGGTGGTCAACCTGATCACCGGGCTGCTGCACCTGACGGCGGGCCGGGTGCTGCTCGAGGGCCGCGACGTGTCGCGCGACGAGGCGCCCGCGCTCGCGCGCGCCGGCGTGGCGCGCACCTTCCAGAACATCCGGCTGGTGCCCGATGCGAGCGTGCGCGAGAACGTGGTGGCGGGCTTCCATCGTCACGAGAAGTCCGGCCTGTGGGCCAACCTGCTGGGCCTGCCGTCGGCGCGCGCCGAGGCGCGCGAGCTCGATGCGCGCGCGATGGAACTGCTCGAGCGCTTCGGCATGGCCGCGCTGGCCGAGCACCGCGCGGGCAGCCTCTCGTACGGCCACCAGCGGCGCATCGAGATGATGCGCGCGCTGGCCACGAGCCCGAAGCTGCTGCTGCTCGACGAGCCCGTGGCCGGCATGAACGACGCCGAGGCCGAGAGCCTCGCGGGCATCTTCCGCAATGTGGCAGCCAGCGGCGTGGCGGTGCTGCTGATCGAGCACAACATGCGCTTCGTCATGTCGCTGTGCTCGCACCTTTACGTGCTGGCCTCGGGCCGGCTGATCGCCGACGGCCTGCCCGAGGCGGTGGGTCGCGACCCGAAGGTCGTCGAAGCCTATCTGGGGGCCTGAACCATGCTCGAGATCCGGAACCTCGACGTCCACTACCGCGGCATCCAGGCGCTGCGCGGTGTGAACCTCCATGTGAAGCAGGGCGAGATCTTCGCGCTGATCGGCCCCAATGGCGCCGGCAAGTCGAGCCTGGTGAACGCGCTCTCGGGCCTCGTGCCCGCGGGCGGCGAGATCCGCTTCGAGGGCCAGCCGCTGGGCCGCATGCCCGCGCACCTGCGTTCGCGCGCCGGCATCATCCAGGTGCCCGAGGGCCGGCGCGTGATCGCGCCCCTGTCGGTGGCCGAGAACCTCGAGCTCGGCCGCCAGGCCGCCGGCGTGCGCGGCAGCGACGCGAAGGACCTGGAGCGCGTGCATGCGCTGTTCCCGGTGCTCAAGGACCGGCGCCACCAGCTCTCGGGATCGCTGTCGGGCGGCCAGCAGCAGATGCTCGCGATCGGCCGCGCGCTGATGGCGCGCCCGCGCGTGCTGATGCTCGACGAGCCCAGCCTCGGGCTCGCGCCCGTGATCATCAAGGAGGTGTTCCGCGCGCTGGTGCAGCTCAACCGCGAGGGCATGACCATCCTGCTGGTGGAGCAGAACGCGCGCCTCGCGCTGCAGACCGCGCACCGCGCCGCGGTGCTCGAGCAGGGGCGCATCGTGCACGAGGGCATGGCGAGCGACCTGGCGAACGATCCGGTGATTGCGGACCACTACTTCGGGCGGGCCGGCCTGATCGCCTGATCGGCACGGGCAGGCTCAGGCGGTGGTGATCGTCTTCGGCTCGAGGAAGGCTTCGAGCCCGAAGACCCCGAACTCCCGACCCACGCCCGACTGCTTGACCCCGCCGAAGGGCGCGAGCAGGTCGGGCGCGATGCGATTGACGAGCACCGTGCCGGCCTCGAGGCGCGTGGCGACGCGGCCGGCGCGTTGCGCATCGGACGAGAACACGTAGGCCTGCAGTCCGTAGGGCGAGTCGTTCGCGATCGCGACGGCTTCGTCCTCGCCTTCGTAGCCCAGCACCGACAGCACCGGCCCGAAGATCTCCTCGCGCGCGATCTCCATGTCGTTGCGCACGTCGGCGAACACCGTGGGCCTGACGTACCAGCCGTGCGACAGCCCCTCGGGCCGGCCCTCGCCGCCGGCCACGAGCGTCGCGCCCTGTTCCTTGCCGCGCCGGATGAAGCGCTGGATGCGCTCGAACTGGGCCGCGTTCAGCAACGGCCCGATGGCCGTGGCCGGATCGCGCGGATCGCCCACGCGCAGCGCTGTCGCGATGGCGGCGATGCGCTCGATCGCTTCCGGCATGCGCGCACGCGGGATCAGGAGCCGCGTGCCCGCGACGCAGGCCTGGCCGTTGTTCATGAAGGCCGCGTTGAGCGCCAGCGGCAGCGCGCTCGCGAAGTCGGCGTCGTCGAGCACGATCGAGGCCGACTTGCCGGTGAGCGCGAGGCTCACGCGCTTCATGGTGTCGAGCGCGGCGCGCGCGATCAGCTTGCCCGTGGGCGTCGAGCCCGTGAACGAGAGCTTCGCGATGCCGGGATGGGTGGCGATCTCGTCGCCCACGTCGGCGCCGCGGCCGAGCAGCACATTGAATGCGCCCGCGGGCAGGCCCGCGTCGTGCAATGCCTCGGTCACCACCCAGGCCTGGATCGGCCCCAGTTCGCTGGGCTTGATGACCGACGCGCAGCCCGCCGCGATCGCCGAGGCGAGCTTGCTGCAGACCGAGCCGGCGACGCTGTTCCAGGGCGCGATCAGCCCGGCCACGCCGACTGGCGCCAGCGTCACCGTGGAATCGCCCACGCGGCGCGTGAACTCGAAGGCCTCGAGCGTGCGTGCCGCGTTGGCGAAGCATTGCGAGGCGTAGTCGCTGACCCACTGGGCGCGCGCGAGCGGGCCGCCGTACTCCTCGATGGTCGCGTCGCGGATCGCGTCGGTGCGTGCGAGCACGGCGGTGCGCAGCCGCTCGAGCATCTCGATGCGCTCGGCCTTGCCGGTGGCGGCCAGCGCGGGCTGAGCGCGCTGCGCGGCCGCGATGGCACGCTTCGCATCGTCGCGGTTGGCGAGCGTCGCGCTGCCGATGCGCTGTTCGGTCGCGGGGTTGGCGATCTCGACGACCTCGGTGCCCTGCACGGGCACGAAAGCGCCGTCGATGTAGGCCTTGTCGATGTTCCACATGGTGCTGACTCCTGGCTTGTTGCCGCCGGTTGGCGGGGTTGAAGGCAGTCTAGGAATCCGCCATCGTTTTGAGAATCCGATCAAAATGAGATGACTCATCCAGAAAATCGGAACAATGCACAAGAGCGGCCTGATCGAACTCGAGGTGGTGCTGGCCGTCGCGCGGCGGCAGGGATTTCGCGCCGCGGCGGTGGAACTGGAGATGTCGACCACCGCCGTCAGCAACGCCGTGTCCAGCCTCGAGGCCCGGCTCGGTGCGCGGCTGTTCCATCGCACCACGCGCAGCGTCTCGCTGACCGAGGCCGGCCGGCAGTTCGTCGAGCAGATCGGCCCGGCCGTCACGAACATCCGCGATGCGATGGACAGCGTGGGCGAGCGCCGGGCCACGCTGGGCGGCACGCTGCGCATCAACAGCGCGCTGGGCGCGGCGCTCATGGTGTTCCGCCCGCTGGTGGCGGAGTTCCTGCGCCGTCATCCGGGCGTGACCGTCGACATCGTCACCGAGGGCCGCATGGTCGACATCGTCGCCGAGGGCTTCGACGCCGGCCTGCGCCTCGCGCCGCTGGTGCCGCGCGACATGGTGCGCGTGCCGCTCGGCGGCAGCCTGCGCATGGCCGTGGTGGCGTCGGCCGAGTACTTCGCGAACCGCCCCCGGCCCGAGGTGCCGGCCGACCTGATGCAACACGCCTGCATCCGCGCGCGACTGCCGAGCGGCGTGCCCTCACCGTGGGAGTTCGCGCAGGGCGGCGAGCCTTTCACTGTGGATGTGCCGGGGCCGCTGGTGCTCGATGCGCCGATGCTGATGCTGGAGGCGGTGCGGCAAGGCGTGGGGGTGGCGCAACTGGCCGAGTGGTACGTGGCCGAAGACCTCGCGAGCGGGCGGCTGGTGCGCGTGCTCGACGAGTGGACGGTGCCGGTGCCGGGGTTGTGCATTTATTACGCGGGGCATCGGCATCTGCCTGCGGCGTTGCGGGCGTTGGTGGATTTGGTGCATGAGCTGCGGGCGAAAGAGGAAGAGCGAAGCGTCAGGGCAGGACCGGCAAAGCGAAAGCCGTCCAGGGAGGCGGCGAAATCCGGACGGCGTTCGGGACAGTGATCCGCAGCCGATTTGGAATGCAGGCACTGCTCTTGCAGCTTGTGTGGGAACGTGGAGAGTGCGGCCTCATCCGCCAAGGACAAAGCGTGCCTGTTCCTTGCGCAGCATCTGATAGGGGTTCATGAACTCGATGCCCAGCCCGACGCAGACATTGGGAATCTTGATGCGCTTGAGTGTCGGCGACGCGACCTCGTGCGTCACCACCGTGTGCCGGCCTGCCAGCGCCGCCGCGACAAGCCAGAAGTCCGCCACCTGCAAGAAGGTGTTGACTGCCGCTGGATCGAAACCCTGCCTGACCACCCACCCGCTCACAGCGGGGGCGGCCGTCAGCACGTCGGCATCGGTCGGTACGAAGAACCCGTCGCCCTGAGCTTCGGCCCAGGCCGTCAACTCGTCGGCCCCTGCGGTCAACTCGTCGCCCACCTGTCGAATGCTGTACAGCCTGCCTGCGCCATGCGTCCTGGTGAGCCATTCCCAGAAGGCGGGACAGAAATCGAAGCCGTACTGCAGGTTCTTGGCCTGGATGAAGACGTTGGCGTCGAGCAGGTAAGCCATCAGGTCGGGAACCCCAGGGTTCGTCCCAGCTCGTTGAAGGTGCTTGGCTTGGCGATGCCGAGCATGCGGAACGCATCGCGGTACAGCGTGCGTCCCTCCAGGGTGCTGGCCACCAAAGTCTGCGCAAAACGCTTGCTGACGCGGGCAACTGTGGTTCGGTAAAAATCGCCGCCGCCGGCATTGCGTTGAGTCAAGGCTTTCAGGCGTGCTTCCTCGGCGCGGTAGGCGGCCCAGAACGCACTCCTGTCCAGCCAGCCCACGTCCAGCATGCGCCGCAGCAACACCAGCGTGCTCACCTTGAAATGGCGGGCCAGACGCTGCAGGGCCACATCCAGTGCCTCGTCACGTTGCAGGGCTGCACGGAATTCGGTCTGGGGAACCAGCAACTCGGCCGCCACGCGATTGCACCAGCTCTCGGTTGCGTGATTGGAGGCCTCGACCATCGCAGCATCAGACAGAGCGGTTTGACCCAGCCACAGATGGGCTAGCTCATGCGCCAGAGTGAACATCTGCGCGGCCTTGCTGTCCGCGCCATTGATGAACACGAGCGGTGCGAGCGCATCGGCCAACGCGAAACCCCGAAATTCCTGAGGATCCAGGTGACGGGTGTTGTTGTTCATCACCACGCCGCTGACCATCACCATCACCCCGGCTTGCTCCGCCTGCGCGATGAACAACCGCAGGGCCTCTGCCCAGGTCGGACATTCGCGACGCGCCTCCACGCTGAAACCCAGCGTCTGGCGAATGAGCTGGGCCGCATCTGCTGCCGGTGTGGCGAGGGTTGTGCTTCCGACGAATGGCAGAGGGGTCTCGCCATGGACGACGGCCTCGTCCCGATACCAGGCCTGCCGTGTCTGGCAGGTGTAGATGACATCCAGCAGGTCGGCGCTCAAGCGCGGCAAGCCCTGACCCATGGTTCGGAAATCCGGGATGGGAACGACTTCCTGTGGTGGTGCTGGCAGGAAGAAATAGCCCAACGGGGCGTGAGTGGCCTGGGCGTACTGTTCAAGTTGTCGCAGCGTCGGATGAGTCTCGCCGGACTCCCAGTCCGGCAGACGCGGAAAACGTACCGCCAGCGCTGCTTCGTCCATCCGCGCGCGCTGGCGTGCCCAGACGAAAAGAGCGGGCTGGACGGCGATGCGGGTCATGAACGGAGCTTATCGCAAGGAAAACATGAGAGTACCGGGGCAGGCTCTCTGAACATGCTGCCGCCGACGAACGGGCGAAAGAACCGACCGATGGGTGCCTGGTGGCCGGATTGCGCGCCTTCCTGTGGCGCCCATCTTTCAATCCCGCACGGCATCTGCGCGGCGTGAAGCACACAGTTCCAACGCGTGCTGTACAGCCGGCTTGGCATACGCCACAAACCCCGCCACCTCGCCCTGACGCGACGCCAGATCGTCCTCCGCCTGCCCCAGATAAGCCTCCCTCGCCCGCGCCATCAACGGCCGCAACTCACCGGGCAGCCGTTCGATCACCCAAGCCGCGGCCGCATCCTTCGAAGCAATGCCCCCGGTCGCGGCACTGAACCAGATGCGCGCCAGCGCGAGCACCACGTTGCGCTCGTCGCCCTCCCAGTCCGGAGGTTCGCTCCAGATGCCGATGGTGTCGCGCAGCGCCTGTGCGAAGTCGCTCGCGGGCACCGGGTCGAACTGGGTCTCGGCGGCGGGGCCGATCAGCGGGACGCTGTGTTGCCTGGCCTTGGTCAGCAGGATCGCGAGGTCGCGGTCGATCTCGGGCGCGTCGAAGACGCCGGCCTTCAACTCGTCGCGCAGCCATTCGCCGAACTGCAGTTCGCGCCGCGCCGGGTAGCGCCAGGGCAGCACCTCGTCGCGCACGACGATCGTGACCTCGAGCGGGCGCAGGGCCGCGTCGGTGCCGGGCGCGGCCGACACCGAGAGCAGGTCGGTCATCAGCGCCTGCCGGGTCGCGAGCGCCAGCGGCGCGGTCACGCAGACCAGCAGGTCGATGTCGCTCCCGGGCCGGAGGCCACCGTCGACGGCGGAGCCGAACAGGTGCAGGGATTCGAGGGTGTCGGACAGGTGGCGTTCGAGCACGACACGGGAGAGCGCGAGTTGCGGTGCGATGTCGATGGGGAGCAATGCGGTCATCGGGCTATTCGAACGTCGACGCATCGCGGTTGCAATCGTGCACCCGTCGGGCCGAGGGGTTTTCGACCGTCAGCGCAGCGCGATCAGCAGCAAGCCTGTAGCCGCCAGCGCCGCGGTCCAGCCGCGCTTCAGTGCCTGCCCTTCGAGCCACCGCGGATGCCGCGCGATGCCGCGGCACACGCCGGTCGCGATCAGCCCGGTGGCCAGCAGCATCGCCGCCGTGTGCACCGCGACCGCGGCGAGCGCCAGCGTCATCGAGCCCGATGCGGTGATGGCCCGCGCGGGATCGCCGCCGAGGCACAGCGGCACGAGCGCGGGCACCAGCATGAGCCCGGCGCCGTGCGCGGTCGCCATCACGAAGGACCAGCCCGCGAGGCCCGCATGGCCGGCTCGCCATCCGATGGTGGATCGACCGCCGCGAAACAACCGGCAGGCGGCCGCGAAAAGGAGCGCCGCGCCCGCCAGCACCTGGACCAGTGCGCGGTCCAGCCACATCCCTTGCGCGACGACGAAGGCCACGATCGCGACCGATGCGAAATGCCCGACGGCGATCGGCAGCAGCGCGCGCCGTGCCCGTCCATCGTCGCGCGCCTGCACGCCCCATGCCGCGGCAAACATCCAGCCATTGGCCGGACTCAGCCCATGGAAGGCGCCGAGTCCAGCGACCGCCAGCCAGGGCCATAGCGCGGTCATGGGAGGTCTCAGCCGCGCGACGAGCAGCACGCATGCGCCGCGAGCCGCGTCTCGTAGCGGTCGTGATGCCGCACCCACGCCATCGTGTGCTCGAGCCCTTCCTCGTCGCGCCCCTTGGGCACGAGGTCGATCAGCGGATAGGCGCCCATCATCACTTCCACGCCACGACCGTAGCGCGAGTAGGTGTGGAACACCTGGCCCGCCGCGTCCTTGAAGAACACGCTGATGCCCGGCGCCTCGGCCTGCGGAAAGGGTTGCATGGCGAAGTTGTAGTAGACCGAGCCGCTCGCGAATTCCTCGGGCGTGAAGCTGACGTGGAAGTCGTGGTTGAAGTCGTTGCGCGCCGACGAAACCCACTTGAACTTCCAGCCCATGCGCTCGCGAAAGCGCTCGATCTCGGGCAGCGCATTGCGCGAGACCACGAGCAGCGTGACGTCGCGCGCGGCCAGGTGTGGGGCGGCGCCGTCGTGGTGGTCGGCCATGTACGAGCAGCTCGGGCAGCCCTGATCCCCGCCGGGCGCGAACATGAAGTGCTGCACCAGCAGCTGGCTGCGGCCCTCGAACAGGTCGGCCAGCGCGCGTGGGCCGTCGGGCGTGTCGAAGACATAGTCTTTCTCGACGCGCACCCAGGGCAGGGCGCGGCGTTCGCGCGCGATCTGGTCGCCCAGCCGCGTGAGTTCCTTCTCGCGTTCCAGCAGGGCGCGGCGCGCCTCGGTCCATTGGTCCCTGGAGACGACGGCGTGGTGCGCCGTGCCTGCTTCGGTGGTCGTTGCATTCATCGGATGCTCCTTGCGTGAGTCTCGGTAAATCAATGCGCGGGCCGGCGCACCGCGCGGACCTTGCCGCTCGGGCCGCCGCCGCAGTAGAAGAGACCGGCACCATCGGACTCGAGCCCGCTGACGCCGGTGCCGCGCGGCATCTCGAGCCGCTCGAGCACCTCGCCGCTGCGCGGGTCGATGCGGCGGATGTCGCTCTCCTCGGCCTCCCAGGTGCCGTGCCACAGCTCGCCGTCGACCCAGGTCACGCCGGTGACGAAACGGTTGCACTCGATGGTGCGGCGCACGGCACCGGTCGCGGGATCGATCTCGTGGATCTTGCGGTCGCGGTACTGGCCCACCCACAGGCTGCCCTCGGCCCAGGTCAGGCCCGAGTCGCTGCCCTGGCCGGGCGCGGGGATCGAGGCCAGCACCCGGCCGGTGGCGGGGTCGATCTTGTCGATGCGGGCCTCGGCGATCTGGTAGAGATGGGTGCCGTCGAAGGCCGTGCCGGCATCGCAGGCGCGGTCCAGCGCCTTCGTGGTCTCGCCGCTGTCGGGGTCGAAGGCCACCAGCTTCTCGCCGGTGGCGGCCCAGACGCGCTGGCCGTCGTGGGTCACGCCGTGCACCTGGGTGGCGCCCGCGAAGGGCCCGTACTCGCGCACGATCTCGGCCGCCCGGGCCCTGGAACTGTCGTGGATGGTCTTGGCTGTCATGGTTGGCTCCTTGGGAGGGCACCGGACATCGGCGCCTTGGAGACAACTCTATGCAATCGCGAGCGTGGAGGGGAGTAACAAGATCGTCGTGAAACCGGCCAGCGGCGGCGCCAGCCAGCGGCGCGCGCGGGTCTGGCCGATGGCGCGCACGCGGCCCTCGGCCTCGAGATCGGCCAGCGCGCGCTGCACGGTGCGCTGGCTGGCGTCGAGCGCGAGCGCCAGCGCCGAGGTCGACCAGGCGGCGCCGTCGGACAGCAGCGCGAGCAGCGCGGCCTGCTCGCCGGCGATCGGCGGCGCCAGCACCGAGACTGGCCGTTCGTCGTGCGGCCGCAGCACGAAGCCGCGCGCGCTGGCCTCGATGCGCGCCAGCGGCTTGACCAGCGCGCGCAGCCGGCCGATCTCGACGCGCAGGCGCGCGCGGTGCGTTTCGTCGGGGTCGCGCGTGCGGAACACCTGCGCGATCAGCGCTTCGCGTTCCACGTCGCCGGGCCAGGCCTCGGCCAGCGCGAGGGCGAGCGCGAACAGCACCGGGCGGCGCGCCAGCGCGCGCCAGGTCGTGCCCGCGCCCACGGCGCGGCGGCAGGCATCGACCACCAGCGTGCCCGAGTCGAGCAGCGCCTCGACCTCGTCGAGCCGCAGCATCCGTTCGCCGCCGGAAAAGTATTGCCGCGCCGCGGGGCGGTCGAGCGCGGCGCGCGTGTCGACCACCTCGGCCAGCAGGGCCGGCACGCCCGCATGCTCGGCGGCGATGCGCGCACGGGCCAGGGCGTCGCGTGCCGGCGCAGTGCGCAGGGAACGCAGCGCCAGTTCGGCGGTGGCGAGCTCGGCCACGGCCGCGAGCGAGGCCGGCAGGCCCTGGCCGTCGAGATGGGCCAGCGCGTCGCGCGCCTCGTCGAGCCGCCCGAGCAGCAGCGATCGCCGCGCCGCGATCAGCCAGGCCTGCAGCGCATTGGTGGGATCGCCGTGCGCCTCGAGCGTGGCGGCTGCCGCCAGCAGCGCGCGCGGCGAGCCGCCGAAGTCGCGCATCGCCAGCGCCACCTCGGCCTCGGCGACCACGCAGCGCGCGCGTGCCAGTGCCTCGTGCGCGCCGAAGCCGCGCGCGGCGCGCCGCAGCAGTTCGCGGGCACGCGCATGGTCGCCGAGCTGGGCCATGGCGATGCCGCGCAGTGCCAGCGCCGGCGGATCGTCGCGCAGCGCGACCCGCTTGAGCGCGCCGAGCGCGTCGCCCGCGGCCAGCGCGCGCGCGGCGGCGGCGATCAGGGAGTCCATCGAAGTGGCGCCGCTATTCGATCCAGGTCCGCGCGCCCACGCCCTGGTACTGGCGCCGGTAGGCCGAGGGCGTGGTGCCCACCACCTGCCGGAACCGGCGCGCGAAGTGGGCCGGCTCGGCAAAGCCCGTGCTCTCGCCGATCTCGGCCGCCGAGGCCGAGGTGAAGACCAGCAGCGTCTTGGCGCGGTCGATGCGCCGCTCGGTCACGATCTCGAGGAAGGTCTTGCCGGTCTCGCTCTTGAGCAGGTGCGCCAGGTGGGTGGCCGACACGTGGCTGGCCTGCGCCGCGTCGCCCAGGGTCAGTTCCTGCGCCAGGTTCTGCGTGATGTAGCGGATGCAGCGCAGCACCGCCTGCTTGTACGACTGCAGCACCAGGCCCTGGGCCTCGCAATGGCGGAAGTCCTCGCCGTAGCGCCGCCACACCATGCCGATCAGGTTCAGCAGGTGGCCGCGGATCAGCAGGTGGCTGGCCGTGTCCTCGCCCGAGGGCCGCTGCGCCTCCTGCGTCATGCGCTCGCACAGCGCCTGCAGCTGTTCGGTCTCGGCCGCGTCGAAGCGGAAGTCCAGGCAGTGCTGGAAGCGGAACGGCGCGAGCTCGGGCGCGCGCGCCAGCGGCACCTCCGACAGCTCGAACACGTCGAGATCGAGCGAGGGCAGCAGGTAGTCCTTGCTGATGTTGATGATGTGGAACACGCCGTCGGCCGCGTTCGGGATGTAGTGGACCAGGAAGGGCAGCACGAAGCTCACCGTGCCCGGACCGATCGGGCGCTGGCCGCCGCCGATGTAGTGCGTGGTCTCGCCGCGCGTGTTGACGTAGATCTGGAAGTACTCGTGCCGGTGCGGCACCGGGTTCGGCAGGATGTTGGTCTGGTCGTGGATGCCGAAGTAGGCGCGCTGCGCCCGCGTGGCCATGGTGTAGTTGCCGATGGCGGGGCGTGCGGCGCCGGAGCGCGGCAGGGGCGGGTCGATGAGGGAGGGCGCTGGTTGCATGGCGGGCCTGGCACGAGGAATCGCAAGGATTGCATATCTTTGCGCAAGCCTGTGCGTTGAGGCAGAAGGGCCTCGTTCCTAGACTCTAGCCACTCCTTCACAACCCTTCCAGAGAGACAACACGCAATGCCCACCAGCCCCGCGCCCGGCGCCGCCGACGCCCTCCAGGTCGCCCCCATCTCCATCGACATCGTCGGCAGCGACCGGCAGTTCCCCGTGCGCCGCGTCTACTGCGTGGGCCGCAACTACCTGGCCCACATCCGCGAGATGAAGGAGGGCGACGAGCGCGATCCGCCGTTCTTCTTCCAGAAGCCGGCCGACGCGGTGGTGACCGACGGCCGCGTGCCCTATCCGACGCTGACCGAGGACTTCCAGTTCGAGTTCGAGCTGGTGGTGGCGATCGGCAGCGAGGCCTCCAATGTCTCGCCCGACACCGCGCTCGACCATGTGTTCGGCTACGCGGCCGGCCTCGACATGACGCGCCGCGACCGCCAGCGCGAGTGCAACAAGCGCGGCCTGCCGTGGGAGCAGGGCAAGTCCTTCGACCATTCGGCGCCCTGCGGCCCGATCCACCCGGTGGCGCGCGTCGGCCACATCCGCTCGGGCGCGCTGAACCTCGCGGTCAACGGCAGCGTGCGGCAGGATTCGGTGCTCGAGAAGATGATCTGGAACGTGCACGAGATCGTCAGCGAGCTGTCGAAGCAGTACCGCCTGCTGCCCGGCGACCTGATCTTCACCGGCACGCCCGAGGGCGTGGGCCCGGTGCAGCGCGGCGACCGGCTCACGGGCCGCATCGAGGGCCTCGAGCCGCTGCAGGTCGAGATCGTCTGAACGCACAAGGCCAAGGAGACACCGCATGAAACCGCTCGAACGCATCGCCTATTCGGCCATCGCCGACCGTCCCGCCCGCCGGCTGCCCGGCGGCAAGCGGCTCGCCGTCTGGGTCATCGTCAACGTCGAGGAATGGAACATCGACGAGACCATGCCGCGCACCGTGCTCACGCCGCCGGCCGGCGGCTCGCCCATGCCCGACATCCCGAACTGGGCCTGGCACGAGTACGGCAACCGCGTCGGCTTCTGGCGCATGCTCGAGGCGATCGACGCGCTCGGCATTCCCGCCACGCTCGCCATCAACGGCTCGGCCATCGGGGCCTACGAGCCGATCGCCAAGGCGGCGAAGGCGCGCGATTGGGAGTTCATCGGCCATGGCTTCGGCCAGCGCAACATGCAGAAGGTGCCCGACGAGGCCGAGGACATCGCCAAAACCACCGAGGCGATCCGCGCCTACATCGGCAAGCGCCCGCGCGGCTGGCTCGGCCCGGGCCTCACCGAGACCTGGCACACGCCCGACATCCTGGCCGAGCAGGGCTACGAGTACGTCTGCGACTGGGTGCTCGACGACCAGCCGGTGGAGCTGAAGACGCGCAACGGCGGCCACATCGTCAACGTGCCCTACACGCAGGAATGCAACGACGTGGCGATGATGCTGATCCAGCACCACAAGGCCAGCGAGTACCGCGACCGCGCCATCGACCAGTTCGAGCAGCTGTACGCCGACGCCCGGGACTCGGCGCGCGTGATGGCGCTGGTGGTGCATCCGTACATCATGGGCGCGCCGCACCGGCTGCGCTATTTCCGCGAGGCGCTGGCGCACATCCGCGAGCGCGAGGACGTCGGCTTCTTCACCGGCGAGCAGATCCTCGACTGGCATCTCGCGACGCGCGACGCCGCTTGAGACCCGCCCCGGCGCGCGCCGCCGAGGCTGCCTTTTCCCCAGAACAAGAGTCTCGCCCCGGCGAGAAGGAGACAGATCGTGCATTCCACCACCTCGGCCCTGCCGCTGGCCGGCGACGCGCGCCGCGAGGCGCCCATCAGCGGCCTCGAGATCGCCATGTTCCTGGTGCTGCTCGCGTCCTACGCGCTCAATGCGATGGACCGGCAGATCTTTCCGCTGATCGCGGCCGACGTGCGCCGCGAGTTCGGCTTCGGGCTGGCCGATACCGGCCTGCTGTCGACCATCTTCACGCTCGGCATGGCGGTGGCCGGCGTGCCCACCGGCTACCTGCTGGCGCGGCTGTCGCGCAAGACCGTGCTGCAGATCGGCATCGCCATCTTCTCGCTGGGCACGCTGCTCACGGCCTACTCGCACGGCTTCGCCGACATGATCGCCTACCGCGCCGCCACCGGCATCGGCGAGGCGATGCAGCTCACGGTGGTGATCGCGATCGCGGCCAGCCACTTCGCGCGCTACCGCGCCACGGCCGTGGGCGCGATCAATTTCTCGTTCGGCATCGGCGCGATCGTGGGGCCGCTGCTCGGCGGCCACCTGATCGGCGCCGAGCGCGACTGGCGGCTGCCGCTGGTGGTGTTCGGCGTGGCGGGCTTCGCGGCCATGGCGCTGATCGCGCTCACCGTGGGCCGTCGCATGACCGAGAACGTGGCCGCGGCCGACACTCGCGCCGACCAGCGCGGCGCCGAGCGCATGTGGAACCGCAACACCGTGCTGCTGACCGCGATGAGCGTGATCGGCGGCCTGTGCATCTACGGCTACCTCGGCATGTACCCGACCTTCCTGCGCGAGCACCTGCACTACACGCCGGCCGACACCGGCCGCGTCATGAGCATCTTCGGCTTCGGCGTGTTCGCCTCCATCTTCGGCGGCTGGCTCGGCGACCGCTTCCATCCCAAGCTGGTGCTGTCGCTGAGCTTCGTCGGCACCGGGCTGCTGGGCTTCCTGCTGTTCTCGGGCCCTACCGGCATCTGGGTGCAGTCCGCGTTGTCCTTCGCCTGGGGCCTGGTGGTCAGCGGCGTGCTCTACGTGAACCTGGCCGGCTATCACATCAAGGCGGTGCGCGCCTCGCTCACCAACCGCGCCACCGGCGTGTTCGTGACCACGCTGTACGGCGCGGGCGCCTTCGCGGGCTACATCATCGGTGCCATCGCCGCGCGCCTCGGCTGGGGCTCGGCCGGGCTGCTGCAGATCACGCTGCTGGCGGCCGTGGGCGTGGTGCTGACGGCGCTGCTGCGCACCGACCGCATGTCGCTGCCGGCGCGCAAGCCGTGACCACGGCCTTCGAATGGGCGCTGCTCGGCGGCGCCGCGGCGCTGGCCGGCGCGCTCAATGCGGTGGCGGGTGGCGGCAGCTTCCTCACCTTGCCGGCGCTCGCGCTGGTCGGCGTGCCGCTGGTGTCGGCCAATGCCACCGGCACCGCGGCGCTGCTGCCGGGCTACCTGGCCGGGGCCTGGGCGCTGCGGCGCGAGCTCGCGGGGCCGATGTCGCCCTCGCTGCTTCGGCTGGGCGTGCTCTCGGTGTTCGGTGGCGCGGCCGGTGCGGCATTGCTGCTGTCGACCTCGAACCAGGCCTTCGGCCGCATCGTGCCCTGGCTGCTGCTGGCCGCGACGCTGCTGTTCGCGATCGGGCCCGCGCTGGTGCGACGCCGGGCCGAGGTCGCCGCACCGGGGCGCGCCTGGCTCGCCGACCTGGGCATCGTGGCGGTCGCGGTCTACGGCGGCTACTTCAACGGCGGCCTCGGCATCCTGCTGCTCGCGGTGCTCGGCGCGCTCGGGCATGCGGACATGGGCCGCATGAACGGCATCAAGAACTTCGTCTCGGCCATCCTCACGCTGATGGCGGTCGCGATCTACGCGGCCAGCGGCGCGATCGTCTGGACCCATGCGCTGTGGATGGCGCTCGGCGCCACGGCCGGCGGCTATGCGGGCGGCACGGCCGCGCGGCGGCTGCGGCCGGAGCTGGTGCGCGGGTTCGTGGTGCTGACGGGGCTCGCGATGACGGGGGCCTTCTTTCTCAATGCGCGCTGAGCCGCGCGATCCATCGCTTCTTCACTTCCTCACCGGGACATCCCATGCAGACCAGCAAGAGAGACTTCATCCGCTTCGCAGGCGCCCTCGCGGCCGCCGCCACCGGCGCACCGTTGCTCGCCGCCACGGCGGCGCGCAGGGATGGCCGCGGCAGCTACCTGATCCGAAACGGCGCGGTGGTCACGGTCGACCGCGCCACCGGCACCCTGCCGCGCGCCGACGTGCTGGTGCGCGACGGCACCATCGAGAAGGTGGGCCGCGGCCTGCGCGCACCGGGCGTCGAGGTGATCGACGCCACCGACCGCATCGTGATGCCGGGCTTCGTCAATTCCCACTACCACCTGTGGAGCGCGATCGGCCGCAGCTTCACGGCGCGCGAGGGCTTCTCCTACTACCCGGCCAAGGGCGCGACCTCCACGCTCTACACGCCCGAGGACTTCTACAACAGCGTGCTGCTGGGCTGCGCCGAGTTGGCCCATGGCGGGACCACGACCGTGCACAACTGGTCGCACAACACGCGCTCGCCGGCCCATGCCGACGCCGAGTTGCGCGCGCACCGGCAGTCGCTGCTGCGTGCGCGCTATTCCTACGGCCACGTCGACCAGATGCCGGCCGACGAACTCAACCGCTACGAGGACCTGGCGCGCGTGCGGCGCGACTGGTTCGGCGAACGTTCGCCGCTGGCCGGCCTGGTGCACCTGGGGCTGAACCTGCGCGGCCCGCAGCAGAGCACCGAGGCCGTCTTCCACGAGGAGATGAAGTTCGCCAAGGCCAGCGGGCTGCCGGTCGCGATCCATGCGCCGCAGGAGGCGCCCAACAACGTCGACGCGCTCGACTACGAGCGGCGCGGCTACCTCGGGCCCGATTTCATGATCGCCCACTACGTGCCCGCGAGCCCGGCCGACCTCGCGGCGCTCGCGCGCACGAGGACGCCGCTGAGCTTCGCCACGCATTCCGAGCTGCGCCTGAGCGGTACCGGCGACGCGCGCGCCGCGCTGTTCGCGATGCGTGCGGCGGGCCTCGCGGTCTCGCTGTCGAGCGACGCCACCTCGATCGCGCCGCCCGACATGTTCGAGGCCATGCGCTTCACCTGGAACCTCGGCGTGCCCTGGGCCGGCACGCCGAGCGCGGGCGCGAAGCCGGTGGGCGTGCACGAGGTGATCGAGATGGCGACGATCAACGGCGCCATCGCGCTGGGGCTCGGCGATGTCACGGGCTCGATCGTCGAGGGCAAGCGTGCCGACATCATCCTGGTGCGCACCGACGACCTCAACATCGGCCCGGTCGGCAATGCCGAGACCGCGATCGTGCAGAGCGGCAGTGCCGCCAACGTCGAGACCGTGATGGTCGATGGCCGCATCGTCAAGCGCGGCGGCCGCTTGGTGGCCTATGACGTCCCGGCCATCATGCGCCGCGCACGCCAGTCGGCCGAGCGGATTCGCGCCGCGGCGGGGGCGGCCCTGCAGTCCTGAATACAGCGGCCGCCCATTTCAGACCGCCGCACCGGTTTGCGCGGCAGCGGTGGGCGCGGCGATCGTACTCATCGACTTCTTCGTGGCGCAAGAAAGCAAGATCCTGCTGCCTGCCGCGTCCGAGCTTGGATCGTTGCGAGCACGCCACTGAGCGGAAAACGGCAGGAACGACTCTGAGATGATGTCGAGGGGGTCACACCCCTTGAAGCTGATGACGAATGTCAGCGCATATAAGAACCTGAGGAGCTCCAATGTCGAAGAATGGAAAAGGGCGAGTCGCCCTTTCGGTTTGTCTTGCCCTGTCGATTTCTGCGTGTGGAGGTGGAGGTGGAGGAGGCGGCGGTGGAGGGTTTCCCATACTGCCCGTGACGACGCCACCCACGTCGGGCTCGGATACGCCGCAGACGGAGACGCCGGTTGATTCGCCGGCGCCTCCCATGGTGACGACGCGCTCCACCTATGCGCTGGGAGACGCCGAGATTGCCGGCATGGATCTGCTTTCGACGGAGCTCGAGAGCCCCAAATTTTCAGGGCAGAGACTTTTCTCCCTGCTTCCGATTTTTGGCGCGGCTCCGAAGCTCCGGGGCGTCTATTGGAGTGTCGATAAAACCGCATATGTTCATCGCCTGGCTCCCGCATCCGACGCGGTGGACTTCTCCAGGCTGCAGGCCCTCGGCGCAGAGGGGTACAGGGTCAACTCGGCGGCAAGGCTCATTCTCGAGCCGGGAGCGGCCCGTGTCCTCTTCAGCAAGGACAGCGCTGCGAACATCAAGTACGAATACGCCGATGCGGGCGCATTTCCGACCAAGGACACGGACAAGCCCGAATTCCTGGCGTCCTTGAACAAGTTGGGAAGCAATGGATATTGCGGTGTCGAGGTTGGAATCGATACGACAGGTGGTACGCCGCAGATACGTGCGCGTGTCGTGCGTGAACAACCGACGACTGCTCGTTGTTCTTTCACATTGAACCCTGTCGCAAAGTCCTATGAGGAGCGCGTTTCCCACGGGAACCAGCTCGGCGCCGACGGCAAGATCTTCGTGATGGACGTTCCGGGCACGACCCTGGAGAGCCTGTACGTTCAAGACTCGGCCCAGAAAACGGTGTTCAAGCATCACTTGACGAAGCTGGAGCTGAAGGGTGGCGCAGCGATTGGCTTGAGCGACCCCGAGTACCAGAAGACATTCATCGCCCTCTTGAACGAAGAGGGAAGCAAGGGCGCGACTCCCCGCATCATTGGCGTGGACGAAGCTCGGAGCAATATTGTTTTCACCACGGCCTATGACTGCACCGGCCTTCTCTGCGGTTACTGAATAGCTGTTGGCGATGTCCCCGCATCGGTCGGCCACTCTCTGTGGTGGCCGGACTAGAAGGTGGGGCTCAATGGCCCGGTAGCGCCGCCAAGGTCGAGACCGTGGCGGTCGATGGCCGCCTCATCCAGTGAGGTCCCGCAGCCCTGAATACAGCGCCCGCCTACAAGCGCCGTGCTCCGGCACTGACGGTTCCCCACCCGCCCGGCCCCCACTATCGGTCCCCATGCGTCGGGCCTGTTGCCCGGCAAGCACCAGGAGCCGCACATGACGAAAAAAATAGGATCGCTGGCAGCCGGTGCTGCCCTGCTGGGATCGTTCTTCCTCGCGATCCTCGCGCCCATGGCATGGGCGGTGGAGAAAGACGATGCCGCCGGTGCCACGGCCGTCCAGACCGCCGCGCCGGCCTGCGAGGCCACGGCCGCGCACGACGGCGTCTTCACCAAGGCCTGCCTCAAGTAGCCGTCAAGCAGCCGTCATTCGGCCTTGATGCCGCGCTCGCGCACCACGCGGCCCCACTTGGCGGTCTCGGTCTGGATGTACTGGGTGAACTGCTCGGGCGTGCCGCCCACCGGGTCGATGCCCGCCTCACCGAGCTTGCGCCGGATCTCGGCCGGCGCGATGGCCTTGAGATAGGCCGCCTGCAGCGCCTGCACCACGGCGTCGGGCGTGCCGGTGCGCACGGTGAAGCCCTGCCAGCCCTCGACCTCGAAACCCTTCACGCCCTGCTCGGCCACGGTCGGCACCTCGGGATAGGCCGCGATGCGCTTGGCGCCGGCCGCGGCGATAGGCCGCAGCCGGCCCGACTCGATGTGCGGCCGCGCGGTGGCGCGGTCGAGGAACATCAGCCCCACCTGGCCGCCCAGCAGGTCCTGCACCGCGGGGCCGCCGCCCTTGTAGGTGATGGCGACCAGCTTCATGCCGGTCTCGCGCGCCAGCAACTCGGTGGCGAGGTGGTGCGTGGTGCCCACGCTCGGCGAGGCGTAGTTCAGGCCCTCGGGCGTGCGCGCGGCCAGCGCGATCAGTTCCTGCAGGTTGCGCACCGGCAGGGTGTTCGGGTTGACGACCAGCAGGAAGTCGAACTTCGCCGTCATGGTCACGGTGCGCAGGTCCTTGAGCGGGTCGTACGACAGCTTGTCGAACATCGCCGGGTTGACCGCGTAGGTGGTCATGTCGCCGAGCAGGAAGGTGTGGCCGTCGGGCGCGAGCTGCTTGGCCACGGCGGTCGCGCCGATGATGCCGGAGGCGCCGGGGCGGTTGTCCACGATCACGGGCTGGCCCAGCACCTCGCCCATGCCGGGCGCGACCAGGCGCGCGAAGAAGTCGGTGCCGCCGCCGGCCGGGTAGGGCACGATCAGGCGGATCGGCTGGCTGGGCCAGTTGCCTTGGGCGGCGGCGCCGAAGGCCGCGGGGGCCAGGGCGCCGGTGGCCAGGAGCGAAAGCAGGGTGCGTCGTTGCATGGTGGCTGTCTCCTCGTTCGTTGGAATATCAGGCCGCGAGATCGCGTTGCAGGATCTTCGCGAAGGCCGCCGCGAGCTGGCCGCGCGCGCTGTCGCCGCGACCCATCGCGCGCCAGGCCACGTGCTGGTCGGGCCGCACCAGGATCGCGCCGTCCGATGAGACGCCGCGCAGGCAGCGCCAGGTGCCCTCGATGTCGCGCACCGCGGCCGTGTCGTGGATCTCGACGATGTCCACCGGCAAGCCGGCGCCATGCGCCAGCGTGGCCGCGGCATCGGCCCAGGCCGAGCCCTGGCGGCCGGTCAGCAGCGTGAAGCGGCCCGGGCGCACCAGGTCGAGCGTGGAGATCTTCCTGCCGTCGCGCTCGAGCCAGGCATGCGGCAACCGATGGCCGGGCCGGGTGGTGGGCACGTAGGTCTGGCCCAGCGGATCGCGTTCGGGCGTGGGCGTGCCGTCGGGCATGACGGCGCCGAGGTCGTAGTGGTAGCCCAGCTCGATGTCGTGCGCCTGCCATTCCATGCGCTGCACTTCCATGATCTGTGCCAGCCGCGCGCGCCGCGTGCGGCCCTCGGCGTCGTCGGCGAAGTAGCGGCGAAAGTTCGCCTGGCTCAGCTCGGCGTTGCCGCGCACTAGGCCGATGCCGGCATCGGTGAGCTGGTGGTTCTGAAAGGTCATCAGCGCCCACTGGATGTTGAACGCGGCCACCGGGCGGCGCTCGGCCTCGTAGCTGTCGAGCAGGCTGTCGTGCGCCTCGCCCTTGAGCACGGCCGCGAGCTTCCAGGCCAGGTTGTGCGCGTCCTGGATCGCCGAGTTCAGGCCCAGGCCGGTGGTCGGCGGATGGCGGTGCGCGGCATCGCCCGCGAGCAGCGCGCGGCCCCAGCGGTAGCGGTCGACCAGCACGCCCTCGACCGTCCAGTGGCCGATGCCGATGATGTCGGGATGCAGGTCGGGGATCTTGAGCAGCTCGCGCATGCGCGGCAGCAGCGACGACTCCTCGAAGCGCGAGGGATCGTCGGGCCGGAAGCTGAAGTGGAACATCCACTCCTCGGAATGCCGGCCGAAGCGCGTGGGCCCGAGCTGGCCCAGCACGCCGCTGGCCCAGGAGCCGCCCTCGGGATTGACGAACCAGGTGGTCATCGAGTGGTCGTCGTCCCAGTACTTCGAGAGGTCGGCGCGGAAGTAGACCGTGACCATGTGCGCGAGGTCGGTCGCGCCGCTCATCACCGCGCCCAGCGTCGGGCCCACGGTCTTGCCGCCGTCGGCGCCGATCAGGTACTTCGCGCGCACGCGGTATTCCTCGCCGCTGTCGCGGTCGAGCACGCGCGCGGTCACGCCGTTGTCGTCCTGCTCGAAGGACTGCAGCTGGTGGTGGTAGCGCACCTGCGCGTTCGCCTCGGCCGAGGCCAGCTCGCGCAGCAGCGGCTCCATGCGCACCTGCGGGTAGAGCGTGGATTCGCAGGGGCTGTCCTTCGCGTAGTGCTGCGCGAGCGAGCCGCCGCCGAAGGATTCGATGCGGTAGAAGGTGCGGCGGTCGAGCTCGCCGTCGCCGGCCAGCGTGGTGCACCAGCGGATGTGCGAGATGTGGGCCAGCGGCATCGAGCGTTCGTAGACGCGCTCGGCCACCTCGAACTGGCGCAGCAGCTCCATGGTGCGCTGGCTGATGTAGCGCGCCTTGGGCAGCCGGCCCGGCGCCGGATGGCGTTCGATCAGCACGCTGGCGATGCCCTGGCGCGAGAGGAACAGCGAGGCCGCGAGGCCGCAGCCTCCGCCGCCGACGATGAGAACGGGAACGTCGATGTCTTGCATGGTCATTTCTGGAGCGTGGGATCGGGGCAGGAGGTGCGGGCGGTGATGCGCGCGAACAGCGCGCGGTGGCCCTGCGTCATCGCGGCATCGGTGTCGCCGCGCTGGCGCGCCAGCGCCTCGGCGAGTTCGCGCCAGTCGGCGGGCGAGAGGTAGTCGGCGGCCACTGGCAGCACGTAGCTTTCCTCGACCTCCATGTGGCCGAGGTAGACGGTCGAGTGCGTGTGCAGCAGCAGCTGGAAGGATTCGCGGTGCACCTCGCCCATCAGCTCCCAGGCGGTCAGCGCATGCTCGAGCTCGCGCACCGACGACTCGCCGCGCTCGTGCTCGGCCTCGAGCCGGGCCAGCACCGGGCGCAGCGCCGGGCAGCGCTCGCGGATCTTCGGGAACAGCAGCTCGCTCTCGCTCGCGTGGTGCATGCGCGCGGGCATCTCGTCGAGGTAGAACAGCATGGCGCGCAGCTCCTCGAAGTCGGGCCGGCGGGCCGAGCGGCGCGCCTGCTCGACGCTGTCGCCCAGTGCCCGCAGCACCGTCGCGAGGGCCTGGTGATCCTCGAGGATCAGCTGGACGGCGGAGGGTTGGAGCAGGGGCGGCATCGGTGCGACTCGGGCATGGCCTCATTGGGGCACAGCCGGGCGCCGGGGTCAGTCCCGCTGCAGGGGACGCGTGACGTCGCGCTCTAGTGCAGCGCGCGCGAGGCCATCGTCTGAAAGCGCTCCGCGCTCCAGCGGCCCCAGCGCGCGAGATACCAGGTCAGCAGCTCGCGCTCGCTGCCGATCACCAGCCGCTGGTAGGCGCGCTTGCGGTAGGTCTTCACGGTCTCCTCGCTCACCGCGAGGTCGAGCGCGATGCCGACCGACGACAGCCCGTAGAGGATGCGCGCGCAGACCTCGGCCTCGCGGCGCGGCAGCGGGCTGGTCGCCACGATGCAGTTCTCGATCTCCTCGAGCGTGGTCAGCGCCTGCGCCACGTCGGGCCGGCTCTGGCACACGTCGGCGTGCTTCGAGAGCATCGCCAGCAGCAGCTCGGCCGCCTGCGCGAGGCGCTCGATGCCGTCGTGCGCGAACGGCGTGTGCGGGTCGGCGCGCAGCACGCTGAGGCCGAAGGCGCCGTTGGTACCGCGGCCGCACAGCAGGATGCGGTCGCGCACGTGCGGGTAGACGCGCGGGCGCAGGTCGTCGTACTCGTGGTCGCTGAAGTCGACGTGGATGATCGTGGCGGCCGCGCCGTCGACGCGGCGCTGGGCCTCGGTCATGGCCGGGTCGTGCTTCCACAGGCCCTGCTTGACGTAGCTCTCGACGCGGTCGCGCGCGGTGCGCTCGGGCTGCACGCAGCAGGCCGCCACTTCGCGCAGCTCGTCCTGGCCGAGGCGGAAGGCCGCGAAGTGATCGGCGCCGCACAGCGCATGCAGGTAGTTCGCGAGCGCGGGCGCGAAACGCTCGCTGCCCATGCCGTCGACCAGGCGCGCGAGCTGCGCTTCCGAGGAGGAGGCGGCCGCGGGCCGGTCCTGGATCATCACCGTCATCATCGTTGTCTCCTGGGGTACCGCCAGGCGCCTGTGGGGCGCCAACTGCCCGGACTTCTGTGTTCCGGGCAGGTTTCAAATTCCGTAATCAGATTACGCTCATCGAAATCCTGACTGTGTGAGGAGAAACCCTCCGCTGCGCTGCGGCAGGCGACTTCAGCCCCAGCCCATGCGGCGCGAAACGTCCTCGGCGCGCGCCGACAGGACGGTCGCCACGTGGCCGTCGAGCCGGGTGTCGATCAGGCCGGCCGAGCCCATCACGGTCATCACGCCGGCCACCGCGCCCGCGTGGTCGAAGATCGGTGCCGACACGCCGTGCAGCCCCGGATTGAGGTCGCCCTGGATGCGCGCGAGCTTGCGCTTGCGCACCGACTCGAACAGCGTCTCGACATCGGCGCGCGTCATCTTCCCGGCGGCCGGGTTCGGCGTCGCGCCCGGATGCGGCACGCCCGACAGCTCGCGGTCAATCAGCGGCGCCGTCACCGAGGCCGGCAGGTAGGCGCCGAAGATGCGGCCGGTGGAGGAGGTCAGCATCGGCATCACCGAGCCGGGGCGGCCGCTGATGATCAATGCGTCGTTGGTCTCCTCGAAGCGCACGAAGGTCGGCCCGGCCGCGCCCCAGACCGCGAGGCCGACGGTGAAGCCGAGCTCGTCGCGCAGCTCGCCCAGCGTGGGCGAGGCCACCTGCACCACGTTGAGCCGGCGCAGTGCCGCGAGGCCCAGCCGCACCGCCAGCGGCCCGAGCCGGTAGCCGCCGCTGGCGGCGTCGCGCTCGGCCAGCCCGCTGCGGCAGAAGCTCACGAGGTAGCGGTGCGCCTTGGGCGGCTGCATCTCGGCGCGCTCGGCCACGGTCTTGAGCATCAGTGGCGCGCCGGTGTCGATCAGCGCGGACAGCACGCGCACCGCGGTGTCGACCGCCTGCACGCCGCCCGCGTCCTCGTCGCCGGCGCCAGGGCCCGTGCCGTTCGTCTCGTCGGCGCCATGGCCGGACTTCGCATCTTTCATGGGGGAGGGCGGGACCATCCGCACGAGACTAGCACGGGCATCGGAACCGCCTGCCTCAGCCGGCGGCCTGTGCGCGGGCCGCCGCCAGCACGCCCGCGAAGCGCGCGAGCCGCTCGCCCTGGTAGCGCGCGGCGTCGAGCTTCTCCGCGGGCAGGCCCTGGCCGCGGCCGTCGCTGAAGCTGCTGCCGTAGGGATTGCCGCCGGCCGCCGGGATCCGCTTGTCGGTGTAGCCCACCGGCACGATGACCGATCCCCAGTGATAGAAGATGTTGTGCAGCGCGAGCAGCGTCGATTCCTGCCCGCCATGCAGGTTGCCGGCCCCCGTGAAGGCGCCCGCCACCTTGTCCTGCAGCCCGCCCGCGGCCCACAGCGGGCCCAGCGTGTCGATGAACTGCTTGAGCTGCGCGGCCGGCAGGCCGAAGCGCGTGGGCGTGCCGAACACGAAGCCGTCGGCCCAGGAGAGGTCGTCGGGCGTGGCCTCGGGCACCTCGCGCGTGGCCTCCAGGTGTTCCTTCCAGGCCGGCTTGGCATCGATGGCCTCGGCGCCCGCGAGTTCGCGCACCTTGCGCAGGCGCGTTTCGGCGCCCATGGCGCGCGCGCCTTCCTCGATGGCCTGGGCGATGCGCCAGGTGTGGCCGGTGCTGCTGTAGTAGACGATGGTGAGCTTGGCCATGGTGCGCGGGTCGGGTTGTTGTAGGAGTTGCGGGCACGGTGCCCGCCGCCGGCCAGCATAGGCAGCGACCCGCGCGCGGTATGCCCCCCTGCGGCGGGACAGACAGCCGCCGTGCCATGGCTATGGTGGCGGCCATGATCCACGAACTGCGTCTTTACTCGGTGGCACCGGGCCGCATGGCCGACGTGCACGACCGCTTCAACCACCATTTCCCGGCCCTGTTCGAGAAGCACGGCGTCGATTGCGTCGCGCGCTGGCAGGCCGTGGCCGGCCCCGACGCGCCGCGCTTCGTCTACCTGATGGCCTACCGCGACTACGCGCACCGCGAGGCCGTGTGGGCCAGCTTCTATGCCGACGCCGAGTGGTGGCGCGTGCGCGCCGAGACCAACGCGGGCCACGAGATGGTGGAGCGCCACGACCTGTTCTTCCTGAAGCCGAACGCCGCCTGGCCGGCGCTTGCGGGAGCCGAGGCCGCCGTGCCGGTGGGCGGCCTGCACGAGCTGGTGCAGCAGCAGATCGCGCCCGGGCAGAACGCCAACGCCAATGTGTTCCTGCACGAGACCTGGCTGCCGCGCGTGCGCGAGGCCGGCGCGCGCGTGCTCGCCGTGTGGGACATGGCGGCCGGCGCCGGCATGCAGAAGGTCGTGCTGCTCTACGCCTGGCCCGACGCCGCGGCCTGGCATGCGGGCCGCCAGCGGCTGGATCGCGATGCCGCGCTGCAGGCCGAGTTCGGAGCGCAGCGCGCGCGCCATGGCACGGCGCTGTTCCAGCGCGCCGAGGTCAACCTGCTCGAGCCCGCGCCGGGCGCGACCATCCGCGCCGGGCTGGGCCGCATCGCCTGATGGCGCCGCTGAAGATCGCGCTGGTGGGCGGCACCGGGCGCGTGGGACGGCATGTGGCGCTCGAGGCCACGCGCCGCGGCCACCTGCTGCGGCCCTTGCCGCGCGCCGAGTTCGACGTGTTCGATGCGGAGGCGCTCGCGCGCGGGCTGCAAGGGCAGGACGTGCTGGTCAGCGCCTATGGCGCGCCGGCCGAGGTGGCGCCCTTGCTGGTGCGCGCCACGGCCTCGATGCTGCAGGCGATGCGCACGGCGGGCGTTATGCGCATCGTCACCGTGGGCGGTGCCGGCGGCCTCGCGGTGGCGCCGGGGCGGCGGCTGGCCGACACGGCGGACTTTCCGGCCGAACTGCTGCCCAAGGTCAGGGCACACGAGGAAGCGGTCGCCCTGCTCGCGGCCTCGGGGCTCGACTGGACCTGCCTCGCGCCCGCCGCGCGCATCGCGCCGGGCGAGCGCAGCGGCCGCTACCGTTGCGCGGTCGGCGCGCTGGTCAGCGATGCGCAGGGCCGCAGCGGTATCTCGTATGCGGACTTCGCCTGCGCGCTGGTCGACGAGCTCGAGGCCCGGCGGTATCCGCGGCAGCTGGTGGGCATCGGCGACTGAGCTTTCGTCCGCGGCGGGCTATGCCGGGCGCTTCGCCTTCGCCGCCTTCTTCGTCACGTTGAACGCCACCGCTTCCTGGAACAGCGCCTTGAAGGCCTGCGCATCGACCGTCTCGCTTTCGCCGATGTCGATCGCGCGCCGCGCATTGCCCTCGAGGCTCGCGTTGAACAGGCCGGCCGCATCCGCGAGCGAGGCGCCCTTGGCGAAGGTCAGCTTCACCTTCCCCTTGTACGACTCGCCGGTGCAGACGATGCCGTCGTGCGACCAGGTCGGCGTGCCCATCCACTTGAGCTCCTCCACGATCTCCGGATCGGCCTCCTTGATCAGCTGCCGCATGCGGCCCAGCGTCTGGGTGCGCCAGTCGCCGAGCTCGGCGATCTTGCGGTCGATCTGCTCCGAGATCGGGAGGTCCGTCTTCGAATCCGGCTTCGTCATTCGTGCTGCTCCTGGTTCTTGTCGTTGCCCTTCGCGATGGCCGCGCGTGGGCGAGGAACGCATTCTGCATAGGGACGCGGCGAACGCGAAAGACGGTACGTGGCGGTGCTCGCCACCGGGAACGGCGCACATGGAAGTACCCTGCGGGTGATGACCGAGAAAAACACCACCCCCTTGGCCTGGCATGTCGATGTGCGCGCCTCGTCCGACGGCACGCATCGCTTCTGCCAGGTCCGCCTCGACACCGGAACCGGCGAGATCGGCGACCCCGATGTCTGGTCGGTCGTCGGGCTGGTCCAGGCCGCGATCGACGACATGCTCGAGAGAACGGCGCGGCAGGCCTTGCTGCCCGGCATGGCGCACGCGCCGGCCGAAGACCTGTTCGCCGATCTCGCCGCCTGGCACCGTGGAGAAGTGCGCCTCGCATTCGCCGTCGCCGGCACCGATTCGCGCCCCTATTCCGCGCTGCCCGAGGCATCCGAACTCTTCGATGGCGAGGAGGCCTACCTCGTGCGCCTGGAGGGCGGCGCGGCGCGGCTGCTGTGGCGCGACTACGTGTTCGAGGATGCGCGCGGAATCGAGGTCGACTTCGAGGACTGGCGCGCGGGGCTGGCTGCGCGTGCGCGAGGAGATCGGGCGCGACGGTGGGAAACGCATGGTGCTGTCCGCCCATGGATCTTGACGCCGACATCGTCCCCGGCGAGTCCCTCGGCGGCCTGCGCCTGCAGGACGAGATCCTCGAGGTGATCGCGCAACTCGACGGCCCCTGGACCCTGCGCGAGGAGCGCACCCCCGACGGGAGCTTCACCTGGTACACCGCCGACGGCGTGTTCCTGGTTTCGGTGGAAGAGACCGACATGCGCATCAAGTGCCTCGTGGCCCATGCGGGCTATCGCGGCCGCCTGTGGGGCTACGTCCACACCGGCATGACGGTCGATGCGCTGCTGCGCGCCTCGCCCGAAGGCAGACGCAAGGCCATGCACATGTGCCTGGGCTTCCTGTTCCTCGACATGGAGGAGAGCACGGGCTTCCTGCTGCCGCCGCAGCACGACGACCTCGACCACCTGTCCGACCTGCCGGGCGAACTCGTGCTCGACGCGCTCTACGTGATGCCGGCGGCACGCAAGCGCACGGTGCGCAAGAACGGCGAGGTGCGCTGGGACAGCGTGTGAGCGCTCAGGCGGCCGGGCGCGGATTCGCCGCTGCCCGCTGCCGCAGGCTCAGTGCGAAGCCCGCGCCGATCGCCAGCAGCGCCGCCGCGCAGGCCAGGAACACCGGCCGCGTGCCGATGCGGTCCACCGCCGCCGAGGCCACGGCCACGCCGAGCGCGATGCCGAGGAACATGGTCGAGGCGAACAGGCTCACCGCGGTGCCGCGCAGCGCGGGCACCATCTGCGTGGCATGGGTCTGCAGCGTGCCGTGCAGCGCGTAGAAGCCCAGGCCCGCCACCAGGCAGGCCGGCAGCGCCAGCGCCCAGTGCTGGCCGAGCGCGAGCGCCAGCCAGCCCAGGCCCAGCGCGATGCCGCCGCCCAGCACCAGCCCGCCTTCGCCGAACACCGACAGCAGCCGGCGCGCCGCGAACGCATAGAAGAAGCCGCCCACGCCATAGAGCGCCACCACGCCCGCCGCGCTCGAGAGCCCGAGGCCGTATTCGCGCACCAGGAAGGCCGGCAGAAAGGCCAGGCCCGAGAAGGCGAAGGCGCCCTCGGCCATCACCACCAGCAGCATCCAGCGCGCCCAGGGTTCGGCCAGCACGCGCAGGATGTCGCGCAGATGCCCATGGCCGTGGCCGGAGGGCGCGCGCACCGGCTCGGCGCGCACCTCGCGGTTCAGGCTGATCGCGAGCCCGCCGACGCAGAACACCACGGCCAGCAGCGCGAACACCGCGCGCCAGCCCAGCCATTCGGTGAGCACGCCCGACACCCACTGCCCGGCGATCATGCCGCCCAGCGACAGCATCAGGAAGCGCGCCAGCACCGGCTGCCGCTCGGCATAGGGCACGGTGTCGCCGACCCAGGCCAGCACCAGCGCGATGATGCCGGCCGCCGCGGCGCCGGCGAGGAAGCGCGCCACCACCAGCATCTCGAGGCTCATCGCCACCAGCGCGAGCAGGTTGCCGGCCACGCAGCCCAACGCCGCGAAGCCGATGGTGCGGCGCTTGCCGAAGCGGTCGCCGAGCGGGCCGAACAGCAGTTGCAGCAGCCCATAGGCCACCGCATAGACCGACACCGTGAGCGCCGCGCGGCCGGTGGTGACGCCGAAGTTCTGCGCCAGCGCGGGCAGCATCGGATCGCAGACGCGCATCATCGCGCTGCTGCAGCAATGCACCGTGGCCAACGCCGCCAGGCCACCCGGCCGCACGCGGGTCATCGGGCCTGCGCGTCCTGCTTCTCGAAACCGGGGCGGGGAATCAGCGACAGCCAGGCGGTGCTGAGGCCGCCGTCGACCAGCAGGTCCTGCCCGTTCACGTAGCCCGAGCGCGGGCTGGCCAGGAAGGCCACCACCTCGGCGATGTCCTTCGGTCCGCTGATGCGTCCGGCCGGCACGATGGCCTCGCGCTTCGCGAGCACCTCGGGCTGGGTGTAGATGCCCTCGGTGAGCGGCGTGCGCACCATCGCCGGGCTCACCACGTTGCTGCGGATGCGGTGCTCGCCGAGCTCCACCGCCAGCAGCTGCGACAGCATCTTCACGCCCGCCTTGCTGATGCTGTAGGGGCCGCTGTAGGGCTGCGGCACGCGGCCCGAGATCGAGGCCACGTGCACCATGCTGCCGCCGCCCGCGGCGATCATCTGGCGGCCGAAGGCCTGCGCACACAGCAGGAAGCCGTCGAGGTTCACCGCCATCAGCCGGTGCCAGCGCTCGATGTCGATGTCCATCAATGCCGCGGCGTAGATCGTGGCCGCGTTGTTCACCAGCACGTCGCAGCGCCCGAGCTCGCGCTCGACCGCGGCAGCGGCGCGTTCCACGTCGGCCTTGTCGGTGATGTCGCAGCCCAGCGCGATCGCGCGCGCGCCGCTTTCCGCGATGTCGGCCGCGGCGCGGGCCGCGCCCGCCTCGTCGCGGTCGAGCAGCGCCACCCTGGCGCCCACCGATGCGAGCTCGCGTGCGATCTCGATGCCGATGCCGCCGGCCGCGCCGGTGACCACGCAGACCTTGTCTTCCAGTTGCAGCCAGTTTGCGGTCATGGCGTCAGACTTGCGGGTTGGCGATGCGCAGCACCAGGCCGTCGAGCGCCGCGCTCATCACGAGCTGGCACGAGAGCCGGCTCGTGGCCTGGCGCGGCGCGGCCGTGTAGTCGAGCATCTGGTCCTCGGTCGAGGCCATGGCGGGCAGTGCGTCCGCGGGGCCGTCTTCCACGAAGACATGGCAGGTGGCGCAACTGAGCGAGCCGCCGCAGTCGCCGACGATCTCGTCGATGCCGTGGTCGCAGGCGGCGCGCATGAGGTTGGTGCCGACGGGAACGTCGACGTCGCGGCGGGCGCCGTCGGCGCAGATGAAGGTGGCCTTGGTCATGGCGCCACTGTCGGGCGCGCTCGCCCCGGTGTCAGTCCCCTCGGAGGGGACGGGCGCGACGGGCGCCGCGTGCGCACACTCGGCGGCATGCAATCCATCGCCATCCATCGCCACGGCGGGCCCGAGGTCCTCGAAGCCCTTGACCTCGAACTCCCGCCGCCCGCGCCGCGCCAGGTGCGCGTGCGCCACACCGCCATCGGCCTCAACTTCTCCGACATCAACGTGCGCAACGGCGGCTTCTACCTCGGCCGCGGACCGCGCTTCCCCGTCATCCTCGGCAACGAGGCCGCCGGCGTGGTGGAGGCGGTGGGTGCCGAGGTCACCGAATGGCGCGCGGGCGACCGCGTGGCCTATGCCGGCACCGGCGGCCTGTTCTTCCAGGACACCGGCGCCTACGCCGAGGCGCGCAACCTGCCGGCCGACTGCCTGGTGCGCCTGCCCGACGACATCGACGACCGCCAGGCCGCCGCCATGCTGCTCAAGGGACTGACCGCCTCGGTGGTCATCCACCGCTGCCACCGGCCCCAGCCCGGCGACACCATCCTCGTGCATGCCGCCGCGAGCGGCGTCGGCAGCCTGCTCACGCAATGGAGCCGACACCTGGGCGCCACCGTGATCGGCACCGTCGGTTCGCAGGCCAAGGCCGAGTTCGCACGCGCGCACGGCTGCGACCACACCATCCTCTACCGCCAGGAGGATTTCGTGGCCGCCACCAAGCAGCTCGCGCCGCAGGGCCTGGCGGCCGTCTTCGATGGCGTCGGCAAGGACACCTTCATCCCGTCGTTCGACTGCATGCGCCCCTTCGGTGCCGTCGTGAACTACGGCAACGCCTCGGGCCCGGTGCCGCCTTTCGATCTGATGCTGCTGGCGCAGAAGGGCTGCCTCGCGCTGCACCGGCCGGGCTTCGGCTTCCATGCCATCACGCCGGAGACTCGGGCCCAGGCCTGCGAAGAGCTGTTCGACCTGGTGCGCGGCGGCGCGCTGAAGGTCGAGGTGAGCCGGACCTATGCGCTGGCCGACGCGGCGCTGGCGCATGCGGACGTGGAGCAGGGGAGGACGGTGGGGTCGGTGTTGTTGATTCCGTGAAGGGAGCGGTGCGCGGTCGCCGTTGACGATGTTGCTTGTCCTTGATGGAGGCACGCGTTTAGGATGCCGTTCGACCGCACCACACAGCCCCGGGGGGAGGCACCATGGAACTTCACACCGCGCGAATCTTCGTCCAGGACCTCGGCGATGCTGCCCGTTTCTACGAACAGACATTGGGCCTGCCGCTGAAGGCCGACGGACGCGAACATGGCTATTGCGTGTTCGGCTCGGGGCCGCTGAACCTGGTGGTCGAGCGTGTCGACGCGGACGCCCCGACGGAAGACCAGGTGCTCGTGGGGCGCTTCACGGGGCTGTCCTTCGACGTGGCGGACATCGAGGCGAAGTACAAGGAACTCTCGTCGCTCGGCGTCGCGTTCATCGGGCTTCCCGAGCGGCAGCAATGGGGCGGGATTCTCGCGACGCTGCGCGACCCGGCGGGCAACGAGATCCAGATCGTGCAGCAGCCCTGAAGGCCCGACCCAAGGAAAGAAAACGTGCCGAAGAAATTCTTCAACCTGCGCTTCGACAGCGAATCTCCGCAGGACTCCGTGGGCGGCGCCTACCTGGCGCCCGAGGGCCAGGGGCTGCCATGTTGCACGCAGTGCGACCGGCAGATGATTCCCTTCCTTCAGTTCACGCTGCCTCGCGCGGCCGAGCTTCCGTTTTTCGACGGAAGCAGGCTGTCGGTGCTCATGTGCCCCGAGCACAACGAGATCCCGAGCTTCGAATCCTTCGAAGCGCTGCCGCCGGCCTACTGGGACCAGGGCGAAGGCCACTGGTTCGCGTCGCTCGAGAAGCCGCGGGCCATGCATCGCGTGCCCAGTCCCCCTGTGCTTCAGACCGCCGAGCTCGTGGTGGCCGATGCGCCCGCCGACGAGTACTACCGCATCGCGGTGGGTGGCGAGCCCGAGTGGGTGCAGGATGAAGAAAGCTTCACCTGTTCCTGCGGCTCTGCGATGGCGTTCGTGTGCCAGGTCAGCGACAGCTTCCAGTTTCTCAAGCTGCCCGATGCACCCGAGCAGCCCGACGGTTCTTCGGCCCGAGGCTATGTGCTCTTTCTGGGCAACGAGGTCTACGTGTTCGCATGCGCGCGGCAATGCGACCCGCGGGCCGTGTGGGTCACGGTGCAGAACTGAGCGCGCCCTCTCTGCGCTTGCGCGCAGCCGTGGCCTCTGCCTAGCCCCCCGAGCGCCGTCGTCCTACCTGCTCGTCCCCCCTGTTTTCCTAGAGTGCATTCACTGCAGCCGCACAGGGCGGCTCGGTGACAAAGACACTCAACCAAACAGGGGCCTTCTCATGAAAAAACATCTTCTCGTTCTCGCCATCGCATCGAGCTGCTTCGCCATGGGCGCAGCCAACGCGGCCGACGGCATGACCAAGGACCAGTACAAGGTCGCCAAGGAAAAGATCGAGGCCGACTACAAGGTCGCCAAGGCCCAGTGCGACACGATAAAGGACAACGCCAAGGACGTCTGCGAGAAGCAGGCCAAGGGCACGGAGAACGTGGCCAAGGCCGAACTCGAACAGCAATACAAGCCGACCGCCGGCCACGCCAAGAAGGTCGCCGAAGAGAAGGCCACGGCCACCTACGAAGTCGCCAAGGAAAAGTGCGATGACCAGTCGGGCGATGCCAAGAGCGCTTGCGTGAACCAGGCCAAGGCCGACCACGACAAGGCCAAGGCCGACATCAAGGCCATGAAGGGCTAAGAAAGCCCATGAAGGTGCCCGCGCGAGCGGGCGCCTTGCAGTGGCCGCAGCCGCTGCAGGCCTAGCGTTCGCCGGGCCAGATATCCCGCATCCGCTCGGCTTCCTGCGCGAATTGCTCGGCCAGGAAGTCCAGCAGCGCCCGCACCCGCGGGACCATGTACTGCGTGGCATGCCGTATCGCGTACACACCCGGTTCCTTCGCCACGTACTCCGGTAGCAGGATCCGAAGCCGGCCGCACCGTACATCCTCGGCCGCATCCCAGATCGTCTTGCGCGCGATGCCTCGTCCCGCCAGCGTCCAGGCGCGCACGAGTCCTCCATCGTTCGTTTCCCATGCATCGGCCATCCGCACCGTGTGCTGCCAGGTCTCGCCGCCTCGCGCGAAGTGGAATTCGTTGAGCGGCCCGGCCGCGGTCACCAGCACGATGAAGCGATGGTCCGCGAGCGCCTCGGGCGTGCGTGGCGTGCCGTGGCGCTCCAGGTAGTTGGGCGAGGCGCAGAGCACCCGGCAATTGGGTGCCAGCCGCCGTGCGACCAGGGCGCTGTTCTCGGGTTGCCCGAAACGGATCGCGAGGTCGACGTTGTCCTGGTGGAGGTTCGACACCGAGTCGGTCAGTGTCAATGCCACCCGTACGCCGGGGTGAAGGCTCGCGAACATGTCCAGCCACCGATCGAGCACCTGCCGCCCGAAGTCGGTGGAGGCCGAGATCCTGACCTTGCCCTGCACCATGCCCTGCCCCTCGCGCAGCAGGGCTTCCACCTCATGGATGCTCTGCAGCGCGACCTCGCAGTGCGCCAGATAGAGCCGGCCTTCCTCGGTCAGCCGCAGGTGCCGGGTCGTGCGGTCGAGCAGCTTCGCGCGCAAGGCCGTCTCCAGCTTCTTCAGCCGGGCGCTCGCCGCCGCGGGCGACAAGCCCAGCTTGCGTCCGGCGGCGGAGAGGCTGCCTGTCGAGGCCGTCTCCGCGAACAGGCGCATGTCGCCCCATCGATCGGTTGCCATCTTTCACTTGGATTTGAAGTTCATTCAATTTTCCGCCCAATTATCAAAGTTGGAGCGCAGCCGCACACTGCCGGCTTCCGTCCTGGCTGGCCAGGGCCCCGCACACACAGGAAGCATCCGACATGACACGAGCCATCGGCGGCGCATCGCGCCTCAGCGACCTTTCTTCCGAGCCGGATGCGGCCACGCGGCTGCCTTGGGCCGCGCTGCTCGCGCTGACCCTGACCAGCTTCATGGCCACGGCGAACGAGGCGGTGCCCGCGGGCCTGCTGCCGCAGATCGCGCGGGGCCTGGGGGTGTCCGAGGCCTGGGCCGGACAGTTCGTCACGCTGTGCGCGCTCGGCGCCGGATTGGCCGCCATTCCGCTCACGGCGGCCACCCGTGCGTGGTCGCGCCGCAAGGTGCTGCTGCTCGCGCTGGCTGGGTTCTGTGCCTGCAATGCCGTGACCGCGCTCTCCACCCACCTGGCACTCTCGCTGGCTGCGCGCCTCGTCGTCGGCCTCGCGACCGGCCTGGCCTGGAGCGAACTGGCGACCTGTGCCCGGCGCCTGGTGCCGAGCCACCTGCAAGGTCGCGCGTTGGCAATCGTCATGGTCGGCATCCCGCTGGCCTTGTCGTTCGGCGTGCCGCTGGCGGCGTGGCTCGGCCGTCAGATCGGCTGGCGCTGGATGTTCGGCGGCATGTCCGCGATCGGTCTGGTGCTGGTGGCCTGGGTGCGCGCGAGCGTTCCGGACCTGCCGGGCCGGGACGGCGGCGAGCGGGCGGACTATCGCCGGGTGCTGGCCACGCCCGGTGTCGGGCCGGTGCTGCTGATCGTCATGCTCTGGATCTTCGCGCACTACCTGCTCTACACGTACATCGCGCCATTCCTCGCGCAGCGCGGCCTGCTCGACCGGCTCGATACCCTGCTGCTGAGCTTCGGGCTGGCCACGGCCATCGGCCTCTGGGGCGTGGGCTGGCTCGTCGACCGTCATCTGCGCGCGTTGCTCCTGGGGTCGCTCGGCACCTTCGCGGCGGTCGGCGTGGCGCTTGGGGAGGCCGGTTCATCCTTCACGCTCGTGTTCATCGGCGTGTGCGTGTGGGGATTGAGCTTCAGTGGCGCGCCCACGCTGCTGCAGACCGCGCTGGCCGATGCGGCCGGAGACGCGTCCGACATCGCGCAATCGATGCTGGTCACGGTCTTCAACCTGTCGTTCGCGGCCAGCGGACTGTTGGGAGGCGTGCTGCTCGGCACCGTGGGCAGCGCGGTGTTTCCCTGGCTCATGGCGGCGTTGGCATGCGCGGGAGCATGGGTGGCGTGGCGCTTTCGGGCCAGCGCGTTCCCTTCGAACCGGCGTCGCACGTCGACGCGCTGAGATCGAGCCCTGGCCCGGTGCTGACGGCGGGGCGGTCCGGAACGGGCGCTTGGCTCTATGGCACGATGCGCGCCAAGAAACCCGAAGACGAGGAGACGGCCATGTCCTTGCTGCGACGCTTGCGCGGAGAGCCCCGATTCGCGATGCCCTGCCTTGGCAGAACCTTGACGCTGTATCGACAGGGTTCGCAGCTCGGATTGCTCACCGGTCTGGGGACGGTTGCGCTGTTCAATCTTCCCTGGCATCTGGTGGCGGGAGGCGAGGAAGTGGTCCGCCCGTTGGTCGCCGTTGCCGGGGCCAATCTTGCTGCGACGCTCATCGCGTCGCGTGCGCCGGTCGAGATGGATGCCGGTGACGCCGCGTCTCGCTGGCTTTGACTACCGCTGCCGGCTGGAAGCCGGCTCTTGAATCATGAGCAACTTCGAGATCTACACCCCAACCGCTGAAGAGGTGCACTCGGGCGAGTTGGGCCGCCGCATGCGGCAGTTCAACTATCGGTTTGTCGGCGAGTACGGGCAGGTGCAGCCGGTCTGGGTCAGCGCAAAGGGCGACACGGGCGGGCTCGTGGGTGGGTTGCGAGGATTCGTGTTATTGCACTGGCTGAATGTGGAGCTGCTGTACGTGGACGATGCGGCTCGGCACCAAGGCCTGGGGCGAAGGCTGCTCGAAACGGCGGAACAGAAAGCCCGCGAGCTGGGTGCCCGAAATGCGACGTTGAACACCTTCGAGTGGCAGGCGCGTGAGTTCTATCTCAAGCAAGGCTATGAAGAGTTCGGGCGCATCGATGACTACATCCAGGGGTTCTACGTGGCGTACATGAAGAAGGCGCTGTAGCCATAGTGTTTGCAGACCATGGAGGAATTCATTGGATGAGCGAGCGTGAAGCACGTAGGGCCGGTCGAGTGCGGGTTCCATTTCGACAACGCGGACTTCAATGTGAAGGAAGCGGCTGCTTCGATGGCCTTGACCGGCCGCAGAAAGCTTTCGGGCTGATGTGGCCGATTTCTGCTGAGACTGGTCAAGGCCGTTCGCGGGTCGCCACCTGAAGGTCAGGAGTGGCAGTCATCCGTCATTCGATCCGCGTCGCCCTCAATGACTGCTGTATCTTTGAGATCGGAATTCGCCTGCGGGAGACTTCTAGCACTAGCAGGGGCTAATGACCACTCATGGCCCGCGCACCTTCGAACTCCCGTCCCGAAGCGGAAATGGACGACCTAAGGCAGGCTTGCGAAGCGCTGGCGCTCAGCTTTGAAGCCGAACCGGGAACGTAGGTACGCGATGCCCGCACTGGCTTCCGTCGAACAATCACTAGGTCACCGCTGCTCTACACCCCGGACGACGGAGCGGTCGATGTCCCGAGAATGCGGCGTTGCAGGGGGCCTGCATGGCCCGGGTTAACTTAAGATATCAACGTAAAACACTTGAGGAAACAACATGAGTACTGCGGGCGAGGTCACGCTGAGGAGCCGACTGCAGTCCATGCTCGCGCTTCAGGACAGCATCAACAGCAGGATTAGCCCCGATTGGCGCGATGCGGACAACGCCTGGTTCCGGGCGATTTGGACGGAGTGCGCTGAGCTCGTAGACCACATTGGCTGGAAGTGGTGGAAGCATCAATCGCCCGACATTCCGCAGGTTCACCTGGAGTTGGTCGACATCTTCCACTTTGGGTTGAGCGAGCTTCTGCAGCAGCACGGGACGGCGGACGCCGCTGCAACGCAGCTTCTCGGTGCCTACATCGTCTACGCAAAGCGCAGCGGCGTTGGCGTTGACGACTCTGCGGCGCGCATCGCCTTAGTGGAGGCTTTCGCGACGTCCGTGCTGACGACAAGGCGCTTCGACCTGGCTGGTTTTTGCGAGCTCGCCAGTGCCGTCGGTCTGGAAGAGCAAACGCTTTACGAGATGTACGTAGGGAAGAACGTGCTCAACGGGTTCCGGCAGGACCATGGCTACAAGGCAGGCACGTACGTCAAGACCTGGGACGGCCGCGAGGACAACGTATGGTTGGTGGAGTTCGCTGCGGGCCTGGACAAGAACCCAGCCACCTTCGCGTCCGAGCTCTACGGCCAGCTGTCGAAAAAGTACGACGAGGTAGCACGTGGCTGTTGAGCTGCCACCAACCGTTGCCGAGAACTGGAAGTTTTTTGTCAGCGCGCAGCTGTGGCCACGGGCGACACGTTTTGACCCCAAAGGCTGGCTCGAGAACTTCGATGCCGTCGATCAAAAGTACGCCATCCGCTTGCTGGAAGGCTTCACCTACTTCGCGGACGAGCTGGTGGGCGCGCTGTTCCAGGGTGCCTTCCAAAACCTGTCGCAGTTGGTGGTCCAGAACAAGGACAACTACTTTTCGGCCAGTTCGCAGTGGACCCAGTTCCTGGAGTCGGCCATCGTCGTCCGCGCCGAGGGCAACTACAGCAGCGATGCAGACAGCGGCTTTATCTTCACCCGGCTGGCTCGCAACAAGCTCGGAGTGCAGGAGGAACAGCTGCTCTCGCCAGCGAAGGCACTCGACCAGCTGAAGGCAACCCCTCGCGGCAACGTCATCTTTGTCGACGACTTTGTCGGTTCCGGCGAACAGTTCGAGAACACGTGGACAAAGATTCACCAGCTATCTGATCTGGGAGCGGCGTCGTTCAAGTCGCTCGTAGCCACTATCGGGTCAGGCGCGGTGGGCTTCTATTACTGCCCCTTGATTTGCACCGATGTCGGTCGTGACTACATTGCACAAACGTGCCCGTTGGTGAAGCTTGCGCCTGCGCACTCCCTCCCGGAGACGTACAGCGCTCTGTCTAGCAGCTCGGTGATTTGGCGGGACGACATGAAGGTCGAGGGCCCCCTCTTTGTTGAGCGCGCGAGCGTAAAGGCCGGCATCCCATTTCGCGATGGACAGGAGGGGTGCTGGATGGGCTACCGAAAGCTCGGCTTGGCGCTTGCTTTCGAACATGGGTGGCCAGATGCTGTGCTGCCTATCTTCACGCACCAAGAGAACGGCTGGAAGCCGCTCCTGAAGAAATAACCATGACGAGCCAGAACGGGTCTATCGAAAAGCTGAGCACGGTGCTTGGCCTATACAAGGCGGAATGGCTTCGCGAGCAGCTGTTCGACTTGTTCACCGTACCGGGCTACTTCGATTTGCTGAAGACGAATCGGCCGTGTGTACTCATTGGAGGGCGGGGCACTGGGAAGACTACTGTCCTGCAGGGCCTCTCATACCAAGGTCAGTTCGCCTTCGCCAAATCTGACAAGAGTGTCATCGACACTTGGCAGTTCTTTGGCCTATACCACCGCGTAAACACCAACCGCGTGACGGCTTTCCGGGGACCGGAGCTGTCGGAGGAAAGGTGGCGCGCCTGCTTTGGTCACTATCTGAATTTGGTGTTCTGCACGCAGCTCCTGGAGTTCGCCTGCTGGTACGAGCTTCAGACGGACCGAGACTTGTCCCTGGACTCGAATGACCTTGCAGCGTTCCGCGCGACCCTCGGCCTCAAGTCTGACGGCCGCCTGGCTGACCTGGCTCAAGAAGTCAAACTTCAGATGTTGGGTTTCGAGGCGTCGATCAATAGCATCGTAGACGCGCCGCCGACCTTTCTCTCGATGCAGGGTGCGCCGGTGGATGCGCTTGCCTCGGCGTTGCTCCGTACGAAGGAACTGGCCGGCAAGCAGTTCTTCTTCCTCATCGACGAGTTCGAGAATTTCGAGGACTATCAGCAGCGCATCCTCAACACCATCATCAAGCACTCGCAGGGGGCCTACACATTTAAAGTCGGTGTCCGAGAGCTCGGATGGCGAGAGCGTTCAACGCTGAATGGAAACGAGCAGTTGACCTCCCCGGCGGACTACGCACGCATTTCCATTGCGGAGATGCTGACGGAATCTCGCTTCAAGTCGTTCGCCGAGGGTGTTCTGTCGGCTCGATACCAAGGGACGTTTGAGGGTACTTCCGTCGTCGCAAACTTCCCTTCGCTGTTCCCCAAGCTGGACGACCTCGATGAGGCCGCGCGCCTGATTGACAAGGGTCAAGAAGCTCGCGTCCGCAAGGCGATAGAAGCGGCGAGCTCGCCGGCGCAGCTCGAAGCTGCAAAGGCACTTCCGATTGGCGTTCAGTACTTTTTGGACTATTGGGCGAGTTCTCATAGGGGGACGACTACGCTCTCCCAGGAGATTAATGCGTGGCTTACGGACAGTTCTTCTAGCAAGGACCGCTTCAACAACCACTTTCATGCATCGCTATTCGCCATCCGCAACGGCAAGCGGGGCATCCGGAAGTACTACAGCGGCTGGGACGTCTACCTATCGCTCTGCGAAGGCAACATCCGCTACCTTCTTGAACTGGTGCACTCGGCACTTCTCCTTCATGACGAAGAAGGCGGTGAACCGCTCTCGCCCATCAGCGCCGAAGTTCAGACCCGAGCTGCGCAGGCGGTCGGGCGGAAGAACCTATCCGAGCTGGAGGGCCTCAGTGTTGACGGCGCACGTTTGACGAAGTTGCTGTTGAGCCTTGGCCGAGTCTTTGGCGTTCTGGCTGAATCGCCTGCTGGACACACGCCCGAGGCGAATCAATTCCACCTTCGCGAAGAGCAGGAGTCCGACAGTGATGAGAAGGCCATGGACCTGCTCAAGCACTCGGTGATGCATTTGGCGTTGGTCAGGTATGCCGGCAGCAAGCCGCTGGATGAGCGGGATACCAAGGCCTACGACTACATGATTCATCCCATCTTTGCGCCCTTCTTTGTCTTTAGCCACCGGAAAAAGCGGAAGGTTCTGCTGTCGACGGCGAACCTGCTGAGCTTGGTGGACAAGCCGAGAGAGGGCATCGAAGCCGTCTTGAAGCTCAATCACAGGGAGTCCGAAGCGGATCTTCCTGACCAGATGCAGCTGTTCGGCGACTTCTATGCGTGAGTTGAAGCGCGAGCCGATTCTGACTGACACCTTCGAGTCAGTTAGTCTCTTTACGCCCGTGCCTGGGAGCGCGTACATCTATCGCGTCACCAATGAAGACCGCAGCGGTCACACCGGCCAGTGGGGACAGAGTTGCACGGACGTTGAGCTCATCGAGGTCACTACTGAATCCGTCTCTGGTTTCCAGGTGTCCGGCGTCGAGGAGGAATTCTTCCTGCGGAGTGCCGCATCGCTTTCGAGGCTGCTTGCTCCCCTTGGAACAGGCCGAGTCCTGTACGTCGACATCACCGGCCTAAGCCACCCGACCTGGGCTGCACTCATCCGGGCGGCCATCGCCGCGAGGATGGAGGTGCGTGCTGTCTACGTGGAACCGTATCGGTACAAGCGAAGCGCGGCACCGCTTGAAGGCCAAATTTACGACCTCAGTGCACGCATCGCAGGCATCGCGCCAATGCCGGGCTTCGCAACGATTTCCACGACGGAAGAGTCAGTCTTCGTGCCGCTGCTGGGGTTCGAGGGGGCAAGGTTTCGCCATGTCATCGAGCAGGTGCAGCCAAGCCACGAGCGGATAGTGCCGGTGGTAGGCATCCCGGGCTTCAAGCCCTGGTACGTCTTCGAGACTTACATGGGGAACAGGGCCGCGCTGGAGGAGACGAGCGCCTGGCACCATATCCAGTTCGTCCCGGCGAACTGCCCCTTCAGTTGCTTCTACCTTCTGCAGGAATTGGCTCGGCGTCATCCCAACTCCACGTTGAAGGTCGCCATGATTGGCACGAAGCCGCATGCACTGGGCGCGGTGATGTTCGCATTGACGTCGCCGAGCCGCATTGAGCTCATCTATGACAACCCGATTCGCAAGGAGGGTCGCACCAACGGCCTTGATAGGCTCTTGGTCTATCACGTTGGCGCCATCACCGCAGGCGCAGGCGGCAGCTCGATGACGACCGGAGCGGGGCGGCGCTGATGGACCGTTTCTACACATCGCCCGAGCTTGCCGACGCGCTGGTGGGTCTCGCTACACCGCGCCGCCGCACGCTCTCGATCGCCGATTTTGCATGTGGCGAGGGAAGCCTCCTGCTCGCGGCCGAGCGTCGCTGGCCGACGGCTTCGATGATTGCCAACGACGTGTCTGCCGTCTCGGTGGCCAGCCTTCGAAAGAGCCGACCAAAATGGCGGACTGCGTGTTCGGACTTCCTGAGCCCGCGCTCTGTGCGGTCATCGTCGCTGCGGAACCACCTCGCAGGCGTCGACTTGGTCCTGCTGAACCCTCCGTTCTCCCGCAGGAACCGACAGACGTTCGAAGTTGCGATTGGAAATGAGGTGTTTTACGCCAGCATCGCGATGGCGTTTGTCGTCAACAGCATTCCCTTCTTGAGGCCAGATGGAACCATCTTGGCGGTTCTGCCGGACGGCTGCATGGTTAGCAAGCATGACGAGACCGTGTGGCGTGCGCTGCGCGAGCACTTCAACGTCGAGGTCATCCGGGACAACGCGAGGTCTGCGTTCCAGGGCGTGAGGGCGCGAACCTGCCTGGTTCGGATGACGAAGGTAAACGTTCGCGCCTCAGTGGCCGAGCAGGTCGCCCCCCCCCTCGCACTAACGATTTCACGAGGCCGCGTTCAGATGCATTCCCGCACGGTGGTTCCGGTCAGGCAGGGCAGGCCGCTGGTGCATACAAACAACCTGCTGAACGGCACGGTGACTCACTCGGGTGAGCATGTGCAGGGCGGCGTCCTAATAGGGCCTGCATTGCTTTTCCCTCGGGTTGGGCTCGTCACGCCCGGGAAGCTGTGTGTGCTTGCAGCGGGTCGAAGGGTAACGCTTTCGGACTGCGTACTTGGCGTGGTCTGCGAGTCGGAGGCCGAGGTCGAGACATTGAGGCGAATGGTGCTTGCTTCCTGGCCGACTTTTGCGTCTGCTTATCGAGGAACTGGGGCCCCGTACATCACAGTGGAGCGCGCGTCAGCGGTGCTTGCAGAGATTTGGCTGGCGCCGCGTTCTGCACTGGCAGTGCTTCCAAGCGACGTCCTGGTTTAGGTGCAACTTGTGGTTTGAAACGGAGCACTTCCAATAGGCCTAGGGCAGGTGGCCATCCCCGGGTTCTGATGCTGCGTAAAGCCGTGGATGAACGTAAGTGTTTTGCGAAGTCGGGCAGCGCAGGCCTTGCACTCTCAACGGCACGCGGGTATGGACCGGCCACGCTAAAGTTTCAATGTATCTGCAGGACCTGCGCACCTGCAGTAGCAGGACGGTGTGGATGCCTGCTCCACCTAGGATCGCGCCCGTCGTTGCCGGTCAGGAGATGGATGAGCCAACGGCGAACTCGTGGCCGTGACTGTAAAGCTGGCAATGTCCGGCGAATGACGGTAACCGCTGCGACGCTGACACTTGACCTATGGAGTAGAGAGCGAGTTCGAAGAGGTCCGCCGATTGGTGGCCGGCGCGCGCGGCCGCGCGGTCCAGGAGGGCGTGGCCTCTTCCGGCCAGTGCATCGGGCTGATCGATGACATCCCGACTTGTGCGGAACTGTAGGTGCGCATGGCGCGCGAGTGCCACGAGCATCTGGACCGGGCGCGGTCCTGGATGGACTGAGTCTTTTCTTGCCCGCATCCCAGCGGCTCCGATGCCGATCGGGGCAGCACGCCACGGCCTCTTAGAGGTCCGTGCTCAGTGCGCTACGGAAGCTGCATTTATTGGCGCTTACCGCAACTTCATGCCAAACGGCACGTCAACCCGCCCACTTCTTCCCTAGAGTGGATGCCCCTCTCACTCACTACCCCAACTAGGGGAGAAGAAAGGCGCAACACACCAACCCACCGAGATGTTCGAAGGCTGCTTGCCTCGCGGCAGGTTGTCGTTGCAAAGGCAGCGATGCAAATGCGAGGTATCAAAAGGCGACGGCCAGGGTGTTGGAGCACCCCAGCCGTCTAACCAAGTTCGTGCAAGACCCTCGAAAGGAACGCACAAAAATGGCTACCAAGACTATAGCCCGGCGTCGCACGCCGGTTTCCTCCAGAGAAACCGCCCAAGCCCCGGCGGATCTCCTCGAAAACACCCTCTCCCAACTCGAAGCGCTTCTGTGGGCCTCCCACGGAAAGGACATCGATTGGTGCAGCGGTGACGGGCCTCGCCAACTGGACAACCTGCTCTGGCTCGCAGCGGAACTCGCCCGCAAGGCCGGGGAGCTGTTTCAGTTGAGCGAGATGGCGCGACGTGGCGCGCTCGAGACTGGCGGGTAAGGGCCGGTCTGCGGGCCGCGGTTTCGCGGCCCGCTTGGGAGACAGGTCCTATCCTGTCCTCGCTATTCGCAAGGGCTGCCAACTGATCGCGCCAGTCAGAGCGCAATAGCCCGCACGATGTGATCCGCCAACAACCCAGCCGCCCGCGGCAGACCCGCCGCCCGATGCAGCCGTATATCCGCCGCAGGCAGCCGCGGCATGCCATCGCGCTCCGACAGCGCCCGCAGCCTCGGCGGAAAGGTGCCCGACTTCACCACCGTCACCGCCAGTCCCTGCGCTGCAATGGATTCCACGGCCGCGAGGCTGTGGCTCACGAAAGCCAGTCGCCATGGTCGCCCCGACGCATCGAGCGCCTTGGTCGCCCATTGGCGGAACAGGCAGCCCTGCGGATAGAGCGCGACCGGCAGCGGATCCTGCGATTCCACCGAGTGCGAAACGGCCGTGGCCCAGACCGCCTGCTCGCGCCGCAGCAGCTCGCCGCCGCCCTGGCCTTCAGGATGCATCGCGATCACGAGGTCGAAGTCTTCGCCCAGCCGCTCGGGCATGCGCGCGGTCAGGCCGGTCTCCATCTCGATGTTGATGCGCGGATACGCGGCCACGAAGCTGGCGAGCACCGGCGGCACGACGAAGCTGCCGTAGTCGTCCATGACGCCGAGCCGCACGCGGCCCTCGACCTTGTGCTGCTGCAGATGGCCCACCGCCTCGTCGTTGAGCAGCAGGATGCGGCGCGCATAGCCGAGCAGCCCCTCGCCCGCGAGGCTCAGGTCGACATTGACCTTGGTGCGGTGAAAGAGCTCGGTGCCCAGCCGCTCCTCGAGCCGCTTGATCTGCATGCTCACGGCCGACTGCGTGCGGTTCAGCGCCGTTGCCGCGCGGGTGAACGAACGGTGGTCGGCCACGGCCACGAAGGCCTTCAGCAGCTCGGGGTCGAGCGTCGGGATGCTCATTCGATTTGTTGATCAGAGTGACCAAATAAATTCCATTGATTGATGATAGAGGGCTGCCTACGCTGCTGTCACTTCATCGACAAGGGAGCACAGGCGTGGGAGAACTCTTGGGCATCGCGGCCGCGATGCTGTCCAGCGCGCTGGGCGGCGCGGCGGTGGGCGCAACGCGCTATGTCGCGGGCGTCATCGATCCGGTGGCACTCGGCGCCTTCCGCTTCGGCATCGGTTTCTGCCTGTTGCTGCCGATGGCGCTGCTGCGTTCCGGCGAGTCGTGGCCCGCGCCGCGCGACTGGCCCGCGGCCGCCGGGCTGGGGCTGCTGTTCTTCGGCCTGTTCCCGCTGCTCTTCAATGCCTCGCTGCACTACACGACCGCCGCGCGCGGCGCGTTGGCGCTGTCGGCGCTGCCGCTGCTCACCATGGCCGTGGCGGGCGTGCTGCGCGTCGAGCCCTTCACGCGGCGCAAGACGATCGGCGTGCTGGTCGCGATGGCGGGCGTGGGGCTGGCGCTGCTGTCGGGACTGCGCACCGCGCCGCCCGATGCCTGGCGCGGCGACCTGCTGATGCTCGCGGCCGCTCTGTGCATGGCGTTCTACAGCGTGGGCTCGCGTCCGCTGATCCGTCGTTCGGGGCCATTGACCTTCACCGCCGTGGCGATGGCGGTCGGCGCGCTGTGCCTCACCGGCATCGCCTGGCAGGGCGGCAGCTTCGCGCCCGTGGCTTCCTTCGGCACGGCCCAGTGGCTGGCCATCGCCTACCTCGGCGTGTTCGGTGGCGCGATCGTCTTCTTCCTCTGGGCTTTCGCGCTGGGCCGCACCACGCCCACGCGCGTGGCGATCTCGGTGACGGTCAATCCGGTGGCGGCGGGGCTGGTGGGCGCCTGGCTGCTGGCGGAGCCGCTGCGGTGGAACCTTGTCGCGGGGCTGCTGGCCGTGTTGGTGGGGATCGTGATTGCGGCGACTGGGGCTTCGCGCGAGCAGATCGATAGCTCGGAGCGCGGCGGTGTGTGAAGGCCGGGAGGTTTTCTGGACGGTGGTTGATGAGCCGCGAGGATTGAAAGGTTTGGAGCACGCGCGCCGAGGATGTCGCCAATCGCGTTCACATGAAGTACGTTCGAGCTTTCGCTTCACACTGAGAGGACGTCGCCATGGTCGGCAAAGCAGTCGTGCAGAACCGCATCGATGTAGACACCGAGGACCGTGCATTGCCCGCAGAACCCGTCGTCGACGCCGCTGCGCACCACGCTTGGTTTCGAGCGAAGGTGCAGGAGGCGCTGGACGAACCACGCCCTGCCGTTGCGCACGATGAGGTAGAGGCATATTTCTCCAAGCGACGTGCAGCCGCGCTTCTCAAGACAGAGACGGGCGGGAAGTGAGCATCGAGCGATCGCCCGGCGATGGGAGGATCGGCCTCTGCTGTACCTCCACCGGGGGACTGCCATCCTCCCCGCCCGGTCCTACATTCCCCTCATGACCGAGTCCTTCACCGTCCAGACCGAGTGGGTGCACCTCCAGTACGACGAGCACGCCGCCTTCACCGAGACCTACGGCTTCTCCGGCAACCAGGGCGCGGTGAACCTCGAGGCGATCCGCTTCCGGCCCGAGGGCCAGGCGTCGGACACGCTGATGGTCTTCATGCACCCGGCGTCGACGCTGCAGCTGCTGCCGGTGCCGCGCGCGATGGCGGCCACCGGCGCGCACGTGCTGTGCGCGGGCAGCCGCTACCAGCGCAACGACACGGCGCTGATCATGGAAAAAGTGTTCCTCGACCTGAGCGCCTACATCCGCCATGCGAAGCAGGTCTGGGGCTATCGCCACGTGGTGCTGGTGGGCTGGTCGGGCGGCGGGGCGCTGGCGGTGAGCTATCAGGCCGAGGCCGAAGACCCGCGCATCACGCACACGCCGGCCGGCGATGCGGTCGATCTCAAGGGCAAGGGGCTGATCCCGGCCGATGCGGTGATCTACCAGGCCGCGCACCTCTCGCGCGCGCACCTGCTGGCCGAGACCATCGATCCCTCGGTGAAGGACGAGCTGAACCCCGACGACCGCGAAGTCGAGCTCGACATCTACGACCCGCGCAACCCGAACCAGCCGCCGTATTCGCCGGCCTACATCCAGCGCTACCGCGTGGCGCAGCTCGACCGCATGCGCCGCATCACGGCCTGGGCGCGGGCGAAGCTGGCCGAGCTCAAGGCACGCAACACCGGAGAGATGGAGCGGCCCTTCCTCGTGCACCGCACGCTGGCCGATCCGCGCTTTCTCGATCCCACGCTCGACCCCAACGACCGCCGGCCGCGCTGGTGCTATATGGGCAATCCCGAAACGGTGAACTCCGGGCCGGTCGGGCTCGCGCGCTTCACCACCTTGCGCAGCTGGCTGTCGCAATGGTCGCTCGACGACTCCTGCGGCAACGGGCTCGAAGGCGCGCGCCGCATCCGCGTGCCGCTGCTGGTGATCGAGAACAGCGCCGACGACGCGGTGCCGACCACGCATCCCAAGATGCTGTTCGAGGCCGCGGCCTCGCCCGACAAGCTCTTTCGCGTGGTGAAGGGCGCGACCCACTACTACGCCGGCCAGCCCGAGCTGCTGCAGGAAGCCACGGCGCTGATCCGCGGCTGGCTGCAGGAGCGCAACCTGCTCGAGCGCTGAGTCCGTGAAGACCGGCGCTGTCGCCGCAGTCGCTGCGATGGGGCCGGCGCTGGTCGTCGGCGTGGTCACGCTCTCGACCGCGGTCCAGCCGCTGGGCACCGACCTCTACCTCGCGGCGCTGCCCGCGATCCGCAACGAGTACGCGGCGCGCGTGGGCGTGGTGCAGCTCACGCTCGCGGTGCTGGTGTTCAGCTTCGGATTGAGCCAGTTGCTGTGGGGCCCGGCTTCCGACCGCTTTGGCCGCCGGCCGGTGCTGGTGGCGGGCTTCCTGCTGTACGCGGCGGGCGCCGCGGTGGGCGCGATGGCGCCGAACATCGAGGTGCTGATCGCCGCGCGCGCGGCGCAGGGCCTGGGCATCGCGGCCTGCATGGTCTGCGGGCGCGCGATCGTGCGCGACCTGTTCGAGCAGCAGCACGGCACGCATGTGATGACGGTGGCGATGTCGGTGCTTGCCTGCCTGACGATGCTGATCCCCGTGACCGGTGCGCTGCTGGCCCAGACCCTGGGCTGGCGCGCCACGCTGTGGTCGATGGCGTTGTGCGGCCTGGCCGGCGCGCTGCTGGTGCTCGCGCGTGTGCCCGAGACCGCGCGCTCGCTCAAGCCCGATGCGCTGCGCCTCGGCCCGCTGCTGGCGGGCTATGCGCGCATCGCGCGCGATCCGGCCTTCCAGTCGTGGACGCTGCTCAACGCCTTCGGCTACGCGGCCAACTTCGGTTTCTTCTCGAGCTCGGCCTATCTCTTCATCGAGACCTTCGGCGTCTCGCGCGTGGGCTTCGGGCTGGTGATCGGCGGCGCCTCGGTCACCTACCTCGCGGGCACCATGCTGTGCCGGCGCTGGATCGCGGCGCACGGCATCGTGACCTCGGTGCGGCGCGCGGGCTTCCTGTCGCTGCTGGCGGCGCTGGTGCTGGTGGTGCCGCAGCTCGCCGGCGCGCACACGGCCGGCACGCTCACGGCGGGCCTGTGGCTGATGCTGCTGGCCTACGGCATCCACCAGCCCTGCGGCCACGTCGGCATGGCCACGCCGTTCCCGCTGCAGGCCGGCGCGGCCTCGGCGCTCGGCGGCTTCATCTTCGCGGGCGCGGCCTTCCTCTGCGGCGGCTGGATGGGCTTGATGTACCGCAGCGGCAGCGCCGCCGTGCTGTCGCTCACCACGGGCGTGCTCGCGGCCGCGGCCGGCACGATCGCGCTGACCTTGGTACAACGTCATGGCCGGCCCGTGCCCGCGCGGCCCGCCGTGCCCTGAATCCCCGCTTTCCATTCCTTCCAGGAGACATCATGCGCAACGACAACGCCTACATCGTCGGCTGGGGCCACACGCCCTTCGGCAAGCTCGACAACGCCGAGCTCGAGCAGCTCATCCGCGACGCCGTGCAACCCGCGCTCGACAGCGCGGGCGTGGCGGCCGAGGACATCGACGGCATCTTCGTGGGCCACTTCAACGCCGGCTTCGTCGGCCAGGACTTCACGGCCTCGCTGCCCGCGGTGGCCATGCCCGAGTTCCGCCACACGCCGGCCGTGCGCTGCGAGAACGCCTGCGCCACCGGCTCGGCCGCGATCTGGGCCGCGCTCGACGCCATGGCCGCGGGCCGCATGAAGCGCACGTTGGTGATCGGCATGGAGCGCATGAACGGCCTGCGCACGCCCGAGGTGGCGGCCACGCTGATCAAGTGCTCGTACGTGAAGGAGGAGGGCGCCGACCCGGCCGGCTTCGCGGGCATCTTTGGCGGCATCGCGAGCAACTACTTCGAGCGCTTCGGCGACCAGTCCGACGCGCTCGCGGCCATCGCGGCCAAGAACCACGCCAACGGCATGCACAACCCCTATGCCCACATGCGGCGCGACTTCGGCTTCGACTTCTGCCGCACGCCCTCGGACAAGAACCCCTTCGTGTCGGGACCGCTCAAGCGCTCCGACTGCTCGCTGGTGTCCGACGGCGCGGCCGCGCTGGTGCTGTCGACCGAGCCGCTCGCGGGCGCCAGGGTGCCCGCGGTGCGCTGGCGCTCGCGCACGCACGTCAACGACTTCCTGCCGATGTCGCGGCGCGACCCGACGCAGTTCGAGGGCGCGGCCATGGCGTGGAAGAAGGGCCTGGCCTCGGCCGGCGCCTCGCTCGACGACCTGGGCTTCGTCGAGACGCACGACTGCTTCACCATCGCCGAGCTGCTCGAGTACGAGGCCATGGGACTCGCGCCGCACGGCGAGGGCGCGCGCGTGATCCTCGACGGCGTGACGCGCAAGGATGGCCGGCTGCCGGTCAATCCCTCGGGCGGGCTCAAGTCCAAGGGCCATCCGATCGGCGCCACCGGCGTGTCGCAGCACGTGATGGCCGCGATGCAGCTCTCGGGCACGGCCGGCGGCATGCAGGTCGAGCGCACGCGCATGGGCGCGGTGTTCAACATGGGCGGCTCGGCGGTGGCGAGCTACCTCAGCATCCTGGAGCCGGCCTCGTGAGTGCGGCGCAGGCGATGAACCTGGGCCGGCTGCTCACGCAGACGGCCGCGCTCTTTGCCGAGCGGTCGGGCCTCATCCAGGAGGGCGGCCGCAGCTGGACCTGGGGCGAGATCGAGGCGCGCGTGGCCGCGATGACCGCGGCGCTGCGCGCGCTCGGGCTGAAAAAAGGCGACCGCATCCTCGTGCAGTCGCGCAACAACCTGCAGATGTTCGAGAGCTGCTGGGTCGCGTTCCGCCTCGGCTGCGTCTGGGTGCCGACCAATTTCCGGCTCACGCCTCCCGAGGTGGCCTACCTCGGCGCGTCGAGCGGTGCGGTCGCGATGATCGTGGAGGATATCTTCCCCGGCCACACCGACGCGGTGCGCGCAGCCTCGCCGGCGCTCGCGCATGTGCTCGCGATCGGCCGCGCGCGCGAAGGCGAGCATTCGTACGAGGAGCTGGTGCGCGCGCATGAGGCGCACGATGCGGCGCAGGCCGAGCACGAGACCGTGAACCGCGACGACCCGCTGTGGTTCTTCTACACCTCGGGCACCACCGGCCGGCCCAAGGCCGGCGTGCTCACGCACGGGCAGATGGCCTTCGTGGTCGCCAACCACCTGGCCGACCTGATCCCGGGCACGACCGAGCACGACTGCTCGATCGCGGTCGCGCCGCTGTCGCACGGCGCGGGCATCCATGCGCTGCTCAACGTGGCGCGCGGCGCGGCCACCGTGCTGCCGGCCAGCGAGAAGCTCGACCCCGAGGCCTTCTGGGCCTCGGTGCAGGCGCATCGCATCAGCAACCTCTTCACCGTGCCGACCATCGTCAAGATGCTGGTCGAGCATCCGGCGGTCGACCGCTACGACCACAGCTCGCTGCGGCACGTGATCTACGCGGGCGCGCCGATGTACCGCGCCGACCAGAAGCTCGCGCTGAAGAAGCTCGGCAAGGTGCTGGTGCAGTACTTCGGGCTAGGCGAGGTCACCGGCAACATCACGGTGCTGCCGGCCGCCATGCATTCGGCGGACGACGAGGACCCGAACGCCAACATCGGCTCGTGCGGCCGCGCGCGCACCGGCATGGAGGTGGCGATCCTGGATGCCGAGCTGCAACGCCTGCCCACGGGCGAGGTCGGCGAGATCTGCGTGCGCGGCCCCGCCGTGTTCGCGGGCTACCACGGCAACGAGGAGGCCACGCGCAAGGCGCTGCGTGGCGGCTGGTTCCACACCGGCGACCTCGGCCGGCTCGATGCGCGCGGCCTGCTCTACATCACCGGCCGCGAGTCCGACATGTACATCTCGGGCGGCTCCAACGTCTACCCGCGCGAGGTCGAGGAGGTGCTGCTCACGCATCCCGCGGTGGCCGAGGTGGCGGTGCTCGGCGTGCCCGATCCCAAGTGGGGCGAGGTCGGCGTGGCCGTGGTGGTACGGCGCGAGGGCGCGCAGGTCGATGGCGACGCGCTGATCGCGCACCTCGACGGCCGCTGCGCGCGCTACCGCTGGCCGCACCACGTGTTCTTCTGGGAGGCCTTGCCGAAGTCGGGCTACGGGAAGATCGCGAAGAAGGACATTCGGCAACTGCTGGTCGAGCGCGGGGAGATCGCGAGCCCGTAGCGCGTGGCCACGATCATCGGCGCGGGCGATCGGCGCAGGCCGTGACGGCGTAGTGGTCTTCGTCCGTCAGAACGACCTTGACTTCGGGTCGTGCCGACAGGTATCGCAGCATGCCGGCGTCGTTGACGGTCGACAGCAGGATCGCGGCCTCGTCGAAGGTGGCCGCGGTGACCGGCGTGTAGCGCGCGGCGGTCATCGAGATGGCGTCGGCGCCCACGAAGGCATAGGCCAGCTTCATGACGGCCGCGTGCAGCCGGTACAGCGATGCGCTGTACTTGCGGTCGTTGGGGCTGATGGCATAGCTGGTGTGCACGCCCTGGTCGGCCAGCCAGGACAGGTACAGCGGCTGGCTCGATTCCACGAACGCGCGCTCGGTGAGGCCGTAGCGCTCGAGCAGCGCGCTGAGCCGGTGCGTCGCCTGGTGGGCGGTCCAGGGCGAGAGCTTGCGCAGGTCCTTCGCATCGAGCCAGAAGAGGCCGCTGCGCGGGAAACGCGACAGCACCGATTCCAGGCGCAGCGGCTGGCCGTCGAACAGGGTGTAGGGCCGGTCGTGGGAGACCACGAAGTCGTCGAGCTCGGGGTCGAACAGAACGTCGATCTCCACGCCGGCCGCGCCGCGCCTGAAGGCCTCCGCGATGCCCGCGAGGCCGTTCTCGCCGCCGGCTGCCGCATACCCGCGATGGGCCCAGGCCTTCTGGCATGCGGGAAAGGCAAAGGCCGGCGTCCGGGCCGCCGCGTACCGATAGAGCGGGTCGCTCATCGACAGCAGGAGGCCGAACAACAGCAGAGGCACCAGCAGCCATCGCCAGCGCCGCCATCGAAAAATTGCACCAGCCATGGAACCTCGCGACGTGGAGTGGACGGAGTGCGATGCGAGCCAGGAGATTGGCCGGTGCAGTGTAGGTGGCTTGCGGCCGGGCCGAGGCGCGAGGCGCCTTGCCCCGCTATATTGAAAGCCTTTGGCAACTACAGAGAAATCGACATGGCAAAAGCCTATTGGGTCAGTGCATACCGCGCCGTCAAGGACGCCGACAAACTCGCGGCCTACGCGAAGCTGGCCGGTCCGGCCATCGCCGCGGGCGGCGGGCGTTTCCTGGCACGCGGCCTGCCCGCGAAAACCTACGAATACGGCCTGGCCGAACGCACCGTGCTGATCGAGTTCGACAGCGTGGCGCAGGCCACGGCCACCCACGACAGCCCCGACTACCAGGCCGCGCTGGTCGCGCTGGGCGACGGCGCCGAGCGCGATCTGCGGATCATCGAAGGCAGCTGAGCGAAGCGGAAGCGGGCCGGACCGGGGGCCGCTTCAGTCCAGCGTGATCCCCGTGCGCCTGGACAGCGCCGCGTACTTGCCGATCTGCTGACGCAGGAAGGCGGCGAAGGCCGCCGGCGGCGCGACCGAAACCTCGACCCCGCCGGCCGCCAGCCGGTCATGCACCTGCGGGGTCTGCAGGGTCCGTGCGAGTGCGCTGCTCAGCGCCTCGACCTGCACCGGCGGCGTGTGCGCCGGTGCCACGAAACCATAGAAGCCGATCAGCTCGAAGCCGGGCAGCGACTCCGCGATCGCGGGCAGCTGCGGATAGGACGCGGCCCGTCGGGCGCTGGTGATGCCCAGCGCGCGCAGGCGCCGCGACTGCAGGTGCGGCAGCGCGCTCTCCAGCGTGACGAAGGCCAACGGCAGATCGCCGTTGAGCAGCGCGCGGTAGATCTGCGCGCTGCCGTTGTAGGGCACGTGCTCGAGCGTCACGTCGGCCTCGATGGCGAGCAGCTCGCCGGCCAGGTGCGACACCGAGCCGATGCCCAGCGACGCGTACTGTAGCGGCGGATCGGTGCGTCTTGCCAGCGCGATCAACTGGGCCATGTCGCGCGCGGCGAAGCCCGGCTGCGTGACCAGCACGACGATCGAATGGCCGCCGAGGCACAGGGGCTCGAAATCGTCGAGCGCGTCGTAGGGCATCTGCTGGCGCATCGCCCCGTTGGCGGCATGCGGCGAGAACACCATGCCGATGGTGTTGCCGTCGGGCGCGGCCATGGCCACGGCCTGCGTGCCGACGATCATGCCGCCGCCCGCGCGGTTGTCGACCACCACGGGGCGATCGAGCACGCTCGATAACTCTCTCGCAATGAGCCGTGCCATGAAGTCGGCGGCGCCGCCCGGGGCCTGCGGCACGATCATGCGCAGGGGCCGGCCCGTGTCATTCGCAGCCAGCGCGTGGCGGCCGGACAGGCCGGCGCACGCGATGGCGGCGAGCAGAGCGCGCCGCGTCGCCAGCGTGCCGCCGTTCACCGCCGCAGCCTGCGCGAGGCGCGCCGGAACTCGTCGGCCAGCGCCGCGGCCGAGGGGGTCAGCGGCCGCTTCGTCGGCGTCACGAGGTGCTGCACGGCCGGCGGCAGATCGAGCTTGATGGGCAGGACCTTGAGCAGCCCGCGTTCGCGCAAGGGCTCCAGGCCGCCCAGGCTGTTGAGCGTGACGAGGTCGCTCTGCAGCAGCATCGACACCAGCGCGCTCGAGGAATCGCAATGCGCCACCAGCGTCGGCGCCGGCAGGCCCTGCCGCGTCATCAGCGTGACGATCATCGGCCCGCCCGACTGCTGCACGCTGTAGAGCCAGCCATAGGGCACCAGCGCGGCCAGGTCGCGCGCATCGGCGGCCGGGTGGCCCGCGCGCACGACGATGCCCATGTCGGAGCTGCACAGCTGCTCGGTGTGCAGGTCGGACAGGCTCTGGTCGGTGGGCAGCGGGCCGACCGCGAAGTCGATCCTGGCTTCGCGCAGCGCCGCGATGGTCGACGACGAGCGGCCGCCGAGCACGCTGATCAATGCATTGGGCGTGTGCTCGCGAAAGCGCGCCACGGCTGTGGGCAGCAGCATGGCCTCGGCCGTGGCCGACAGGCCCACCGTGATCAGCTTGCGGCCCTCGCCGCCGGCGCTCTCGAGCTCTTCCTGCAGATGGCGCAGCTCGGCATCGATCACGCGCGCGCGGCGCAGCACGATGCGGCCGAACTCGGTGGGCTCGACGCCGCGCGCGGAGCGCACCAGCAGCGGCACGCCCAGCGACTTCTCGAGCGCGGTGAGGTTCTTGCTGACTGCTGCCTGCGCCAGGCCGAGCTTGCGCGCGGCGGACCGCACGCTGCCGGTTTCGATGACGGCTATCAGATCTCGGAGGTGGGCCTCGCGCACTTTGTCTCGTGTCTCGTTGTCGTTGTGGTCGCGAATTATCCGGCAAGCGTCCGCCGGGGTGCAGCGCCGCCGCGGACGTGTGCGGCATGCGCTGCAACGAGCGAAATACCAGCATCCATGCGGGTTTGCGGCGTTCGCGGTGCGCCGAAAGCCGCTCGCATGCGCCCACCTTTGGTGAACGAGTTAACCGACGAAGTCCTTCCGGGGCGCCACGGGCCGCGACTAACCTCTGCCGCTTTCGCGCCGCGGCGCCGGCGCATCCGAACAAGAACAGAGACATGCGACTTCCCGCTACAGATCGCGCCAGGCCTTCATGAACAGGTCCCTCCTGTCGCTCGCGCTGGTCGCGGCCTTTCCCTGCGTTGCAACCGATGCCATGGCCCAGGACGCGCCCGAGCGCGCCAGGTCGCTCGGCATCGTCACGGTCACCGGCGCCCGGCCGAGTTCGCTGCCCACGCAGATTCCCACCACCATCGAGGGCGTGACGCGCGCCGAGATCGAGACGCGCGTGAACGCCACCGACAGCGAGGACGCGCTCAAGTACCTGCCGAGCCTGCTGGTGCGCAAGCGCTACATCGGCGACTACAACCACGCGATCCTTTCCACGCGCGCCTCGGGCACCGGCAACAGCGCGCGCTCGGCCGTCTATGCCGACGGCATCCTGCTGTCGAACTACCTGGGCAACGGCATCGCCAACGGCACCAACTTCGCGCCGCGCTGGGGCCTGGTCACGGCCGAGGAGATCGAGCGGGTCGACGTGATGTACGGCCCGTTCTCGGCCGCGTACCCGGGCAACTCGGCGGGCGCGGTGGTCGACTACGTGACGCGCATGCCCGACAAGCTCGAGGCCCATGTGAAGGCGGGCTTCTCCTCGCAGCCCAACGAGCTCTACCGCACGAAGAGGCGCTTCAACGGCTGGCAGACCAGCGCCTCGCTGGGCAGCCGCAGCGGCGACTGGTCCTGGTGGATCGACGTCAACCGCACCGACAGTCAGGGGCAGCCGCTGACCTTCACCACGGCGACGCTGGCGTCCACCGTGGCCGGCGGCGCGGGAACGCCGGTGTTCGGCGCGGTGCCGGGCCTCAACACCACCAACGCCCCATGGCTGATCCTCGGCGCGGGCACGCAGTACCGCACCGTGCAGGACCACGCCAAGCTCAAGCTGGCCTACGACATCTCGCCCACGCTGCGCGCGAGCTACACGCTCGGCTGGTGGCAGAACGCCGGCAGCGGGCAGAGCGAGAGCTACCTCGTCGATGCACGCGGCCAGCCGGTCTACAGCGGGCCGGTCAACATCGGCGGGCGCAGCTTCACGCTCGCGCCCACGGCCTTTCCGTGGACCGAGGACCGCGCCACGCACTTCATGCACGGGCTGTCCGTCAAGAGCAACACCCAGGGTGCCTTCGACTGGGAGGTGGCCGCCAGCCTCTACGACTACGCCAGGGACACGCAGCGCTCGCCCACGGTCGCGCTGCCGCTCGCGGCCCTCGGCGGTGCCGGCACCTTGCAGGACCAGGGCGGCACCGGCTGGAACACGCTCGCGGCCAAGGGCACCTGGCGGCCGCAGGGCGTGGGCGGCGCGCACGTGGTCGACTTCGGTGTCGGCCGTGATGCCTACAAGCTCGTCATCGCCAAGACCAACGTGCTCGGCGACTGGCAGGACGGCCCTGCGTTCACCCCCGTGAGCCAGGTCGGCGGGCGCAGCCGGACGCTCAGTGCCTGGGCGCAGGACGCATGGTCCTTCGCACCGCGATGGAAGACCGTGCTCGGGCTTCGCTACGAGAAGTGGAAGGCCACGGACGGCTTCACCGCCACGGCCACGAGCGCACAGCCCTATGCCTCGCGCAGCGAGTCCGACCTCTCGCCCAAGGCCGCCCTGGCCTACCAGCTCGCGCCTTCGACGGTGATCAAGGCCTCGGTGGGCCGCGCGGTGCGCTATCCGACGGTGGGCGAGCTCTACGGCGCGACCTCGGGCGGCGCGCTCTCGTTCGTCAACGACCCGAACCTGAAGCCCGAGAAGTCGTGGACCGGCGAACTCACGGCCGAGCAGGACCTGGGCAACGGCTTGCTGCGTGCCACGCTGTTCCACGAGACCACGAAGAACGCGCTCTACAGCCAGCTGATTCCGAACTCGACCGTCTCGCGCGTGCAGAACGTCGACCGGATGCGCACCACCGGCGTGGAGCTCGCATACACCGGGCAGGACGTCGGCATCCAGGGCCTCGATCTCGGCGGCAGCCTGACCTATGCCGATTCGAAGACGGTGGCCGACGCGGCCTTTCCGGCGGCGGTGGGCAAGTGGCAGCCGCGCGTGCCGCGCTGGCGCGCCACGGCCTACGCCACCTACAAGACCGATGCGCGCTGGGCCTTCACGGTGGCCGCGCGCTACAGCGGCCGGCAGTACTCGAACCTCGACAACAGCGACGTCAACGCCTTCGCCTACTTCGGGGCGAGCCGCTACTTCACGGTGGACCTGCGCGTCCGCTACCAGATCGACAGGCAGTGGTCGGCGGCCTTCGGCATCGACAACGCGAACAACGACCGCTACTGGAACTTCCACCCGTACCCGCAGCGCACCTACACGGCCGAACTGCGCTTCGACCTCTGAGTCAGGGCGCGGCGGGCCGAGGCGGTTGCGCCCAGAGCTTGTCGCTCGACCAGTGCAGGTGGACGATGCGGAAGCTGTCGCCCGCGCGGCGCACGATCGCCGTTTCCTGCATCACCTGATCGATGGGCTTGCCGTCGGGCAGCTTGCCGGTCACGTGGTAGGTGCTGAGCACCCAGCGCTCGTTGCCGCTGCCGCCGAGGCGGCGCGCCTGCAGGGTCCAGGTGGAGACGGCCGCCATGTCGATGTCGCCCGGCAGGTGGCTCAGCGCATAGGCCTCGATCGTCGGGTCGGTGACGCCGAACTCGAACACCACCAGCGAACGGTCGAGGTAGGAAAGCGCACCGCCCGTGTCCTTGCGCTTGAGCGCGGCGTGGAAGCCGTCGACCGCGTCGGCCGGCAGCTTCACGGTCTGCGCTGCCGCCGCGGTGGCCAGGACAGAGAACGTTGCGGCGAGCAGCAGCCTACGCATGGGGGTCGACCAGCTTGGGGTCGATCAATTCGATGACGACGATGTCGCCGGCGTTCACGCCTTCCATCGAGGGATCGGTGGCGCGCACCGTGAGTTCGTCGGGCGTATTGCTCTGGAGCCACAGGGTGCGGCCGAACATCTTGCCGCGGATGAAGGTGAGCCGCCAGCCGCGCATCTCGTTGCGCTTGGGGGCCACCATGCCCGGGCCGATCGGTTCGAAGCGCAAGGTGGCGATGCGGCCCGCCTTGCCGGCCTGACCCAGGCCGGTCACCTTGGCCGTGAAGCGCCGCACCGCGGGATCGACCGCGTCGTGGCCGGCCACCGCGTGCTGCGCGAGCAGCAGGGCCGCGGCCATGGCCGAGGCCCGCGCGCCGGCGAGGATCCATGTCGTCAGCAACATCGCTGTCCCTTGCCTCCATTGAAAGAAGCCGGCGATGTTATCGACGCGGCGCGCGCGCGCAAGGGATAACGATGCATCGCGATCGACGTCCGCATGCGATGAAAACACGCGGCTTGCGTGCCGTGACGCCAGTGTCGGCGAGGGTCTCGGACAGGGCCCGCGATGCGATTCACGCGCTCACCTGCGACGAACGTTTTAACCGTTGGTCGTCTTCTGACGCAGGGCTTTCACAACTAATCTCTGCGCCCACTCCACGACCACATCGACACCTTATGCAGGCTTCCGTGACGCATCGCATCCGCTGGCCCTGGTGGCTTGCGGCGGTGTGCGTCATTGCGCTGTCGGCCACGTGGTGGTGGCCGTCGTCCGATGAGGCCGTCGTGCCGATGCCGCCGGTCGCTGTGGCTCCCGCGCCGGTGGTGGCGCCGGCGCCGAAGCCCGTGCCGGTGGCCGCGAAGCCGGTCGACGCCGCGCTGTCGGTCGCGGCCTTCAAGCTCGTCGGCACGGTCGTGGCGGCCGATGGCGTGGACAGCTTCGCGCTGATGCGCCGCACCGACGACTCGCAGCTGTTGCAACTGCGTGTCGGTGGCCACCTCGAGGGCCTCACCGTCAGCGCGATCCAGCCCGACAGCGTCGTGCTCGCGGGCGCGGGGCAGTCGGTCGTGATCGAGACCGACCGCACCGTCGCATCGCCGCTGCCTTCCCGCCCGGCCCACCCGCCGGAGCCGGACGTGGAACCGGCATTCGCGGGCGACCCCGCCCCCTTCGGACATTGACGCGAAGACTTTCCCCTGGCCCCGTGTTTTTTGACAGAGAAAGAAGAACCATGAAGAGAAGACAAGCCCCCAGAGCCAACCTGCTGTTGGTTGGCGCCCTGACCAGCGCCTTGCTGCTCGCCGCCTGCGGCGGCAGCAACGACAGCGCGCCGCTCATCGTCGGATCGGCGCCGCCCCCCGCGGGGTCCACCGACCAGCCGCCCGCCGACACGGGCCCGGTGGCCCAGCCGTACGTGACGCCGCCGCGGCTGTGCGAAGCCGGCCCCGGGGACCAGGCAGAACCGGGCGTCAACGGCCACATCCCCAAGTCGGCGATGTACGACGCCACCGCCAATCCCGATGGCTTCCAGGGCTACTGGTGCGGTGCGCGCAAGGTCGCGCAGAACACGCTGTTCGGCCGCGGCGCCTTCGGCGACCTGCAGATCAAGGCCAAGGGCTCGACGCGTTGCGCGTACGCCTCCAACCGCGATGGCGCGGCCGGCGGCGATGCCGCGCTGACCACCGGCATCATCGTGTTCGACATGAAGACGCCGACGAAGATGCAGGTCGTGCCCGCGAGCGGCGACACCACGGTCGTCGGCACCGCGCCCTCGGCCACCGTCAAGGCCACGAGCACCAACAAGTGGGGCGAGGAGACCACCGCCGCCACCCCGGTCAACCCGAACGGGAAGATCCTGCGCACGCCGGCGGCGATCGAGGCGTACTCGGGCCTCGAGCTCTCGGGCGACCTGCTGGTGGCCGGCTACAAGGACAACAAGATGGTGGACGTCTACGACGTCAGCGACTGCCTGCACCCGGTGCCGCTGAACGCGAGCTACCAGTCCTCGGGCGGCCACCACGACGGCTGGCTCTCGCCCGACGGCAAGACCTGGTACGGCGTGCCCTTCGGCACCACGGCCAAGGACGGCGGCACCACGCTCATCACCGGCGGCACCTCGCCCACGGACGACAACTTCGCCAACTACACCATCGACAACAAGCGCGTCGACCTGCACATCACCAACCTCGACGATCCGAAGAACCCGAAGCTGCTGCTGAGCTGGAACCGCTCGCAGCTGCCCGACGAGGTGAAGAGCAACAAGAACTGGCGCATCATGGCCGCGACCAACATCCATGACGTCAGCACCAATCCCGACGGCACGCGGCTCTATCTCGCGGTGTACGGCGGCGGCGGCCAGGTGGCCGGCAACCTGCCGACGCCCACCACCACCTTCTGGCGCGACCAGACCTGCGCCAACGGCCTGCTGATCATGGACTCGAGCGACATCGTCAAGCGCGTGGCCGATCCGAAGCTCAAGTACGTGAGCTTCCTCTCGTGGTGCGACCAGCAGCCCAACCCCGAGTTCGAGCAGGGCGGCTATGCGCGCATGACCTCGACCGCCGCGACGCACGCCACCGAATGGGTGCGGCACGTCAACGGCAAGGAGTACATCGTCTCGACCGACGAGTCGTACGCCCTGACGACCAGCGACACCAACGGCCTGCCGAACCAGTGCAAGCAGCAGAGCTTCGGCCGCATGATCGACATCTCGGACGAGAAGCATCCGAAGATCGTCGGCACCTACGAGCAGGATGCCAACAAGGCCAGCGTCTGCCCGACGCTGGTGGCCGAGGGCGGCAACGTCCCGATGGTCCACTACCTGAACTTCGACGACCGCAACCACATGCGCGTGGCCGTCTACGCGGCCGCATCGGGCGGCATCCGCTTCGCCGACTGGACCGATCCCACCAGCCCGAAGGAGATCGGCTACTACGTCGCGCGGCGCAACACGCCGAGCAAGATGGACTTCACGCGTCCCGACCCGCGCTACGACGCCGAGAACTGCCTCTACTACACCGGCTGGAACCAGGGCGGCCTGGTCTCGCTCGAGCTGACCAACCCGCAGTACAACCCGTGCATGAGCCGCAGCGCGAACGTCAGCGGCAAGGTGGCGACGGCGCAGGGCGACATCACGGTGGCGCTGAAGGCCGGCCGCGACAGCAAGGGCCCGAGCGTCAGCCTGAGCATCGAGGGCCTGGGCAACAAGGTGCAGCTGGGTGCGGTGACGCGCCTGGGCTCGGCGATCGACGCCGATGGCGCGCAGGTCACGGCCACCAGCAACTCGGTGCAGATCGACGCCGACGGCAGCTTCGACGGCCAGCCCGCGAAGTTCCGCCTGCAGGTGACCGACAACGGCGGCAACAAGGGCTTCTTCTCGCTGAGCTGCACCGAGGGCTGCTCGTTCACGACCAATGGCTACCTGCAAAGCGGCGGGAAGCTGGCGGTGGCGAACCTCAAGAGCTGAAGATGCGAAGGACCGTGCATGCCTGTTGACCTTCGCTCGCGCGGTCGATAACATCGCGGCACTTTCAAAACGCCCTCCCGGTTCGCCGGGAGGGCGTTTTCTTTTTGTTCCGCAACTTCCATGGAACCCAGAGATGAAAGCACCCCTCGAGATTCGCCCCGCATCGCACGCTGGCCTCGGATACGCCCGACATGGCCATGGGCCGGTCCCCGTGCTGGTCCTGCACGACTGGCTCGGCGACCACGCGAACTACGAAGCGCTCCTGCCCTGGCTCGACGGCCAGGCGTTCACCCATGTTTTCGCCGACCTGCGCGGCTATGGGCTGTCGATGGCGCTGCCGGGCGAGTTCACGGTGAAGGAGATCGCCGCGGACTGTCTCGCGCTCGCCGACCGCCTCGGCTGGCGGCGCTTCCACGTCCTCGGCCATTCGATGACCGGGATGGTCACGCAACGCCTCGCGGCGGACGCGCCCTCGCGCATCGCGAGCGCGATCGCCGTGTGCCCGGTTTCAGCTGCCGGCAACAGGCTGGGGCCGGAGGCCTTGGCCTTCTTTGCCAGCACGGCCGACGACGACGACGCGCTTCGGCGGCTGCTCAAGTTCGTCGGCGGTAGCCTTTCCGACGAATGGATCGAAGGCAAGCTGCGGCACAACCGCGAGGCGGTGGCGCCCGCATGCCGCAGGCACTACCTCGACATGCTGGTCACGGCCGATTTCGCCGACGAGGTGCGAGGGCTAGAAACCCCGTTCCTGGTCGTCGTCGGCGACAGGGATCCGGGGCTCGATGCGGAGGCGATGAAGCGCACCTTCCTCGCGTGGCATCCGAACGCGGAGCTGCGGGTGGTGCCCGATTGCGGGCACTACCCGATGCAGCAGCATCCGTCGTACTTCGCGGGCGTGGTCGAGGGCTTTCTGAAGCGCCAGGCCGCCTTGGCTTGACGCCGCTCACCCCACGATCGGCTGCGCCATGATCCAGAGGCTCAGGCTCGTATAGGCCACCATCAGCACCAGCATCGGCAGCTGGCTCAGCATCGCCGCGCGGTGGTTCGCGAAGCGCCGCGTGGCCTCGACATGGGCGACGACCACCGCGAGCACATGACCGACGACGATCAGCGTCACGGCCGTGTACCAGTAGACCGCCGGGCTCACGATGCCGAGGTCGACCGTGCGGCCGCGCGTGCCGAACAGGTTCCAGCCCCAGCCGAAGGGATCGGAGGCGAGCGGAACGATGAACTGCCCTGTCGTCAGCAGCAGCGAGGCATAGTGGGCGAGGTGGTAGGCCACGGCGATCGGCACCAGGCTCCAGACCATCGCGTTCACGGCCGCGCGTTCGGTGCTGCCGGCCAGGCGCAGCATCCACGCGCCCACGCCGCGGAAGATCAGCACGAAGGCCACGGGGAACAGCAGCAGCATGACGCTGTTGAGCCATTGCGTCTCGTCCATGCCGGTCGCGGAAGAGAGCGTGAACAGCGTCTCGGCCACCGTGCGCGAGGTCTGGGCGGCGGTGCCGATGCGGTCCATCAGCGGAGTCTCGTGGAAGCCGTCGAAGGTGACGGTCGCGAGCATCAGCAGCACGAAGGCCGCCACCGAATTCGGCACCGGCTCGGTCGTCAGCAGACCGGCGCCGTAGGGCCGAAGCCGCAGGCGCGCAGGCTCGGTCGGCGTCGAGCCGCGCAGCTCGAGCGGTGCGAAGCGGCCCAGCACGCGGAAGGCCATCGCGAAGGCATCGGCCCGGTGGCGCCAGGCCTCCACGCCGAACAGCAGCATGCCGGCCCAGCTCAGCAGCGCATAGCCCAGCAGGGCGCCGGCGAGGGCGGCGGGCAGGTCCTTGTCCTGCCACACCAGTTCGGTCCAGGCGAAGGCGAAGAACAGCGCGACCGCCGGCCAGGCGCCCAGCCATTTCGGCCAGGGCAGGCCCAGCGATTCGCGGCCGCCGCCGACCAGGCGCGCGGCGGCGCGGTACAGCGTGGGCAGCGGATTGACGATCTCCCACAGGTCGCCGACCAGTGCGCAGAAGAAGGCCATGCCGACCCACCACAGCACCCAGACCATCGTGACGATCAGGTTCGCATAGGCATCGGAATTGCCGAGGAAGCCGGTGGCCAGCGTCAGCACGAACAGCGCGCAGCCCAGCGTTCGCAGCACCACCGCGAGCGGATGCGCGATGCGGCGCAGCGGCGTGAAGCGCAGCAGGTCGGTGTCGCGCAGGAAGGAGGAACCGAAGTCGTGGCGCCGCGCGAACAGCGCGAGCGCCGCGAAGGTCAGCACGAGGGTCGCGCCGGCGCCCGTGAGCCACAGCCACAGCGGCAGCGGCAGGTCGAAGCGCTGGCCGAAGCCGTGCGCCCGCGCGCCGGCCGAGGCGCACGCGATCGCGAGACCGGTCCCGAAGCGAAGCGTTTTCAGGGCGCGCCTAGGGATGGACTTCGATGAACATCACGGCGCGGTGGTTGCCCGGACCGTGGCGATGCTCGTGCACCGGGAAGCGGCCCGCGAGGCTGGCCTTGAAGCTCAGCAGCGCCGGCGCGGGCGGCGTCACCTGCGTTTCGATGTCGTAGCCGTGCAGGTGCAGCACCAGGGGCTGGTCGCTGACCACGCTGATCTGCACCTGGTCGCCCTGGCGCACCTTCAACGTGTCGTCGCCCTTGATGCGGCCGCCCACGAGCTCGATGGAGAACTTCGGCGAGGCGGCCGCCGCGGCGCCCGCGAGCGGCGCCAGCGCCGCGAGTGCGATCAGCCGCAGGCGCAGGCGGTTCGGATTCGTCGTCATGGCGCGGTCCATGCTCAGTCCGCGTACTGGCCGGCCGCCTTGATGACCGCGCCCCACTTCTCGATCTCGGTCTCGACGAACTTCTTGTGCTCCGGACCGTTGACGCGCGCATCGGTGATGATCACGGCGCCGAGCCCTTCCTGGCTCTTGATGAAGGCCGGGTCCTTGAGCGCCACCTTCAGCGCCGCATTGAGCTTGTCGGTGACCGCCTTGGGCGTGCCCGCGGGCGCGAACAGGCCATGCCAGATGCTGACGTTGAAGCCCTTCAGGCCGCTCTCGTCGAGCGTGGGCAGCGCGGCCAGCACCGGCGTCTTCAGGCGCTGCTGCGTGGTCACGGCATAGGCCCTGACCATGTTGCCCTCGATCTGCGCGGTGGTGTTGGTGGTCTGGTCGCACATGATGTCGACCTGGCCGCCGATCAGGTCGGTCATGGCCGGCGCCGTGCCCTTGTAGGGGATGGTCTGCGGCGCGATCTTCAGCGCGCTCTGCAGCATCAGGCCGCACAGGTGCGAGGCCGAGCCGATGCCGGCGTTGGCGAGGTTGGTCTTGCTGCCGTTGGTCTCGAGCCACTTGCGCAGCTCGGTGAAGTTGTTCGCGGGCACCGACTTCGAGCTGATGAGCGTCATCGGCACTTCGTTGATCAGGCCCAGGTATTCGAAGCCCTCGAGGGTCTTGTAGGGCAGCTTGCGGTACAGCGAGGGCGAGGTCGCCATGCTCACGTGGTGCAGCATCAGCGTGTAGCCGTCGTTGGCCGCGCGCGCGGCCTTGGCGGCGCCGAGCGTGCCGCCGGCGCCGCCGGTGTTGTCGATGGTGATCGCCACGTTGCCCAGCGGCTTGCGCAGCGCTTCGGCGAAGTCGCGCGCCACCTTGTCGGTGGGGCCGCCGGCCGCGAAGGGCACCACGATCATGATCGGTTTGTCGGGATACTCGGCGAACGCAGGAAGGGCGGCGAGGGCCGCGATCGCGATCGTGAACAGGCGCTTCATTGATGTCTCGTTATGGGTGAAGCCGAAAATGCTATAGCCCACCCACGCCGCGCAGAAGACGCCTGGTTGTTAAGGCGGTCACCTTAGGTGAACACCGACAGCCTGGGCATCGGTGGCGCCCGATGCCCGGCCGTCCGAACTCAGAGGCTCGCGAGCGGCAGCCGCGACCGATAGCGCGAGCGCCCCTGCGGATAGAGGCCGACCGAGCACTGCACCAGCTTGCCCGCGGCATCGAACCAGTGGCGCGTGACCTGCAGGCAGGGCGAGCCGGGCACTGCATCCAGGCGCTCGGCCAGGCGCGACTCGAGTGGCGCCGCGTCGATCTCCTGTTCCACCACCGCTACGCCCACGCCGTAGAGCCGCTCGATCAGCTTGAAGACCGGGCCGTTCCATGCTTCCAGCCGCTCGGCCACGCCCGCGAACTCGGGCCGCATGTAGAGCCACAGCGCACCGGTGGGGCGCGCTTCGCCGCGCAGGTAGCGCAGCGTGTCGAGGAAGAGCCACTGGCTGCCCGGCTCGGCCTGCAGCAGGCCGGCCAATTGCTCGTCGGCGGCGACGAGGCCGGCGCGTTCGAGCTTGAGCTGCGTGGTGCGTGCGGCCTCCATGATGCTTTCGAGCGTCTGCTGCGAATGCACGAAGAAGGGCGTGGGATTGCGCGCCAGCACGTGGGTGCCGATGCCGGCGCGCGAATCGATCACGCCGAGCTTGCGCAGCGCGCTCATGGCCTCGCGCAGGCGGTAGCGCGTGGCACCGAACTGCGCCTGCAACTGGGCTTCGGAAGGCAGCAGGCTGCCGACGGGATAACGGCCTTCGTCGATCTCGCGGACGATGGCGTCGACGATGTCCTGGATGGTCAACGCCGCGCCGGCACTTGTTGGATGCGCCATGAAGAGATAATATTCGAATATTCGACTAATTAGGCGAAGCAGACGCCACTGGAGACAAACGCATGCATCGTAGAGACTTTATCCGCGCACTGTCCGCAGGCGCCGCACTGCCGCTGGCCGGCGTGGCACCGCTGGCGCTGGCCGACACCTACCCCAGCAAGCCGATCCGGCTGGTGGTGACCCAGGGCACCGGCTCGGGCAGCGACGTGATCGGGCGCCTGCTCGCGAGCAAGCTCGGCGAGCGGCTCAAGCAGAGCGTGTACGTGGAGAACAAGGCCGGCGGCGGCGGCATCATCGGCCACCAGTTCGTGCTCGACCAGCCGGCCGACGGCTACACGCTGCTGCTGAGCACCACCGCGCCGCTGGTGGTGGTGCCGGCGATGAACCGCAACGCGAAGTTCCACCTGCGCGACTTCACCGCGGTGGCCGCGGCGCTGCGCAGCCCCTACATGGTGCTGGTCGGCACGCAGCCCGACAGCCCGCGCAGCCTGCAGGAACTGACGAAGCGGCTGGCGGCCGCGCCATCGAGCTATTCGTCCTCCGGCACCGGCACGCTCACGCACCTGGCGACCGAGATGTACCTGCAGCAGGTCAATGCCAAGGCCACCCACGTGCCCTACAAGGGCAGCGGCCAGTCGCTGGCCGACCTCGCGGGCGGGCAGGTGCTGTTCTCGACCGACTCGCCGATTGCCGCGGGTGCGCTGATCCGCGGCGGCCGGCTGCGGGCCCTGGCCGTGACCTCGGCGCAGCGCCTGGCCACTTATCCCGACGTGCCGACGATGGCCGAGCTCGGCTATCCCGGCCTCACGCTCAACACCATGGGCGGGCTGTTCGGCCCGTCGAAGCTGCCCGCGCCCATCGTCGAGCGCATCAGCACCGAGATGGCGGCCGTGATGTCCTCGCCCGAGGTCAAGGCCCAGTTCGCGAGCATGGAGACCGAGCCGCTGGTGATGCCGGTCGAGAGCTTCCGCACCCAGATGCTGAAGGACGCGCCGGTGTGGGAAGGCGTGGTGGCCCGCCTGGGCATCACCGCCGACTGAGGAGCCGCCGATGGACGCCCACCGCATTCGCTGCGCGCTGTTCGTGCCGGTGCTCGAGCCGCGCTTCTTCGCGCGCGCGTGCGAGCGCGGCGCGCAGGCGCTGATCCTCGATCTCGAGGACGCGATCGCGCCGCAGCGCAAGGCCGAGGCGCGGCTCGCGCTGGCGCATGCGGCCGGTGCGCTGCGCGGCACCGGCCTGCCGTTGATGGCGCGCGTGAATGCGGAGGCCGAACTGCTCGACGCCGACCTCGAGGCCTGCGTGGCCGCGGGCGTCGATGCCGTCATGCTGCCCAAGGTCGAGTCGCCGAGCGAGGTGCGCGCGGCCTTCGTGCACCTGGAGCGGCATGCGCGCGAGCGCGGCTCGACCGGACCGCGCTCGCTGGTCGCGCTGATCGAAACCCCGCGCGGCGTGCTGCGCGCCGATGCGATCGCGGCCGCCCATCCCGCCCTGCGCGCGCTGGGCTTCGGCGCCGAGGACTATGCGGCCGCGATCGGCCGTCCTCCGCATGCCGAGCTGCTGGTACCCGCCGCGGCCCGCGTCGCCATGTGCGCCGCGGCCGAGGGCCTGGCCTGCTGGGGACTGGCCGCTTCCATCGCCGAGCTCGACGACATGGACGCGCTCGAAGGCGCGGCGCGGCTGTCGCACCGACTGGGTTTCAGCGGCACGCCCGCCGTGCACCCGGCGCAGGTGCAGGTCTTCAACCGCGTGTTCGCGCCCACCGAGGCCGAGATCGCGCAGGCCCGCAAGGTGCTCGAGGCGCATGCCCGCGCCGACGCCGAGGGCCTGGGCGCGCTGCGGCTCGATGGCCGCATGATCGATCGCCCGATGGTCGATCGCGCGCGGCGCCTGCTTGCCTAGTTCTTCATCACACCCCACGACCCGAAACGACGACATCGATGGCGCAACAGATACTCGACGGCATCCAGGTGCTGGACTTCACCACCTACATCGCGGGCCCCTACGGCGCGAGCCTGCTGGGCGACCTGGGCGCCGACGTGATCAAGATCGAGGCGCCCGAGGGCGACCCGATGCGTTACTACCCCTCGACCCTGCCCGGAGAGAGCCGCGCCTTTATCGGGGTGAACCGCAACAAGCGCAGCATCGTGCTCGACCTCAAGCAGCCCGCCGATCGCGAAGCCTGCCACCGGCTCGTGGCCCAGGCCGACGTGGTGCTGCACAACTTCCGCCCCGGCGTGGCCGAGCGGCTGGCGCTGGACTGCGACACGCTGACCGCGATCCAGCCGCGCCTGATCTATTGCAGCTTCACCGGCTATGGCCCCGATGGTCCGCAGGCGCAGCGCCCGGGCTTCGACCAGGTGCTGCAATGCCGCACCGGCATCGCCAAGGCGCAGGGCTATCCGGGCGACGAGCCGCGCGTGGTGTGGGGTTCGGCCGTGGACTTCTACGGCGCGAGCCTGATCGCCACCGGCATCTGCGCCGCGTTGTTCCAGCGCGAACGCACCGGCCTGCCGCAACGTGTCGATACCTCGTTGCTGCAAGCGGCGCTCGCGATGCAGGCGGGCCGCATGGTGTGGGCCGAGGGCGAGGGTCCCGGCGTCGACCGCGACCTGCGCGGCGGCGCGCTCTCGGGCATCCACCCCACGCGCGAAGGCTACGTCTACCTGCAGGCCCAGACCCAGCCGTTCTGGGAGGCGCTGTGCGAACTCACGGGCCTCGCGCATCTGGCGCGAGATCCGCGTTTTGCCGACATGCGCCTGCGCAAGGCCAACGAGGCCGAACTGGTCCCGCAGCTGCGCGCCGCGTTGATGCGGCACGACGCCCGCGAATGGGAAGCGATCTTCGGCACGCGCGTGCCATGCACCGTGGTGCGCGGCATCGAGGAGGTGTTCGACGACGCTCAGGTCGCCCACCAGGGGCTGCTGGAGACGCATGCGCATCCCACGCTGGGCAGCTATCGCGCGGTGGTGGAGCCCATTCGCTTCAATGGCGAGCGCGGGGTGAAGCGGGAGGCGAGGGCGCCGATGCTGGGGGAGCATACGGAGCAGGTCGTGGGTGGGGGTGGGTGAGTCGCGGCCTTTTCGCGCGCGACCTGATCGTGGAGGTTGCCGGACATCCATCGTGGGCAGATGTACGGTGGGGCTGCGCAGATTCAGCGGCGATTGCTAGGCCTATGGTCGGCTGCTAGACTGACATTAACGTAAAGCTTAATGGATTCTGCAAAATGGCATTCAAAGCATCGGACATCGTTCCCATCAGTGAAGCACGCGCCCGCCTCACCGAACTGGCCGAAGACGTGGTCGGCAGCGGCTCCGAGAAGGTGTTGACCAAGAACGGGGCAAGCTATGTCGCGTTGGTCGATGCGCGCCGGCTCGATTACTACCATGCGCTCGAGGCGGAGCATGCCAATCTCGTGCTGGCGGAGGACGCGATCACAGGCCTGCGAGAGGCTTTGAAGGGGCAGTTCGTGTCCGATGAAGAACTGGATCAAGCTCTCGGTATTGCCGCAGCACCGTGAGCATTCCCGTCAACGCGAGGATCCGGGCGGTCCCCAACTTTCTGGTGTGCCTGCACGTTGCTCGGAGCTTCATGGAAGAGCAGGATGCTGCGTCGGCGTCGGCGCGCTTCAAGAAATTGCAAGCCGAGGTTGTCAAGGCGCGGACTCTGCTGTCATTCGCGCCCACGAGCGGGCGGCCCGCTCGATTCCTCGACGCCCAGTCGGGTTGGGGGAGTTTTCAAGCCGAGCAGGCAAAACAGCTTGCTCGCGCACTTGGACGGTTCGAACTTCGAGAGTTGGTGCTGGACCGCCATGTGATGCTCTACGCCCACTCCGAGCGCGAGGTGGTGTTGCTCTCGATCCGACACGAGCGTCAGCTGGGCTATGGACTGCCCACGAGCCCTGCCTGATGGATACGGGCAAGACAGAGATGGCCGTCCGCAGTGGTGGCAGCCTCTTGTTGAGCGGCTCCGCGGGCACAGGATGTTTGAGCTCGCCTGCCACAACGCTCACCAGCACCAAGACATGACCGCCGACCTCAATCTCAACATCGCCGAGATCCCCTACGAATCGGGAATCATCCGATTCCGCTACACGAGGGTGATGTCGCCCGACAAGACGCGATGGATCCGGCATGGCTCGTTCGTGGCCTATCACGAGAACGGCACGGTGGCATCGGAAGGCCACTACGTCGACGGGAAGGAAGACGGGCTGTGGCGCGACTTCCATCCCGATGGCCGGCGGGCCTCCGAGGGGCACTATCGCGACGGGCGTGAAGTCGGCGTGTGGCGCTTCTGGAATGCCGATGGGACTGAAGGGCCGAGCGAGAGCCACGGCGGTTGAGCGCAGAGGCCATGCCGAAGCCGTGGCAAATCAAGCTTCGATGAGCGCGCGTGGCGCGTCACCCAATGCACGAAACGACCCGGATTTCTGGACGTTGAAACCAGGAGGGAACCAGGATGAATCTCGGATTTCGCATCGCCACCTTCGCCGCTTTTTTCGTGGTCATCAACGGGTTGGTCGGCGGTGCTTGGGGTGTCATCCTCGGCTTGAGCATGGCATTCATCGGGACCGTGTTTCTGCACAGCTACTTGAAGGAGCGCAGGGAAAAGGCCGGCTTGGGCTCCGAGGCTGAAGTCCAGCGCACGCCGCCGTCGGCGGCCGAACTTCGCCTGATCGATGCCCACAAGACCTTGAATTGGGCACGCCTGTGTTTCCTGCTGATGGTGATGGGCTTCTTCTTCGCGGGCTCTCCGGACACACGGTATGCAACGTACAGCACGGCGGGATATGTCACGCTTTTCTTCGCGTTCCACGTGCTGATCGGGCGTGCGGCGGTACTGGCCGAACGAAGCTGGGTCGGCTATGGGCTGCTGCCTCTCTTGCTGCCCGGTCTCGGCGGGCTCGTCGCCTTTGGCGTGCTGCGTCACAAGGTCCCCTATCCCGACCAGCGTTCCCTGCCGCGGTAGTCCATGGAGGCTTTGGACGCCGGCCATGCTGAGGCGCGGTCGCTTGCGCTCGCGATCTCCAAAGCATCCGCCCCATTGGAACCTCTCCCACCCTCCAACCCATTGGAAGATCCTTCCAGCCCCGATCCCCGCCGATCTCGTTGACCCTGCATGGCGCATCCGGTCGAATCGTCCACGTTTCGAACCCGCATCCACCCATCGCAAGGAGTCACACCAATGCAAGCCCAACGCACCCGCATGACGCGGGACAACACGGCCGTCCTGCTCATCGACCACCAGGTCGGACTGATGACCGGCGTGCGCGACATGACGGTCAGCGACCTCAAGCACAACGTCGTCGGCCTCGCGAAAGCGGCCAAGGTCCTGGGCCTGCCGATCGTCGCGGTGACGACGGCGCGCGACAGCATGTGGGGACCGACGGCCTCCGAACTCAAGGAAGCGCTGGGCGGCGGCGAGATCATGGACCGCTCGACGGTCAACGCCTGGGACTACCCGCCCTTCGTGGAAGCGGTGAAGGCAACCAAGCGCGACCACCTGATCATCGCGGGGCTGTCGTTCGAGGTCTGCGCCTCGCTGCCGGCGATCTCGGCGCGCGAGGAGGGCTACCAGCCGATCGTTGCCATCGACGCCTGCGGCACCTTCTCGGCCGCCAAGCGCGAAGCGGGCATCGCGCGCCTGACGACGCTCGGCATCGAGATCTCCGACTACGCGACCCTGATGGTCGAGATCATGGGCGACAACGCCGATCCGAAGGCGCTCGACGTGTATGCCGCGCTCGACATGCCGTTCGCGGTGCTGATGGGCCAGGTGGCCGGAGCGCTGTCGCGATGAGCGCTGCCTTCGACGTCATCGTCGTCGGTGGCGGCTCGGCGGGCGCTGTGCTGGCGCATCGGCTCAGCGCCAATCCGGCGCGCAAGGTGCTGCTGCTCGAAGCCGGCGAAGCCTACCGGCCGAACGTGTTTCCACGCGACCTCGCCGATGCCGACACTGCGGGCGGACCCGACGGCCACGACTGGGGCTACCAGGCCGAGACCGGCCTCGCTGGCCGCAGCATCCACGCGCCGCGCGGCAAGACGCTGGGCGGCAGCTCGGCCGTCAACGCGGCGGTGGCGATGCGCTCGCGGCCCGCGGACTTCGCGAAGTGGCGCGCGCTCGGCATCGAGGGCTGGCAATGGCCCGAGCTGCTCGAGGCCTTCAAGGCGATCGAGAACACGCCCGACGGCGACGATGCGTTGCGCGGCCGCGCAGGCCCGCTGCCGATCCGCAACCGGCGGCGCGACGAGCTGACGCCGGCGCTCAATGGCTTCGTCGATGCGACGGCCGCGCTCGGCTTCGCGCGCGTGGCGGACTTCAACGGCGAACAGCAGGCCGGCGTCGCGCCATACCCGCTCAACGTGATCTCGGGCCGGCGCATCAACACCGGCATCGCCTTCCTCGGCGAGGACGTGCGCGCGCGGCCCAACCTCACGATCCGTGGCGGCGTGGAGATCGACCGCGTGCTGTTCGAGGAAGGCCGCGCGGTGGGCGTGGTCGATGCCGAGGGCGAGAGCCATCGCGCGGGCCAGGTGATCCTCAGCGCGGGCGCCTTCGGCAGTCCGGCGATCCTGCTGCGATCGGGCATCGGTCCCGCGTCGCACCTGGCGTCGCTGGGCATTCCGCTGGTGGCGGAACTGCCGGTCGGGCAGGGCTTGCAGGAGCATCCGTTCTATTACAACGTCTATGCGCTGACGCCCGAGGCGGCCGGCATGCATCCCGCGGCAGGCGCGATCCTCTGGGCCGCGTCCTCGCAGGCCGAGCCCGGCGACCTCGACCTGCACATCTCGGCCACCCATCTGTTCGATCCGGCGCTGAGCCCCACGGGCGGCGCGATCGTGCTGGCGGTGTCGGTGACGCAGCCCGAGGCGACCGGCAGCCTCGAGCTGGCCGACCGCGATCCGCGCAGCGCGCCGCGCATCCGCTACAACCTGCTGGGCACGCCGCGCGACATGGCGCGCATGCTCGAGGCCGTGCGGCTGTCGCGCGCGATCGGGCGGCAGTCGCCGTTCGCGCAGATGGTCGCGGCCGAGATGGCGCCGGGGCCGGAGGTCTCGGACGGCGACGACCTGCGGCGCGCGATCGAGCAGCAGCTCGACGGCTATGCGCACCCCACCTCGACCTGCCGCATGGGACCGCCCGGCCAGGGCGTGGTCGATGGGGGCGGGCGCGTCCACGGCGTGCCGGGCCTGTTCGTGATCGACGCGTCGATCATGCCCAGGGCACCGAGCGCGCCGCCCAACATCACCACCATGATGATGGCCTGGCATCTCGCGGGCCACGGCTTCGGAGTCCGCTGATGGCCCTCGTTCCCATCGATCCCCAGGACATCGCCGCGGCGCGCGCGCTGCGCCTCGAGTTCGGCCGCTTCTGGTCCACCGCGCCCGGCACGCCGCGCGACATCTACGACCGCTTCATCGCGCAGACGCCCACCGCGCCAGAGGTTGCTGCGCGCGAGGCCGTCGACGAAGCCGCTTCCGGCTGGTGGGTCGAGCCCGCCCAGGCCGTGCCCGGGCGCGCGCTGCTGTTCATCCATGGCGGCGGTTACGGCCTGGGCCATGCGAGCGCCTATGTGGGGCTGGCCAGCCAGCTCGCGGTGCGCACGCGCGTGCCGGTCTTCGTGCTCGAGTACCCGCTGGCGCCCGAGGCCGCGCTGCCCGCGGCGCGCGACCTCGCGCTGCGCACGCTCGCGGGGCTGGCAGCGCGTTTCGGCGCGGTGGCGGTGGCGGGCGACTCGGCCGGCGGCGGCCTGTCGTTCGCGACCGTGCTCGAGGCCGCGAGGCAGGGCATCGCCGTGTCGTCGCTGGTCGCGTTCTCGCCCTGGACCGACCTGAGCCTGAGCGGCGCGAGCGCGCAGGAACTGGCGGTGGGCGATCCGCTGCTCGACGTGGGCTATCTGCGCGCTTCGGCCGCGGCCTACCTGGGCGGCGCGCCGGCCAGCGATCCGCGCGGTTCGCCGCTGTTCGATGCGGACCTGTCGCGCCTGCCACCCACGCTGGTCCAGGTCGGCTCGGACGAGGTGCTGCGCGACGATTCGCGCCGTCTCGTGGAAGCGGCCAGCGGCGCTGGCGCCCAGGTCGAGCTCGAGGAATGGCAGGGCATGCACCACGTGTTCCAGCTCAACACGCGCGAACTCGCGAGTGCGCGCAAGTCGCTCGACCGCGCGGCTGCGTTCGTGGCTCGTCACTGGAGCGCCTGATCCGTCGCGGAACATGCTAAGTTGGCGCGGCTTCGAAGACTTCATCGGCGAAGGACACGCGTGCTCGACCTCAACGACTTTCGGTACTTCGTGGAAGTGATCGACCGGGGCAGCCTCTCGGCCGCGGCGCGCGCGCTGCAGCGCCCCGTGTCGACGATCAGTTACCGCATCCAGCAGCTCGAGGCCGAGCTCGGCCTGACGCTGCTGGCGCGCACCTCGCGGCGCATCACGCTGACCGAATCGGGCGAGGCCTTCTACGGCCATGCGGTCGCCACCATCGCGCGCGCCAACGAGGCCGAAGCGGCGATGCGCAGCCGCAGCACGGAGCCGACGGGCACCGTGCGCTACACGGTGTCGGTCGCGACCTCGCAGTTCGCGATGACCGGGATGGTCGCGAGCTTTCTCGCGAAGTACCCGAAGGTGAACCTGCTGCAGGACGCGAGCGACGCCAACGTCGACATCGTGGCCGACCGCTACGACTTCGCGATCCGCGCCTACTCGGGCGCGCTGCCCGATTCGAACCTGGTGCAGCGCCCGCTCGCTGAAGCGCCCTGGCACCTGTTCGCGGCGCCCGAGTTCCTCGAGGCCGCCGGCGCCATCGAGACGCCCGACGACCTGCTGGGCTGCGCCACGCTGTTCATGAAGCGCGGCGGCCTCGCGCCCCTGTGGCAGCTCAAGCGCGAGGACGACCGCGCGCAGACCGCGCAGGTCGCGATCCGCCCGCGCATGGAGGGCACCTGCATGGTGACCCTGAAGCGCGCGGCCGAGGCGCGCATGGGCGTGGTCGCATTGCCGGCCTACATCTGCCGCGACGAGCTGCGCGCCGGCCGCCTGCGGCGCGTGCTGCCCGACTGGGTGGCGGCCGACTCGACCATCTCGGCGCTGATGCCGAGCCGGCGCGGCATGAGCGCGGCCGCGCGCGCCTTCATCGAGCACCTCGTCGAAGCCTTTCCCGCCGCCGTCCGCCTCGACTGAGCGCAAACACCTCCTGTGATCCGAACCGCCGCGCCCATGCGGCGGCGCGGTCGCGCGCGCCATCAGGGTTTACGCAAAGATGTGCGCCGCATGTCGATGTCTACAATATGGACATACATCCACAATATGGACAAGCGACATGCCCCTCGATGATTCGGACCCGACCCCGAAGATGCCCTACCAGTACCCGAATCCTCCGGACGCGCTGCCGGAGATCGTGGTGCAGCATGCGATCCCGACCGACGAGCGCCTGTGGGTGCCGCAGGCCGAGAACGTGTGGTTCCGGCCGCTGTGCCTGAACGCGAGCCAGGGCTACTGGATGAACCTGCTGAAGGTGCGCAAGTCGGGCGTGCTGAGCCGCCACCGCCATCCGCAGGCGGTGCACGGCTTCGTGCTCAAGGGGCGCTGGCGCTATCTCGAGCACGACTGGGAAGCCACCGAGGGCAGCTACGTGTTCGAGCCGCCGGGCGAGACGCACACGCTGTACGTGCCCGAGGACGTCGAGGAAATGATCACCTACTTCCAGGTCAACGGTGTCATGTATTACACCGACCCCTGGGGCAAGGGCATGGGCTACGAGGACGTGTTCACCAAGATCGACATGTGCCGCAAGCATTTCGAGAACGTCGGCCTCGGCGCGGACTACGTCAAGCAGTTCATCCGATGAGCACGACGGCCTACGGCCGCGCCGGCTACGACTTCGCGGGCGCGGTGGCGGTGGTCACCGGCGGTGCCAGCGGCATCGGCGCGGAGGTCGCGGCGCAGCTGCGGCGCAGCGGCGCGCGCGTGGCGGTGTGGGACATGGCCGAGGCCGGCGCGAGCGACGACGCCTGGCAGGTCGATGTGAGCGATCTCGCCACGGTCGAGCGCGCCGCCGCCGCGGTGGTCGCGCGGTTCGGCCGCATCGACTTCGTGGTCAACAGCGCGGGCTTCGCGGGGCCCACGATGGCGCTCGATGCCTACGACCCCGCCACGTGGCGCCGCATCGTCGACGTGAACCTGGTCGGCACCTTCAACGTGTGCCGCGCCGTGGTGCCGCACCTGCGTGCCGCGGGCGCGGGCCGCATCGTCAACATCGCCTCGCTGGCCGGCAAGGAGGGCACGCCCAATGCCTCGGCCTACAGCGCGGCCAAGGCCGGCGTGATCGCGCTGACCAAGTCGCTCGGCAAGGAGCTCGCGACCACCGGCATCCTGGTGAACGCGATCGCGCCGGCCGCGGTGCGCACGCCGATCCTCGAGCAGATGTCGGCCGAGCACGTGCAGACCATGATCGGCAAGAGCCCGATGCAGCGCCTGGGCGAGAGCGCCGAGGTGGCCGAGATGGTGGCCTGGCTGTGCTCGGGCTCGTGCAGCTTCAGCACCGGCGCCACCTTCGACCTCTCGGGCGGTCGGGCCACGTACTGAAGCAAGTTTTTTCGGTCCCATTCATTTTCAAACCACGGAGACACACCCCATGATTCGCTTCGCCTCGAAACTGCAACGCCTCGCGGCGCTGTCGCTGCTGCCGGTGGCGGCGCTGCTGGCCGCCGCGCCCGCCTCGGCGCAATCGCGCGACTATCCCAACAAGCCGGTCGAACTGGTGGTGCCGTTCCAGCCCGGCGGCGGCACCGACGCGCTGGCGCGCGCCTTCGCCGACGCCACGCGCAAGCACATGCCGCAGAGCATGATCATCGTCAACAAGCCCGGCGCCAGCGGCGCCATCGGCTGGCAGGACGTGGTCAACGCCAAGCCCGACGGCTACCGCCTCGCGGTGGTCACGGTGGAACTCACGACGCTGCCGCACATGGGCCTCGCGAAGTTCACCTACGAGGACCTCGCGCCCATCGCGCGCCTCAACGCCGACCAGGCCGCGATCACCGTGCGCGCCGATGCGCCGTGGAACACCATCGAGGAGTTCCTGGCCGCCGCGAAGAAGGACAGCGGCAAGCTCAGCGTGGGCAATGCCGGCAACGGCTCGATCTGGCACCTGGCCGCCGCCGCGCTCGAGGACAAGACCAGCGTGAAGTTCAACCACACGCCGTTCCAGGGCGCCGGCCCCGCGGTGCTCGCGCTGATGGGCGGCCACATCGACGCGGTGGCGGTGAGCCCGGCCGAGGTCACGACCTACGTGCAGGCCGGCAAGCTCAAGACGCTGGCCGTGATGGCCGAGCAGCGCGTGAAGGGCTTCGAGAAGGTGCCCACGCTCAAGGAACGCAACATCGACCTGGTGATCGGCACCTGGCGCGGCATCGCGGCGCCGAAGAACACGCCGCCCGAGGTCATCGCTTACCTGAAGACCGTGAGCCAGCAGGCCGCCAACGAGCCCGCCTTCCGCGAGGTGCTCGACAAGCAGAACCTGGGCTTCGCCTATGCCGACGACGTCGCCTTCAAGGCCACGATGGCCAAGGACAGCGCCTACTTCAAGACGCTGATGGGCAAGCTCGACATCAAGAACTGATCCACGCAAAGGCAACTCCCTTTTCATGACTTACGAGGCAGCACTCTTCAAGGGCAAGCGGGCACTGGTGTCCGGCGCCACCCAGGGCATCGGCGCCGTGATCGCCAACCACCTGGCCGCGCTCGGCGCGCAGGTCACGGCCATCGGCCTGGGCAACGGCGACGGCACGCTCGATGCCGCGGTCGAGGTCCGGCAGGCCGACGTGACCTCGGACGCGAGCCTCGAGGCCGCGATCGGCGGCATCGAGCGCCTGGACATCGTCTTCAACTGCGCCGGCATCATCCAGCGCGGCGCGGAGCACGACCTCGCGGTGTTCGAGAAGGTGCTGGCCGTGAACCTCACGGGCACGATGCGCGTGTGCGGCATGACGCGCGAGCGCCTCAAGGCGAGCGGCGGCTGCATCGTCAACACGGCCTCGATGCTGAGCTTCTTCGGCGGCGGGCTGGTGCCCGGCTATGCCTCGAGCAAGGGCGGCGTGGCGCAGCTCACCAAGTCGCTGGCGATCGCGTACGCGGCCGACGGCATCCGCGTGAACGCGATCGCGCCGGGCTGGATCGCGACGCCGCTCACGAAACCGCTGCAGGACGATCCCGCGCGCGCGGGCCCGATCCTCGCGCGCACGCCGCTGGGCCGCTGGGGCACGCCCGACGACGTGGCGCGTGCCGCGATGTTCCTCTGCACGCCGGCCGCGTCGTTCATGACCGGCGTGGTGCTGCCGGTCGACGGCGGCTACATGGTGAGCTGAGGGCGCGCCCGATGCGCGTGGACTGGATGGAGGGTATGGATAATGGCCCGGCCCTCGTTCCCGCCGGTGCCCGCGCCGGCCTCGTCCCTTCGTCCATGCCTGCTCCCCGGTCTTCCTCCGCCGCTCCCGCTTCTTCCGCCGCTTCCGCGAACCAGGTCGCGGGCACCGCCTCGTTCTCCAAGTTCATGCACGTGCTGCAACTGGTGGCCGATGCGCAGGAGCCGGTCAACGTCGCGGCGCTGATGCGCGCGAGCGGCTATCCGCGGCCCACGGTGCATCGCATCGTCGCGGCGCTGATCGCCGAGCGGCTGCTGGTCGAGAATCCGCACAGCGCGACCCTGGGGCTGGGCCCGCGGCTGATCCAGCTCGCGAGCCGCAGCTGGGGCCGTTCCGAACTGCGGCTGGCGGCGGTCGACGAGCTCAAGCGGCTGCGCGACCTCACGGGCGAGACCGTGCACCTGGCCGTGCCCAACGACACGACCATGGTCTACATCGAGAAGCTCGAGAGCCCGAGCGCGGTGCGCATGGCCTCGCGCATCGGCACCAGCGTGTCGCTGCACGCCACCGCCGTCGGCAAGGCCTACATGGCGGCGCTCGACGACGGCGCGCTCAAGGCGCTGGTCAAGCGCCTGCCGATGCCGCGCTACACGCCCAACACCACCGTCGATGCCGCCGCGCTGCGCGCCGAGGTACAGAAGACGCGCGAGCGCGGCTGGTCGGTCGACAACGAGGAGAACGAGGCCGGCATCTTCTGCTTCGGCGCGGTGATCCGCGGCGTGGGCGGCGTGCCGGTGGCGGCGATCAGCGTGAGCACGCTGGTGTTCCGCCAGAAGGAGGACCCGGCCCAGGCCTACGTGGCGCCGCTGCTCGAGGCCTGCCGCGTCATCTCGGAGCGCATCGCGCAGACGCCTTCGCTGTCGGGCAGCGACGTGCTCTGAAGCGCGTGCGGCTCAGGCCAGCGCCTTGAGCTGGAAGCCCGGCGCCCGCGCTTCTTCTTCGCTCAGCGCCACGCCCTTGGCCAGCAGCCGGCGCGCGAGCATGTGATCGCCCGCGCGGTTGAGGGTCTCGACCGCCGCGAGACGTCCTTCGCGAATGCACAGCACGGTGGCGGCCGATGAGGCCGCATCGCGCAGCACCACGTGCGCATCGTCGGCCGCGCGCAGCCCGGCGATCTGCAGCTTGAGCTCGCCCTGGTCGCTCCAGAACCACGGCACCGGGCCGTGCGCCACCGTCTTGCCCGCGAGCCGCGCCGCCACGCTGCGCGCCTGGTCGCCGGCGTTCTGCACCGATTCGAGCCGGATGTGGCGTCCGCCGACCGGGTCGGGAAAGGCCGCCACGTCGCCGATGGCCGAGATCGCCGGATCGGAGCTCAGCAACTGCGCATCGACGCGGATGCCGTTGTCGACCGCGAGCCCGGCCTGCGCCGCGAGCTGCGTGCGCGGCTCGGCGCCGATGCCGACCACCACGAGGTCGGCGGGCAGCGTTTCGCCGTCGGCGGTGCGCACCGCAGCGATCCGGCCTTCATGGCCCTCCAGCGCCGTCACGCCGCAGCCGAAGCGCAGCCGCGTGCCACGACCCTCGTGCGAGGCCGCCACGGCCTGCGCGCTGTGCGGCGAGGCGGCCCGCGCCAGCGCGCGATCGGCCACGTCGAGCACCGTCACCTCCAGCCCGAGGGCACGCGCCACCGAGGCGAACTCGAGCCCGATGAAGCCCGCGCCGACCACCACCGCGCGCCGGCTGTCGGCCATGCGCTCGCGCAGCCGGTCGGCATCGGCCAGCGTCTGCAGGCTCATCACGCCCTCGAGGTCCGCGCCCTCGACGCGCATGCGGCGCGGGCTCGATCCGGTGGCGATCACGAGGTGGTCGTAGGCGATCGCCTGGCCCGATGTCAGCACCACGCGCTGCGCGGCGCGATCGATCAGCTCGACGCGGCCCTGCACGCGCTGCACGCGCTGTTCCTCGAAGAAGCGCTCGGGCCGGAAGTGCAGGTCGCTCGCGCTCGCCTTCGCGAGCAGGTAGGCCTTCGACAGCGGCGGCCGCTGGTAGGGCAGGCTGGCCTCGTCGCCCACCAGCACGATGGCGCCGTCGAAACCTTCCTGGCGCAGCGAGGCGCAGCACTGGAAGCCCGCATGACCCGCACCGACGATCACGACCTGCTGCATGGCGCGCGCGTCGGGGTGGGGAGGACGAGGGCGCGCACGCGCGCCCATGCGGTGCGGCGCTGTGCGGCGACCGGTTCCGGCGCGCGCGGCACCTCTAGCGAAGGCCGGCTGCCGTCGGGCGCGTCGGTGTCGAGCTTGTAAGGGATCAGCCATTCCATCTGCGTGTCTCCTGCAGCGCGATGGTCGGGCCGCGGGGGGTGCTTGTCTGTCCCCGCCGTAGGGGACGGGGTGCGCATGGTCATGATCTAGTTGATTTGAAGGATGCCAAAGAACCGGCCCCTCTCAATACTCCGCCGCAGAGCACCCGGAGGGGGTGCTTCAACAACGAGGAGCAGAAGATGGCGAATGGATTCCTGGGAACCAAGGTTGCGCTGGCTTGCGCCGTGCTGACGGGTATCGCGGCTTGCGGCGGTGGCGGGGGAGGCGGAGGTGGCGCCATCTTTCCGTTTGCCACGGGCCCGGCTCCGACGGTGCCCGACACGACCACGCCGGGCTCGACCGATCAGGACCTGACGATCAAGGTCATGGAAGGCTCGATCCGCAACGCACAGGTGTTCCTCGACAGGAACAACAACGGCATGCTCGACAGCGGCGAGCCGAGTGGCCGCACCGATGCCTCGGGCAGCGTCACGCTCAAGGTCGCGTCCGATGACCTCGGCTCGGGCCCCGTGGTCGCCCTCGTCGGCACCGATGCCGTCGATACGCTGTTCGGCCCGGTCACCACCGCCTACATCCTGAAGGCTCCCGCCGATCGGCCGCAGCGCATCACCTCCTTCACCACGCTGATCCATCGCATGGTCGAGAACACGGGTGCCAGCTCGGACCAGGCGGAAGCGAATGTGCGTTCGCAGCTGGGCCTGCCCGCGAACCTGTTCACGGACTACAGCGCGGACAACGCGAGCGTTGCCGCCGCGGCGATGCTGGTGCGCTTTGCCCAACGCATCTCCGATGTCCTGGCGCCGGCCATCGACCAGCCCACATTGAGCGGCGGCCCGATCACCGCCACCGATATCGCCAACGAGTCGCAGAACATGCTGCTCGACCGGCTTCTGCCCATCCGGTCGAATCTCGACTCACGCTACGGGCGCGAGTCTTGTGCCACGGGCGCGAATTCGGAGCAGTGCAAGGCCAACATCGCGCACCTGGCCGACCTGTACGTGACGGACAGCAACGAGAACCAGCTCACCGTGTCCAACGTTGGCTTGGCCGTGATGGCGACCAGGAACTTGACCACCGCACCCAATGCGCTCGAGGAGGCTCCGGGCCCCGCCGGCACCCTGGATTTCCTGACGCTGACGAACAGCACCAACTGGTCGCGACGATTGTTCCTGTCCACGGCGGAGGAACTCACGCCCGTCAACGGCATTTTTAAGTACAGGGAGCTTCGCAACAACAACGTCAACGGCACGATTGCGGCCTGGTCGTCCGGCAACTCGCCGGAGCGCCAGAACGATCTCCACTGGAGCGGGACTGCATGGGTCAGCTGCCCTGCGGGATTCCAGAACACCAGCACGGTGCGCGACGCCAGGTCGGTCAACATCGGTAACTACTGCGATGGCCTGAGCATCAGCGTCAACAGGCGCATGTCGGTCGACATCAGCGGCCAGCCCTTGGCCGCGGTATTCATGGGCGTGAAGGCCCACCCGTACAGCACGAATGGTCCCTACGGGCAGCGCTACTCGACCTGGGGCCCCAACATGGGCGCGGTGGAGATGCTGACGAGCCTGGCGCCTTACACCTTTCCCGCAGGCTCGGTCATGTACTACCAGAACGCGGTGGATCTCGAGGCCGCGCCCATCTACACGCCGACCGACGCCAACAAGGCCACCGTCTCCCTGGCCGAGGTCGCGGCGGGTGGCGACTCGAGGGTCAATCCGGCGGTCGCCTGCTCCGTGTCCACCGCGGCCTTCACGCCGGCGACCAGCCTCGAGGATGTGATCTCGCGCAACCCCGGCAAGCCCTGCATCAACGCACCGGCCAACCTGGCGGGCACCGCGTTCTCCAGCGGGCCTCGCAACGATGGATGGCAGGGCACGTCGCTGAGCCTCCTCACGCTGGGCGGTGCACCCTTGGGTACCGCCGCGACCGCGACCGACTACTACACCACCAACACGCCGATTCGCGTGAGCTTCGCAGGGGGTGGCAGCACCGCCGTGACCTTCTACGAGTGCAAGCAGCGTGCGATCAACGGCTCGGCCCGCAACTGCGATGTCGTGGGCGAGGGCAGCTACACGATCACTCAGCTTGGAGATGCGCGCGTGATGCGCTTCAGCCGCGTACCGGGCCTGGCCACCTACTCTGGCTCCGAGCGGGTACTGGTCGAACGCAATGGCGAGGTCTACCTTGCGAACCAGTCCAAGTCCGTCGCCCGCAAGCAGATCCGAATGAATTTGACGGCGGCGAATGCGATCTTCAGTGCGTTCACCGGTCTCGGCTACGTCGGGTTGACACAGATCGCGCCCTGAGGTGATGAGGAGATCGAAACAATGAACTCGATGCGACACATCCTTCGCAGGGCGACCGCCGCTGCGTTCGGTATCGCTGTGTCGGCTGCCTTGGCCCAGACTCCTACCGCCGATTTCCCGCCGGAAGCCGTGCCACTGACACCCGAGACGCTCAAGGGTCTCGATGGCAAGAAATTTGTAGGCACACGGATGGACGGCACGGGCTGGACGATGGACTTCGGACCGGGCGACTACTTCCGGATGTCGTACCGGCGCGGCGGCACCGGTGCCGGGCCCGGTGGAGGCATCGTCGATGGCACGGTCCGGCTGGACGGCACGAAGCTCTGTCAAGACATGCGCAAGACCTTGGAGAGCGGGTGCAATGAGGTGCGGCTGAGAGGCAGCGAGCTGTTCTACCGGCGCAATGCCAACGGCGAGATCGTGGTCCTCACGGCACAGTGAGAACCTGTCGCACAGGCCGGCGACGCCTCGCGCCGGCGTGCGGCTACTGCGTCACCAGGCGAATCAGGTCGGCCTGCCGACGCAGCCCGGTCTTGCCGAAGATGTTGCTCAGGTGGGTACGAACCGTATGGACCGAGATGGCCTGGTGCTCGGCAATGCCGCCGGGTGTCTCGCCGTCGACCAGGGCATTCAGCAGTCGCGCCTCGGCGGCGGTCAGCTTGAATTGCATCGCGATCTGCGCGATGCGTCGCGACTGGAGGTCGTCGTGGCCCTCATCGATGGTGAGAAGCGTCGCGGCGCGCGGCCAGGCCCAGCGGGCAGGGTTGTCGATGCCCAGTGGAACGAATCGGGCCGTCGCGCAGACACGCAGGCTGTCGGTCCGCATCCGGAGCAGCGAATGCGTCTGAATCTGCCCCGACTGCGCGCGCGCCAGGGAGGCCGACACTTCCGCCGCTTCGAGCTGGCCCAACCGCGCCAGCTTTCCCGTCCGCACATCGATCCAATCCCCTTTCGCCAGCAGCGCCTGGCCGGCCGGATTCGCATACAGGAGTTCGCCTGCGTGCGAAAGAACGAAGAGTGGCTGGGGATTCGCGTCGACGAGCGCGGTGGAGAGTCGTTCGGCTTCGAGGTTGCGGTGAAGCGACCAATGGGTGTGAAGGGCGAGTTGAAGGGGCGCATGCACCGATTCGAAAACCCGCTTGTCCTGGTAGCTGAATTCCTCCAGCCCCGGACGGCGATACAGCCCGATCACCGTCATCGGCGCCACCGAGGGCATCGATCCGTCATCCACGATCATTGCCAGCAGCCCCTTGACCCCGGTGGGAGCGGCGTACTCGTGGAAGTAGTCCATCTTTTCCAACTTGTCCCAATCGCACAGCTCCCTGCCGATGCCGCATTCGCCCGTGCGCACGCAGATCTCCCTGGACGTCGCACCAGCCATCCACGGATCGCGCGCCGACCAGTGTTCGATGTAGTCCGGCACGGTGTGCCGGGGAAGGCCGACGTCCGAGAACAGCGACCATTTCCCGATCGGATCCCTTGGTGTGTGGATGCACGCGGCGGTGGCGTCGAAGCGATCGCACAGAACCGACAGGAAATCGCCCCATTGCGACGAATCCGATGCCGCGCGCGAGGCAGCGACCACTGCTTTCATCAAGCCGGAATCCGAGCTCCCCATACACCCTCCGTGGAAATGTTCGACGTTGCCGGATGCGAATGTGGGCCCGTGACGGTAGCGTCACGACCGAACACACCAGGCAGCTTGCGAGAACGATAGGTGTCAATTCGGAAAAGAAAATGATGCAAATGCACTATTTACGAGATCTGCGAAGGTGAATCTGTTGTCTTGCTTGATGCCATCCAGAAGCTATCGTCGCTCGGGCTACGGAAACACGTGGGAGCGACATCTCGTTGCCAATGGAAAACCCGACCCATGACCGCATCGGCGCTACATGACTTCAGCGACCTCTTGTTGCGGCTCTATCGGCTCGCGCACGAATCGTCGATCGAGACGTTTCAGGACGCCGCGCTCGGACTGATCAAGTCACATATACCTTTTGACGCATCGATGTGGGGAACGGCCACGACCGCGCGCGATGGAATCGACGTCCGTACGCTGCATCTCCACCAGAAGGCGCCGGAGATGATGCGGGAGTATGAGGCGTTCAAGCACCTCGATTCCGCGGCGGCCAGTTTCTTCGGCAAGGGGCAAGGCGCGCGAGGCTTCAACACCGCCGACTGGTTCGGTGGCGCAAGGAACGCCCCCATCCGGGACTATCTTCAGCGCCATGACCAGAACAACATCTTCATCGCGATGGACAGCGCGCCCCGTTCGAACTTCATGCACTGGTTCTCGCTGTTTCGAGCCGACGAAGATGCGCACTGCAAGCCCGAGGAAGTGCATCTCCTGAGCAGCCTCTCCCCGCACATGATGCAGGCGCTTGCGCTCAACCGCCTGATGCACCTCGACCGCACCCGCCCACCATCCTCCAGGGGGGCGGCCATCGCCGATCTGCGAGGGGCGATGTACCACTGCGACGAGAACTTCGCCGCACTGATGCGCGAGGAGTTCTCGGGCTGGCCGCGCCGGGCACTGCCGTCATTCCTCCTCGTGCATTTCATGACGGTGCAGTCCGCGTATCTGGGCCGGCATGCCGTGGTCTCGGCTCGCATCGAGCAACGGCTGCTGTTCCTGAGCGTGCGCAAGCGGTGTCGCGCGGACGATCTCACGCCGCGCGAGCGCACCGTCGCGGAGTTGCTGGCCCGTGGCGACAACTACAAGGGCATCGCTTCCTTGCTGGCGCGCTCGCCCGCGACCGTTCGCAATCACATCCAGGCGATCTACGACAAGCTGCAGGTCAACAATGTTGCTGGCCTGATGCAGGAATTGCGGCTTGCCGGCTGACGCGCGGGCACAGGTCGGGCCACCTGGGGCTGACGTTCCTCAAAGGCCCCGGGGCTTGCGTCGGTGACCAACGAAAACCAGGGTGTCCAGCCTGATTGCCGACCGCAGATGTCGGAAACGTCCCACGGGCCGGGCTCTCGAGCGGAGGAATACTCCCCGGTCCACCCGCGGGGGAGAGCCGGCGCGCCCCACTGTCCGAGAGAACGAACAACATGCCAGACCCTGCCGCGACCGAGCGGCTGTCCCTCGCCAACCTGTCGGACGCCGATCACCGGCAGATGATCGACGCCGTCACCGACTACGCGATCTTCTTCCTCGACCCCGACGGCATGGTGCTGAGCTGGAACGCCGGCGCGCGGCTGGTCTGTGGCTACGAAGACGCCGAAGTCCTGGGCCGCCATGTCTCGATGTTCTATCCGGCCGAGGCACAGCAGCGCGACGCGCCCGGCCAGGAACTCGCGCAGGCACGCGAGGCGGGCCATTTCCAGGACGAGGGCTGGCGCGTGCGCAAGGACGGCTCGCGCTTCTGGGCCAGCGTGGTCATCACGCGGCTCATCGGGCCCGACGGCGGGGTGCGCGGCTTCTCCAAGATCACGCGCGACCTCAGCGCGCGGCGCCAGCAGGACGAGCTGTTGCGCGCGAGCGAGGAGCGCTTCCGGCTGCTGGTCGAGGGCGTGAAGGACTATGCGATCTTCATGCTCGACCCCGCGGGCCACGTGATCAGCTGGAACGCGGGCGCGCAGAAGAACAAGGGCTACGAGGCGGCCGAGATCATCGGCCGGCACTTCTCGACCTTCTATCCGCCCGACGTGGCGGCCAGCGGCTGGCCCGCGCAGGAGCTGCGCAACGCGCTGCGCGACGGCCGCTTCGAGGACGAGGGCTGGCGCGTGCGCAAGGACGGCAGCCGCTTCTGGGCCAGCGTGGTCATCACGGCGCTGTACGACGCCGCGGGCCAGCACAAGGGCTTCGCCAAGGTCACGCGCGACCTCAGCGAGCGCCGCCGCATCACGGCGCTGGAGGACGAGGGCCGGCGCATGGCGACCTTCCTCGCGATGCTCGGGCACGAGCTGCGCAATCCGCTCGCGCCGATCTCGAACGCGCTCGAGCTGCTCAAGCGCGAGAAGATCGAGTCGCGCATCTTCAACAGCACGCGCGACATCATCGACAGGCAACTGCGGCAGATGACCCGGCTGATCGACGACCTGCTCGACGTGGGCCGCATCACCAGCGGCAAGATCCACCTCGAGGCCAAGCCGGTGCGGCTGCGCGAGGTGATCCACGACGCCGTCGAGACGGTGCGCCCGCTGGTCGCGCTGAAGTCGCAAGTGCTCGACCTGCAGGTCGACGGCGCCGACCCCTGGGTCACGGGCGACCGGGCGCGGCTGGTGCAGGTGGTCAGCAACCTCGTGCACAACGCCGCCAAGTTCACCGACAGCGGCGGGCGCATCGAACTGCGGCTCGGCCTCGGCCCCGCCGCGCCCGGCACCGCGGACGCCAGCCCGATCGAGGCCGAGATCGCGGTGCGCGACACCGGCCCGGGCATCGCGCCGCAGGACATCCGCCGCATCTTCGACCTGTTCGTGCAGGGCGAGCAGGATGCCGCGCGCTCCAAGGGCGGGCTCGGCCTCGGGCTGAGCCTGGTGCAGCAGCTGGTCGCGCTGCACGGCGGCCGCGTCAGCGTGTTCAGCAGCGGGCGCCCGGGCGAGGGCAGCGAATTCGTCGTCAACCTGGCGGCCGTGGCGCAGCCGCTGTCGGCTGAGGGTGCATCGGGCCGGGCGCCCGGCGAACGGCTGGTGCTGGTGGTCGACGACAACCAGGATGCCGCCGAGACCATGGCGCTGCTGATGGACGCGCTCGGCTATGCCAGCGCGGTCGTGCACGACGGCTTCGCCGCCATCGAGGCGGTCAAGGCCGGCCGGCCCGACGTCGTGCTGCTCGACATCGGCCTGCCCGGCATCGACGGCCACGAGGTCGCGCGCCGGCTGCGCGCCGAACTGGTCGACCCGCCCGCTCTGATCGCCGTGACCGGCTACGGCCAGCCCAGCGACCGCGACACCAGCTTCGAGGCTGGGTTCCTCGGGCACCTGACCAAGCCGGTCGATGTGGACCGGCTGGCACGGATGCTGGAGCGGCTGTTCCAGGACCAGCAGGCAGGCGCGGCGACGGGTTGATGGCAGGGCGGGCCGTGCCCGGACCGAGAATCCCCGCATGGACCTGCTCAAGACCTTCGCCCTCTTCGTCGCCACCGCCCTGGCCGAGATCGTCGGCTGCTACCTGCCCTATCTCTGGCTGCGCCAGGGCCATTCGGCCTGGCTGCTGCTGCCCGCGGCGGTTTCGCTGGCCCTGTTCGCCTGGTTGCTGACCCTGCACCCGACCGCGGCGGGCCGGGTGTACGCGGCCTATGGCGGCGTCTACATCGGCGTGGCGGTGCTGTGGCTCTGGGCGGTCGACAAGGTGCAGCCGAGCGTGACCGACTGGGTGGGCGTGGGAGTCAGCCTGCTCGGCATGTTCATCATCATGGCCGGGCCGCGGCTGGGGCGCTGAGCCGCAAGGGGCATCGGATCGGGGTAGATTCCGGTTTTCGCTATGTCAGTTGGAATATGGCGAAATCCTGTTTCGCGGATGGCGGCCATACGCCGAAGCGGATCGCGCCGACCGGGCGCGCCGCGCAGAATGCCGGCCTGCCACCTGTCGATCACCGAGGAACCACGATGAGCCTGGATGCCGTTGTGCCCGTGGAGCAGCGTCGCTTCGCGGGCGAAGAAAGCCCGAATCCGCGCGCGGGGGCCCTGTTGCATGTGCTCGGCGGCGTGCCGCGGCCGGCCGCGTTCTCGCGCGAGGCGCTCGAGCGCATGGCGCGCCACGACCTCGGCCCGACCCAGGTGCTGTGCTATTCGGGCCGCGCCGTGGCGCAGGTCGACAGCTACGCGGGCGCGCGGCTGGTCGACGTGCTCGATGCCTGCGGCTTCTCCGAGCGGCCGCGCTCGGAGCTCAAGCGCTGCGTGGTGGTCGCGCTGGGCGACGACGGCTACCAGGCCATCTTCAGCTGGAACGAGCTCTACAACAGCACGATCGGCGAGAAGGCGCTGGTGCTGTACGAGAAGAACGGTGGCCCGCTCGAGCCGCACCTGGGCGCGCTGTGCCTGATCTCGGCCAACGACGCGCGCCTGGGGCCGCGCCACCTGCGCGGACTGCTGCAGATCGCCGTGAAGATGCCCTGAACGCCCGGCCTGGGGCCCGGCCGCCGGGAGCGCCGACAATAGGCCCCAAGATTCAGGACAGGAGCTCCCCCATGAAAAACGTCACCATCCCCCCCGGTATCGGCGTGCGCAACGACGGCCCCTTCGTGCTGTTCGGCGGCGTCAACGTGCTCGAGTCGAAGGACCTGGCGCTGCGCACCGCCGAAGAATTCGTGCGCGTCACCGGCAAGCTCGGCATTCCCTACGTGTTCAAGGGAAGCTTCGACAAGGCCAACCGCTCGTCGATCCACTCGTACCGCGGCCCCGGCCTCGACGAGGGCCTGCGCATCCTGCAGGAGGTGAAGACGGCCTTCGGCGTGCCGGTGCTGACCGACGTCCACGAGCCGGCCCAGGCCGCGCCGGTGGCCGAGGTGGTCGACGTGCTGCAGCTGCCGGCCTTTCTCGCGCGCCAGACCGACCTGGTGGTGGCGCTCGCGAAGACCGGCCGCGTCATCAACATCAAGAAGCCGCAGTTCCTGAGCCCGAGCCAGATGTTCAACATCGTCGAGAAGTTCAGGGAAGCGGGCAACGACCAGATCATCCTGTGCGACCGCGGCACCTGCTTCGGCTACGACAACCTGGTGGTCGACATGCTGGGCTTCGGCGTGATGAAGAAGACCACGGGCGACCTGCCGGTGATCTTCGACGTGACCCATGCGCTGCAGCAGCGCGAGGCCGGCGCCGCCGCCTCGGGCGGCCGCCGCGAACAGCTGGTGGACCTCGCGCGCGCGGGCATGGCGCTGGGCCTCGCGGGCCTGTTCATCGAGGCCCATCCCGATCCGGCCCAGGCCAAGTGCGACGGACCGAGCGCGCTGCCGCTGCACCAGCTCGAGCCCTTGATGGCGCAACTCAAGGCGCTCGACGACCTCGTGAAGTCGTTCCCCGTCCTGCAGATCTAGCTTTCTTCAGACCGTCATGCGGGACTGCGAGCATCCCCGCATGTTCGGCCCTCTCATCTCCATCGCGCTGACGGTGGAACAACACGACACGAGCGAGTACTACTGGGTGCTGCTCGAGTCGTTCGACGGTTCGCCCGAGTACGAGCGCCTGCTCGAAGCCGCGGCGGGATTTGCCACCTACCTCGATGCGCTCCAGGCCGGCTATGCCGTGCTCAAGGGACTGTCGGAGGACCTCGCGGTCGGCCCGCGCGACGAAAGGCGCTCGCGCTTCCTCTGAGGGCCATGGGTGCGTTCGGGGACAATCGGCGGGCCCTCCGACATTCCACCCACGACCATGCCCCGCCTCGACGACCCCCTCCACGACGCCGAAATCGGCTCCCGCGACAGCACGCTCGACACCACCCGGATCGACGACGTGCGCATCGGCGCCGTGCGCCCGCTCATGACCCCCGCCCTGCTGCAGGAGCGCGTGCCCGTGCGCGACAACACCCTGGCGCTGGTCGAGGGCGCCCGCGCCGCGATCGCCGACGTGCTGCATGGCCGCGACGACCGGCTGGTGGTGGTGGTCGGCCCGTGCTCGATCCACGACCACGACCAGGCCATCGAATACGCGCAGCGCCTCAAGAAGTTGGCCGATTCGCTGCAGGACGACCTGCTGATCGTGATGCGTGCCTACTTCGAGAAGCCGCGCACCACCGTGGGCTGGAAGGGGTACATCAACGACCCGCACCTGGACGGCAGCTTCGCCATCAACGAGGGCCTGGAGCGCGCGCGGCGCCTGCTGCTCGAGCTGACCACGCTGGGCCTGCCGACCGGCACCGAGTTCCTCGACCTGCTGAGCCCGCAGTTCATCGCCGACCTGATCGCCTGGGGCGCCATCGGCGCGCGCACCACCGAGAGCCAGAGCCACCGGCAGCTGGCCTCGGGCCTGAGCTGCCCCGTCGGCTTCAAGAACGGCACCGACGGCAGCGTCAAGGTCGCGGCCGACGCCATCCTCGCGGCCCGTGCGCCGCATGCCTTCATGGGCATGACCAAGATGGGCATGGCGGCGATCTTCGAAACGCGTGGCAACGACGACTGCCACGTGATCCTGCGCGGCGGCAAGGCGCCCAACTATTCGGCCGCCGACGTCGAGTCCAGCTGCCAGGCGCTGCTGGCGAACGGCCTGCGGCCGCAGGTCATGATCGACGTCTCGCACGGCAACAGCAGCAAGCAGCACCAGCGCCAGATCGTGGTGGCCGAGGACGTCGCGGCGCAGATCGCGGGCGGCGAGCGGCGCATCACCGGCCTCATGATCGAGAGCCACCTCGAGGAAGGGCGGCAGGACCTCCAGCCCGGCGTGGCGCTCAAGCACGGCGTCTCGATCACCGATGCCTGCATCGGCTTCGCGCAGACGGTGCCGGTGCTCGAGGGGCTGGCTTCGGCGGTGAAGGCGCGGCGGCGGCTGGCGAAGGGCTGAGCCTGGGGTTAGCCCGCCAGCTCGGCAGCCGCTCGCTGCGGCGCTTCCTTCGCGAACGCGTTGCTGCCGAGCCCCCGCGCGGTGACCAGGTGCGCGGCCCCGCCCCGCCCATTCACATCGACCAGGAACTCCGAGGTGCGCACCGGCGCGCCGCAGAAATCGAAGATGCCGTGGTCGATCTGCGTGCGCATCGCCTTGTCGTAGCCGTGCCGCGCATAGGTGCCGCCGTCCGCGCCGCCGATGCCGATCAGGTGGATCGGGAGGTGGCCGAGCCGCTTGCCGAGCGAGCCGTCGGGCCGCTCGTCGTAGGCCCAGCCGTTGGAGAACACGCGGTCGATCCAGCCCTTGAGCTGGCCCGGGAACGACCACCAGTAGACGGGATAGACGAGCACCAGCGCGTCGGCGCGGTCGATGCGCTGCTGCTCGCGCAGCACGTCGGCCGGCAGCGGCGCCTGCAGCAGGTAGGCGGTGGCGTCGGCCTGGCCGAAGGCCGGCTGGAAGCCCTCCGCGGCGAGGTCGGCGATCTCGGTGCTGTGGTCGCCGGAGGCCGCCACGCCCTCGGCGTAGGCGCGCGCGACGGCATGCGTGAGCGATTTCGGATCGGGGTGGCTGACGACGACGAGGGCGTGCATGAAGCTTCCTTTCTTGCGGATGGATTTAAACTACTATTGGTAGATTACTTTTTGTAGGTTATCTTTGGTAGGTTAATCATGTCAAGCACCCCCCCGAAACCGCCCGCGCCCGTCGCGGCGAAGAAGCGTCTGCCCAAGGAGGAGCGCAACCGCCAGCTCATGGACGTGGCCTGGTCCATCGTGCGCGGCGAGGGCACCGACGCGCTCACGCTGGGCTACCTGGCCGAGCGCGCGGGCGTGACCAAACCCGTGGTCTACGACCACTTCGGCACGCGCACCGGGCTGCTCGGCGTGCTCTACGAGGAGTACGACGGCCGGCAGCACGCGCTGATGGATGAGGCCCTGCGAGTCGCGGCCCGGTCGCTGCCGGCCGTGGCCAAGGTGATCGCCGCCACCTACGTCAACTGCGTGATGGAGATGGGCCGCGAGATGCCCGGCGTGAGCGCTGCGCTGGCCGGTTCGCCCGAGCTCGATGCGCTCAAGAAGGAGCACGAGGCGCTGTTCCTCGCCAAGTGCCGCGATGCGCTGCAGCCCTTCGCGAAACAGCCGCTCGCGCTGGCGGGCATGCGCGCGATGCTGGGCACGGCCGAGGCCGTGTCGTTCGCGGCCGCCGCGGGAGAGATCGAGCCGGCGGACGCGGAGCATGAGATCTACGACGCCATCGTGCGCATCGCGCGCAGGACCTGAGCCGCTCGCGTCCCGGGATCAGTCCTCTTCGAGCACCGACGAGGACTCGAGCCAGAAGCCCCCGATCAGCCCGACCGTGAGTGCCCCGATGGCGCCCCACAGGCTCAGGAAGGTGTGGATGTTGTAGTGCCCGGGGCGCTGCGCCAGCGCGGCCGACAGCTCGGGCTCGACGATCCCGCCGAGGCCTCGCGCGCCCGCGAAATCGAAGCCGGCCGCGCCGAGGAAATGAACCGCCAACAGCAGCGGCAGCATCGTGATGAACGGCAGCCAGGCGCCGCGCACCTTGCGCCATGCCAGCAGATAGGCGGCCAGCAGCAGCACCGCGCCCACCACGATCGTGCCCAGCAGCACGGGCTGGCGTGTCAGCGGCAGCAGCCAGGGCCAGAGCCATTGCAGCGGATAGAGCGGCCATTCCGCGTTCGGCGCCAGCCCGCCCGGCCGCGCGAAGGCCTGCCAGCCCAGCGCGAGCGTGATGCGTCCCACCAGCGCCGAGGCACAGGCCACCGCCGCGATGCCGAGGCAGGCGATGCGCAGCGGCGAGCTGCGCGGTTGCGGCCACACATGCGGGGGCAGGGCGGGCATCGGCGGATCGCCCATGCGCCATGAGCGCGTCGTGACGATCACCGAGGCACGCGGGGTGGCCAGCTCGCCACGCACCAGCCAGTCGGTCGCCAGCACCGCGAGCGCGAAGGCCATCGCGGCCGTGAGCCAGGCGCAGGCACCGGGCATCTCGACGAAGCCGAAGGGCGTGAGCATCGGCAGCTCGCCATAGACGAGCCCGGCGCAGCCGTAGGCCAGCATGATCGGAACGCAGAGGATCAGGGCCGCGCGCGTCAGCAGCACATCGCTGCGGGCGGGCTGGTCGCGCAGTGACTGGAGGCGCGACCAGGCGCGGGTCAGGCTCATCGATCCCATCTTCGTCGGAGTGGTCGGAGCCTCGGCCGAGGCCCCTTTGGCGTCGACGTTAGCACGCGGCGTCGGCGCCCGGCCTTTCATGAAATTTTCATGACAAAGCGCAGTCCGGCAAGCGCCGGACCGTCTTGTCTTCGAGGCCCACGCCGTCCGCGCGCCTCGACCCTGTTCGTCGGCGCGTCGTGCGGCTGGGCCCACCTTGCTCCTGAAAGACCGCCATGACCGTCTCGTCCGCCAGACTCTCGCCGCGCGCCGCCAGAGCGAGCACGCGGACGTGGCGCTTCTGCGCGGCATTGGCCGTCGTGCTCGCGGGGCTGGCGTTCGGCCTGCCGCTGCAGGCCGCGATGCCCTGGCCGAGTTCGGGGCTCGCGGAGCTGGTCAAGCGCTACGGCCCGGCCGTGGTCCACATCGGCGTGGAGCGGCCTTCGGCGCCGGCGCGCCGCCTCAGCGACCGCTGGCTGCTGCTGGTGCCCGGCGCGCAGCCGCAGCCCGCCGAGACCGACCAGGCCAGCTTGGGCACCGGCTTTCTCATCAGCGCCGACGGGCTGATCCTGACCAACGCGCACGTGGTGGCGCGCGGCACGCAGATCACGGTGAAGCTGCCGGACCGGCGCGAGTTCCGCGCGCGCCTGGTCGGGCTCGACGCGGTGGCCGACGTGGCCTTGCTCAAGATCGATGCGAGCGGCCTGCCCACGGTGCGCATCGGCGAGCCCTCGAGCGTGGAGCCGGGCGACGGCGTGGTGGCGATCGGCTCGCCCTACGGCTTCGGCAACTCGGTGACGGCCGGCATCGTGAGCGCGAAGGGGCGCTTGCTGCCGGGCGCGGAGTACATGCAGTTCCTGCAGACCGACGTGCCGATCAACCCCGGCAATTCGGGCGGGCCGCTGTTCAACCTGCGCGGCGAGGTGATCGGCATCAACTCGCGCATCTACAGCCGCAGCGGTGGTTACCAGGGCCTCTCGTTCGCGATTCCGATCGACGCGGCCATGCGCATCAAGGACCAGTTGCTGGCCACCGGCAAGGTCACGCGCGGGCGCATCGGCGTGTCGGTGCAGGAGGTGGGGCAGGCGCTGGCCGACACCTTCCGCCTGTCGCGCCCGGCCGGCGCGCTGGTGAACTACGTGGAGCCGCGCGGCGCGGCCGAGACCGGCGGGCTGAGGCCGGGCGACGTGATCCTGGCGGTGCAGGGCCGCGAGGTGGTGCAGGCGGCCGATGCGCTGGGCTTCATCGCCGAGCAGACGCCGGGCGACAGCGTGCGCCTGATGGTGTGGCGCGACCGCACGGAGCAGGTGCTCGAGGTGCGCGTCGACGGTTTCGAGACGCCGCCGCTGGCGACAGGTGCCGCGAGCGCGCCGTCGCGCCTGGGCTTCGCGGTGCGTCCGCTGGCGCCGGCCGAGCGGCAGTTGCTGCGCGTGGAGGGCGGCCTGCTGGTGCAGCGCGTGAACGCGGCGGCCTCGCGCGCGGGCGTGCAGCCGGGCGACCTGATCCTCGCGCTCAACGGCCAGCCGATCGACAGCGCCGAGGCGCTGGCGCAGCAGCTCGACACGGCCGACGGCACGGCGGCGCTGCTGGTGCAGCGCGCGGGCACGCGCATCTTCGTGCCGATCTGCACTCGCGCGGGCGAGCCGCGCTGCGGCTGAGGGGCCGTCGCCTTCCTGCCGCGAGGCGTCGCCCCGTCCTCACAGCCGCGCGAGGTAGTCCGTGACCCTGGCCTTCTGCGGCAGGATCTTGCGCTCCGACAGCCAGTCGGAGGCCTTCTGGAATTCCTGCAGGAACTTCGCGTCCTGCACGCCGCGCACGTCCCAGCGGCGCTTGAGCTTGACCAGGGTGTCGCGCACCGCGTCGCTGTAGCCGGCGTCCTGCTGGTTCAGCGTCTCGGCTTCCACCGGATGCTCGCTGATCCATTTCGCCTCGGCCGCGTAGGCCGCGTTCACGGCGCGCACGATGGCCACGTTCTCCTCGGCGAACTTGCGATGCGTGACGTAGGAGTTGAAGTCGATCAGGAAGTCGAGGTCGCGGCCCTCGAAGAAGACGTCGTGCGCCTTGTACTCGGTGCGCGCGATGTCCACGCCCGGGCTCCACATCGACCAGGCGTCGATCTTGCCCTGCGCGAAGGCCGGGCCGGCGTCGGGCGGATTGAGGTAGACGAACTTGACCTTGCCGCGGTCGATGTTGTGCTTCTCGAGCGCGGCCACCAGCAGGAACTCGCCGAGGCCCGAGCGGTTGACCGCGACCGACTTGCCCACCAGGTCCTGCACCTTGTCGATGCCCGAGCCGTCCTTGGCGATGATCGCGGTGCTGCGCGGCTCGACGATGGCGAACTGAGTGAACACCAGCGGCGAGCCCGCGAGCATGGCGGCCAGCGCGGGCGTGGTGCTGCCGCCGAAGCCGAAGTCGGCGCTGCCGCCGGTCACGGCCTGCAGCGAGGGCGCGTGGTTGGGGAAGGGGCCGATCCACTGCACCTTGATGCCGTCCCTGGCGAGCAGCTTCTCGAACTCGCCGCGGTTCTTCGCCAGCGCGGGCAGGCCGCCGCGGCCCCAGGTGAGGCGCACGGTGTCGGTGTTGCGCGTGGCCTTGGCCGGGGCGGCGGCCTGCGCCTGGGCCAGGCCCGTGGCCAGGGCGCCGGCGCCGACGACGGCGGTCTGCAGGAAGCTGCGGCGCGAGGCCGGGGAGAACGAGGAGGTCATGAAGGGAGGAGGCCGGTGGAGAAAGGAAAACGAAAAGGAGGTTCAGGCGGGCACGCTGTCGGCCGCCACGCCGAGCTCGGCCAGCAGCGCCTCGCGCAGCGCCGTGGCATCGGGATGCGTGCGCCTGGCATTGGCTTCGGGCGACACGGCGTATTCGCTCGCGATCGCGCCGTCGCGCATCACGAGCACGCGGTCGGCCAGCGCCACCGCCTCGTCGACGTCGTGCGTGACCAGCAGCACGCCGGGCCGGTGGCGGCGCACCAGCTCCTTCACCAGGCCATGCATGCGGATGCGCGTGAGCGCGTCGAGCGCGGCGAAGGGCTCGTCGAGCAGCAACAGCCGGGGCTCGCGCACCAGCGCGCGCGCCAGCGCCACGCGCTGCGCCTGGCCGCCCGAGAGATTGCGCGGCCAGTCGTCGAGCCGGTCGCCGAGGCCGACCTCGGCCAGCGCAGCCTGAGCGAGCGCCTTGCCGGTGGCCTCGTCGAGGCCCAGCGAGACATTGCGCCAGAGCGAATCCCACGGCAGCAGCCGGTGCTCCTGGAACACCACCGCGGGCTGGCGCGGTCCGTCGATGCGCCCGCCGTCGATGGCATCGAGGCCGGCGAGCGCGCGCAGCAGCGTGGTCTTGCCGCAGCCGCTCTCGCCGAGCAGCGCGACGAACTCGCCGCGCGCGATGCGCAGGTCGAGCCCGCCGATCACGGTGCGCTCGCCATAGCGGCGCTGCAGGCCGTGCACGACGACGGCGGGCGCCTCGGGTTGCGATGGCTGCGCGCTCATCGCCGTTCCCCCGCCGCGTAGTTGGGATGCCAGGCCAGCAGCCGGCGTTCGAGCAGCCGGGCCACCGCATCCGAGGCCACGCCGATGGTGGCGTAGACCACGATGGTCAGCACGATCACGTCGGTGCGCAGGAACTCGCGCGCATCCCGCGAGGATCGAGGGCAGCGCGCCCGGCAGCACGATGCGCCGGATCAGCGTGGCATTGCTCAGGCCCGTCACGCGGCCGAGTTCGAGCAGCTTGGGGTCGACCTGCCGGATGCCCAGCACGGTGTTGATGTAGATCGGGAACATCACGCCCAGCGACACCAGGAAGATCTTGCCGCCCTCGTCCACGCCGAACCAGACGATCACCAGCGGCAGCATCGCGAGGAAGGGAATGGCGCGGATCATCTGGATGCTGCGGTCGAACAGCGCCTCGGCCAGCCGCGAGAAGCCCACCACCGTGCCGAGCGCGAAGCCGATCGAGCCGCCGATCGCGAAGCCGGCGGCCGCGCGCAGCAGGCTCGTGCCCATGTCGCTGATCAGCCGTCCTTCCTGGATCAGGCCCCAGGCCGTGGCCGCCACCTTGCTGGGCGCGGGCAGCACATGGATCGAGAGATGGCCGGCCCGCGCCGCCAGCTCCCACGCCACCAGCACCAGGGCCGGCACCAGCCAGGAGATCAGCAGCAGCCGGTTGCGCGACAGCACGCGTGGCGCGCGGCGCGGCGGCAACGGCTTGGCGGCCGGCTCGACGGCAACGGGTGCCGTGGGCAGCGGGAGGTTGTCGAAGACATGAGACATCGAGGCGAGGCTTTCCATGAGGGGTCCCCGTGAGTCGGGAGCCGGCGCAGGCTAGCGTGCGCCCACCTGCGGGCCAAAGAACGAAAACGGTTCAACGTATGCGGATTCCGTGCTTGCATTGCGCGCCCGAGGGCCAAGACTGGGGCGCCTGTCCCCGGGGCCGCGTGTCTGCCCGTTGGTAACCCCACGCCGCGAGGCGGTTTATTCTTCCCGCCATGACCCTGCTGCTCGACGCCACCTTCCCCCGCACGCTGGTGCAACTGGTCGAACGCTTCGGCGCCAATCCGGTCACGCGCATCGAAGCCTGGCTGTTCGAGGACGCGCCGATGCGCCGCGCCGCCGAGCAGGCGCTCGCCGCGGCAGGCGTGCAGGCCGTGCTGCGCAGCGCCTACAAGCCGCTGGTGCATTTCTTTCTCGAGGAATTCGAGGGCGATGGGGCGACCTCGGTCGAGGTCCGCACGCCCGCGGGCCAGGGCCAGCGCTTTCGCCTCGAGGCCTATCCGCTGGCCGGCCTGCTCGGCGAGGACGTCGCGCTGCGTTTCGCCGACGGCGAGCTGCCCGGCGAGCACCTCGTGACGGCCGGCGCGCGGCAGTGGCGCGTGTTCGCGCCCAACGACGCCACCGCCTCGCCCTGCGGCTGGCTGCGCGTCTGGGATGGCGACGCGCTGGTGCACGACGCCGCGCTGCCCACCGAGTTCGAGGCCGCCTGCGCGGCCGCGCTCGACGCGGTGCGCGGCCATGCCTGGAGCGACACGCTGCCGCTGTTCGACACGCTCGAGATCGCGATCGCCACCACCGGCATCGAACGCCGGCTGCCCTTCGGCGAGGAGACCATCGACACCTTCGAGGCGCTGCACGAGGACTGCTACTACGGCGCGCTCGAGTTCTTCAAGGCGCGCGCCGGCCTCGACGATGCCGATCGCACGCTGCAGCCTGGCCACATCGTGCCGCTGATCTCGCGCAGCGAGGACGACACGCGCGTCACGGTGCGGCTGGCCGCGCATCGGCGGGTCGACCCGCCCGTCGACGCCGCCCTGGTGCTCGACAGCGCCGACCGCTCGCTGGCCCCGGTCGAGGTCGAGGCCGCGATGGCGCGCCTGCCCGGCGAGCGCTTCGGCGTGACCTCGTTCCAGGGCCGCCCGGTCGCGGGCCTGCATGTGCGCGGCACGCTGCCGGGCCTGGTGGTCACGGCCGGCCAGCATGCGAACGAGAGTTCGGGCGTGGTCGGCGCGTTGCGCGCGGCACCGCTGCTCAATGCGCTGCCCGGCGCGCACTATGCGCTGGTCGCGCTCGAGAACCCCGACGGCGCGGCGCTGCATCATCGGCTCCAGCAGACCGATCCCACGCACATGGCGCATGCCGCGCGCTACACCGCGCTGGGCGACGACCTCGAGGCGCGCACCAAGCCGCCCTTCGGCGAGAAGGCGCCGCGGCTCGAGGCGATCGCGCGCACCGGCGCGCGCCTGCACCTGAGTCTGCATGGCTACCCGGCGCACGAATGGACGCGCCCGCGCGCCGGCTATGTGCCGCGCGGCAGCGAGCTGTGGACGGTGCCCAAGGGCTTCTTCCTGATCCTGCGCCAGCACCGGGGCCACGACGGCCTGCGCTTCCTCGATGCGCTCACGAAGGAACTGCTCGCGGGCTCGGCCGAACTGGCCGCGTTCAATGCGCTCCAGCAGCGCATGTGGCATGCCCACGTCGGCGAGCTGCCGTTCGCGCCCATCAACGGCATTCCCTGCATGGTGATCACCGACGAGCGTTCGACCGTGCCGTTCACGCTGGTCAGCGAGTTCCCCGACGAGACCGTGCGCGGCGCGGCCTTCAGGCTCGCGCACACGACGCAGATGCGGACCGTGCTGGCTGCAGCGCGTCTCTACTGGGACGGACTTCTGGATTGAGCGGATGAAGGGCGCTGAAGCGCTCCATGTGCGCTGAGCGAGATAGCTTCTGCGAAAACTTTCGTTAGCCGCGAAGCCCTGAGCTTCGAAGATCGGCGCTGCCCGTGCACGGGCGTTCGCCCGGGCCTGCACGGCCGGCGCCGCGCGCGCCGACTCCTTGTCCTCTCCTCCTGGCGCGGATTCGTCCGCGCGGCTTTCCCACGTTCCTTTCCGTCGTCATGAAGATCTCCCTTGCCCTTGCTTCCCCGCGGCGCGCATTGCCGCGCATCCTCCAGGCCGGCCTGCTCGCGGCCTGCGGCATGAACCTCGCGCTGGCCGCCGACACGCCGCGCCAGGGCGGCGAGGTGGTCTTCGGCGTCACCACCGATCCGATCTGCTTCAACCCGCACCGCTCGACGCAGCAGAACTCCTACATCCTGATCCGCAACTACATCGACTCGCTGGTCGCCAAGGGCAAGGGCGGCAAGTTCCTGCCCTGGCTGGCGCTGGAATGGAGCGTCTCGCCCGACGGCAAGACCTATGCCTTCAAGCTCAAGCCGGGCCTGCAGTTCCATGACGGCACGCCGCTCGACGCGGCGGCCGTGAAGTTCAACTTCGACTTCGTGCGTGACACGAAGAACACCAATGCCGCCGGCGAACTGCTCAAGGCGGTGGAGCGCGTGCAGGTGGTGTCGGCCAGCGAGGTGCGGCTGCAGCTGGCCCGGCCCGACTCGGGCCTGCTCGAATCGATCGCCAGCGTGCGGCTGGGCCTGATCTCGCCGAAGTCGCTGCAGTCGGGCGACGACCTCTGCGGCGGCGGCCCGGCCATCGCGGGCAGCGGCCCCTTCGTGTTCCAGAACTACGTGCGCGGCCAGTCGGCCGGCTTCGCGCGCAACCCGCGCTACCAGTGGGCGCCCGGCTATGCGGCGCACCAGGGCCCGGCCTGGCTGGACCGCGTGACGGTGCGCTTCCTGCCCGAGTACGCGGTGCGCGCGGGCGCGCTGAGCTCGGGCCAGGTCGACGTGATCGAGGGCGTACAGCCCACCGACGTGGGCCTGTTCAAGGACCAGCCGGGCTTCCAGTTCCTGGTCGGCCCCGCGGGCGCGCAGACCTCGTTCACGCTCAACGTCAACTACACGATCCCGCCGGCCACCGACGTGCGCGTGCGCCGCGCGCTGCGCGACGGCGCCGACATCGATGCGCTGGTCAAGAGCGTCTACCGCGGCGCCTACCGCCGCGCCTGGTCGAACATCGGACCCGACAGCTTCTTCTACAACAAGGCGCTCGAGGGCAGCTGGGGCAACAACCCGGCCGCGGCCAACAAGCTGCTCGACGAAGCGGGCTGGACCGGCCGCGACGCCGAGGGCTTCCGCACCAAGGACGGCCAGCGCCTGACCATCGAGGTCGGCTATCCGCAGCCCTTCGTGCGCGACAACCGCGACGTGCTGATCCAGGGCCTGCAGGCGCAGCTGCGCAAGAACCTGGGCTTCGACCTGCGGCTGCGCTTCGTCACCGGCGGCGAGTGGGCGCAGCAGTTGCAGAAGGGCTCGTGGAGCATCTATCCCAACACCTACCTGCCGGCCGACGCGGCGCAGGAGCTGCAGGGCAACATCGGCGAGAGCGGCTTCATCCGCGCGGTGGCCGACAAGGGCGACAGGACGCTGTTCGGCTACATCAACGACGCGCTGGCTTCCACGACTCTCGAGGAGAAGAAGAAGCTGGTCGACGCCGCGCAGCGCCACGCGGTGGACCAGGGCATCATCGTGCCGCTGTTCTCGGCCAACTACCAGCTCGCGGCCAAGAGCCGGGTGCGCGGCCTGTCGTTCGAGACGCAGCTCGATTCGCCGTCGAACTTCCACGACGTGTGGCTGTCGGAGCGCTGAGCCCGTCATGTGGCGACTGGTGATCTCGCGGCTGGGTGCCGGCCTGCTGGTGGCGTGGGGCAGCGCCACCGCGGCCTTCCTGGCCCTGCATGCGTTGCCGGGCCGGGTCGAGGACATCCTGGCCGGCGACCTCGACTACCCGGGCCTGCGCGAGGCCATCGCGGCCGAGTGGGGGCTGGACCGCCCGCTGTGGGAGCAGTACCTGGGCTTCCTGGCGCGCATCGCCAGCGGCGACTTCGGCACCTCGTACGAACTGCGCCAGCCGGTGGCACGCGTGGTGATGGCGCAGCTGTGGCCCACGGTCGAGCTCGCGCTCGCGGCCGGCGTGCTGGCGCTGCTGTTCGCGGTGGTGGTGGCCACGCTGACCTCGGGCCGCGGGCGCTTCGCGCGCGCGGCGGCCTCCACGCTGGAGCTGGTGTTCGCCTCCACGCCGGTGTTCTGGCTCGGCATCCTGCTGCTGATGGCCTTCTCGTTCACGCTGCGCTGGTTCCCGGTCTCGGGCGCGGCCGACTGGCGCGCGCTGGTGCTGCCGGCGACCGCGCTGGCGCTGCCGACCGCGGGCCTGCTGGCGCAGGTGCTGCGCGAGGCGATGGAGCGCGCGCTCGAACAGCCCTTCGTGGTCACGGTGCGCGCGCGCGGCCTGGGCGAGCTGCGGCTGCGCCTGCGGCACGTGCTGCGCCATGCGGCGCTGCCGGTGGTCACGCTCGGCGGCTGGATCATCGGCGGCCTGCTCGGCGGCGCCGTCATCACCGAGAAGGTGTTCGGCCGGCCCGGCCTGGGCACCGTCACGCTCAACGCGGTGCTGAGCCAGGATGCGCCCGTGGTGCTCGCGGTGGTGCTGCTGGCGGCCTTCATCCACGTCGCGGCGTCCACCCTGCTGGACCTGCTCTATGCACTGATCGACCCGAGGCTCAAGGCATCATGACTTCCGCATCCGAGACCGTCGCGCTGCCCGCGGGCAGCGCTCCCGCGTCGAGCGCACCGCGCCGGCGCCTGCCGCCGCTCGCGGTGCTGCTGTCGGCGCTGTTCGTCGCGCTGCTGGTGATCGCCACCGTCGCGCCGCGCTGGCTGGCCGCGCACGATCCGCTCGAGGGCGACTTCCTCGCGGTGCTGCAGCCGCCGGGCGCCGAGCATCCCTTCGGCACCGACCGGCTCGGCCGCGACGTGCTCTCGCGCACCGTGAATGGCGCGCGCTACTCGCTGTTCATCGGCATCGGCGGCACCGCGATCTCGGTGCTGGCCGGCGTGCTGCTGGGCCTGGTGGCGGGCCAGAAGCAATGGCTGCTCGACGAGGGGCTGTCGCGGCTGTTCGACGTGATCTCGTCCTTTCCGGGCGTGCTGCTGGCGATGCTGGTGGTGGTGTTCCTAGGCCCGGGGCTGGCCAACATCGCGCTCGCGGTCGGCATCGCGGGCGTTCCGAAGTTCGCGCGCGTGGTGCGCGCGCAGACGCGCATCGTGCGCCAGGCCGACTACGTGACCCATGCCTACATCTACGGCCGCAGCCGCGCCCAGGTGTTCTTCGGCCACCTGCTGCCCAACGTGCTGGTGGCGGTGCCCGTGACCGCCACCGTCTACGTGGGATCGACCGTGCTCGCGGCCTCGGGCCTGAGCTTCCTGGGCCTCGGCCCGCAGCCGCCCACGCCCGAGTGGGGCGTGATGCTGGCCGAGAGCCGCGACGTGCTGCGCGTGGCCTGGTGGCCCGGCGTGTTCCCGGGCGCGGCCATCACGCTCACGGTGATCTCGTTCACCGTGCTCGGCCACCATCTGCAGCGGCGCTTCGAGGGGAGGCTGGCATGAGCGATGTTCCGCTGGTCGACGTGGAAGGCCTTACGGTCCGCTTCGACACGCCCGCGGGCGAGCGCACCGTGGTCGAGGCGCTCGACCTGCGCATCGCGCGCGGCGAATGCGTGGCGCTGGTCGGCGAGTCGGGCTCGGGCAAGAGCGTGACCGCGCGCAGCCTGCTCGCGCTCGCCGGGCCGAGCGCGCGCGTGAACGCGCGCAAATTCCTGATCGACGGGCGCGACACGAGCCGCTTCGATGCCGCCGACTGGCGCCGCCTGCGCGGCACCTTCGCGGGGCTGGTGATGCAGGACGCGCTGGTGTCGCTCGATCCGCTGCGCCCCATCGGCCGCGAGGTCGGCGAGGTGCTCGAGCATCACGGCCTGCTGCGCGGCCGCGCGGCGGTGCGCCGGCGCGTGCTGGAAACGCTCGCGCGCGTGGGCATGCCCGATCCCGAACGCCGCATCGGCCAGTACGCGCACCAGCTCTCGGGCGGGTTGCGCCAGCGTGCGCTGATCGCGGCCGCCATCGCGGGCCTGCCGCCGCTGATCGTGGCCGACGAGCCGACCACCGCGCTCGACGCGGCGCTGCAGAAGCAGGTGATCGAGGTGCTGGCGCAGCGCGTGCGCGACGAAGGCAGCGGCCTGCTGCTGATCAGCCACGACCTGTCGGCGGTGGCGGGCATCGCCGACCGTGTGCTCGTGATGCGCCATGGCCGCGTGCTCGAGCAGGGCCCGGTGCGCGACGTGCTGTCGAGCCCGCGCCATGGCTACACCCGGCAGCTGATCGCGGCCGTGCCCTCGACCTCCTCGCGCGGCAGCCGACTGTCGTCGGCGCGCTTCGAGTCAACCGGCGCGGGCCCCGAGGCGCGGCTGCGCATCGTGCGCGAGCCGCTGCCGCCGCGCGCGCCGGTGCCGGCCGCGCAGGCACCGGTGCTCGAGGTCCGGGGCATCGGCAAGCGCTTCGCGGTGCGGCGCGGTCTGGGTCCGCGCGAGGACTTCGTGGCGCTCGAGGACCTGTCGTTCTCGATTGCGGCCGGCGAGGTGCTCGGCCTGGTCGGCGAATCTGGCTCGGGCAAGTCCACCTGCGCGAAGATCGTGCTCGGCCTGCTCGAGCCCGACGCGGGCACGGTGCGGCTGCTGGGCCAGCCGTGGTCGGGCATCTCCGAGGCCGCGCGGCGGCCGCTGCGGCCACGGCTGCAGTACATCCCGCAGGATCCGCTGAGCAGCTTCGATCCGCGCTACCGCGTGTCGCAGGTGATCGCCGAGAACCTGCAGGGCCTGCCGCGCGCCGAGGTGGGCGCGCGCATCGCGGCGCTGCTGCAGCAGGTGGGCCTGGCGCCCGAGCTGGCCGAGCGCTTTCCGCGTTCGCTCTCGGGCGGGCAGCGCCAGCGCGTGGCGATCGCGCGCGCGCTCGCGGCGCAGCCCGCGCTGATCGTCTGCGACGAGCCGGTGTCGGCGCTCGACGTCTCGGTGCAGGCCCAGGTCATCGACCTGATCGCCGAGCTGCAGTCGCGGCTGGGCACGGCGCTGCTGTTCATCTCGCACGACATCAACCTCGTGCGCCACGTGGCCGACCGCGTGCTGGTGCTCAACCGTGGCCGGCTGGTCGAGCAGGGGCCGGTGGAGGAGGTGCTGTCGCGGCCCGCGCACGACTACACGCGCTCGCTGCTGGCCGCGGTGCCCGAGCCGCTGGCGGCCTGAAGCAGGCGCTCAGGCCAGCACGTCCACCGTCAGGAATTTCGCGAACCGCGCCGGATCGGTGCTCTTCTTGAGCACGCCCACCTGCTTGAGGTCGACCGCATAGCTCTCGATCTCCTTCGCGAGATCGAAGCGCCTGGCGTGGTGCGTGTAGCCTATGGTCGAGAGGATGCTGCCGAGGTCCTGATGCGCCACCTTCGGGAACAGCTTGCTCACCGCGCGCCCGGCCTCGTTGGGGTTTTCGGCGATGAAGTCCGCGGCCTGGTGCAGCGATCGCACCACGGCCGCCACCTGCTGCGGATTGCGTTTCACCAGTTCGCCGCGCGCCGCGACGATGCAGCACAGCCGGTCCTTGAAGTCGCCCTTGAGGATGTTGGCGATCTCGAGGTAGGCGCCGGGGTTGCGCTTCTCGATCAGGTAGAGGTTCGGGTCCGAGTCGGCGATGACGTCGATCTCGCCCTTCTTCTGCGCGATGTCGAGCTGGTCGGCCGGGAACACGCGCCACTGCACGTCCTGGTCGGGGTTCACGCCGCGCCGCGCCAGCGCGGTCGAGAAGAACTGGCGCCCATAGCCCGCGGGACTCGAGACGCCGATGGTCTTGCCCTTCACGGCCTCGATGCTCGCGATGCCCGAGGTTTTGGGCGCGAGCACGCGGATGCAGCCCGCGTGCGCGGTGCCCACCACCTTCACGTCGAAGCCCGCTTCCAGCGGCTTGAGCCAGGCATGGATCAGGCCCAGCGAGATGTCGGCCTTGCCGGTGGCGATCGATTCGAGCACCTGGTCGACCGCGCCCGCGAAATTGATGATCTCCACCTTCACGTTGTTCTTCGTGAAGTAGCCCAGCTCGTTGGCGACCACGATCGGGCTCAGGCACAGGCCGGTGCCGGTCCACGACAGCGTGATCGGCTTGTCGTTGTCGGCGCCCCAGGCACGGCGGCCCAGCAGGCCGAGGCCGGCGGCGCCGAGCGCGGCGGCGGCACCGCGCACCAGCGTGCGGCGGCTCGGCGGAAGCGGGAGGGAAGGCAGCGAAGCGGTCATCGAAGGAACTCCAGGCAGGGTGACATGCGAAGCCGTCGACCGTATCGGTGGCCTCGCGCCACGGCAACTTCGGAATGCGCATGTGCAAGCGCGTCAGCGGCGCGCGGCGCGGATCGATCCGCGCCTTCGTCGCGCAGCGAGATTGCTTGTGCGAAAACTTTCCTTTCCCGCCATGGCGCGGCCTTCGAAGATCGGCCGCAGCAAAAAACCGGCAACCGAAAAGAGAAAGTCATGCACACACGCAGTGTTCTTCGCGCCCTCGGCGCACTCGTCCTCGCCTCGACCGCGCTCTGGTCTCAGACCGCGGCCCTCGCGCAATCGCAGACCCTGCGCGTGGGCGTGCGCGGCGGCGTCGACGAGGAGATCTGGGAAGTGGTCACCAAGGTCGCCAAGCGCAATGGACTCGAGGTGAAACCCGTGGTCATCACCGGCTCGGCCAGCCCCAACGAGGCGCTCAACAACGGCGACCTCGAGGCCAACTCGTTCCAGCACATTCCCTTCCTCAACGACCAGGTCAAGCAGCGCGGCTACAAGCTGGTCAGCGTGGGCAACACCTACATCTCGCCGATCGCCTTCTATTCGAAGAAGCACAAGGCCTTCAAGGACCTGCCCGACGGCGCCAAGCTCGGCATTCCCGACGACCCGAGCAACCAGACGCGCGCGCTGGTCGTGCTGCGCGACCAGGGTGTGCTCACCCTGCGCGAGGGCTTCGATCCCTTCAAGGGCACCGCCACGCTGGCCGACATCACCGGCTACAGGAAGAAGGTGCAGCTGGTGGAGGCCGCCTCGGTGGTGCTCGCGCGCTCGCTCGAGGACGTGGACGCCTCGGCCATCGTCAACACCTTCGCCTACCAGGCCGGCCTGATCGCCACGCGCGACGGCCTCGCGGTCGAGAAGAAGGAGAACAACCCCTACGTCAACATCATCGTGGTGCGCGAGAAGGACAAGAACGCGGCCTGGGTCAAGCCGCTGGTCCAGGCCTACCAGTCGGAGGAAGTTCGCCAGTTCATCCAGACGCGGTACCAGGGTTCGGTACTGCCCGTGTTCTGAGCGCCGCGACGACGCCGGCGGCGCCGGCCCATATCGTCTTCGACCGGGTCTCCAAGCGCTACGCGGGCGCGGCAGGCACGGTGGCGGCGCTCGAGGCGGTCTCGTTCGCCGTCGAGCGCGGCGAGGTCTTCGGCATCATCGGGCGCAGCGGCGCGGGCAAGTCCACGCTGCTGCGCACCGTCAATGCGCTCGAGGCCGCGAGCGGCGGCACGGTGCGCGTCGACGGCGTGGACGTGGGCGGCCTCGACGAGGACGGCCTGGTCGCGCTGCGCCGGCGCATCGGCATGATCTTCCAGCACTTCAACCTGCTGTCGGCCAAGACCGTGCGCGACAACGTCGCGCTGCCGCTCAAGGTGGCGGGCGTGGAACCGCGGCGCATCAGCGAGCGTGTGGCCGAGCTGCTCGAGCTCGTGGGCCTTTCCGACAAGGCCGACACCTGGCCGGCGCAGCTCTCGGGCGGGCAGAAGCAGCGCGTGGGCATCGCGCGCGCGCTGGTGCACCGGCCGCAGATCCTGCTGTGCGACGAGGCGACCTCGGCGCTCGATCCCGAGACCACGCAATCGATCCTCGCGCTGCTGCGCGACATCAACCGGCGCTTCGGCCTCACGGTGGTGCTGATCACGCACGACATGGCGGTGATCCGCGAGGTCTGCGACCGCGTGCTGGTGCTCGACCGCGGCCGCCTCGTCGAGCTCGGCGAGGTGTGGCGCGTGTTCGGCAAGCCGCGGGCCGAGGCCACGCGCGCGCTGCTGCAACCGCTGCTGCACGACCTGCCGCCCGACCTCGCGGCGGCGCTGGTGCCCGACCTCGAAAACCTCGAAGGCATCCCGGGCCGGCCGGCCCTGCGGGTGCTGAGCCTGGGCTTCGACGGCGCCGCGCGGCCGCGGGGCCTGCCCTTCGAGGCGCTGGCCGCGCTGGGCCCCGGTGCGACCTGGCTGCACGGCGGGCTCGACCGCATCCGCGGCCATGCGCAGGGCCGGCTGCTGGTGGCCGTGCCGGTGGGCGCCGACCCTTCTTTCGACATCGAAGCCGCGCGCCAGGCGCTCGCGGCCGACCGCATCGAGGTCCTGGGCTATGTCCACGCCGCAGATTGACAAGTACGTCCAGGCCTTCTTCCAGACGCTGCTGATGGTGGGCATCTCGGCCTTCATCGCGATCGCGCTGGGGCTGGTGCTGGCGGTGGTGCTCACGGTGACGGCGCCGCGCAACCTCTATCCGCGGCCGCGCTTCCACAGGGCGCTGTCGATCGCGGTGAACGTCTGCCGCGCGATCCCGTTCATCATCCTGCTGATCGCGCTGCTGCCGGTCACGCGCTTCCTGGTCGGCACCACGCTCGGCACCTGGGCCGCGGTGGTGCCGCTGGCGGCCAACCTGATCCCGTTCTATGCGCGCATCGCGCAGGTCAGCCTCAACGACGTCGACGCCGGCCTGGTCGAGGCCGCGCGCGCCATGGGCTGCCGGCGCTGGCACATCGTGCGCCACGTGCTGCTGCCCGAGGCGCTGCCCGGGATCATCGGCGGCATGACGGTCAGCGTGATCGCGATGGTCAATGCCTCGGCCATGGCGGGCGCGGTGGGTGCCGGCGGTCTCGGCGACCTGGCGATCCGCTACGGCTACGAGCGCTACGAGACGCGCGTGATGTTCGAGGTGATCGTGATCCTGATCGCGCTGGTGTCGGCGATCCAGTTCGTCGGCGAGTGGCTGGCGCGGCGCGTCGACCACCGGCGCTGAACGCGCCGCGCATATCCATGCGCCGGAATGTTCTAAGCGAACGGGGTCCGGCTCGGCATCATGCGTGCAGCCGCCGCGGCCGGCGTCGCCGCTCTCCGATCCCGCGTTCCGGCCCGCCCCCGCTTTCCGCTTCCTCTTCTCCACCGCAGGCCGCCATCCCGTGTCCTCTTCTTCCGCTCCCCAGGGCACGCCATCGGCGGCCAATCCCTTCGCCGAGGACTTCGGCGTCTTCACCGAGCCGGTGCTCGCGCTCGCGAACACCCTGGCCGCCAGTGCCGCCGAGCGCGACCGCGCGGGCGGCACGGCACTGGCCGAACGCGCGCTGCTGCGCCGCAGCGGCCTGCTCACGCTCGCGATCCCCGCGGCCCATGGCGGCCAGCAGGCGGCCTGGCCGCTGATCTTCCGCATCCTGCGCCGGCTCGCGCAGGCCGACAGCTCGCTCGCGCACCTGTTCGGCTTCCAGCACCTGCAGGTGGCGAGCGTGCTGCTGTTCGGCTCCGAGGCGCAGCAGGCGCGCTTCCTCGGCGAGGCGGTGGAGAAGCGCTGGTTCTGGGGCAATGCCGTGAATGCACGCGACACCCGGCTGCAGGCGGTGCGCACCGACGACGGCATCGAGATCGACGGCGTGAAGGGCTTCTGCTCGGGCGCCCCGGACTCCGACGTGCTCAACGTCTCGGTGGTGCTCGGCCCCGAGCCGACCGACCGGTTGTTCGCCGTGGTGCCGACCTCGCGCGCGGGCATCACAGTGCTCGGTGACTGGGACAACATGGGCCAGCGCCAGACCGACAGCGGCAACGTCGAGTTCCGGCGCGTGCGCATCGCGCACGACGAGATCCTCGGCCCGCCCGGCGTGGCCTCGAGCCCGCGCGCCACGCTGCGCAACCTGATCGGCCAGATCGTGCTGACCGAGATCTACCTCGGCAATGCCTTCGGCGCGTTGCGCGCCGCCATCGACCACCTGCGCGCCCACACCCAGCCCTGGCCCATGGCCGGCGTGGAGCGCGCCGAGGACGACCGGCTGCTGCAACTGCGCGCGGGCGAGATGTGGTCGGCGCTGCAGGCCGCCACCGCGCTGTCGAACCAGGCCAACGAGCGTTTCCAGCAGGCCTGGGAACAGGGCTTCGCGCTCACGGCCGACAGCCGCGGGGCACTCGCGATCGACGTGGCCGCGGCGCGCACGCAGGCCGCGCGCACGGCGCTGCACGTCACCTCGCAGATCTTCGAGCTGGTGGGTGCGCGCGGCACCGCCTCGAAGCACAACCTCGACCGCTACTGGCGCAACGTGCGCGTGCACACGCTGCACGACCCGCTCGACTACCGGCACCAGGGCATCGGCGCCTGGCTGCTGGCGGGCGACGTGCCGAATCCCTATGGCTATGGCTGAGCCCTCGCGTTCCGTATTCTTTTTCCTCCCTCCGACCCCATGAACTCCTCGCATCCCATCGACCGCCGCCGCTTCGGCCTCGGTCTCGCCGCCCTCGCCGGTACCGCCGGCCTGTCCCTGCCGCTGCGCGCGCAATCGCTCGAGAAGATCGTGGTCGCCGAGAGCCAGGGCTTCAGCTGGGCCATTCCCTACCTGGTGTCGAGCCGTAACCTCTGGAAGAACCACGGCATCGAGGCCACCACGCTGCAGTTCACCTCGGGCCGGCTGGCCTTCGACGCGGCCGTGGCCGGCAAGGCCCAGTTCGCGACCGCCACCGACAGCGTGATCGGCCTGGCCGGCGCGAACGGCGTGCGCGCGGTCATCGTGGCCGAGTTCAGCCGGCTGTCGAGCGGCATGGTGGTGGCGGCGCGCAGCGACCACGGCATCGCGACCGGCGCGCAGCTCAAGGGCAGGCGCGTGGCGACCACGGTCGGCACCAGCGGCCACTACTTCCTGAGCCGCTTCCTCTCGCTGCACGGCCTCGCGCTCAAGGACGTGACGCTGGTCAACCTGCGCGGCCCCGATGCCGTGACCGCCATCGCCAAGGGCGACATCGATGCCTTCGCCTGGGGCTGGGACGCGGGCCAGAAGGCCATCGCCGACAGCGGCGGCAAGGTCAAGGTGCTCGACGACACGGGGCTGGAGAAGGTGTTCCTGAGCCACTACGTGCTGACCGCGAGCGAATCGCTGGTGCAGTCGCGCCCCAAGCTGGTGGAGGCCGCGGTGCGCAGCCTGCTCGATGCCGAGGCCTTCTACCGCGCCCAGACCGCCGAGGCGATCGCGCTGGTGGCCGAGCGCACCAAGGCCACGGTCGAGACCACCAAGGCCGGGCTCGAGACCGTCTCGGTCGGCGTGCGGCTCGACGAGCGGCTGCTCGACGACCTGGTGCTCAACGCGCAGTGGGCCGTCGAGGCCGGGCTTGCGACGCCGCCGAAGGAAGACCTGCGCGCGCTCTACCGCAAGCTGATCTACGCCGATGCGCTGAAGGCCGCGGCGCCCGATCGCGTGCGCCTGGGCTGAGGCCATGGGCGCGAACCACACGGCCTCGCGCGCGATCGTCAGCGTGCGCGATGCCTCCAAGCTCTACGCCTCGTCGAACGGCGAGCTGAACTGGGCCATGACCGACGTGAACCTCGACATCGGCGAGGGCGAGTTCGTCTGCGCCATCGGCCCGAGCGGCTGCGGCAAGACCACGCTGCTCAACGCCATCGCGGGTTTCGTCGAGCCCACCACGGGCAGCGTGACGGCCGGCGGCCAGCCCGTGACCGGGCCCGGCGCCGACCGCGGCGTGGTGTTCCAGGAGTACGCGCTGTTCCCCTGGCTCAATGCGCGGCGCAACGTGGAGTTCGGCCTCAAGATGCTGGGCCTGGGCGCCGCCGAGCGCCGCGCGCGCGCCGAGGAACTGCTCGCGCTCATGGGCCTGTCGCATGCGGCGCGGCGCTATCCCTTCGAGCTCTCGGGCGGCATGCGCCAGCGCGTGGCGGTGGCGCGTGCGCTCGCCACGCGGCCGAAGGTGCTGCTGATGGACGAGCCCTTCGCGGCCATCGACGCGCTCACGCGCGCGAGCCTGCAGCGCGAGCTGCTGCGGCTGTGGCGCGAGCTCGGGCTGTCGGTGTTCTTCATCACCCACAACATCGAGGAGGCGGTCTTCCTCGCGCAGCGCGTGGTGGTGATGAGCCCGCACCCGGGGCGCATCCGCGAGATCGTCGAGGTCGACCTGCCGTATCCGCGCGAGCGCGCCGACCCGGCCTTCGGCGCGGCCTATGCGCGCATCGCGGCGGCCTTCGCGCAGTCGGAAGAGGTGGCCTCGTGAGCGCGGCGCTCGACGACCTGCGCGCCCGCGCCGAGGCGGCGCCGGCCGAGGCATCGCTGTCGCGGCGCGAAGCGCTCGAGCGCGACTTCCGGCGCGACCAGCTCGCGCGGCAGCGGCGCGCGCGCCGGCGCCAGCTGCTGCTGGGCGCGGCCGGCATCGTGGCCTTCCTGCTGGCCTGGGAGATCGCGCCGCGCGTCGTGCCCGGCATCAACACCAAGATGTTCCCGCCGCCCTCGCAGGTGGCCGGCGTGCTGCTCGACATGGCCTGGCGCAAGGGCGACATCTGGCCGCACGTGGGCGCGAGCCTGCTGCGAGCGCTCTGGGGCTTCCTGCTCGGCGCCTCGCTCGGCGTGGTGGCCGGCGTGCTGACCGGGCGCAGCACCACCCTGCGCCAGTTCACCGACCCGGTGCTGCACGGCCTGCGCGCCATCCCGGCGATCGCGATCGTGCCGCTGGCCATCGTCTGGTTCGGGCTCGGCGACCTCTCGAAGGTGATGCTGATCGCCTGGGGCGCCTTCTTCCCGGTCTGGGTCAACACCTTCATCGGCGTGCGCGACATCCCCGCCGTCTACCTGCGCTCGGCCGCCGCGCTCGGCGCCAGTCCCTTCGCGGCCATGACGCAGGTCGCGCTGCCGGCCGCGCTGCCCTTCGTGTTCGCGGGGCTGCGCCAGGCCACGGCCGTGTCCTTCGTGGTGCTGGTGGCGGCCGAGCTGGTCGGGGCCGAGCAGGGCCTGGGCTACCTGATCTCGTTCGCGCACCTGGTGTTCCGCGTCGACATCATGTTCGTGGGCCTGCTGTTCCTCGGCGCCATCGGATTTTTGGCCGACCAGCTGTTCGCCTGGCTGCTGCACCGCCTGTTCCCCTGGTATGGCGCCAATGGCCGCCGCTGAGCTGATCCTGGCCAACGGCCAGGTGCTGACGATGGAACCCGGCGCGGCGCCCGCGCGGGCGGTGGCGCTGGCCGGCGGCCGCGTGCTCGCGGTCGGCAGCGAGGCTGAGGTGGCGCGTACGCGCACCGCCGACACGCGCGTCATCGACCTCGGCGGCCGCACCGTGCTGCCCGGCCTCGTCGACGCCCATGCGCACATGGAGCGCGAGGGCCTGAAGACCTTGCGGCCCAGCCTCGCGCATGCCACCTGCATCGCCGACCTGCTGGCGGTGGTCGCGGCCGAGGCCGCGCGCACGCCACCGGGCCGCTGGATCGTGACCATGCCCGTGGGCCGGCCGCCGTTCTACTTCGGCGGCCCGTCCAACCTGGCCGAACGGCGCATGCCGAACCGGCACGAGCTCGACGCGGTGGCGCCCGATCATCCCGTCTACATCCCGGGCCTGTTCGGCAACTGGGGCGTGCCGCCGGGCCACAGCGCGCTCAACAGCCGCGCGCTGGCGCTGCACCGCATCGACGAGCACACCTGCCCCGACTGCGGCGGGCTGCAGATCGAACTGGGCGACGACGGCCGGCCCAACGGCGTGATCGTCGAGACCAACAAGCGGCCGCTGGTCGAGTTCTCGGTGCTCACGCAGGTGCCGGCCTTCGGCTTCGACGACCGGCTCGAGGGGCTGCGCCGTTCGCTGCCGCTCTACCACGCCTGCGGCACCACCAGCATCTACGAGGGCCACGGCTCCTCGCCCGAGACCATCGCGGTCTATCGCCGGCTGTGGGAGGAGGGCGGGCTCAGCATGCGCACCCGCCTGTGCGTGAGCCCGACCTGGTCGAACGTGGCCGAGGCGCGGCTCGCGATGCGCGACTGGCTCGCGCATGCGCGCGGGCGCGGCAGCGGCGACCCGATGCTTGCCATCGGTGGCATCTACGTCGGCCTGGGCGGCGACCGCGCCGCGGCCAATGCCGTGCGGCGCGCGCTGCCCAACACCGGCTGGATGGGCTTCGTCGAATGGGCCAACCGCATCGAGGACTTCCGCGACTACGCCTGGCTCGCGGCCGAGCACGACCTGCGCGTGCACAGCGTGGTGGTCGACCGGCTGTCCGAGGTGCTCGAGGTGTTCGATGCCATCGACGCGCGCTTCCCGCTCGCGGGCCGGCGCTGGGTGGTGGAGCACGTGGGCCATGTCACGGCCTCCGATATCGAACGCGTGAAGCGGCTGGGCCTGATGGTCACGAGCATCCCGTTCTACATGTTGTGGAAGAACGGCGCGCCGCGGCTGGCCGACCTCGAGCGGCAGGAGGAATTCCTGCCGCAGCGCGCATTGCTCGAGGCCGGGCTGCCGCTGGCCGCGGGCAGCGACAACATCCCCGTGAGCCTGTTCACCGCGGTGTGGGCCTCGGTGGCGCGCGAGGAGCGCACCACCGGCCGCGCCATCGGCCCGGGCCAGGCCCTGAGCCGGCTGCAGGCGCTCGAGACGGTGACGCGCAACGGCGCCTTCCTGAGCTTCGAGGAGGACCGCAAGGGCACGCTGGCGCCGGGGCGCTATGCCGACCTCGCGGTGCTCGATGCCGATCCGCTCACCGTGCCGCTGGAGGCGCTGGCGCAGGTGCATGCCGAGCTGACGCTGGTCGGCGGTCGCGCGGTGCACGACAGCGGCGGCTGGCTGGACTGAAGGGCCTCAGCCCGGCATCGCCGACTCGTGCCAGTGGCGCAGCAGCGCGCGCCCCACCGCGCTCACGAGCGCGAAGAACAAAAAGCCCAGCAGCGTGGCCGCGATCACCTCGGCGAACAGCAGCGCCGTGTACATGCGGCCCTGCGCGAACACGATCTGTACGCCGAGCCCGCCCTCGGCATTGCCCGAGCCGATGATGAATTCGCCGACGATGGCGCCGATCACCGACAGCCCCGCCGACACGCGCAGGCCCGCGATGATTTGCGGCAGCGCCGCGGGCAGCTGTAGCTTGCGAAAGGCGGTCCAGCGGCTGCGGTTGTGCAGCGCGAACAGCTCGACCAGGTTGCGCGAGGTGGAGCGCAGCCCCAGCAGCGTGTTGTTGACGATCGGGAACAGCGACATGATCAGGCTGATCACGACCACCGAGCCCTCGTTGTAGCCGAACCAGAGCACGATCAGCGGCGCGATCGCCACCACCGGCACGGTCTGCAGCAGCACCACGTAGGGATAGAGGCTGCGCTCGAGCAGCCGCGACTGGCTCAGCAGCGCCGCCAGCGCGATGCCGCCGACGATGGCGACCAGGAAGCCCAGGCTCGCTTCCTTCAGCGTGGTGAAGGCGGCCATCAGCAGCAGGCCGGCGTTCTCGATGGCAGCCGCGCCCACCTCGAGCGGCGAGGGCAGCAGGTAGCCTTTGCCGCGGTAGACGGTGGCGGTCAGCGCGAACCACAGGCCGATGACGAGCACGGCGACCAGCACGACGGGCCAGGCGTCGCGCGTCCAGCGCGCGGCGATCGAAGAGGAAGGGTGGGGGGTCATGGCGTGGCCTGCCTCATGCGAATGCCGCGCGCGGCACGGTCTCGCGCCGCAGCGCGGCCGTCACCTCGCCGGCCAGCCGCGCGAACTCCGCGCTCGCGCGCAATTGCGGCGTGCGCGGAAAGACGAACGGCACCTCGACGACCTCGACCACGCGGCCCGGCCGCGGCGACATCACGACCACGCGCTTCGAGAGGAACACGGCCTCGTGCACGCTGTGCGTCACCAGCACGCCGGTGAAGCCGGCCTGGCGCCACAGCGCCGACAGCTCCTCCTGCAGCAGCTCGCGCGACAGCTCGTCGACGGCGGCCAGTGGCTCGTCGAGCAGCAGCAGGCCGGGGCGCAGCGCGAGCGCGCGTGCCAGCGACAGCCGCATGCGCATGCCGCCCGAGAGCTGGTGCGGATAGAGCTTCTCCATGCCCGCGAGGCCGACCAGCGCGAGCGCCTCGGCGGCGCGGCGCTGCAGCTCGTCGGGCGCGAGGCCTTCGAGCTCCATCAGCAACTGCGCATTGCGCTCGGCCGTGCGCCAGGGCAGCAGCGCCGGCTCCTGGAACACGAAGGCCCTGGCGGCCTCGGCGCCCGGTCCCAGGCGGCAGCGGCCGGTGCTGGGGGCCACCAGGCCGGCCAGGATGCGCAGCAGCGTCGACTTGCCGCAGCCCGAGGGGCCGACCAGCGAGACGAACTCGCCGGCGCGCAGTTCGAGGTCGATCGGGTCGAGCGCCTGCAGGCCGCGGTCGAAGCGCTTGGAGACACCCTCGAGCGCGATCGAAGCGCCGATGCTCATGACCGGCAGCCGGGCACGAGGCCGCGGTCGTAGGCCTGGCGCTCGTCGAAGCCCGCAGGCAGGAAGGCCACGCTGCGCAACTGGCCGGCCAGCTCCTTCCAGCGCGCGTCGTCCATGCAGCCGACGCGGTTGAGGTCGTGCGAGACCAGCGTCTCGATCATCAGCTTGTTGGCGGCGTCGTAGATCTCGGGCGAGATCTGTTTGTTCATGCCGGTCAAGAGCGGCTTGAGGCCCGAGGGGTCGCGCACGTAGTTGCGCCAGCCCTGCTGTACCGCGGCGATCGCGGCCTTCACCAATGCGGGCCTGGTGCGAATCAGCTCGTCGGTGGTGAACAGCACGCTGTAGGGCCTGTAGCCGAGCGAGGCCAGCGTGATCTGCTGCACCGCGAGGCCGCTCGCGGCCATGCGCGCGGGCAGGAACAGCGAGTAGCCCTGCTGCACCATCTTCGGATCGTCGCGGAACAGGCTCAGGTCGCCCGAGACCGGGATCTCGCGCGTGTTGGCGAGCTTGTAGCGCTTCTTTGTCCACTCCCAGTAGGCATTGCCGATGTTGACCGCGAAGGTACGGCCCTGCAGGTCGGCGATGCCCTTGACGGCCGGGTCGGCGTGATACACCAGCGTGTAGGGCACGTGGTCGAGGTGCGCGAACACGGCGCGCACCGGCGCGCCGCGCAGCCGCGCGAGCAGCACGTCGTCGGCATTGCCGATGCCGAACTCGGCCTGGCCCGAGGCCACCTGCGGCACGGTCTGGATCTTCGGGCCGCCCTGCAGCACGCTGATGCGGATGCCCGCTTCCTTGCCGAGGCCGTCCTGTTGCGCCTGCCAGTAGCCGGCCTGGTCGGGCTGCGCGAACCAGTTCGAGAGGATGCGCACGTTCTGCGGCTCGGGCGCGGCGCTGGCCGCGGGGGCGAAGGGGAGCAGCGCGGCGGCGGCGCACAGCGCGCGGGCGAGGAGGGTGGAGGTTTTCATGGCGCGATCGGTCATCAGGCCCGCAGCCACGGCAGTTGCTCGCGCGTGTAGCGGTAGGTCTTGAACACGCTGTTGAGCCGGCCCGGCCCGGTCTTGCGCGCGGCCTCGTCGGGGTACTCGTCGAACCACGGGATCACGTACTCCCAGACCACCTCGCCCTCGGGCGTGACCTCGAACAGCCGGCCGGTGGCCGACTCGGTGACGTGCGTGTTGCCGTTGGGCAGCCGCTGCGCGTTGCCCATGAAGGCGGTGTAGAAGGCGTTGACCATCTCGTCGGCATAGGACCACGCGACCTCGTGGGTCGCGGGATCGATCTCGAGAACGCGCGAGAAGGCCACGTGCGCGCCATGGCGGAAGTTGCCGTTGTCGAACACCAGGATGCGGCCATTGGGCAGCGCCACCGGCGCATGCTGGTGCGAGACCACGCTCGGCGGAATGTGCAGCCGCACCTGGCCGCTGGCCTTGTCGACGCCGATCACGCCCGAGGTGGTGCGCAGGCTCATGAGCACCAGGCCGTCGGCGTCGACGTCGAGCCCGTTGACCAGCGGCCAGTGGTAGCGGCCGAAGCCCGGGTGGATCGGGAAGTCCTCGGGCGCGAGGTGCTCCCAGCACTTCCATTCCCAGACGATCTCGCCGGCGCGGTTCACTTCGCGGATCACGTCGCCGTATATGGTTTCGTCGCCGGCGTGCGCGGTGCCGCCGGGCACGCGGCGCGCGAAGTCGGCGGGCACGGGCGCGCAGGCCGCGTAGAGCAGGTTGCCGTTGGGCAGCCACAGGGCGTCGTGGTGGTGCGACGGGTCCTCGTAGTGCCAGACCAGCTCGCCCTCGGGCGTGAGCTCGCGGAAGTCGCCGCCGTGCCACATCGACCAGGCGGGGTAGCGGTCGGGCGAGTCGGCGTGGTTGCCGTTGTAGCCGAGGTTGCCGTTGCCGAGGATCACGGCATGCCGGCCCGCGCGCACCGGCAGCTTCCATTGGTGGACCACCTCGCCGTCGATGCCGACCAGGTAGACGTGGCCCCGCGCGGTCTGCGGCGCGATCAGCGTGTAGCCGCCCGCGCTGAGCACGGGATCGTGGGCGATCAGGCCGACGCCGCGGCGGCGCTGCGTGACCTGGTCGACGGTGGAGGCGGGACGGGTGCGAGTGTTCAAGACGGGTTCCTCAATGCGATGGCGCCGAATCTAGGCCGCCCGAGCCGTCAGGAAAATCTGATTGTTTCGAACGGTGCGTCAGGAAAAAACGTACATTGCCCCGATGCGCGCCATCTCCCAGTCCTTCCGCTGCTTCGACGAGGTCGCCCGCCGCGGCTCGATCCGCAAGGCGGCCGAGTCGCTGCACCTCACGGCCGCGGCCGTGCACCAGCAGATCCTCAACCTCGAGGAGCAGGTCGGCGCGCCGCTGTTCGACCGGCTGCCGCGCGGCATGCAGCTCACGACGGCGGGCGAGATCATGATTGCCGCGGTGCGCCGCGGCCAGCGCGACTTCGACAGCGCGCTGAGCCAGGTCGAGGACCTGCGCTCGCTGCGCCGCGGCCACATCAACCTCGCGGTCTCGCACTCCTCGGCCGAGCAGCTGGTGCCCGAGGTGATCGAGGCCGCGATGAAGAGCTACCCCGGCGTGACCTACGGCGTGCGCTCGGGCAGCGGCGAGAACATCCTGCGCTGGGTTGCGACCGGCGAGGCCGACATCGGCTACTGCCTGCGCCGCAAGCCGCCGCCGGGCGTGGAGGAGATCGGCGCCTTCGCGCAGCAGCTCGGGCTGGTCACGCCGCCCGGCCATCCGCTCACGGCGCTGGGCAAGCTGCCGCGGCTGCGCGACTGCCTCGAACATCCGCTGATCCTGATGACGCCCGATACCGAGCTGCGCGCGATGGTCGACCAGATCGACCTGCGCGCGCACCGCCAGACCCGCCCGCTGGTGGAGACCAGCTCGGTCGCGATGGTGCGGCGCCTGGTGGCCGGCGGCACCGGCATCGGCTTCCTGATCGCCGAGAACGTGGTGGAGGACGTGGCGGCCGGCCGCCTGGTGTGGACCGGCCTGGCCGACGCGGGCGCGCGCTCGTTCAGCTGCCTCTACCAGCGCGCGGGCCAGACCACCGCGGTGGCGATGGGCATGTTCCTGCAGTTCCTCGCGCAGGCGATCCAGCAGATCGAGCAGCGCTTCGACCGGCCGGCCGGTGCGTTGGCGCTTGATGCCTTCGCGCAGTAGCGGAGCTCAGCTCCTGCCGACGCGGTAGAAGGTCGGCGGCGGCGTGCCGTTGACCGCGAAGGCGCCGACCTGGCGTTCGCGGTAGACGCGCGGGTTGTGCGAGGAGATGGTGCGCGCGTTGCGCCAGTAGCGGTCCAGCCCGTGGGTGCGCAGCGTGGCCGAGGCGCCGAGCGCGTCGAACAGCTCGGTGCTCGCGTCGAGCACCAGCCGCGTGACGACCGAGACCGCCTGGTCGACCTCCACGTGCGAGGCGGCCGCGGCAGCGGCGCGCGCCTCGTCGGGCAGCGAAGCATCGAGGTGCGCATCGTGCGCGCGCTGCAGCGCACCGGCCGCCTGCAGCACGATCGCGCTCGCGCCATAGGCCGCGCTGCGGCCGCGGCCCACCACCTGCAGGATCTGCGGATCGTCGGACACGCGCGCGGCATTGCCGTGGCTGTAGCTGCGGTCGCGTTCGCGCACGCGCTGCGCGAGGTCGTCGCTCGAGGCGCGCGCGATGCCGGCCAGCGAGGCCAGGTGCACGGTCTGGAAGTAGGGCGAGGCGTAGGGAAAGCGCAGCTTGCTCGGGTTGACCCACAGCGGATCGATCGCCACGTCCTCGAAGGTGGCGGTGCCGCTCGCGGTGAGCGCCTGGCCGAAGCCGTCCCAGTCGTCGAGCACCTGCACGCCCGCGGCCTGGCGCGGCACCGAGATCATCGTGGGCTGACCTTCGTCGTCGTCGGCCACGGCGTTGATCCAGTCGGCGAACAGCGAACCGGTGGTGTAGAACTTGCGCCCGTCGAGTCGCAGGCCGCGCGGCGTGGCGCGCAGCCGGGTCGAGAAGGCGCCGACCTTGGCGTCGCCGGTCTCCGAGAAGCCCGAGCCCACGAGCTCGCCCGCGGCGAGCCGCTCGAGCCAATGCGTACGCCACGGCGACTCGGGCGCGAGCAGCACGTCCTCGGTGAAGCCGAAGTGCGCGCGCAGGGCATTGACCACGTTGGTGTCGGCCGCGCCGAGCTCGGTCAGCAGCGCGAACAGCTCGACCAGGCTGGCGTCGGCGCCGCCGCGTTCGACCGGCAGGCGCAGCCGTGCGAAGCCGGCCTCGCGCAGCCAGCCGATCTCCTCGTGCGGCAGCTGGTGCGCGAGGTCGCGTGCCACCGCGCCCTCGCGGATGCGCGCGAACACGGCGCGGAACGGCCGCGCGAGTTCGTCGTAGCGCGCGCTGGGCGGTGCGCCCCAGGGATGGTCGATGGCGGAGGTGGGGAGCGTCATGCGGGGGAAGAGAGAAGAGGGGGAGGGAGAGGGCCGGCGCGATTCTGGGACGCGCATCGGCCGCGCGGAACGAACGATTGCGCACATCCATATGCGGCCCATATGCGGCTTCTCCCATGGCCGCCGCGCATGCCTGCCATGCGCGCGGCACACCCCGTGTGCCGCATAGACGAAGTTCGCAGAAGCACATGCGAAAGTCGAGGTTCACGCGCCGCGCACGGCGCGCAGAATGGCCGCAGCCCTAGTCTGCACACGCGCAGCCCGCCGGCCGCGCCATCCATCCCATGCCCCAAACCCCCCTCAAGATCGTCGCCCTGTCCGGCGGCCTGCAACGCCCCTCGCGCACCCTGGTGCTGGTCGAGGAGCTGATCGAAGGCATCGCCCAGGCGATCCCGGTCGAGAGGCGCGTGATCGAGATCGGCAACCTGGTGCCGCAGTTCGGCGCCGTGCTCTACCGCCCGCAATTGCCGGCCGCGGTCGAGGAAGCCCTCGTGGCCCTCGAGTCGGCCGACCTGGTGATCGCCGCCAGCCCCGTGTTCCGCGGCGCCTACAGCGGCCTGTTCAAGCACTTCCTCGACTTCGTGCACCACGATGCGCTGATCGACAAGCCGGTGCTGCTGGCCGCGACCGGCGGCAGCGAGCGCCATGCGCTGGTGATCGACCACCAGCTGCGGCCGCTGTTCAGCTTCTTCCAGTCGCACACGCTGCCGATCGGTGTCTACGCCACCGACCGCGATTTCGAGAACTACCAGGTGCGCAGCGAGCTGCTGCGCGCGCGCATCGCGCTGGCGGTCTCGCGTGCGCTGCCGGTGCTGCGGCGACTGCAGCCGCAGGCCGAGCGCGCCGCCGCGCCGCGGCCGCAATTGCACGCGGTGGCCTGAAGCCAGCCGCGCCCGGCTCGGGGGTCAATGTACCTTCGGAAAGCCGTGGCGCTTGGCCAGCAGCGCGAGGATGCGGCGCGTGTCGGTCACGAAGCGCAAGGCGCCGAGCGACTGCGCGTCGGCCGGTGCCGGCGGCTCGTCGCCGAACACCAGCACCGGCAGGCTCTGGTGTGCCTCGTCGAGCAGCGCCACCACGGCCGCGCGCGGGCGCGGGAACGGCAGCCGGTGCACCTCGAGGCGCGCGGCCTGTTCGGGCGCCGAGGCCAGCAGCCCCTCGATGGGCAGGCCGTCGGGGCAGACGAAGGCATCGCCCGGGTGCCTGTCGTCGGTGAAGCCTGCCTCTAGCAGGAAGAGTCGGTCGCGGCTCATGCGAGGAATCCTTTGGAAGTCGGTGAAATGAAGAACCCAACGATGGAGCGAAGCCGCTCGCGGGCGAACGAAGAAAAGCACATGTGCATATCCGCATCGCGCGCTTGCGTTCCGGTGGTGGAGGCACGGCGATGAGCGAACCCACCGAATTCCTCTGGTACGTCCCCAACCAGGTCGTGGCCGGCCATCGCGGCGATGCCGCCGTCGAGGGCCACAACAGCCTCGATACGCTGACCCGCCATGCGCTGGCGCTCGAGGCGCATGGCTGGAAGGGTGCGCTGATCGGCGCCGGCTGGGGCCGGCCCGACACCTTCACGGTGGCGACCGCGCTGGCCGCGCGCACCACCACCTTCGAGCCGCTGATCGCGATCCGCCCGGGCTACTGGCGGCCCGCGCAGTTCGCATCGGCCGCGGCCACGCTCGACCACCTGAGCGGCGGCCGCGTGCGCATCAACATCGTCTCGGGCAAGGACCAGCTCGCGGCCTATGGCGACAGCGAGGGCGACCCCGCGCAGCGCTATGCGCGCACGCGCGAGTTCATCCACCTGGTGCGCCGGCTCTGGACCGAGGAGGGCGTGACGTACCGTGGCGAGCACTTCGGCGTGGAGAACGCCACCGTGCAGCCGCGCATCGAGGTGCGCGGCACGCGGCGCCATCCGACGATCTATTTCGGTGGCGCCTCCGAGGCGGCCGAGCGGGTGTCGGCGACCGAGGCCGACGTGCAGCTGTTCTGGGGCGAGCCGCGCGACGGCATCGAGGAACGCATCGAACGGCTGAAGGCGCTGAGCCGCGGCCTCGACCGCGATCTGCCGCCGCTGCGCTTCGGCCTGCGGGTCACGACGCTGGTGCGCGACACCACCGAGGAGGCCTGGGCCGATGCCGAGGCCAAGGTGGCGCAGATGGCGCGCGGCGCGGCGCCCGGCGAGCCCGACCGCGCGCAGGCCGTGGGCCAGCGCCGGCTGCTGCAGCTGCACGAGCGCGGCGAGGTGCTCGACGACAACCTCTACACCACGCCCGGCAAGTACGGCGGCGGCGGTGCCGCCACCACCTGGCTGGTGGGCTCGGCGCAGGACGTCGCGCGCTCGCTGCGCAAGTACCAGGCGCTGGGCATCACGCACTTCGTGCTGTCCGACACGCCCTACCTCCACGAGATCCGCCGGCAGGGCGAGCAGCTGCTGCCGCTGCTGCGCGATGCCGCGGCATAACCCTTCCTCATCGCCATGATCTCTGCTTCTTCCCACGGGCCCGGCCCCCGCTTCGGCATCTGGGCGCTGGTGCACGGCAGCCGCGCCGCGCTGCAGGATCCCGACGAACCCTACGACGCCTCCTGGCGGCGCAACCGCGCGCTGGTGCTCGAGGCCGAGCGGCTCGGTTTCGATTCGGTGCTGGTGGCGCAGCACACGGTCAATCCGCACGATGGCGAGAGCGCCCAGCTCGAGGCCTGGACGGCGGCCGCGGCGCTGGCCGCGCTCACTTCGCGCATCGAGATCATCGCGGCCATCAAGCCCTACCTCTATCACCCGGCGGTGCTCGCGAAGATGGCGCTGGGCATCGAGGAGATCAGCGGCGGGCGCTTCGCGATCAACCTCGTCAATGCCTGGAACCGGCCCGAGCTCGAGCGCGCCGGCATTCCCTTCGCCGAGCACGATGCGCGCTATGCCTATGGCCGCGAATGGATCGAGGTGGTGGAGTCGCTGCTGCGCGGCGAGCGCACGCGCTTCGCGGGCGAGCATTTCAGGCTCGACGACTACCGGCTGAGCCCGGCGGGCCTGCACCGTGCGCGGCCGCGCATCTACGTGGGCGGCGAATCGGAGCCGGCGCGCGCGCTGGTGGCCGATCGCGGCGACACCTGGTTCATCAACGGCCAGCCGCTGGCCGACGTGCAGGCGCTGATCGCCGACCTGCGGCGGCGCGAGCGGCCGGCCGGCTGGGCGCCGCTGCAGTTCGGGCTCTCGGCCTTCGTGGTCGCGCGCGAGACCGACGAGGAGGCACGCACCGAGCATGCGCGGCTGCTCGCGCTCGCGGCGCTCGACGCGCCGCTGCGCGCGGCCAACAAACCCAACATCGATCCCAAGGCCGTGATGTTCCAGACCGCGCGGAAGTCGCCGCGCGTGGGCTCGAACGGCGGCACCGCGGCTGAGCTCGTGGGCAGCTACGACAGCGTGGCGCGCCGCATCGAGGCTTTCCACGCGGCCGGCATCGAGCTGTTCATGCTGCAGTTCCAGCCCTTCGAAGCGGAAATGCGCCGCTTCGCCGATCATGTGCTGCCGCGCGTGGCCGGCGCGGCCGCGCGATCGCTCGCGGCACGCGCGGATGCCGCCCTGGCCTGAGAGCGTCCATTTCGAGAAAGAGCAGCGTCCCATGTCCATCGCATCCCTTGTCGCCATGCCCGGCCGTCACTCGGACCGGCGCCGCGCGCTGCTGCTGGGCCTGGCCTCGGCCGCCGTCGCGCCCGTTGCCATGGGCGCGACCGATCCCGCGCTCGCCGCGCTGCAGTCGGCGATCGACGGCCCGCAGCGCAGCGCGGCCAACCGCGCGCGCGACGGCGCGCGGCATCCGCTCGAGACGCTGTCCTTCTTCGACCTGCGGCCCGAGTGGTCGGTGGTCGAGATCGCACCGGGCGGCGGCTGGTACACGGAGATCCTCGCGCCCTTTCTGAAAGCCCGAGGCCGCCTCTACGCGGCCCATGCGCCGGCCGACGGCACGCCCGAGCAGCAACGCGCCCGCGCGGCCTTCGCGAAGAAACTCGCGGACGATCCAGCCCACTACGGCCGCGTGGTGCTCGGCACTTTGCCCACCGGCCGCTTCACCGACATCCATCCGCCGGGTGGCGCCGACGCGGTGCTGACCTTCCGCAACATCCACAACTGGATCGCCGACGGCCATTTCGACGAGACCTTGCGCGCCTTTTACGACGTGCTCAAGCCCGGTGGCGTGCTCGGGGTGGAGGAGCATCGCGCGCTGCCCGGCACCTCGCTCGCGCGGACCATCGACAGCGGCTACGTGGCGCAGGACTTCGTGATCGCGCGCGCCCGCGCGGCCGGCTTCGTGTTCGACGGCGAGAGCGAGATCAATGCCAATCCGCGCGACACGCGCGACCATGCGAACGGCGTCTGGGCATTGCCGCCGACGCTGCGCGGGGGCGACGTGGACCGCGCGAAGTACCTCGCCATCGGTGAATCGGACCGCATGACGCTGCGTTTCGTGAAGCCGCGGCGCCTCCGGGTACGGGACATCGTCCGGCGGGCGCCTGGAGTGCTCTGACGGACACGCCTCGGCCCCGAGCGGCCGGGGCACTCCCAAATGTGATCGGCCGTAAGCGCGGCCCCGACGGGGTGCTGCCACCTCCAACAGCATATGGTCGCAAGGCCCGTGGTCTTCGCAGAATCCAGGCTTCTTTGGGACAACCGTCGAGGAGCCGTCAGTGAACGCCACCGTGAAGAGTCATGTCATCCAGATCCTGAAATACGACAGGGCGATCGCGAAGCACAACTTCGCGATCAACAACCTGAGGGTCTGGCCGAGCGCCTACCGTGACGTCGCGCGCGCCGTCGAAACCGGAAAGATCCGGATCGGCACGAACGTCGGGAAGGGCAATGCCGCGGAGTACGACGCCAGATTCGGTGTCATGGACGTGGCGGAAACACTGAACCTGCTCGACGAGCGCGACCGCGCGCTGGTGATCCACGAGGCGACGCATGCGCACCTCGACATGCTGACGCTGGGCAAGCATTCGGGGTACGAGAACGAGGCCATGGGCTATATCGCCGAGGCCCTGTACATCCTGGCGGTCAATGGCCGCGACGTCGGTACGCAGTCGTTCCGGCAGATCGCCAAGGGGATCGCGGCCCAGGTCTTCAAGGGACAGTACGGCATTGCCCAGAAGGACGTCGAGATGCTGACCGCCGACATCGCGAAACAGCGCTTCTATGCCTCGCGGCCGTTCTATGTGAGCGATGGTCTGTGAGCAGGTAGCGGCGAGCGCGGCTCGCTGCCGCCCCGTGCGGTGAGTCGAGGCTGCGCGTTGCCTCTCTTCCCATCCACTCAACCGCGCAGCGCCGTCACCTCGATCTCGATCTTCATGCGCGGATCGGCCAGTCCCGCCGAGATCATCATCGCCGCGGGGCGCACCTCGCCGAAGTACTTGCGCAGCACCGGCCAGCAGGCCTCGAACTCGGCGCCGTTCGGCAGCACGTAGGTCACGCGCACCACGTCGCGCAGGCTGGCGCCGGCCTCCTGCAGCGCCGCCTCGATGTTCCTCAGGCATTGCTCGGTCTGCTCGACCACGTCGTCCGAGATGGTCATGGTGCGGTAGTCGAAGCCCGTGGTGCCCGAGACGAACACCCAGTCGCCCGCGACGACGGCGCGCGAGTAGCCGATCTGCTGTTCGAAGGTGGAGCCGGAGCTGATGAGCTTTCTGGTCATGGGTGCGATCCTTTGCAAATTCGGTGGGTCATGCGTTGACGTCATGTCGGAAAACGCCTCGGCATGCGGCCGGCGCGCAAGCTTTGTCCGGCGTCGGGCGGGCCAACGGCATGCTTTCCGCAGGTCCTCCACGTCGGCGTCCGACAAATCCGGCAGGCCCCAAACTGTAAATTCCTGTGTCAGCGAACCGGATTCTTCGGTTATTTTCCCTGCCGACCTGGCGGGGCCCGGTCGCGACAACGAGGAGCAAACGCGTGAGGCATTGGTGGCTGGCGGCGGGTCTTTCAGTGGCGGGCAGCCTGGCATGGGCGCAGCCCGCATGGTTCACCGTGGTCGGCGATCCGCTCGACAAGGCGGCCGACACGGTGCAGGTCGATCCGAACCGCATCGCGGCACCGCCGCCCGCGGAAGGCGAAGCCGCGCCCGAGAAGCCGCTGATCGAGATGAACGTGCGCGTGAACCGCTCGGGCCCGCGCTTCAACTGGGACCGCATCCCCTATCGCTCGTATGAGTCGCGCGTGGTCTTCGACTGCCAGGCGAAAAGCGCGACCTACGTGCAGGCGCGCTTCTATGCCGAGCCGCTGTGGCGCGGCGAGCCGCACCATGTGGCCGACTACAGCGCCTCGCCCAAGCCGATGCGTTTTCTCGACATGACGCCGAATCCGACGGCGCGGATCGTGCGGGCGGCTTGCCGGATGCGGGCGAGCTGAGTCGGCTGGCCGTCGGTTCGTTGGCAGCATGTAAGTTGTTGATGTAATTGAGGTTTTTGAATAATTTTCGGGCGGGGTGATAAAATGCGGGGGCCATCGACACACCCATGAAACTCCAGGATCGCACGCACACGCCTTCGCGCGCGCACAAGGGGCGCACGCTCCCCCGCGGTCTGGTGCTGCCTGTCAGCGGTGTCGAGGCCTTCGTCCGGAATCTCGCGCACGAGCTCGGTGTGCGCTACACCCGTACACCCGCCGATCAATGGGCGGACACGGTCACGCGGCTGGCGGGCGACGAGGTCCGCTCCGGCGATGTGCAGGACCTGCTCATTGCATTGAAGCGGGCGGGCAAGCTCTCCACCCAGGACATGGCCACCTTGCTGATCAATTACCTGCGCGAACAGAAGCAGCGTGTTCGATCCGTTTAAGGACTTCGACGAGCGGGGCTATCTCCGCAATCTCTACGCGGAGAAGGACCCGCAGATCGTCCAGGAACTCGAGCACCAGCTGTTTCGAGCGGGGCTCGATGAAGCGTTGGCGTTCCTCGCGACGCGGCGGACCGTGGCCTACGCGGAGTTCCTGGAAGTCCACAGGATCCTGTTCTCGGCCTTCTACCCCTGGGCGGGACAGGACCGGGCGGCCACGGCGCCCGATTCGGCCGTCTCCAAGGCCGGCACGTGGTTCAGTCATCCGCGCGATGCGCGTCGCGCGGTGGAGGCCGGACTGCGCATGGCCGCCAACCCGCGGCAATTGCGGCAGCGGCCCGGAGAGGTCATGGGGCTGTTCGCCTATGGGCATCCGTTTCTGGACGGCAACGGGCGGACGATGCTCGTGATCCATAGCGAGCTGTGCCATCGCGCCGGTTTCTGCATCGAGTGGCACCGGACACGGAAGGCCGACTACCTTGCGGCACTGAGCACGGAGATCGCGTCGCCGGGCAAGGGGATCCTCGATGCGTATCTGCTGGCGTTCGTGGGCGTGCCGCAGGAGCGGCACCTGTGGGGCGGCGCGATCGGTGGGCTGCCGGGTCTGAGCGGCCGAGGCATCGAGGACACCGTCGAGGGCGAATACACCGATGAGCAGGTGTCGCAGAAGTACCGCGAGTTCGAGCAGCAACGGGACTACCGCATCGACCCCGACGTATGAAGCAGTCCCCATTCCGTCGTCGGCCCGTGCCATGACCCCCAATGCACGCAGCCGCCAACGGGTTCCCCGGCGGCGGCTGCATTGCCCCTCGAGGGGGCGTTCAATCAGCGAACGAAACGTCGAGTCGCTTACTTTGCCGTAGGCATCACGAACTCCGCCCCCTTCGGCGTGCTCTCGGGCCAGCGCTGCATGATCGACTTCTGCTTGGTGTAGAAGCGCACGCCTTCCTCGCCATAGGCGTGCATGTCGCCGAACAGCGAGCGCTTCCAGCCGCCGAAGCCGTGCCAGGCCATCGGCACCGGGATCGGCACGTTGATGCCGACCATGCCGACCTGGATGCGGCGGCCGAACTCGCGTGCCACGTTGCCGTCGCGGGTGAAGCAACTCACGCCGTTGCCGAACTCATGGGCGTTGACGAGATCGACGGCGTCCTTGAAGTTGGCGACGCGAACGCACGACAGCACCGGGCCGAAGATCTCTTCCTTGTAGATGCGCATCTCGGGCGTGACGTGGTCGAACAGGGTGCCACCCATCCAGAAGCCGTCGTCGCAGCCCTTGCCGGCCTTGGCGCCGTCGAACTGGCGGCCATCGACCAGCAGCTTCGCGCCTTCCTTCTCGCCCTGGGCGATGTAGCCGGTGATGCGCTCGTGCGCGGCGCGCGTAACGATCGGGCCCATCTCGGCCTCGAGGTTCTCGCCGTCGAGCACCTTCAGGGTCTTGGTGCGTTCGATCAGCTTCGGCATGATCTTCTCGGCCGCATCGCCCACCAGCACCGCGACGCTGATCGCCATGCAGCGCTCGCCGGCCGAGCCGTAGCCCGCGCCGATCAGCGCGTCGACGGCCTGGTCGATGTCGGCGTCGGGCATCACCACCATGTGGTTCTTGGCGCCGCCCAGGGCCTGCACGCGCTTGCCGTGGCGCGCGCCGGTTTCGTAGATGTAGTTGGCGATCGGGGTCGAGCCCACGAAGCTGATGGCCTTGACGTCGGGATGCTCGAGCAGCGCGTCGACCGCGGCCTTGTCGCCCTGCACCACGTTGAACACGCCGTCGGGCAGGCCTGCCTGCTTGAGCAGCTCGGCGATGCGCAGCGAGGGGCTCGGGTCGGTCGGGCTGGGCTTGAGCACGAAGGTGTTGCCCGCGGCGATCGCCACCGGGAACATCCACATCGGCACCATCACCGGGAAGTTGAAGGGCGTGATGCCCGCGACAACGCCCAGCGGCTGGCGCAGGGTCCAGTTGTCGATGCCGGTCGAGACCTGGTCGGTGAAGTCGCCCTTGAGCAGCTGCGGAATGCCGCAGGCGAACTCGACGATGTCGATGCCGCGGCTGACTTCGCCCTGCGCGTCGGTGAACACCTTGCCGTGCTCGGCGGTGATCAGGTGGGCCAGCTCGTCCTTGTGCTGGTTGAGCAGCTCGAGGAACTTGAACATCACGCGCGCGCGGCGCAGCGGCGGGGTGTCGGCCCAGGCCGGGAAGGCGGCCTGCGCGGCGGCCACGGCGGCGGCGACCTGGCTGGCATCGGCCAGGCCGGCGCGGCCGGTGACGGCACCGGTGGCCGGGTTGGTCACGTCCTGCGTGCGGCCCGAGGTGTTGGCGACGGCCTTGCCGGCGATGTAGTGATCGATGGACTGGATGGGCATGGTGCGTGTCTCTGGTGTGAAAGGAGGCGGGAATGCGGGGATCGAGGGCAGTTTAGGCAGCGAGGCCGCCGCCGCCTAGACGCGAAGCTTGAACTTATTGTTTGCGATAGTGAACAATGGATCCATGAAGACCCAAAATATCGAGTCGCTCTGGACCCACCTGCACTGGCTCACGGTGCTGGCGCAGCAGGGCAGCTTCACGGCGGCGGCGCTGCGGCTCAACGTGAGCAAGGCGGCCATGAGCCAGCGCATCGCCGAGCTCGAGCGCGCGGCCGGCGCCTCGCTGGTGCAGCGCACCACGCGCAGCGTGCGGCTCACCGAGGCCGGCCAGCGGCTGGTGGAGGACATGCGCGGGCCCTTCGAGCAGATCGCCCACAGCTTCGAGGGCGTGCGCGACCTGGCCGGCGTGCCGCGCGGGCTGGTGCGCGTCACCGCGCCGGTGGCGCTGGCGCGCCAGCAACTGGTGCCGCGGCTCGCGGCCTTCCTGCGCGCGCAGCCCGAGGTGCGCATCGAGCTCGACATGTCGGACCGCCTGAGCTCGCTCGCGATGGAGGGTTTCGACCTCGCGATCCGCCACACGGCCGCACCGCCCGACACCCACGTCGCCTGGACCCTGTGCGACACCCGCTCGGTGCTGGTCGCGAGCCGTGCCTACCTGCGCCGCCGCGGCACGCCGCGCGAGCCGCAGGCGCTGGCCGAGCACGACTGCCTGCACTACCCGCGCGCGCAGGAAACGCCGACCTGGCATTTCGAGGCGCGGGCCGCGGCCTCGAAGGCGGCGGTGCAGCGCATCACGGTGCCGGTGTCGGGGCCGCTGGTGGCCAACAACAGCGAGGCGCTGCGCGACGCGGCCGTGAGCGGCCTGGGCATCGCGCTGGTGCCCGATTTCAGCGCACAGTCGGCGCTGCAGTCGGGCAAGCTGCAGGAAGTGCTGCCGCAATGGCGCTCGGTCGGTGCCTTCGGCGAGAAGCTCTATGCGATCCGTCCCTATGCCACCCATGTGCCGCGCGCCGTGGCCGTGTTCGTGGCCTGGCTGCGCGAGACGCTGGCCGAGGGCTTCGACGCGTGAGCGAAGCACCGACAATGCAACGCCACGGCGCGAGAGCGCCGCACCCTCCCATCCTTTCATGACACGTTTTCTCCACACGGCCGACTGGCAGATCGGCCGCCAGTTCGCGAGCTTCGACCCCGAGCACGCGCCGATCCTGGCCGAGGCGCGCATCGCCGTGGTCGAACGCCTCGCCGCGCTCGCGCTCGAGCACCGGGTCGACGCGGTGCTGGTCGCGGGCGACGTGTTCGATGCCCAGACCGTCTCCGAGCGCACGCTGCGCCGGCTGTTCAATGCACTGGCCGCCTATCCGGGCCCCTGGCTGCTGATTCCCGGCAACCACGACGCCGCGCTGGCCGAGAGCGTGTGGACGCGCGCGCAGCGCCTGGGCGCGGTGCCGTCCCACGTGCACCCGCTGCTCGCGCCCGAGCCGCGCCTGTTCGAGGCCCAGGGCTTCGCGGTGCTGCCCGCGCCGCTCGCGCAGCGCCACACCTACAACGACCTCACGGCCTGGTTCGACGAGGCCGACACGCCCGCGGGCCTGCTGCGCATCGGCCTCGCGCACGGCAGCGTGCAGGGCCTGCTGTCGGAGGACATCGATTCGGCCAACCCGATCGCGCCCGAGCGCGCGGCGAGCGCGCGGCTCGACTATCTCGCGCTCGGCGACTGGCACGGCTGCAAGCGCATCGACGCGCGCACCTGGTACGCGGGCACGCCCGAGCCCGACCGCTTCAAGGACAACGGCTCGGGCCAGGCGCTGCTGGTCGAGATCGACGCGCCCGGTGCCGAGCCGCGCGTCACCCAGCTCCAGGTCGGCCGCTTCCGCTGGCAGGCCATCGCCGGCGTGCTGCAGGTCGCGACCGACGTCGATGCGCTCGAAGCGCAGCTCGAGGGGCTCGATGCGCACGACGTGGTCGACCTGCGCGTGCAGGGCCGCATCGACCTCGCGGGGCTGCAGCGGCTGCAGGCCGCGATCGGTCGCGCGGAGGCGCGCGCGCGCCATCTGCAGGCCGACCTGTCGGCGCTGCGGCTCGAGCCCACCGACGAGGACATCGCCGGCCTGCGCGCCGACGGCTACCTTGGCGAGGTGATGCAGGAGCTGCGCGAGGCCCAGGCCGGGGCGGACCCGGCGCAGGCGCGCATCGCGCAGGACGCACTCGCGCTGCTCGCGGCCGAACTCGCGCGCGGCGCGGCGGAGGGGGCCCGGCCATGAAGCTGCAGATCACCCGCTTGCGCGTCGAGCAGCTGCGACGCTTTCGCGCGCCCTTCGAGCTCGATGGCTTCGAGCCCGGGCTCAACATCGTCGCGGCCGCCAACGAGGCCGGCAAGAGCACGCTGGTGCGCGCCATCCGCGCGGCCTTCTTCGAGCGCCACCGTTCCACCCAGGTCGAGGACCTGCGCCCCTGGGGCGAGGGCACGGGCGCCGCGCCGCAGGTCGAGCTCGACTTCCTGCTCGACGGCCAGCCGCACCGGCTGATGAAGAGCTTCCTCGCGAAGAAGCGCTGCGTGCTCGATGCCGGCGCGCGCAGCCTCGAGGGCACCGAGGCCGAGGACCACCTGGCGCAGTTGTTCGGCTTCTCGTTCGCGGCCAAGGGCGCGAGCCGGCCCGAGAACTGGGGCATTCCGGGTCTGCTGTGGGTGGAGCAGGGACGCGGCCAGGAGCTCGACGTGAGCCATGCGCGCGATCACCTGCACGATGCGCTGCGCGACCCGGCCGGCGATGCCGCGGCGCCGCTGGCCGCGAGCGGCGGCGATGCGCTGCTCGACAGCCTGCGCGCGCAGCGCGACGAACTCCTGACCTCGACCGGCAAGCCACGCGCCGCCTATGCCGAAGTCATCGAACAGGCGGCCACACTGCAGGCGCAGCGTGCCGCGCTCGATGCGCAGATCACCACCTACCGCGAGCAGGTCGACCAGCTCGCGCTGATGCGCCAGCAGCACCAGGCCGACGAGACGGCCCGGCCCTGGGATGCGCTGCGCGAGGAATTGCAGGCCGCGCAGACGCGCAACGAAGCGCTGCAGGCCGGCCAGGCGCAATTGCTTGGCGACCGCGCACGGTTGCGGCAGCTGCAGGAGACGCGCGACCTGCTCGCCAAGGCACTCGAAGGCCTGGCGCAGCAGCAGGCGACGGCGCAGGCGCGCGAGCGGGCCGCCGACGAGGCCGAGCGCCAGTTGCGCGAGAGCGACGAGGCCGTGGCCCAGGCGCGCACGCAGGCCGATGCGGCGCAACGGCGCGTCGATGCCGCGCGCGAGGCCTGGCGCGCGGCGAGCCAGGAAGCGCAGCGGCGCGGCCTGCAGCAGCAACTGCAGCAGGCCCAGGCCGAGGTCGTGCGCCATGCCGAGAACTTCGCGCGTGCCGAGGATGCGCAGGAGCGGCTCGCTGCCCTGCGCGCCACGGCCGGCTCCACACCGGCGATCCAGCCGGCCGAACTCGATCGGCTGCTCAAGCTCGAGCGCGCCGAGCGCGATGCCGACCTGCGCCGCCAGGCTGTCGCCACGCGATTGCAGTTCATGCTGCCCGAAGGCCAGGCGCTGCGCCTGCAGGCGCGCGGCGAAAGCCACGAGCTGCGCGCCGAGGGCGAACGGCTCGTCGATGCGCCCGCCACGCTGCACCTGCCCGGCGGCGGCCAACTGATCATCACGCCCGGCGGCAACGATCTCGCGGGCCTGGCGCGCCAGCATGCCGATGCGCGCGAGGCGCTGCAGGCGGCGCTGCGCTCGCTCGGCGTGGACGAGGTCGCGCAGGCCCAGGCGCGGCAGCGCGCCGCGGCCGACCTCGAGGCCCAGACCCGGCTCGCGCAGCAGGCGCTGGCGATCGTCGCGCCGCGCGGCATCGACACGCTGCGCGGCGAGCACGCCCAGGCGCAGGCACGCCATGCGGGCGCGCAGGTCGCGCTCGAACGGCTGCCCGCAACGCCCGCGGGCGAGTTGCCCTCGATGGAAGAGGCCGAGGCCGCGCAGGAAGCCGCCGTGGCGGCCGAGCAGGCGCTGCGCAAGACCCTGGGCGAGGCGCAGCGCCGCCAGTCGGCCGCGCAGGGCGCGAGCGAGGCAGCGCGGCGCGAACTGGCCGCGGCCCAGGCCACGCTGGCCGACCCGGGCCGCCAGCAGCGCCAGGCGCAGGCGAACCAGCAACTGCTGGCCGCGAGCGCCGAGGCCGATGCCCTGGCCGCGCGCATCGATCTCACCGAGACCGAATTGCAGGCCGCGCGACCCGACATCGTGCTGCAGGACATCGAGCGGCTGCGGCGCAGCATCGAGCAACTGATGCGCGGCCACCAGCAGCGGCGCGAACAACTGCTGGTGCTCGAGAGCGCCTTGCAGCAGTCCGGTGCCCAGGGCCTCGAGGAACAGCGCGAGGCGCTGGCCGGCCAGCTCGCGCAGGCGCAGCGCCGGCAGGGCGACCTGCAGCGCCGTGCCGAGGCGCTGTCGCTGCTGTGCCGCAAGCTGGAGCAGAAGCGGCAGGCCACGCTGACCCGGCTGCAGGCACCGCTGCAGGCGCGCATGCAGCACTACCTGCCGTTGCTGATGCCCGGCGCCACGGTCGAGATGGATGCGGGACTCGCGCCCGCCACGCTCACGCGCGCGCGCCTGGGCGGCGCGGTGGAGAGCGGTCAGTTGCAGGAGTTGAGCTTCGGCGCGCGCGAGCAGCTGCGGCTCATCAGCCGCTTCGCCTATGCCGACCTGTTGCAGGAGGCGGGCCGTCCGACCCTGCTGATCCTCGACGACGCGCTGGTGCACAGCGATGCGTTGCGCCTGGCGCAGATGAAGCGGGTGCTGTTCGATGCGGCGCAGCGGCACCAGGTGCTGCTGTTCACCTGCCATCCGGAGGATTGGCGCGACATGGGGGTGGCGCTGCGGCCGCTGGCCTGAGCGGGCTTGGCCCGGCTGGCCTTACTTCGCCAGCCCGACCGGCATGCTCGCCAGGGATATCTCTTCGGGTTGCGTCTGCACCGACACGGCCGACACGGGTGCCTGCGCCACGGCCGCCCGCTCTCGCTGGACCGCGAGGTAGAGGCAGCCCATCGTCACGACCACCACCACCAGCGACACGAGCACGGTCCATGTGGCGAGCGATGCCTCCTTGGGGCCGCCGCCGTCCGTCATCCAGTTCTTTTGCGCCACAGCCATTTGGGAACCTCCGGGAATATGGCGGGAATGATCGTGGCGGGGGCTCGGGGCGGTGCGTCGGACGGCGCCGATGGGGCCTGTAACTGAATGCCTCCTGCGCGTGGGAGCGGCCGCCGCTTCAGGCCTTGGCGGCGGCCACGGCCGCGGCCGGCGTGGCGCGGAAGGTCACGCCAAGGCGGTTGAAGGCATTCATCAGGCCGATGGCATAGGTCAGGTCGACCAGTTCCTTCTCGCTAAATTCGGTTCTGGCGGCCTGGTAGTCGGCGTCGGGCACGCCGGTGTCGGCCACGCGGGTCACCGATTCCGACCAGGCCAGCGCGGCGCGTTCGCGCGCGCTGAACACGGCGCCGGCCTCGTGCCACACCGGCACCAGCACCAGCTTGTCGACGGCGAGGCCGCCCTTGAGCAGGTCGCGCGAATGCATGTCGATGCAGTAGGCACAGCCGTTGATCTGCGAGACGCGCAGGTAGACGAGGTCGACCAGTTCCTTGGGCAGGCCGCTCTTCTGGAGCGCGGCGTACACCCCGCCGAAGGCCTTGTAGCCTTCGGGCGAAACCTTGGCGTAGTCGATGCGATGGGTCATGACGGAATCCTCTGGATGCGATGTGGCGATGAAGGACTTCATGGTGCCCGTGCTTGGCATAGTTCGAAAGAGCCAAGATCGGCCTTGCGCACTAGGCCATGATCCGGCCTTCCCGCTCGCTCACAGCAGCTTCAGGATCCGCCGCGCCAGCGCCTCGGCCGTGGCCTGCGAATCGACGTTCGTGAACCCCACCATCAGCGCGGGCGCGATGTCCCGGTCGACGGCCCAGTCGGTCAGCGCCTCCGCGAACAGTCCTTCCTCGCGCATCCGCGCGACCAGCCGGCGGTCGGAGCGCCGGCCCTGCAGCCGCAGGATCAGGTGCATGCCGCCGGGCTGTTCGTCGATGCGCACCCTGGCGCCGAGCACGCGCTCGAGGCCGGCGCGCGTGGCATTGCGGCGCTCGGCATAGAGCCTGCGCATGCGCTGGATGTGCCGCGCGAAGTGGCCCTCGGCGATGAAGTCGGCGACGATCGCCTGCGTGAGCTGCGGGCTGCCGCCCGCGAACATCGACAAGGCCTGCTCGAAGCGCCCGACCTGCGCCTCGGGCACGACGAGGTAGGCCAGCCGCAGGCTCGGGAACAGCACCTTGCTGAAGGTGCCGGCATAGATCACGCGGCCGTCGCGGTCCAGGCTCTTGAGCGCGGGCAGCGGGCGGCCCGCATAGCGGTACTCGCCGTCGTAGTCGTCCTCGACGATCCACGACCGGTTGCGCCGGGCCCAGTCGAGCAGCGCGAGCCGGCGCGGCAGCGACAGCGAGACGCACAGCGGGCTCTGGTGCGCGGGCGTGACCACCGCGGCGCGCGCCTTCGGGGCGAGCCGCAGGCCTTCGTCCACCACCAGGCCCTCGGCGTCCACCGGCACCGCCACGCCCGCGAGCCGCATCGCCGCCAGCAGTTCGCGCGTGGGCGGATAGCCGGGGTTCTCGAACCACACGCGGTCGGCCGGTTCGAGCAGCGCCTGCGCGACCAGCTCGAGCGTGTGGCGGTAGCCCGAGGTGAGGAAGACCTGCGCGGGTGCGCAGTCGATGCCGCGCGACACATGCAGGTAGGCGGCGATCCCGGCGCGCAGCGCGGGCAGGCCCGGCACCGCCGGATGCGTCATGTCGATGGGCTGCATCGCGCGCGCGGCGCGTGCGCCGAGTCGTGCCCAGATCTTGCGCGGGAAGACGTCGAGCGCGGGCAGGCCCATCTGGAACGGCAGGATCGAATCGGGCCGGAAGCTCGGCGCGTAGGGCCTGGCCGCGGGCGCTGGCCGTTCGCGCGCCAGGGGCATGCGCGGCCGCAGGCCCGGCGACACCACCGTGCCCGCCTGCCCGCGCGCCTGGATGTAGCCCTCGGCCGAGAGCAGGCCGTAGGCGGCATCGATGGTGCCGCGCGCCAGGCCAAGCTCCTGCGTGAGCGCGCGCGCCGAGGGGATGCGGTCGCCCGGGTTCAGCGTGCCGTTCGCGATGGCGTTGCGAAAGCGTTCGTAGATCTGGCGGTAGAAGGGCTCGGCGGATTCGCGGTCCAGCGGGGGAAGGGTGCCCTTGCTGCCGGCGGCCATGGCGTGCGGTGCCCGCTCAGCCGAACATCGCGCGCGAGATGCCCGCGCGCCGCAGCATGGCTTCGAACACCAGCCGGTTGACGGGGCCGCGCCCCGCGACGCGCGTGGCTGGCACGGTCTCGAGGATCTCGGCGGGAATCGCGCGGTTCGGCCCGCGCCCGGCATCGGAGGCGAGCTGGATCTCGCAGGCGCGCTGCAGGGTCCACAGGCGGTTGAAGGCGGTCGGGATGTCGGGCCCCGCGGCCAGCAGCCCGTGGTTGCGCAGGATCAGGTGGTTGGCCTGGCCGAGCGAGCGCACCAGCCGCGGCTGCTCGTCGAGGTTCGTGGTCACGCCCTCGTAGTCGTGGTAGGCCACGTCGCCGTACATCATCGCGCTGTAGAAGTTGTCGTGCCGCAGGCCCTCTTCCTTCGACGCGACGGCGCAGCCCGCGGTGGTGTGCACGTGCATGATGCAGTGCGCATCGGGCCGCGCGGCATGCACGGCGCTGTGGATCACGAAGCCCGCCTTGTTGACCGTGTAGGCGCTCTCGCTTTGCGAGTTGCCGCCGATGTCGGTGCGGATCAGGTTCAGTGGCGTGACTTCGGCGTAGTGCAGGCCGAAGGGGTTGATGAGGTAGCGCGCTTCCGATCCCTCGCCGGCCTCGTCCACGCGCAGCGTGATGTGGTTGAAGATCAGCTCGGTCCAGCCGAGGTGGTCGAACAGCCGGTAGCAGCAGGCCAGGTCGAGCCGGGCGGTCCATTCGGCGGCCGGCATGCCGGCCGGCGCGGGGGGAGCGGGTGGGGCCGAGGCCGCATCCATCGTCATTCGTGTGTCTCCTGGGTTCTTCGTTCGGATCGTGGGTGCGCTGGTCAGTCGACGGTGGCGCCGGTCGACTTGATGACCGCACCCCAGCGGTCCACTTCCTTGTCGATCCAGCGCGAGAAATCCTCGGGCGAGCCGGCCACCACGTCGAATTCCAGCTCCCGGAGTTTCGCGCTGATCTCGGGCGAGCGCACGATCTTCACGATCTCGGCATTGAGCCGGTCGATCACGGGCCGCGGCGTGCCGCCGGGCGCGAGGAAGCCGACCCACGAGGTGGCGACGAAATCGGGGTAGCCCGACTCGACCATCGTCGGCACCTCGGGCACGTTCGCGAAGCGCTTCTCGCCCGTGGTCGCGATCACGCGCAGCCGGCCGTCCTTGACGAACTGCTGCACGTTGCCCGGCACCAGGAAGGCGCTCTGCACGTTGCCGGCCACGAGGTCGACCAGCGCCGGCCCGGCGCCCTTGTACGGCACGTGCGTGATGTCGACCTGCGCGGCGGACTTCAGCATCTCCATCGTGAGGTGCGAGGCGCTGCCCACCGCCACCGAGGCATACGACAACCCGCCCTTGCGCGCCTTGGCCAGCGCCACGAACTCGGCCGGCGTCTTCGCGGGCAGGTCGGCATTGACCACGAGGTACTGCGGCGAGGTCACGGCCAGCGTGATCGGCGCCAGGTCCTTGCGCGGATCGAAGGGCATCTTGCGGAACAGCGTGGCGTTGATCGCGATCGGCCCGTTGTAGCCCACCAGCAGCGTGTGGCCGTCGGGCGGCGACTTGGCGACGTAGTCGGCGCCGATGTTGCCGCCCGCGCCGGGCCGGTTCTCGACGATCACCGGCTGGCCCAGTGCCTCCTGCAGCTTCGGCTGCACCAGCCGCGCCACCGTGTCGTTGGTGCTGCCGGTGATCGGCACGATGATGCGCACCGGCCTGGTGGGCGCCCAGGGCGCGGCGGTGCTGGCGCCGGCCAGCACGGCGAGGCCGAGCAGGCTTGCGAGCTTCTTGATGCGGTTCATGGCGTCTCCTTGGCGGACTACTTCTGCGGCGCGGGAATGGAGGCGATCACGCCCGCCCACTTGTCCGACTCGGCGTGGATGAAGCTCTTGAAACCGGCCGGCCCGAGGTAGCGCGGTTCGGCCGCGAGCCCGACGATCTGCGACTGCACCTCGGGCTTGGCGACCACGGCCTGGATCGCGCCCGCGAGCTTCTCGATCGCCTCGGGCGGTGCCTTGGCGGGTGCGAACAGGCCCATCCACGCGGTGGCCGAATAGCCGGGCACGCCGCCCTCGGCGAGGGTCGGAATTTCGGGCGCGACCGCGCTGCGCGTGGCGCTGGTCACGCCGAGCGCCACCAGCGCGCCGCTCTTGATGTGCGGATAGGCCGAGGTCAGGTCGACCACCGCCACCGGCAACTGGCCGCCGAGCAGGTCGGTGACCGCGGGGCCGCTGCCGCGGTAAGGCACGGCGACCAGCTTGAGCTTCGCCATGCTGGCCAGCAGTTCGCCCGCGAGGTGTTGCGCGGTGTACTGGCCGGTGGTGCCGTAGCTCGTGCCCTCGGGCGTGGCGCGCGCCTTCTCGATGAAGCCGCGCAGGTCGCGCAGCCCGGTCTTCGCGCCGGCCACCAGCACCAGCGGGATGTCGGCCACCTTCGCGACCGGCGCGAGCTGCTCCTGCGGCTTGAGCGGCGCGGCATCGGGCAGGTTCGGATTGACCACGATCGCGCCGGTGGCGCCCATGCCGATGGTGTAGCCGTCGTGCGCGGACTTCGCCACGCCGATCAGGCCGGTGGCGCCGCCGCCGCCGGGCTTGTTGTCGACCACCACGGGCTGGCCCAGCGCAGTGGAGAGTTCGCGCCCGACGATGCGCGCGATTCCATCGGCCGAGGCGCCTGGCGCGAAAGGAACGACCAGCGTCACCGGCCGGGAAGGAAAGGGCTGCGCCGTGGCGGCGAAGGCGCAAAGCGCGAGGGCGGCGCTCGCGAGCGCACGCGCCCTCAGGCGCGTCGAAAGGGTCTTCATGGGGCTTGTCTCCGGTTCGTGGGTGGCGTCGACGGACGGCCGGGCTTCGATGGCCCGGTCCTGCCCGTCGTGTGTCGATGTCAGTCGGGCGCGAGGTCCTTGATGTCCTCGCAATGGATCAGCTCTTCGTCGCCCGCGGCGAAGTCGCCGCGCGGCGCGCTCAGGATGCGCAGCTGCACCCAGATGCCGTCGCCCATGTTCTCGACGATCTCGCCGATGGCGCCGCTGCGCAGTTCGAGCCGGCGGCCCGCCTCGAGGTGCATGATGTTCAGCATGGGCGGGCCTCAGAAGAACATGGTGAGGTTCTTGGCCAGCAGCACGTTCTGGCCGAGCCGGATCTCGCGCCGCGCGAGCTGCCACCGGCCGTCCACGCGCCGCAGCACGTCGCTGCGCTTGCCGGCGAAGTAGTACTCCTCGTGCTCGCAGCGGTTCTGGTAGATCAGGAAGCCGCTGAGCACCGACACCTCCTGCTGGCCGGCCGCGTTCTCGCCGATCGCGGTGAGCTGCACGTTGGTGACGAGGCGGCACAGCCGCGACAGCGGCTCCTCGGCCCAGTGCACGCCGGTGAGGATCTGTTCGGCGCGCTTGGTCAGGGTCCACTTGCCCTCGTTGAACCAGCTCATGTCCTTCTCGTAGCGGGTCTTCTCGCGCGTCTCGTGCTGGCCGAACTTGACGTTGAACATCATCGGCATGAAGTACACAAGGTCCTCGGTCAGCGTGTCCAGCCATTCGCGAAAGCGCCGCTGGTCGAGCATCTCGGCCTCGTCGTAGAGGAACTCCTCGATCTCGCGCTTGAGTTCGTAGTAGCGCGCGTCGCGTGGCGGCCTCGGCGGCGGGCTGGCGACGGCGGTCGGTTCGGTGAGGGTCTCGGTCATCGATGCGTCCTTCGTGGGAGGTTCGGTCAGGAATTCGGTGCGGGCGGGATCGGTCCGCCCTGGTTCGCGAAGCAGCCGACGTCGACCACCGTGCCAGAGACGGTGGCGGCGTCGTCGGACAGCAGGAAGGCCACGGCGTTGGCCAGGTCGCGCCCGTTGGCCGGGCGGCCCGCCACCGTGCCCGCGACCTTGCGGCCCGCGAACAGCGCGGCGTCGCCGCCCACGCGGCCCACGCTCATGCCCGAGACGATGCCGCCGCCGCCGGGGATCGCGAGGTTCACGCGGATGTGCTGGTGGAAGTGGTCGTAGGCCATCGCGGTGGTGAGCGCGAGCACCGCGCCCTTGCTGGCCGCGTAGGCCGCCATGTTGGGCTTGCCGTGGCCGGCGCCCGAGCCGATGTTGACGATCGAGCCGCCGCCCTGCGCGGCCATCGTGGGGATGACGGCGCGCGAGGCGAGGTACACGCCCTTCACGTTGACGGCCAGGATGCGGTCGAACATCTCCTCGCTCGTGTCGAGCACCGTGCCGAGCGGGCCGATGGCGGCGTTGTTGACCAGGCCGTCGATGCGGCCGAAGCGCGACAGCGCGCGTTCGACCACGCGTTCGACATCGGCGGCGCTCGACACATCGGCCTCGAGCACCTCGATGCGCTCGGCCAGGCCCGCGGCCTCGGCCGCGGCGCGCACGCCCTCGAGGCCTTGCGCGGTGCTCGAGACCTGCGGCTGCGCGAGCCCGAAGGCCAGCACGCGGTGGCCGCGCCGGGCCAGCTCGAGCGCAATGGCTTCGCCGAGGCCGAAGGTGCCGCCGGTGACGAGGGTGACGGGCTGGTGCGCCATGCCTGTTGATTCCGCTGCCGTCATTCGGCGAAGCTCGCCGCGCCGGTGTCGTGGCGGCCCAGCAGGGTGTCCCAGTCGGCGCCGTCCATGTAGTCGCGCCAGCGGCGGTAGAACTGGCGCGGGTTCTCCTCGCTGACCTGCAGGCTGACGTTGCCGGGCACCGGACCCTCGGTCGTGACCTTGCCCATCGACTGCTGGTAGTTGTAGGGATAGCGCTTGGCGATGGTGCCCCGGCTGCCCGCGGTGGCGTAGTTCCAGTTCTCCATGTCGTCCTGCTCGGTCATGCCGGCCGGACCCGAATAGCGCATGTAGTAGGTGCGCAGGAAGTCCTTCACCTCCTGCGGGGCGTCGGCGTCGACCAGGAAGAAGCGCCAGGCCTCGGTCGACTCCGGCCCGTTGGGATGCCACACGCAGAGGTTGCGCGGCTGCTTGCCGTGGAACGAGGTGTTCGGATAGATGGTGCCGACGAAGGGCACCAGCCGGTTCTTCTCGGCGCCGAGCCGGCGCTTGCGCTCCTCGTGGCAATGGCGGAAGTACTCGGCGATCACCGGGTTGTTCTTGTAGGTGTCGACGAAGGGCGTGTCTTCCGGCAGCAGCGCGCTGTGCACGCCGTGGCCGGCGGGGAAGTTCACCCACAGGTGCTGCGCGTACTCGAGCTCGTTGTCGCGCCGGCCCTTCACGCCGACCTCGGCGCTCGGGCCGATGCCGATCAGGTCGACCGAGCGGTGGCTCACGTTGTGATAGGTGTCGCCGAGGAAGTTCTCGGCCGCGAACTTCCAGTTGCAGGGGATCACCCATTTCTGCACGCCCACCAGCACCTCGGAGCCGCCCTCGCGGCCGTCGCGGCAGTCGAGCGCGAGGTCGAGGTGCGCGCGCGCGTCGCCCAGGTAGGTGAGGAAGTCGGGCGCGTCCTTGTCCCAGGTGGCCCACACCGTGCCCTTGTAGATCGCGAGCTGCGCGACCTCGATCAGCGACCAGTTCTCCTTCTCGAGGCAGCCGTCGTAGATGGCCTTGAACTGCGGCACGCCGAACAGCTTGCCCTCGGTGGTGTAGCTCCAGCTGTGATAGGGGCAGGTGAAGAGCTGCGTGTTGCCGTGGTCGTACTGGCACACCTTCATGCCGCGGTGGCGGCAGGAGTTGAGGAACACGTGCACCTTGTTCTTCTTGTCGCGCGTGAGGATCACCGACTCCGCGCCCATGCGCGAGGTGAAGTAGTCGCCGGGCTTGGGGATCTGGCTCTCGTGGCCCACGAAGAGCCAGGCGCGCGTGAACACCTTCTCGAGCTCTTCCTCGTACACGTCCTTGCTCGAGAAGATCTCGCGGCTGATCGTGCCCTGCTTGAGGTCGACCATCCGGTGATAGACCATCGGTGTCGTCGTCGTCATTCGTTGCGTCCTTGTCGTCGTGTGCGTCGGGTGGGGAATCGGAGAGCGGCGCTTCAGTTGAAGCGTTCGCAGAGCATGTCGGCGCGCGAGAGGCCGGCCGAGGCCGCGGCACTGCGGCCGGCCTCGACCATCGGCGGCGGGCCGCACAGGTAGATGCGCGTGGCGGGATCGAGCGCGAGCGTGCCGATCAGGTCGGTGGCATAGCCGCCATGGCAGGCGTCGCCGGGCTCGGCCTCGGCGGCCAGGCGCACCTCGAGCGCCGGCAGCCGTTGCTTGAGCTGTTCGATGCGCTCGAGCGCGAACAGGTGGGCGCCGGTGCGCACGCCGAGCAGCAGCGTGGTCGGCTGCATCGCCGCGCCTTCGCGCGCGGCGATCGCCTCGAGCATCGAGAGGAAGGGCGCGAGACCGGTGCCGCCGGCCACGAACAGGCGCGGCCGCGGTTCCTGGCGCAGGAAGAAGCTGCCGCGCGGCTCGCTGAGTTCGAGGGTGGCGCCGACCTCGGCCGACTGCGCGAGCCAGCTCGAGAAGGCGCCGCCGTCGACCAGCCGCACATAGAACACCAGCGTGCTGTCGCCCGAGGCATTGGCCATCGAGTAGGAGCGCCAGGCCTCGCTGCCCGCGGCGCGCAGGCGCACGTACTGGCCGGGCTGGAAAGTCACGGGCGCATCGACGCGGACCTCGAGCCGCATCGTCTCGAGCGCCACGCGCTCGATCGCGCTGACCGTGCCCGCGATCGGTGGCGGCTCCTCGGCCGTGGCCTCGGAGAGGTCGTAGGGCAGCTCGATCACGCAGTCTTGCGTCGTGACACGCGAGACGCAGCACAAGGTGGCGCCGTCCGCGCGGTCGGCATCGGGCAGCACGGCGCGGTCGTAGTCGCCGAGTTCGACGCTGCCGCAGACCAGCTGCGCGGTGCAGGTGCCGCACTGGCCGTTGCTGCAGTCGGTCAGCAGGTGGAGCCCGGCCTCGGCGGCCGCGGCCACGACGGTGTCGCCGGGATTCGCGTCGACGCGGCGCGTGCCGCCATCGGCGAAGAGCAGGGTGATCGCGACGCTGGCGCTCATCGGTGGCTCCTTCGGTGCGCCGGTCAGTCGACCTTGAGGTTGGCGTTCTTCGCGAGCGCGGTCCAGCGCGCGATGTCGGCGGCGATCTGCTTGCCGAAGGCCGCGCTGTCCACATGGCCCGGCTCCATGCCGAGGGCCTGCAGCTTCTTCACGGTGTCGGGCTCGGCCAGCACTTCCTTGAGCGCGGCGCGGATGCGGTCCGCCACCTCGGTGGGCGTGCCGGCGGGTGCCACCAGGCCGGTCCAGATCGGCACGTCGTAGCCGGGCGTGCCCGACTCGGCGATGGTCGGCACCTGCGGCAGCACGCTCGAGCGCTTGGCTGTCGTCACGGCCACGGCCTTGAGCCGGCCGGCCTGGATCTGCGGCAGCACCGCCGCGATGTCGAGGAAGCCGAGGTCGACCTCGTTGCCCAGCAGCGCGGTGATGACCGGCCCCGTGCCCTTGTAGTTGACGTGCGTGAACTTCGCGCCGCCCTCGCTGGTGTAGAGCTCGGCCGCGAGCTGGAACGAGGACGAGGCCACGCCGTGGTTGAGTCCGCCGGCCGGTGCCTTGGCCGCGAGCGCCTTGAGCTCGGCCATGGTCTTCGCGCTCGACGCGGCGTTGGTCGTCACCACTAGCGGGAACGAGCCCAGCAGCGCCACCGGCTGGAAGTCCTTGACCGGGTCGTAGGGCAGCTTGCCGTAGACCGCCGGGTTCACCGTCATCGCGCCCGACGAGGCCACGAACAGCGTGTAGCCGTCGGCCGGCGCCTTGGCCACCAGCTCGGCCGCAATGATCGAGTTGGCGCCCGCGCGGTTGTCGACCACGAAGGACTGCTTGAGCCGCTCCGAGAGCTTGACCGAGATCAGCCGGGCCAGGATGTCGTTGGTGCCGCCGGGTGCGAAGCCGACCACCACGCGCACCGGCTTGTCGGGATAGGCGGCCTGCGCGGGCGCGGCCAGGGCTGCAAGAAAGAGGGAAGCGGCCGCCAGCAACGAGCGGCCGCGGAGGCGGGAAGGGGTGGCGGGGTTCATCGTGTCTCCAATCGCTTTTTGATGGTTGGTTGTCCGTTGTGTGGACTGTACGCTCATTATACGGACAAGATTCGATCGCGCAATCGGGCCGCGCCGGCGCGGCCGTGCGGCGCGGGGAGGGGATCGGGCGGGAAGCGAAAATGCCGCGATGCAAAGCGACGACACAGGAGGGGCCATGGAGCCGAAGGAGAAGAATTCGGAGAACGTGCGCGCGGTCAACCGCGCCCTCGACATCCTTCTGGCGTTCACCAAGGACGACGCCGAGCTCACCGCCGGCGAGCTGCTGCAGCGCGTGGACCTGAGCCGGCCCACGCTCTACCGGATCCTCTACACGCTCGAAACCAAGGGCTTCATCGTCTCGGTCGGCGACCCGCAGCGCTTCCGGCTCGGGCCCTCGGTGGCGCGGCTGTCGCACGTGTGGACCGAGACGCTGGACCTGTCGGCGCTGGCCGAATCGATCATGCGCGGGCTGTGGAGCGAGACCCGCGAGACGGTCGCGATGTTCGTGGCGCAGGGCGAGATGCGCCTGTGCCTGGCCGAGATGCCGAGCCCGCAGCCGCTGAACTTCAAGCGCGGCGTCGGCTACACCGAGCGCATCGCGCGCGGCGCCAGCGGCCGCGCGATCCTGGCCTTCATGCCCGGGGCCGACGAACGGCTGGAGCAGTACACCAGGGACCTGAAGATCGACCTCAAGAAACTGCGCGCCGAACTCGAGCGCACGCGCGAGCGCGGCTATGCCGTCAGCCGCGACGAACTGATCGAAGGCGCCGTGGCCGTGGCCGCGCCGTTCTACAACGGCCGCGGCGTCGCGGGATCGATCGGCATCTTCGGCCCGGCCGCGCGCATCGGCGAGGGGCATGTGGAGGCGCTGGGGCGGCAGGTGGTCGCGGCTTGTGCGCGGCTGTCGCAGGCGTTGGGGGTGAAGGGGGCGGTCCCGTAACGGATCTTCTTTAAAAGTGTCCTGGATAATGGACATTTTCTGGATTTTTCCGGAAAATGTGGCGTATGCAGGACAAGATCAGGCTGCCCATCGAACTCGGCCAAGCCATTCAACGAGCGCGCAAGGAAGGTCGCCTGAAGGCAACCGACATTGCTACGCGGTCGGGCCGCGCGCGCAATGTCCTCTATCGGCTCGAACGCGGGGAGGACATCACCGTCGCATCGCTGCTGGACATCCTGCGCGCCATGGATCTCACGATCCGCCTGGAGCGCCTGGGCATGCCCACGCTGGAGGAAGTCGCGCAGCGCTTCGGGCAGGACGAGGACGACGACGATGCTTCCTGAAAAGATCAGGCAGCTCGAGGTCGAGATCGCCGGCGCGCCGGCCGGCCAACTGCTCAAGCATTCGATCTACGAGTTCCGGTACCTGGACAGCCAGACTGAGCAGCCCTCGGTCGCATTGCTCATGCCGCCGACCCGGCCGACCTACCAGGACGGCAACCTCTTCGCGGTGATGGACCAGAACCTGCCCGAGGGCGATCTGTACCTGCGGCTGCGTGCCATGTTTCCGAAGCAGGAGCTGACCCCGATGCACCTGCTCGCGGTGGTGGGGTCGAACGGTATCGGCCGGCTGGGCTTCCGGCTGCCGGGGGCGCCGGCGCTCGCCGCGCCCCGGCTCATCGACCGCAAGACCTTGCTGGCCACCCGCTACACGCCCGAGGTGTTCGACGAACTGGTGCGGGCGTACATGAGCACCGGTGCCGGCATCGGCGGCATGCAGCCGAAGATCATGGTGCCGGACCGGGTCAGCGTTCCGGTGCCCACCATCATCGTGAAGGCGGCCGCGCCGTCCTACCCCGGCCTGTCGGCCAACGAATTCCTGTGCCTGACAGCGGCCGGCCACGCCGGCATCGAGACACCCACCTTCGACCTCTCGGACGACGGACAACTGCTGCTGGTCGACCGCTTCGACATCGCCGCCGATGGCTCCCGCATCGCCTTCGAGGACATCGCGGCGCTGATGGGGCTTCGCGTGCGCGATATCCAATCCGACCGGAAGTACCACGGGAGTTACCAGCGCATCGCCGAGCTGATGCGGTACCTCCAGTTGCCGATCGAAAACCTCGAGCGTTTCTTCGAGCAGGTTGCTTTCAGCGTCATGGTGCGCAACGGCGACGGCCATCTCAAGAACTACGGCCTGCTCTATACCTCGGCGGCCGACTGCCGCCTCGCGCCGATGTTCGACGTGGTGACGACGTCCCTCTACCGGTACACGCGCTACGAAGGCGGACCCGAGCTCGAGGACCGCACATTGGCCCTCAAGCTCTTCGCCGGCAAGGGCCACACCAAGGCCTATCCGACGACCGAGGAACTGCTGCAGTTCGGCAGCAAGGTCTGCGCGGTCGCGAAGCCGGAAAGGGTGCTCGCGCGAATCGCCGAGGGAATGGGCAAGACACTGGACCTGGCGGCCCGTGACCCGCGGATTCCCAAGGAGCTGCTGGCACAGATGCGAGACATCTGGAGCGATGGCATGGCCCACGCCAAGGGTCGGTAGGCCAGCGGAACACCTGTCCTAAAGCGTCTCCGTCGGATCGAAATCCAGCTCCACCTTCGCCCCGTTCGGATCGTGGCAGAACAGCTGCCAGGTCCCCGCGCCCGCCTGCTGCCGCAGTTCGTACTTCACGCCCGCCGCGTCGAAGCGCGCTTTCACCGCGCGCAGGTCCTGCGCCGTGAAGGCCATGTGGTCGATGACGCCGGTGCGCTGCGCGGGCACGGGCCGGCCGAAGTACAGGTGCAGCACGGCCTGCGGCCCGCTGCCGTAGAGCCAGGCGCCCGGAAAGCCGAGGTCGGGCCGGTGGCCCACGCGCAGGCCGAGCAGGCCGGTGTAGAAGTCCAGCGTCTGGCGCTCGTCTTCCGCGGTGACGGTGAAGTGGTTCATGCCGACGATCACGGGCGTTCTCCTTGCATGGTGTTGACAGGCCCTAGGCCAGCAGAACCAAAGCGCCGATGCTGGCGCGCGATTCGAGGCGTTCATGGGCGCGCGCCGCGGCATCGAGCGCGAAGCGTTCGATCGGCGGCTTGCGGAGGGCGCCGCTGGCGAGCGCATCCCACAGGCGCTGCGCGCGCTCGGCCAGTTGCGCGGGCGTGGCGACGTAGTCGAACACCACGGGCCGCGAGAAGCTCAGCGACTTGGCGATCAGCAGGTCGGGCGGCAGCGCGGCCAGCGCGCCGCTGGCCTGGCCGAGGCTGATCCAGTGGCCGCGGCGCGCGAGCGCCGCATGGTTCTCGGCGCGCGCGGCCTCGCCGAGGCCGTCGACCAGCACGTCGACGCCGCCGCAGGCGCGCTGCACCGCATCGGCGAAGCGGTAGTCGCGCGTGACGATCACGTGCTCGCAGCCATGGTCGCGCGCGACGCGCGCCTTCTCCTCGCTCGAGACGGTGCCCACCACCACCGCGCCGAGACTGCGTGCCCAGGAACACAGCAGCAGGCCGACACCGCCGGCCGCGGCATGCACGAGGATGCGCGTGCCGCGCTGCACGCGGCCGAGGTCGCGCAGCAGGTAGTCGGCCGTGAGGCCCTTGAGCAGCAGCGCCGCGGCCTCGTCGTCCTCGACGGCCGCGGGCAGCCGCACCACCCAGTCCGCGGGCACCGAGCGCACGCTGCGGTAGGCGCCGGGCACGGGCCCGAGGTAGGCCACGCGGTCGCCGGGAAAGAGGCCGCTGACGCCGGGGCCGACATCGATCACGCTGCCGGCCGCCTCCATGCCGGGCACGCCGGGCGCGCCCTCCGACACCGGCAGCATCGACGGCATCCAGCCGCGGCGCAGGTAGACGTCGAGGAAGTTCACGCCGATCGCGCGCTGGCGGATGCGCACCTCGCCCTCTGCGGGCGCCGCCGCTTCGTCGTCGCGCGGGCGCAGGACCTCGGGGCCGCCATAGACTTCGAGGCCCACGCTGCGCCGCGGCAGCGCGAGCGCGGCCGATGCGGCGATGCCCACGGAAGACGTGGGCGCCCCGCGCTCCAGGTAGCGCCGCAGGTTCTCGAACCCCGCCTCGTAGACGCCGCGCGCCACCGTGTCGCGCAGCTCGCGCTCGCGGCCCGGCGGCGTGGCGAAGGTCGATTCCCAATGCCAGAAGGTGCGGTTGCCGTCGGTCACGGGCTTCAGGGTGACGGTGGCCACGTAGCGCTGCAGCGGCAAGGTGGCCTCGACGATGCAGTAGGTGCTTTTGTGCTCGCTGTCCGACAGGCTCAGCAGCTGCTCGCGGATGCGGTTGCCGTCGCGCAGCGTGAAGCTGCGCACGCAGCCCACCTGGTCGCCGCGCTCGTCGCCCTCGATGCGGCTGGCCTCCACCACCTCGTGCCAGTCGGCATGGCTGTTGAAGTCGCGCAGCACCGCCCACACGCGCTCGATCGGCGCGTCGATGACGGTGGAGCGCACGACCCGCTGCAGCATCAGCGTCCTCCGAAGTGCCGCTTCAGCGCATCGAAGCCGCCCTGGAACACGCCCTCGCCGATCGAGTCGGCCAGCTCGCGCTCGCGATGTTCCTCGCAGTCGAACTCGGCGCTCCATTCGGCGAAGCAGCGCCCGCCGTCGGTCACCGGCGTGAGCTTGAGCGTGGCGGTGTAGTGACTCACGCCCATCGGGCTCTCGAGGATCTCGTAGCTGCAGCTGTAGTCGTAGTCCGAGAGCGCGAGCAGCCGCTCGCGGATCATGCCGCCGTCGCGCAGGTGGAAATGGCGGATGCAGCCCACGCGGTCGGCCGGCTGGTTGTTCTCGATCCGGCTGTCGGCGATCAGCGGATGCCATTGCGGCAGGCCGTTGAAGTCGCGCACGCGCGCCCACACGTTGTCGGCGCTCGCGTCGATCACGCTCGAGACGTAGACGTTCACCATGCCTTATTCCTTGGGCGTGCCGGCGCCCAGCGCGGCACGCGCGCCGCTGCTTTCGTTGACCAGCTTCTGGATGTCGCCGCCCTCGATGCCGATCTCGCGCAGCAGCTGGTCGACCAGCGGCGCCTGGGCCCGGAAGCGCAGCGCCGAGTTCACCAGCCCGTCGGCGAAGTTGCCGCCGCCCTCGGCATTGCGCGCGCCGCCCGAGGAACCGCCGAAGCCGTCGACCTGCAGAATCTTGATGCCCTCGATGCGCTCCATCGGCCGCACCGACTCGCGGATGATGCCCTCGGCCTTCTCCACCAGCCGCATGCGCAGGGCCGACAGGCGCGCCTCGGGCGTGAGCATGTTGTGCGCCTCGTTCATCCAGCGCGCGGCCTCGGCCTCGATCTCGGCGCGCACGCGCGTGGCATCGGCGCGGATCTTCTCGGCGTCGGCATCGGCCTCGGCCTGGGCGCGTAGCGCGGCGCCGCGGTGCGCGCTCGCGTCGTGCTCGGCCTGGGCCGCGGAGGTCAGCCGCAGCGCCTCGCGCTCGGCGACCAGCGCGGCCGCGATCAGCTCGATGGTCTTCTTGCGCTCGGCGCTCTCGACCTCGCGCGCGGTGAACACCTTCTCCTCGGCCGTCACCGCCTGGGCGCGCGCGGCCTCGGCTTCTGCCTGGGCCTCGCTCTGCGCCTTGCTCTCGCGCGCCACGGCGATCGAGCGCTGCTGCTCGGCCAGCTCGAGCGAGGTGCGGCGCTCGAGCTCCGCGCTCTGGATCGCGCGCTCCTTGCCGATGCGCTCCTCCTCGATGGTCTGCTCCGAGCGGATGCGCGCGGCATCGATGCTCTGGCGCGCCGCGATCTGAGCGCTCTCGGCATGCTGCTCGCGCTGCGCGCGCTCGATCGCCACCTCGGCGCGCTGGCGCGAGCGCGCCATCTCGACCTCGCGCTGCTGCGTCAGCCGCGCATGCTCGCTCTCGCGATCGATCTCGAGCGACAGCTTCTCGGCCTCGAGGTTCTTGTTGCGGATCGCGATCAGCGTGTCCTGCTCGACGTCGTTGCGCTGCTTCTTGCGGCGCTCGATCTGCTCGGTCAGCCGCGTCAGGCCCTCGGCGTCGAAGGCATTGCTGGGGTTGAAGAACTCCATGCCGGTCTGGTCGAGCTGCGTGAGCGAGGCGGCCTCGAGCTCGAGGCCGTTGTTGGTCAGGTCCTCGGCCACCGCCTCGCGCACCCGCTTGACGTAGGCGCCGCGCTTCTCGTGCAGTTCCTCCATCGTCATCTCGGCCGCGGCGGTGCGCAGCGCGTCGACGAACTTGCCCTCGACCAGTTCCTTGAGCTGCTCGGGCTCCATGGTGCGAAGGCCCAGCGTCTGCGCGGCCACCGCCACCGACTCGGCCTTCGCCGCCACGCGCACGTAGAACTCGGCGATCACATCGACGCGCATGCGGTCCTTGGTGATCAGCGCCTTGTCGCGCCCGCGGCTGACCTCCAGCCGCAGCGTGTTCATGTTGACCGGGATCACGTCGTGCACGATCGGCAGCACGAAGGCGCCGCCGTCGAGCACCACCTTCTGTCCGCCCAGGCCGGTGCGCACAAAGGCGCGTTCCTTGGAGCTGCGCAGGTAGAGCCAGTGCAGCAGCCAGACGACGATCGCGACCGCGATCGCCACCACCAGCAGCCCGAGGATGAAACTTCCGAATTGAGAACCTGACATGGATGTCGTCTCCTGGTTTATCGCGTGATCTGAACGAAGCGGCGCGTGGTCTCGGTCAGCGCCACCTCCGCGGGCACGCGCTCCATCGAGCTGGCGCCATAGAAGCCGTCGCAGGCGGGGCAGCGCGCGAGCACGTACTGCGCATCCTCCGGCGTGGCGATGGGGCCGCCGTGAAAGAGCACGATCACCCCGGGGTTCACTTCCTGCGCGGCCGCGGCCCAGCGGTTGATCAGCGGCACGCAGTCGTCGAGCTTCAGCGACGTCTCGGCGCCGATCGCGCCGCCCGTGGTCAGGCCCAGGTGGCAGACCACGATGTCGGCGCCCGCGCCGGCCATGGCGCGCGCATCGGCCTCGCCGAAGACATAGGGCGTGGTCAGCAGGTCGAGGGCGCGCGCACGCGCCACGAGCTCGACCTCGAGGCCGTAGCCCATGCCGGTCTCCTCGAGGTTGGCGCGGAAGGTGCCGTCGATCAGGCCCACGGTCGGGAAGTTCTGGATGCCCGAGAAGCCCAGCGCGATCAGCCGGTGCAGGAACTCGTCGGGGATCATGAACGGGTCGGTGCCGTTCACGCCCGCGAGCACCGGCGTGTGCTTCACCACCGGCAGCACCTCGCGCGCCATCTCGCACACGATCTCGTTGGCATTGCCGTAGGCCATCAGCCCCGCGAGCGAGCCGCGCCCGGCCATGCGGTAGCGGCCCGAGTTGTAGATCACGATCAGGTCGATGCCGCCGGCTTCCTCGCACTTGGCCGACAGGCCGGTGCCGGCGCCGCCGCCGATCAGCGGCCGGCCCGAGGCGATCTTGGTGCGGAAGCGCTCCAGCAGCGCGGTGCGTGAGATGCGGGTCATGGGGGCTCCTCCTGGGTTGTTCTTCGCTCATGCGCGGCGCGCGCCGGGCGCGGCCCGCGAGACCTCGCGCCAGGCCTCGACCAGCGCATCGGCGAAGGCTTCGTCGTTGATGTGCAGCGGCAGCCGCTTGAGCTGACGGTTGGGTCCGGGCCTGAAGCCGGCCTCGAGCGCGGCGAACAGCGCGCGGTCGGCCTCGGGGTCGTGGAAGGGCTGGCCCGGCCGGTCGATGGCGGAGACGCCGCCTTCGGGAATGAGGAATCGCACCGGCCCGCGCATGGCATTGAGCTTGGCGGCGATGAACTCGCCGATGGCGCGGCATTCGTCGGCCGTGGTGCGCATCAGCGTCACCGTGGTGTTGTGGCGGTAGAGATTGCGCGCCCGGAAGCGCTCGGGCACGGTCTCCCAGGCGCCGAAGTTCACCATGTCGAGCGCGCCGCACGAACCCACGTAGGGCAGGGCGTGGCGCGCGAACACGTCGAGCCGGTCGGGCCCGGCCGACAGCACGCCGCCCGCGATCTCGTCGGCCACCTCGGTGGTCGACACGTCGATCGCGCCCGCGAGCAGGCCCGAGTCCGCGAGCTTCTCCATCGACTGGCCGCCCACGCCGGTGGCATGGAACACCAGGCAGTCCCAGTCGTCCTCGAGCCGCCGCGTCACGGCCTGCACGCAGGGCGTGGTCACGCCGAACATCGTGAGGCCGATGGCGGGCCGGGTCACGGCCGACACGGAAGCCGGATGCGCCACCATGCCGGCCAGCGCATTGGCTGCGTTCGACAGCACGCTCTCGCTGATGCGGTTGATGCCCTGCACGTCGGTGACCGAATACATCATGCAGATGTCGCTCGGGCCCACGTAGGGCCGTGTGTCGCCGCTGGCCATGGTCGAGACCATGAGCTTGGGCACGCCGATCGGCAGCGCGCGCATGCCCTGCGTGGCCATCGAGGTGCCGCCCGAGCCGCCGGCCGAGATCAGGCCGCCGAGGTCGCGCCGCGTGCGCAGGAAGGCCTCGAAGGCCAGGCCCATGGCGGCGGTGGCGCTGCCGCGGTCTCCGCTGAACACCGCCGACTCGCCCCTGGGATGGTGGCGTGCCACCTCGCGCGGATGCACGCTCGCGGTCGAGGGCTTGCCCGAGGTCGAGAGGTCGACCGTGACCACGCGCAGGCCCAGCCGCTCGATGCACTGGCGCAGGAAGAACAGCTCGCGGCTCTTGGTGTCGAAGGTGCCGGCCACGTAGGCCGCGCGCACGCTGCTCGCGGCCACCGGGAAGTCGAACACCTGGCCCGAGGCGGCCGCGGGCTGCGCCGCTTCGGGCGCGGGCTCGGGCGGCGCGATCAGGCGCGGGATGTCGGCCGCGGGCGCGGCCGTGCCGCCGGCGTTCCAGCGCGTGAAGCCGCGCACGCTGGCCGGCGCGAGGTCGTCGAGCGAGGGCGCGCCATCGCCATGGGCGCGGCGCACGGTATAGACGCGCGGCGCGTTGTCGCGGGCGTCGTCCTCGCCCATGCGCGGTGCGGGCTGCTCCGCCTCGGCCTCGTCGCCATGGCCGCCCGAGCGCACGCCCAGCAGTTTCTCCTGCAGCTCGCGGTCGGCCGCGAGTTCGGCCGCCGGCATCTCGCGCGCGATGCGGCCGTTGACCATCAGGCCGATGCGGTCGGCCACCGAGATCGCCACGCCGAGGTTCTGCTCGATCAGCAGCACCGCGATGCGGCCCTCGGCCGCGAGATCGCGCAGCGCCTGCGCCACCTGGTCGACGATGACCGGCGCCAGGCCCTCGGTCGGCTCGTCCATCACCAGCAGCTTGGGGTTCAAGAGCAGCGCGCGGCCGATCGCGAGCATCTGCTGCTCGCCGCCCGAGAGCTGGGCGCCGCCGTTGCCGCGCCGCTCGGCCAGCCGCGGGAACATCGCATAGACGCGGTCGACCTCGCGCCGGCGGCTCGCCACCAGCCGCAGCGTCTCGTCGACCGAGAGCGAGGGCCACACGCGCCGGCCCTGCGGCACGTAGGCGATGCCGCGGCGCGTGATCTCGTTGGGCGCCAGGCCCAGGATCTCCTCGCCGCCGAAGCGCACGCTGCCGCGCGCCGGCACCAGCCCGGTGAGCGCGTTGCACAGCGTGGTCTTGCCCATGCCGTTGCGCCCGACGATGCCGAGCACGCCGCGCTCCAGCGACAGGCTCACGCCCTGCAGCGCGTGGGCACGGCCGTAGTAGACGTCGAGGCCCTCGACCACCAGCGCGGTGGACCGGCCGGCTGCCGTGTCGCGATCGCCGCCGCCGAACCAGGCCATCAGTGCTTGCTCCCCATGTAGATCGCCTGCACCTGCGCATCGCCCTCGATCTCGGCCGGGCTGCCGGTGCGCAACACGCGGCCGTTGTGCATCACCGTCACGCGGTCGACCACGCGCAGCGCGATGTCCAGGTCGTGCTCGATCAGCACGAAGCTCATGTGCGCGGGCAGCGAGGTCAGAAGCGCCACCAGCTCGCGCCGCTCGGCCGGCGAGAGGCCGGCCGCGGGCTCGTCGAACAGGATCAGCCGCGGCGCGCCGGCCAGCGCCATGCCGATCTCGAGCTGGCGCTGCTGGCCGTGCGCGAGGTTGGCGACCTTCTCGTCGGCGATGTGCGCGAGGCGCGCGCGTTCGAGCAGGTCCTCGGTCGCGCGCGTGCTGGCATGGCCGGCGCCGGGCCGGCGGAAGCTGAAGCGGCCGCTGGCCACGCCGCGCACCGCGAGGAACAGGTTGTCGCGCACCGAGAGGTCGCGAAACAGCAGCGAGGACTGGTAGGTGCGCCGCAGGCCCTTGCGGATGCGGTCCTGCGGCGGCAGGTCGGTGATGTCCTCGCCGAAGAAATGAATGCGTCCCGCGGTCGGCGGGAAGTCGCCCGTGATGGCGTTGAACAGCGTGGTCTTGCCGGCGCCGTTCGATCCGAGGATGGCGTACTTCTGTCCCGCCGTGACCGCGAGCGAGACGCCGTCGACCGCGCGCAGCGCACCGAAGGCGCGCGTCACGCCGTCCAGGCGCAATGCGTCGCCCGACAGGAGCTGCGTGCTCCCGCCGCGCGCGGGTTGGGGCGCGCGCGAAGCGGGCGGTCGCAGCGTGGTGATCGTGGCCATCCTGGATGTCTCGAAGTGGGGTGGGCGCGCGGGGCGGACCCCGCGCGTTCGTTCGACGGTGGTCGCCGGCCTCAGGTCCGGCAATCCGGCACGTCGCGCGTGCCCATCCCCATCTTCTTGAAGTCGGCGTCCGACAGCCCCAGCGTCTGCGAGATGTTCGGCACCGACTTCACGACCTTGTTGTAGAACGAGCCGTCGGGCGCCTTGCTCACCTCGGTGATGTAGGTCGTGCCCACGCCGTTGCGGTTGGCATCGATCTTCACGTCGCCGGCCGGGCCCTTGAAGTTGGTCTTCTGCAGCGCCTCGCGGTAGGCCTTCTGGTTGTTCGACAGGTCGCCCTTGACCGCGTCGAGCGCATCGAGCGTGGCCTTGGTGTTGATGTAGTAGAGGTAGGCGAACAGCGACGGGCTCGGGAAGCCGTCCTTGAAGCTGGCCTTGTAGTCGGCCACGAACTTCTTCCACTCGGGCGTGTCGATCGAGTCGGCCATCGGGCCGGCCGAGGCCGTGCCCAGGAGCGATTCGCGGCGCTTGCCCTTGAAGTTCAGCACCGTCTGGTCGACCGTGATCGAGCCGCCGATCATCGGCTTGTCGCCGCCGGCCTGCTCGTACTGGGTCAGGAAGTTCACCGCGTCGGAGCCGCCGAGCACCACCAGCAGCGCATCGACGTTCTTCGGGATCTTCGCGATCACCGAGGCGTAGTCCTTGGTGCCCAGCGGCACCCAGGCCTTGTCGACCACCTTGCCGCCCTTGGCGCAGTAGCTGGCCATGAAGCCCTGCACCTGCGAGTAGGGGAAGCCGTAGTCCTCGGCGATCAGGAAGGTGCGCTTGTAGCCCTTGGACAGCGCATGCTCGCCCAGGCCCACCATCCACTGCGCACCCTCGGTGTTGAAGCGGTAGAAGTTGGGCGCCGGGTCCTGCAGCGTCGCGGCCTGCGCGCCGGCCGAGCCGTTGATGAAGGTGACGTTGGGTTGCGTCTTCGCGTAGTTCTTGACCGCGATGCCCTCGTCGCCCGACAGCGGGCCGATCATGATCTGCACCTTGTCCTGCTCGACCGCCTTGCGCGTCGAGTTCACGGCCTTGTCGGGCGTGGCGTCCGACGAGACCTTCACGAACTCGATCTTCTTGCCGCCGGCCATGCCTTTCTTCTCCTTCAGCGCGAGGTCGGCGCCGCGCATGCCGTCCTGGCCCGGCGCCGCGAACGGCCCCTCGAGCGAGGCCAGCAGGCCGATCTTGAGGGTTTCCTGCGCCTGCGCGAGGCCCGCGGCCCCGGCCATCGCCAACATTGCAGCGGCGGCGACGATGCCGCGTCCGAACGCCTTCTCGACTCTCTTCATGTCTCGCTCCTTGTTGTCACTGGTGAATGCGGCCTGAGCCACGGGTGGGGAAAGGTGCGCCCAGGCGCGTGCGCAAGCGATGCCACAGGCCCAGCAGTCCGTCGGGGGAAAAGAGGACGATCGCGAGGAAGACCCCGCCGATCACGAGATTGAAGCGTTCGCGGTCGACCAGGTCGATGGCGAAGTTCTGCAGCAGCACGAAGACGAGCGCGCCGATGAAGGCACCGATGGGGTGCTTCATGCCGCCGAGCACGGCGATGATGAGGATGTTGATCATCGCGCCGATGCCGAGCGTGCCGGGCGAGATGCGGCCGTTGTACCAGACCAGCAGCACGCCGCCGACCGCGGCCAGGAAGCCCGACACCGCATAGGCCGCGACCCGGTGCGCCGTGACGTCGAAGCCCAGCGCCTGCATGCGGCGCGGGTTGTCGCGGATGCCCTGCAGCGCCACGCCGAAGGGCGCGCGGATCAGGTGCTTGATGAAGAAGTAGCCCGCCGCCGAGCAGCCCAGCGTGAGCAGGTAGAAGGGCACGGGCTCGCGCAGGTCGAGCCCGAACACGGTGGGCGCGGCCAGCTTGCTGAAACCCTGGAAGCCGTTGAACAGCGTGTAGTTCTGCTGCGCGAGGTAGAAGAAGGCCACGCCCACGGCCAGCGTGATCATGATGGTGTAGATGCCCTCGGTGCGCACCGAGAGCCAGCCCACCGCGGCCGAGAACAGCGTGGCCAGCGCCAGTGCCACCAGCACCGCGAGCCACCAGGGCCAGCCCAGGCTGATCGCCGTGTTGCTGCTGCTGCCCACGATCGCGACCACGTAGGCCGCGAAGCCCGCCACCGTCATCTGCGCGAGCGAGACCATGCCGCCATAGCCGCCGAGGAAGGTCAGCGACAGCGCGATCAGGCCGAGCGCGAGCGACTGGGCGCCGATCTGGAAGGTGAAGAAGGGCGAGGCGACGAAGGGATAGACCAGCACCAGCAGCGCCACGACCAGATGACGCCAGCGCACGGGGCGCAGCAGCCTGCCCAGCCAGCGCGGCAGCTCGCCGTGGGCGGGCGGCGGCTCGGCGGGTTGCGATGGCGATGCGACCGCGCGTGGCAACGCGGTGACGCGCGCCTCCTGTGCGGGCATTGCACCCGACTTCATGGCACGGCGCCACTGTGCCGCGCTCACAGGAGCACCTCCGTGCTTCGCACTGCGGTGCGAGCTTGCTTGGGGCGGCCCGGCGCGGCGCTCATGCAGCCTTCCCCATCAACCCGCGCGGCTTGAAGGCCAGCGCGACCACCATGATCACGAAGGTGAAGACCACGCTGTAGGTCGGCGCATAGGCCAGCCCGAACTGCTCGGCCAGCCCGATCAGCAGCGCGCCGATGGCGGCACCGACCACGCTGCCCATGCCGCCGACGATCACCACCACCAGCGAGGCCAGCAGGTAGCGCGTGTCCTCGCCCGGCGAGATCGACAGGGCCGTGCCGCCGACCACGCCGGCCAGGCCCGCGAGGCCGGCGCCGATGGCGAATGTCAGCGCGAACACCAGCTGCACGTTGACGCCCGAGGCGGCCAGCATGCCGCGGTCGTCGACGCCGGCGCGGATCATCATGCCGATGCGCGTGCGCGCCAGCAGCAGCCACAGGCCCACGCCGATCAGCACCGAGGCCAGCAGCACCACCAGCCGGTAGGTCGGGAACTTCTCGACCAGCGGCAGCGTGGTCGAGCCGTAGATCCACGAGGGCGGATCGAAGGTGTAGATCTCGGCGCCCCAGATCCACAGCATCAGGTCGGCGAACACGATCGACAGGCCGATGGTCACCAGCGTCTGTCGCAGGTCCTGGCCCTGCATGTGGCGGAACACCAGCAGCTGCATCAGCAGGCCCAGCACCGCGGCCGCGAGGAAGCCGGCCATCACCGCGAGCACCCAGGAGCCGGTGTGCTCGCCGACGAACCAGCCCACGTAGGCGCCGAACAGGTAGAGCGAGCCGTGCGCGAGGTTCACGTTGCGCATCAGCCCGAACACCAGCGTGAAGCCGCTGGCCACGAGGAAGTAGAGCGAGGCCAGCGTGAGGCCGTTGAGCAGGGTCTTGAAGAACAGCGAGGCGTTGTCGGCCACGGCCCAGACCGCGAACACCGCGATCGGCACGCCGAGCACCAGCCACAGGGCCCAGCGCGTGAGGGCGGCGCGCGTCATGCCGCGCGCTCCCAGCCCCGGTCCCAGCCGCGCTCGGAGGCGATCGCCGGTGCCTTGGCGAACTCGCCGTCCTTCATCACGGCCAGGATGCGCTTCGCATCGCGCAGGATCGAGAGGTTGGCCAGCGGATCGCCGTCGACCAGCATCAGGTCGGCGAGATAGCCTTCCTTGACGAGGCCGAGATCGTCGGGCCGCATCATGATCTGGCCGCCGTACAGCGTGGTCGAGCGGATCGCTTCCATCGGCGTGAAGCCCAGGTACTTGACGAAGAACTCGAGGTCGCGCGCGTTCTGCGTGTGGGGCGTGAAGGCGAAGCCGTAGTCGCCGCCCGGCAGCACGCGGATGCCGCGCTTGTGCATCTTGGCGAGCGAGACGCAGGCCGCGTCCCATTCGATCTGGTAGCCCATGTCGGCCGCCATCTGGTAGGTGATGCCGTAGGGCTCGGCCTCGTGCAGCATGGCGTAGAGGATGGCAATGCCGGGCGCGACGAAGACGCGGTCCTTCGCGGCCTCGAGCATGTCGAGCGCCTCCTCGTCGACGAAGCTCGCGTGGTAGATCAGGTCGATGCCGTGGCGCAGCGCCTGCTTCACGCTCTCCGACGAGCGCGCATGCGCCACGCCGCGCTTGCCGCGGATCTTGACCTCGCGCATCGCCGCGGCCACCTCCTCGTCGAGCATCCAGGTGGTTTCCGAGGGCGACTGCGGCGTGAAGTTGTCGCCCGAGAGGTTGAGCTTGATCGAGTCGACGCCGTACTTGAGGAACAGCCGCACCGCCTTGCGCATCTCGTCGGCGCCAGAGATGTTCACGCCGAAGCTGAACTCGGGAAAGGGCAGGTGCGGCAGCGTCTCGTCGCCCAGGCCGCCGAGCACCGTGATCTCCTGGCTCGCCGCGAGGTAGCGCGGCCCGGGGATCTGGCCCGCGTTGATCGCGTTGCGGATCACCACGTCGAGCCGCGGCTTGGCGCAGGCCGCGCCCACGCAGGAGGTGAAGCCGGCCTCGAGGTAGCGCTTCGCGACCTTGGCGCACCACAGCACGTGCTCCTCGAGCGGCATGGTCTGGATCGCCGCGAGCGTGGCGGCGTCGTTCCACGAGAAGTGCGTGTGGGCCTCGCACATGCCGGGCATGAGCGTGGCGCCCGCGCCGTCGATCACGGTGGCGCCGCCGGGCGCGATCGGCGCGGTGCTGCGGCCCACCTGCCGGATGCGGTTGCCGCGCACCAGCACGCTGCCGCTGTAGGGGTTCTGCCCCGTGCCGTCGAGGATGCGCACGTTGGTGAAGACGACGTCGGCCATGCGGTGCTCCGGTCGGGATGCGGAAGGCCTAGGCGGCCCAGCGGGTGGGAGAGGCGACGCGCAGGCCCTGCGCCTGGCGCAGCGGCGGCGCGCGGTGGAACTCGCCGTCCTTCATGACGGCCAGGATGCGCGACTTGTCCTGCAGCACCGTGATGTCGGCCAGCGGATCGCCGTCCACGAGCAGGATGTCGGCCAGGTAGCCCTCGCGGATGTAGCCCAGCACCTTGCCCATGCGCATCATCGGACCGCCCCAGGCGGTGGCCGACAGCAGGGCCTCCATGGGGCTCATGCCCACGTACTTCACGAAGTACTCGAGGTCCTTGGCATTGGTGCCGTGCGGCGTCCAGGCGAAGCCGTAGTCGCCGCCGGGCAGGATGCGGATGCCGCGCTTGCGCATCGCCCGCATGCTCTCCACCGCGGCGTCGAGCTCGCGGTGGTAGCCCATCTTCGTGGTGACTTCCTTCGTCAGGCCCCACTGGCTCGCGTGGTGGCAGGTGTTGATCAGCCACGCGAGGCCGGGCGCGATGAAGTGCTCCATCTTGTGCGCCTCGAGCAGGTCGAGCGCCTCGCTGTCGGTGAAGCTCGCGTGGTAGATCACCTCGATGCCGTGCTTCACGCACTGCTTGATCGACCAGGTCGAGCGCGCATGCGCGGCCACGCGCTTGCCCCAGGCCTTGGCCTCCTCCACGCAGACGCGGATCTCCTCCTCGGTGAACTGGCTCATCTCGCTGGGCATGCCGGTGATCGACTCGCCCGAGAGATTGATCTTGAGCGAATCGACACCGTACTTGGCGAACATGCGCACGCAGCGGCGCATCTCCTCGGCGCCGCTGACCACCGCGCCGAAGGCGAACTCGGGCTGCGGCAGGTGCGGCTGCGTGGTGTCGCCGAGCCCGCCGGGCACGGTGATCTCCTGGCTCGCGGCCAGGTAGCGCGGACCGACGATGGTGCCGTCGTTGATGGCGTTGCGGATCACCACGTCGAGCCGCGGCTTGGCGGTGGCGGCGCCCACGCAGCTGGTCCAGCCCATGTCGAGGTAGCGCTTCGCGACCTCGGCGCACCACAGGATGTGCTCCTCGGGCGGCATGCGCTGGATCGCGTCGAGGCTGGGCTGGTCGTTCCACGAGAAATGCGTGTGGGCCTCGACCATGCCGGGCATCAGGAAGGCGCCCGCGCCGTCGATGACCTGGGCGCCATGCACGGGCGCGGAGCGCGCGCCGTGCGAAGTCTTCACGACGCGCGCGATGCGGTTGCCCTGCACCAGCACGTCGCCGGCGAAGGGCGCCTCGCCGCCGCCGTCGAAGATGCGGACGTTGGTGAACAGCACGTCGGCCACGGTCAGCTCCTCGCCTGCGCCGCCAGGAATTCGCGCAACTCGCGCTGGCACTCGTCGGGGCGCTCGACGGGTGTCCAATGGCCGCACTTCGGCAGCACCACCACGCGCTTGCTCGCGGCGCGGTGCAGCCGGTCGGCCATGGCGCGCACCGCCTGCGGCGGCGCCACGCCGTCCTCGTCGCCGGTCACCAGCAGCACCGCGGCCTCGATGTTCTCCACCGCCGCGGGCTGCGCGCCGGCCAGGGCCTCGCAGCTGCGCGCATAGGCTTCGCCTTCCTGCCGCATCAGGCTCTCGCGCACGAAGGCCACCGCCACCGGAAGCCGCTGGCGCGTGTCGGCCGAGATCGCGCCCTGCAGCAGCGCCTGCGTGATCTCGTGCATGCCCACCGCGCCGCCGCGTGCCTTGTCTGCGCGGGCCTTCATCGCGGTGCGCGCCGCATCGGGCGGCGCGATCAGCGGGCCGAACAGCGCGAGGCTCGCCACGCACTGGGGATGCGCCGCGGCGATGTGCTGGCAGACGATGGTGCCCATCGAATGACCGACCCAGTGCGCGCGCGTGATGCCCAGGCGTTCGCAGACCGAGAGCACGGTCGCTACATAGCGCTCGATCGTGAGCGGTCCTTCGGCGCGCTGCGAGCGGCCGCTGCCCGGCAGGTCGATGCGCACCACGCGATGGCGCGCCAGCGCGGGCATCAGCGGCGTGTAGGTGTTCGAGCTGCCGCCCAGGCCATGCACGCAGACGACCACCGGGCCTTCGCCCTCGTCCTCCACCGCGATGCGGTCGATGAACTGGAAGCTCATGCGAGCGCCTCGAAGCGGTTCTCGATCACGCCGATGCCGTCGATCTCGATGCGCACCGTGTCGCCCCGGCCCAGCCATTGCGGCGGATTCAGGCCCATGCCCACGCCCGAGGGCGTGCCGGTGGCGATGACGTCGCCCGGATGCAGCGTGATGCCGCGCGAGCAGGTTTCGATCAGCGTCGGGATGTCGAAGATCATGTCGCGCGTCAGGCCGTCCTGGCGCAGTGCGCCGTTGACCCAGCCGCGCACGCGCGTGGCGCGGCCGTCCATCTCGTCGGCCGTCACGATCCACGGGCCCATCGGGCAGAAGGTGTCGAAGCTCTTGCCGAGGTCCCACTGCTGGTGGCGCATCTGCACGTCGCGCGCCGTGACGTCGTTGACGATGGTGTAGCCGAACACGTGCTCCATCGCCTGCGAGCGCGGGATGTCGCGCCCGCCGCGGCCGATGATCACCGCGAGCTCGGATTCGTAGTCGATCTGCACCGACACCGAGGAGCGCGGCAGCCGCACCGGATCGTGCGGGCCGATCACGCATTCGCCGAGCTTGCCGAACACGATCGGCCACGGATCGCTCTCGGGCATGCTGCTGCGGAACACCGAGCCCGCGAGCTCGGCCGCATGCGCGCGGTAGTTGCGCCCGACGCAGAACAGGCCGCGCAGCGGACGCGGCAGCGGGGCGCGCAGGGTGATCACCTCGACCGGCAGCCGCGTGCCCGAGGGTTGCGGCAGCGGCTCGTTGCGTGCCAGCGCCTCGATCAGCGGCAGCACGCCGCGCGAGGCGTCGCCCACCGCCAACGGCGTGGCTTCCCGGCCGTCGGCCGAGATCGTGCCCGCATGGTTGCGGCCACCCCAACTCCAGCTTGCGAAGCGCATCGACTTTGTCTCCATATGGCCCCGGGGTCGTCGCGCTGCGATCGCCCCGGTGGCTCCGGAAGTCATTCGGCATTTTTGAGACGTGAGTCTCAAATCTGGGTGCGCGGATCATACGAGCCGTGTCACCATCTCCACAAGACGACTTCCGCATTTCCCATCCCCGTACAAACCCGATGGCAAGACTCAAGCACACACCGAGCGAGGCGCCGCGCGCGCCGGAACGCGGCGTTCGCGCCGCCACCTTCCGCCAGCTGCTGCAGGCCGCGATGGACATCATTCGATTGAAGGGCCACATCCCCTCGGTGGCCGAGGCGGCGGCGCATTCGAACGTGTCGCGCGCGACCGCCTACCGCTACTTCCCGAGCCGCAGCGCGCTCGTCACCGCGGTGGTCGACAGCTCGCTGGGCCCGGTGCGCCAGATGGCGTCGGACAACCCGAACGGCCGCGAGCGGCTGCACGAGCTGTTCTGCCAGACCTTCCCGCGCTTCAAGGAGTTCGAGGCGCCGATGCGCGCCGCGGCGCAGCTCTCGCTCGAGCAGTGGGGCCTCGAGCGCGCGGGCCTGCTGGCCGAGGAACCGTACCGGCGCGGCCATCGCGTGCGCATCCTCGAGCATGCGCTCGAGCCGATGTCGCCGCTCTTGAACCCGCGCATGCGCGACCGCTTGCACCATGCCCTCTCGATCGTCTACGGCATCGAGCCCTACGTGGTGCTCAAGGACATCTGGGGCCTCGAGGACCGCGAGGTCGAGCGCACCGCGCTGTGGATGGCCGATGCGCTGGTCGATGCGGCGCTGCGCGACTCGGCGGCGAAGCGCGCGGCGGCCGAGGCGACGGCCGCGTCGACACCGCCGCCGGCGCCCGAATGGTTCGATGCGCAGTACAACAACCGTGCGCGCATTCCCGAACACCCGTCGATCCTGAAGTACTGGGCCGATGCGTCGGCGCAGGCGCTGCGGCGACCGGAATGGATTCGCGATCTGGCCTACGGCGACGACGAGAGCGAGCGGCTCGACATCCTGCCGGCCGCATCGGGTGCCGGGAAGACGCCGGTCTTCGTCTACATCCATGGTGGCTACTGGCGCGCGCTCGACAAGCGTGACCATGCCTTCCTCGCGCCGCCGCTGGCCGATGCCGGCGCCACCTTCGTGCAGCTCAACTACGCGCTGTGCCCGGCGGTCGACATCGAGCACATCGCGCGGCAGATGACGCAGGCGCTGGCCTGGGTGCATCGCAACGTCGCGGCGCATGGCGGCGATCCCGCGCGCATCGTCGTCGCGGGCCACTCGGCCGGCGGCCATCTCGCCACCATGCTGCTGGCCTGCGACTGGCAACGGGTCGGGCCCGACCTGCCGCGCGATCTCGTCAAGGCGGCGCTGCCGATCTCGGGGGTCTACGAGCTCGAGCCCCTGCGGCACGCGCCTTTCCTCGCGGCCGACATCGGGCTGACCGAGGCTTCGGCGCTGCGGCTGAGCCCGGCCGCGATGCCCGCGCCGAAGCAGGGCACGCTGGTGACGGTGGTCGGCGGCGACGAGAGCGAGGAGTTCCATCGCCAGGCCGAGCTGATCGCCAAGGCCTGGGGCCGCCGCGTGGTGGTGGGCGCCGAGCGGCCCGCGAACCGCAACCACATGAGCGTGCTGGCCGATCTCGCGGACCCGGCATCGGGCACGCACCGGCAGGCGCTGGGACTGCTCGGGCTCGCAGTTCCGGCGCGCTGAATCCGACCCGCGCGGGGCACGCGGCGGGGCGAGGGGTTTCGAAGCCTCACGCCCTCGCGCGCCCACGTCCGACAAGCCCCCCGGGGTGCTTGCGTCGTACAAGTTGCTCAACCTCTTCCCTCTTCAGCCCCAGGAGCAACCGGTGAGCGACGACAAGAAGCCCAACCCTCTTCTCAATGCGGTGTCCAACGTCGTGGCGGCGCTGCGCGCGGACGACGACCAGATCGCGGTGGCGAAGGCCCATGACGCGCTGGAGCCCCAGGCGATCGAGAAGCTCACGCCGCAGGAGGCGCGCCGTCAGCCCACGCCGGCCGATGCCGTGAAGAAGGTGCTCGAGCAGCAGAACCGTTCGGCCGTGCCCGAGGCGCTGGTGCCCGGCGTGACCACGCTCGAACTCACGGTCGATGGCGCCACCGGCCCGCTGGCGGCCACGCTCTACACGCCCGCGGGGCAGGGGCCCTTTCCCGTCGTCCTGTACTTCCATGGCGGCGGCTGGGTGATCGCGAACCGACAGGTGTACGACGGTGGCGCGCGCGGGCTCGCCGCGGCCGCGCAGGCGATGGTGCTGTCGGTCGACTACCGGCTCGCGCCCGAGCACAAGTTTCCGGCCGCGTGGGACGACGCGCTGGCGGCCTATCGTTGGCTGATCGAGAATGCGGCCTCGCTCGGCGGCGATGCTTCGCGCCTCGCGCTCGCGGGCGAATCGGCTGGCGGCAATCTCGCGGTGGCGACCGCGATCGCCGCGCGCGATGCCGGCCTCAGTGCGCCACGCCATGTGCTGTCGATCTATCCCGTCACGCAGACCAGCCGCAACACCGAGTCCTACCTCGAGAACGCGATCGCCAAGCCGCTCAACCGCGCGATGATGGACTGGTTCTTCACCCATGTGACGCGCAGCGAGCAGGACCTCGACGACCCGCGGTTGTCGCTGGTCGATGCGCCGCTGGCCGGGCTGGCGCCCGTCACCATCGTCAATGCTCGGCTCGATCCGCTGCGCAGCGACGGGGCGCGGCTCGAGAGCGCGCTGATCGACGCGGGCGTGGAGATCGCACGCAAGGAGTACGAAGGCGTGGCGCACGAGTTCTTCGGCGCCGCGGCGGTGCTCGAGAAGGCGCGGGACGCGCAGGCCTTCGCGGGCGAGCGGTTGCGCCGGTCGTTCGCGCTCTGAGGGCCAAGGGTCCACACGATGGCGAAAACACCATGAGCCTGAACGGTTACCTCGTAGAGGACAACCCCCTGATCCGCGACAGCCTGATCGCGACACTGGAAGAGCTCGCGCCCGTGCACATGGTGGGCACGGCCGAAACCCAGGCCGAGGCCGTGGCCTGGCTGCACGATGCCGACGGCCAATGGGACGTGGCCGTGGTCGATCTCTTCCTGCGCCACGGCACCGGCTTCGGCGTGCTCATGGGCTGCAAGGACCGCCTGCCGCGCCAGCGCATGGTGATCTTCTCGAACTTCGCGACGCCCGACATGCGCGAGCGCGCGATGCTGCTGGGCGCCGATGCGGTGTTCGACAAGTCCACGGAGATCGAGGGCCTGCTGCGCTTTCTCGAGGAGACGGAGCGCGCGGTCGACCGGCCCTGAGAGCGAGCGCGTCGTTCAGTCGGGAAAGCGCAGCACGGCCTTGATGGTCCGGCCCTGCTCGCCGTCTTCCACCGCCTCGTTGATCTGGTCGAAGGCATAGAACCGGATCAGCCTGTCGAAGGGGAAGCGCCCCTGCCGATACAGCTCGACCAGCTTCGGGATGAACAGGTCCGGCACCGAGTCGCCCTCGCAGATGCCGCGGATCTTGCGGCCCAGCAGAAGGCCCCAGGTGTCGAGGCCGATCTCGCTGCCGAATGCGGGCGCGCCGATCATGCCGCACTCGCCCATGATCTGGATCGAGTCGACGGCCTGGCGCAGGGCCGTGAGATTGCCCGAGGTCTCGAGCGAGAACTGGGTTCCGCCACCGCCGGTGATCTCCTGGATGCGCCGCACCGGGTCGGTGGTTCGCGGGTTGATCACATGGGTGGCGCCGAGCTCGAGCGCGAACTGCAGGCGCGCCTCGTTCGGGTCGACGCAGATGCGGATAGCGCACCCGGTCACGTTGGCCGCGAGCAGCGCCGAGAGGCCGACCGATCCTGCACCGTAGATGGCGATCGAATCGCCGGCCTGCGGGCGCAGCGAGTTGATGACCGCGCCCGCGCCGGTCTGCACGCCGCAGCCCAGCGGGCCCATGATCTCGAGCGGCACATCGGACGGGATCTTCACCACGCTGCGCTCGGTGCCCAGGGCGTAGGTCGCGAACGAGGACTGATTGAAGAAGGCGCCGTGCACGACGTCGCTGCCCTTGTGCATGGTGGGCGTTCCGTCCATGCGCGCGAAGCCGAAGTTGGCCTTGAAGAAGTGCCGGCAGTACATGGGCTTGCCGGTCTGGCAGGTGTCGCAGTGGCCGCAGGAGTTGCAGCTCATCACGACGTGATCGCCGGGCTGGAGCTTGCTCACGCGGCTGCCGACCTGCTCGACGATGCCCGCGCCCTCGTGGCCGTACACCGCGGGGAAGGGCGCGGGCACCACCTGGTCGCGGGGCAGGGTGTCGGTGTGGCAGACGCCGCAGCTCTTCATGCGGATGAGCACCTCGTCGTCGCGCGGCGGCTCCAGTTCGATGTCCTCGAGGGTGAACTTGCCACCCTTCTCGCGCATGACGGCGGCTGTGATCTGCATGGGATGACCTCTTCAGGTGATGGGGATGGGGGGAGGGCGAAGGGCTGCGTGTCGCGGGCTCAGGCCTTGGGTGCGAACCAGGGCGCGGCCACTCGCGTCTGGATCGTCACGGCCTTGAGGTGGGTGTACATGTTGAGCGTCTCGTGGCAGTACTCGCTGCCGATCCCGCTCTCCTTGAAGCCGCCGAAGGGCGAGCCGCTCGCGAGGTTGAAGTAGTGGTTGATCCACACCGAGCCGGCCTGCAGCCGTTCGGCCGTGTCCCAGGCGTTGCGCAGGTTGCTCGTGTAGAGGCCGGCGGCCAGGCCGTAGCGCACGCCGTTGGCCTCCTCGATCATCCGGTCGTGGTCCTTCCAGCGGATCACGCTGAGCACCGGGCCGAAGATCTCTTCCTGCGCGATGCGCATGCGGTTGTCGGCCTCGAACACCGTCGGCGCGATGAAGTGGCCGTGGGCCTGCCCCTCGACGGCGACGCGCTGGCCGCCGGTCATCAGCCGCGCGCCTTCGGCCTTGCCGATGCCGATGTAGTTCATCACGCGCTCGCCCTGCTCGGGCGAGACGAGGTTCGAGAGCACGGTGTCGGGCACGAGCGCCGCGCCGACCTTCACCCGCTCCATGCCGGCGACGAGGCGGTCCATCACGGCGTCGTAGACCGCGTCGTGCACGAACAGCCGGGTGCCCGCGAGGCAGGACTGGCCGTTGCAGTACAGGGTCGCGAACATCGCGTTGTCGACCACCGCGTCGATGTCCTCGATGTCGGGAAAGATGATGTTCGGGCTCTTGCCGCCCAGTTCCAGCGACACGGGCACCAGCCGCTCGGCACCGGCGCGCGAGATGATCCGGCCGACCTCGCTGCTGCCCGTGAAGGCCAGCTTCGCCACGCCGGGGTGCGCGGTCAAGGCGGCGCCGGCCTCCTCGCCGAAGCCGGGCACGATGTTGATGACGCCCGGCGGAAAGATCTTCGCGATGTGCCTGCACAGCTCCAGCGTGCTGAGCGAGGCGTTCTCGTCGGGCTTCAGCACCACCGTGTTGCCGGCAGCGATCGCGGGTGCGATCTTGAAGGCCGCCATGATCGCGGGCACGTTCCACGGAATGATCTGGCCGCACACGCCGTAGGGCTCACGCTTGGCGACCATGTAGCCGCCGGGGATCGGGCGGCCGAATCCCTCGTGCGTGATGGCCGCGGCCGCGAAGTAGCGGTACTGCGAGATCGCGAATTGATGGTCGAGGCCGGTCTCGAAGAGGCGCCGGCCGATGTCGACCGAATCGATGCGCGCTAGGCGCTGCTGATCGGCCTCCACGGCCGCCGCCAGTTTCAGCAGCAGGGCCGAGCGTTCCTCGGGCGCGGTGGCGCGCCAGGCCGGGAAGGCCTTGGCGGCGGCCTGCACGGCCGCATCGACCTCGGCCGCGCCGCAACGGGCAATGCGGGCGATCTGCTCGCCCGTGCCGGAATGCAGGGCCGCGAAGGTGGGGCCGTCGACCGGCTGGAACGCGTTGTCGATGAAGGCACCGTAGGTTTCGGAAAGACCGAGGTCTTGGATCGAGCTCATCAGGGGATTCCTCTGCATGGATGGATGGAAGCGCGACCGGCCCGGTTGGCTCGGTCGGCTCGGCTGGCGCCAGTCTTGAGGAAGAAGCGGCGCGCCGCGATCCGGAATGCGAAGCGCTATCCACGATGCGCAGGAAGAGGCCTCCGGGCGTTCCCGCATCGCGTTTCCATGCGGGGAACGCACCCCTAGAATGCTCGCGCGGCCGCGGTGCGCACGAGCCGCCACGCAGTCCGTGGAAGGGGCGACCATGCACTATCGAACCCATGATCTCGACGAAGCGATCCACGCCGTGGGCGCCGTGTACTGCCCGCACGAACTCCACCTGGATCGCCGGGCCAGGGCCCTGGACACGCGGTTGAGCGCGACCGAGGCACGGCCGCTGGCGCTGGTCCAGTTGGCCTACGGTGCGCGCGTGGAAGTCGACGCGGGCGAATTCCCCGGCCTGTTCCTGTTCATGCGCTGCACCGCCGGCGAAGGCACCGTCTCCCAGGGCAACCGCAGCGCCACCTGGCGCGCCGGCACGACGATCCCCGTGTCGGCCGGCCGGCCCACCCGTTTCGATTTCGGCGCCAGCTTCGAGCAGATCACCTTCCGGCCCGATACGGCCGCCTTGGAGGCCTGCTGCGCGAGCCTCGTCGGCCGTCCGCTCGACGATGGATTGAAGTTCGATCCGGTGCCGTTCACGCCGGCGCTCGAGCGTTCATGGTCCGGCGTGTGGGACCTGGTCGATACCCTGCCCGCGGCGCTGCCGGCGCCGGCCTATCGGTCGCTCGAGCAGTTCGTCCTCATGTCGCTGCTCCACGGGCATCCGCACAACTACACCGGCTGGATGCGCGGAGAGCGGCCGGCTTCGCGGCCGGCGCGCCTCGCGACCCTGGCCGAGTCGTTCATTCACGACCGCATCGCGGACCTGTCGCTGACGGTGTCCGACATCGCCGCTTCGCTGGGCGTCGGCGTGCGTGCCTTGCAGCTCGCGTTCCAGGCGCACCGCGGCATCACGCCGACGGCATACCTGCGGCGCATCCGTCTGGCGCAGGTGCGCGAGCGTTTGCTGGACGGGGAGGACGACGATACGGTGACCGACATCGCGTTCGCCCATGGCTTCTTTCACCTGAGCCGTCTCGCGCAGCAGTACAAGGCGCAATTCGGCGAGTCGCCTTCCGACACCTTGCGCGCGCGCCATCGCCGTTCGGCACGCTGAGCCGCCGCGCGAGTCCGTACCATGACGGGTTCGCCATTCGCCTCGACCCCGCTCTCCATGTCAGACCCCGTTTTCCGCCAAGCCCTTTCTTCCGATGCCGAACGCTGCTACGCGATCGAGATCGGTGCCTATGAAGGCGACGAGGCCGCCACCCTGGCCAAGATCCGCACGCGCATCGCGCAGTACCCGCAGGGCTTCCTCGTCATGGAACTCGAGGGGCAGGTCATCGGCTTCATCAACAGCGGATGCGCGCACGAGGTCGTGATGTCCGACGAGGCGTTCAAGGAACTGGTCGGCCACGACGCCGAGGCGCCCAACGTCGTGATCATGTCGGTGGTCATCGACCCGCTGTTCCAGGGGCGGGGATACGCCACCGTGATGATGAAGACCTTCGTCGAGCGGATGCGGCGGGCCGGCAAGCGCACGATCCACCTGATGTGCAAGCAGCGGCACGTGGCCCTTTATGAACGGCAGGGCTACGGGTACGTGCGGCCTTCGCCGTCGGACCATGGAGGGATGTCCTGGCACGAGATGGTGATGGCGCTTTAGCGAGCGATATCGGCCCACTGAATTCCGGGGGGGGGCGATCTCCGATGCAGTTCGGCCGTGCCCGGACCGCGATCCTGCGCTACGAGTTCGATCCGAACGCCTTCGCCCGAGATATACCGATGCGGCCGAAACTTCCCCGAAGCCTTGCTAGTCGCCGAACCAGAAAACCACCCAGAGGCCGACGGATCCATACACGACGAGCATGGCCATGGTGTCCCGTTGAAGAGCAAGGCGTGCTTGCTGCAAGCGAACACGAATCATCATGTCAACCCCTCTCTCCGCGGTCGCTCCCCTCGGTGAAGATTGCGCGAGGCTTGCAAATTCGTCAAGCCGGAAATTAGTTCGCGCCAGCATGACTGCCGAGCGAGATGGCGAGGTCAGGTAAGTCTCGAAAGAAGCCGCGTGTGCGGGGGCTGTGCAGACGATGCGGAATCGAGGGGGATCAACGAGCGCAAGGAGACGCGAAATGACGGTGTGGCAGTGATGAGGGAACACGAGGTGAAACGGCCGTCGATGCGCAGTTGGCGCTTTCGGCGTGCATCGTGGATGGTCATTGCGGCGACCCTGGGCCTGGGCGCCGGCGTGTGCCACGCGGACGGCCTGACCGACAAGGTGGTGCGGGCATTGCGAGTCGCGGGCCCCGAGATCGGCGTGACCGTCGTGACCGACAACGAGTTGAAGATCGGTTGGAAGGCGTTGCGAGCGCAATGAGCGGCGAGACGCAGCGGCATTCGCGGCGCCGTTGGCTGGCGTTCGCGTTCGGAGTCGGCGCAACGCTCATGCGCCCGGCCCAGCCGTGGGCCCAACACCTCGCGGTCGAGCCATGGCTGATCGTCGAAGGAGAGACCGATGGCGGGAAGCGGGTCGTTGGCCGGATCCTTGACCGGGAGCCCGGCGACGACGAACTGCGGTGCATGTCGCGTCTGCTGCGTGTGACCGTCGACTACGGTGGTGAAGACAGGGGGATGCCGACCGAGACCGAACTCGAGGCCTTGCGCAGGCTGGAGGACGAACTCTGTCTGGCGCTCGAAGAGGGACAGCGTTCCAAGCTGGTCATGGCCGAAGTCGGCGATGGTGTTCGGCTCTGGCTGATCTATGTCGACGACACGGTCGATGTCGAGGCTGCCATGCGCACGGCGAGTTCGAGAAGCGAGCTGATGTTCACGTTCTCGACCGTCCTCGATGTCGGGTGGGCTACCCACCTGAGAAAGCGAGCCCAGGTCGAGCCGCGTCGGGCGTGAAGATCCCATGGCAGCTCGCTCGGCTCGCGGTGCTGCTGTATTCCGCATGGCGTAGCATTCATAAATGCTAGTACGTTTGATCTACGCGAGCCGTGCGCCCTCGCCGCATCCCAGCGATCTCTCGAGCATCCTCCACACATCGCGCACCCGAAACCCGCGGTTCGGCATCACCGGCGCGCTGTGCTTCCTCGACGGCGCCTACATGCAGTACCTGGAGGGCGAGGAACGCGAGGTGCGCGCGCTCTATGCCGCGATCGAGCGCGACAGGCGCCACCAGTCGCCGCGCTTGCTGGAGCTCGTGGGCATCCCGGCGCGCTTCTTTCCGGCCTGGTCGATGGCGCTGCTGAAATGGGACAAGCGCCTCGAGACCCTCTTCCATGGCCTCGTCACGGGGCAGGTGCTCGATCTCTACGAAACGCCGGGCGCGGACGCGGCCGCCATCTTCCGCGCGCTGGCGAGGACGCCGAACTGGCGCACGGCATGACGCGCGGATGAAGGCCCTTCACGCCTTCCTGTCCATCGTCATGCCGCGTCGGCGGGCACGGGGGTCTTGAGCAACTGCTGCTCCCACAGGTAGGCGATGCCGCTGCCTCCCGCGTGCTGCGTGATCACCTGGGTCAATGCGGTAGCGCTGTCGGTGCGTGCCCAGTCGCGCTGCCATTCCGAGGCGACCGCGAGCCAGGTGAGCATGTTCGCGCCGGCCGCGATCATGCGCTGGATCGCGACCTGGTGCGCCTCGACCGAGACGCCACCCGACGCATCGGTGACCACGGTGACGTCCCAGCCTTCGCCGAGTGCCTGGATCGTCGGCATCGCGACGCAGACCTCGGTCCACAGGCCCGCGATGATCAGTTGCTTGCGCCCCGTGGCCTTGACCGCGTCGACCACCACCTTGTCCTGCCAGGTGTTGATGAAGGTGCGGTCGATGACCTCCTGCCCGGGGAAGACGTCGGTGAGTTGGGGAAAGAGCAGGCCGCCGCGCTCGGCGATCACGCTCGTCAGGATGGTGGGCACACCGAAGGCCTTGGCGGCCTTCGCGAGGCCGACGGTGTTGTTGATGACCATCTGCGGTTCGTGCGAGTTGAGGTTCGCGAGCTGATAGGGCTGATGGTCGATCAGGACGAGGACCGAGTCTTCGGGACGAAGAAGCGAAGAGAGGCCGTTGCGAGAAGTCATGGCTGGTTCCTGTGTTGCCGCTGTTGCGGGAGGGGTTCGAGACGACGGATTCGCTCGTGGCGATGTCGTCCGCAGGGAGTATTGCGAGCCATCTCTTCGCCCGGTAGTACCATCTTTCGGCGAACTGTGTCGCGATTGGAGGAACGCCAGCTTGGACATCGAGGACCTGCGTACATTCGTCGAAGTGGCCAGTGCGGGAGGGGTTTCACCGGCCGCCGTGCGGATGGGCATCTCCAAGTCGATGGTGAGCCGGCGGCTGCTTCGGCTCGAAGCGGAACTGGGCGTCCAACTGCTCGCGCGATCCACGCGCGGCGCCGCGCTCACGGAAGCGGGCAGCACCTTCCGCGACCATGCGGCCAAGGTCTGCATCGACATCGACACGGCCATGGAGACGATCCTGCCCGCGGGCGAGCTTCGCGGGCGCCTGAGGATCGCGGTGCCATTGAGCTTCGGCCCGACCCACTTCGCGCCCATGCTCGCCGAGATGGCGAAGCGCCATCCGCAGCTCCACATCCAGACCTGCTACAGCGACAGATTCGTCGACCTCATCGCCGAAGGCTTCGACTGCGCGATCCGGGTCGGCTATCTCGAGGACTCCAACCTCATTGCAAGAAGCGTCGGCCCGATCTACGGCAAGCTCGTGGCGAGCCCGGACTACATCAGCACGCACGGGTCGCCCGAGACGCCGGACGAACTCGGTGCCCATGAAGCGCTGATGCAGGGCACCGAGGCCTGGCAACTGAGGGATGGCGACCGGATCATCACGGTCCGACCGCAGGGACGATTCAAGGCCGACAACGGCACGGCACTGGTCGCGGCCGCGGTGGCGGGCCTCGGGATCGCCTATGTGCCGGACTGGCTCACGCATGAATACGTGGCCGCCGGCGCGCTGGTGCCGGTCATGACGCGCTATCCACCGCCGCCCGCGGGTGCGTACGTCATCCGGCCGCCGGGCCAGCATCCGGCCAGGAAGATACGCGTGCTGACCGACCTGTTGATCGAGCACTGCGAGCGGTTGTCGCACCCCGCGTGAACGGGTGCTTCGTGGGTCTTCGGCGCGGCGTGGATACGCGCCGGAAGCGTCAGATCCGGAACCAGATCCTGAACGTCACGTACAGCGCATACCCCAGCGCCAGCACCATCCACACCATGTAGAAGACGTTCGACCAGTACTCGCCCGCATGCATCGCCAGCGTGTACACCTGCCCCGCGCAGCCCTTGCCGATGCAGGGCACCTCGCCCCGGACCAGCGCGCGCAAGGTGGCGACGAGGAGGTAGCACGCGATGCCACCCGCCACGAGGAAGCCGACCGGACCGACGAAGCCCTTGGTGAGCTCGTCGTTCTCGTCGCGGTTGCCTTTCGCAAGCAGTTTCTGACCGAAGCGGTACCAGGCGAAGCCCAGCAGGAGCATCAGCGAGTAATAGAGGAAGTCGCGCATCGACGCCGGGATGATGTGTGTGGATGGCGCCGATCCTAGCGCTGTCCGTTTCGCGTCCACCGCTCCACCGCGGCCACGGCCCGCTGGCCCGCATTCGCCGCCTGCGGATGCGAATGCGCCGCGCACATCCTGGCGATCCCGCGCAGCGCTTCGGCCGGACGCTTCGCGATCTCCACTGCGAGCGCTTCCGCCACGAAGAAGTTCTCGTGCGAGGCGAGTTCGCGCAGCAGCGCGGTATCGCGCAGGTCCAGCGATGGAATGAAGGCGATGGCCGCATCCTCGTCGTCCGGGGATGCAAGCAGCGAACGGATGAACGTGCCCACGCCTGCCTGGTCGCCGGCGAGCGGAGAGACCGAAGGATGGAGGTCCTCGACATCTCGATCTTCGGCATCGGCGCGTCGGGCCGCGTCCAGAAAGGCCTCGATGTCGGCGAACACCACGCGCGAGTCGCCGTCATGAGCCAGGTACAGGACCGCGCCAGCGAGCGGTGGTGCGGTCAGCAGCACGTGATGGTTGCTTGTCCGTGCATCGTCGAGCACCAGGCCGCCGAGGCGTCGCAGCACCGGGTGAAAACGCAGCGCCAGGCTCCAGCGGACGATCTCGGCGTCGGGAAGCAGTGCCGTGCCCGGCAGATCATGGTCTTGGATGCGCGCCAGATATGCATCGAGGGCTTGCCGCTCAGTGCTCGAGAGATTCACGCTTCAGCGCCCGGCAAACCCATCCGTCGCCCGCAGCAAGCGATCGAGGATCCCGGGCTCCGAATACGCATGCCCGGCTCCCTCGATCAGATGGAACTCCGCCTCGGGCCAGGCCTTGTGCAGCGCCCAGGCGTAGCGCGCGGGGCAGGGCATGTCGTAGCGGCCGTGCACGATCACGCCCGGGATGCCGTGCAGCCGGTGCGCGTCGCGCAGCAGCTGGCCGTCCTCGAGCCACGCGTCGTGCACGAAGTAGTGGTTCTCCAGCCGCGCGAAGGCCAGCGCGAAATGGTCGTCGGCATGCGAGGCCGCGAGCGCGGGGCTCGGCAGCAGCGTGATGGTCTGACCCTCCCAGACGCTCCAGGCGCGCGCGGCCTCGATCCGGGCCACCGGGTCGTCGCCGGTCAGCCGCTTGCGGTAGGCCGCGATCATGTCGCCGCGCTCGGCCTCGGAGATCGGGGCCTGGAACTGCTCCCATCGGTCGGGGAACATCTCCGACACGCCGAACTGGTAGTACCAGTCGAGCTCGGCGCGCGTGACGGTGTAGATGCCGCGCAGCACGAGTTCGCTCACGCGCTCGGGGTGCTTCTGCGCATAGGCCAGCGCCAGCGTCGAACCCCACGAACCGCCGAACACCAGCCAGCGCTCGGCGCCCACCAGTTCGCGCAGGCGCTCGATGTCGGCCACCAGGTGCCAGGTGGTGTTGGCCTCGAGGCCCGCATGCGGCTCCGACAGGCCGCAGCCGCGCTGGTCGAACAGCAGCAGGTCGTAGCGCGCGGGATCGAACAGCCGCCGGTGCTCGGGCGAGATGCCGCCGCCGGGGCCGCCGTGCAGGAACACCGCGGGCTTGGCACCGGGCGTGCCCACGCGCTCGTAGCGGATGCGGTGGCCGTCGCCCACGTCGAGCATGCCGCTCTCGTAGGGTTCGATCGGGGGGTAGGGCTGGCGCAGGGTCTCGGTCATTCGATGCTTTCTTCGGGGTTCATGCAAAGCCGCGCGCGAGCGCGAACTCCACGCCCGCGAGTGGAGTCGGACCGCATTCTGCAACGACCTCGCGCCGAGCCCGCGGCGGCACGTCTGCCCAGACCAGCAACGCTCAAGCCGCCTTCAAGGCATCCTGCCCATAAGTCCCCGCCGCCCGCACATCGGCCGGATCGAAGCTCGCCCCCGCCCCCTGCTGCTCGCGCTGTGCCGCGAGCCGCGCGCCCTCCTGCGCGGCCATGTCGAACAGGCGGTTGGGATCGTGGCGGCGCAGTTGCAGCGCGGCCGCTTCCAGCCCGGCCGCGATCTCGATCTCGCGCTGGCCCGAAGCCATGCCGTCGAGCAGCAGTCCGGCCGCGACGGCGGGCTCCATGCCCTGGTCGATGTTCGCGTCGGAACGGCCGCGGGCACTGCCGTCGGCGCCCAGCGCATTGATCGACACCGAGGTGCGCACCGAGCCCGGCAGCGCGACGCTCACTCGGATGCCGTAGGCCTGCTCGACCTCGGCGCGCAGCGCATCGAAGTAGCCCTGCACCGCATGCTTGGCACCGCTGTAGCCGGTGCGCAGCGGCGCGCCGACCTTGCCGGCCACCGAGCCGATCACGGCGATGTGGCCGGCGCGGCGCTCGGCCATGCGCGGCAGCACGAGCTGCGTGAGGGCGACGGGGGCGAGGTAGTCGACCTCGATCAGGCGGCGATAGACGGCGAGATCGGTGTCGATGGCGAGGCTGCGCTGGGCGATGCCGGCATTGTTGATCAGCACGTCGATCCGGCCCTGCCAGGCGGCGGCGCGCTCGACGATGGCCGGCAGGGCGTCGTAGTCGGTGGCCTCGAAGGGCAGTACCAGCACGCGTTCGGGGGCGCGCGCCGCGAGGGCGGCCAGCGGCTCGGGGCGGCGGCCGGAGGCGATCACGCGCGCGCCGCGCTCGAGCAGCGCGAGCGCGAGTGCCTCGCCGATGCCGGAGGAAGCGCCGGTCACCCAGGCGGTCTTGTTCTCGAAGTACATCTGAAAGCTTTCCTTGACGTGGAGCGGAGTGGGATCCCGCGGCGCGTGTCGGTGTGTTGGATTCGGATGTTCTGCTCCGACGAGGCCGCGGGCGTGGCGTGCGCCTCGGTCATTGTGGCGGCGCGGCACGGGCCTGACCATCGGCCAATGGGGGTAATGCAAGAGTGTGCGCGAGTCGGGGCCTGAAGCCTTTCGGCGCAAGGTCAGCGAGCCGCGCAGCCGGCGTCGCCGCAGCCATCGCCGGGGGCCGACTCCTCTGCACGCACCGCATCCGCGACCAGCGGCGCGGCGAACTCCTCGGCCGCGAGCTGCCCGATGGCCGCGCCCAGCGACATGTCGTCGAGCAAGCCGAAGTGGCTCAGCCGCAGCCGTCCCTGCCTGTCGATCAGCACCACGCTCGGCGTGCCCTGGAACTGGTAGGCGCGCATGGTCTGCGGAATGCTGCTGCCGGGCGAGGGCCGGTCGATGCCGATCGGGAAGACATAACGGTACTCGCGCACGAAGGCCTCGAGCGCCACGGGCGTCATGACCGCGTGGTGTTCGAACACCGAGTGCAGCCCGATCACCGCGACGTCCTTCGCGGCGAACAGCTGCCGCGTCTTCCTGGCCTGCGGCAGGCCGTGCGTGGCGCAGGCCGGGCACAGCATCTGGAAGGCATGCAGCACCACGACCTTGCCGCGCAGCGATTCGAGCGTGACGGGGGCCTCGGTGTTGAGCCAGCGATCGACCTGCAGTTCGGGCGCCGGGGGATGGATTCTCGACATGGTGTTGGCTCCAATGAGATGGCAGGGCCCGGCGCCGCCGCTCAGGCGGCCGCGCGCAGCTTCACGCCCGGGAAATCGACGGGCACGTCGAGGGCGACATTCACGTAGTTCGTGAACAGGTTCAAGGCCACGTGCGCCAGGATCTCGACGATCTGCCGGTCGTCGAAGTCCGCGTCGCGCAGCGCCTGCACCTCGGCGGCGTCGATCCGGCCGCGCTGCTCGACCACCGCGAGCGCGAAGCGCAGCGCGGCGGCGGTCTGCGGATCGGCGGACTCGCCGTGCTGCGCGGCGGTCATCTCGGCCGACGAGGCACCGGCCTTGCGACCCAGCGCCGTGTGCGCGGCCAGGCAGTAGTGGCAGGCGTTGCGGTCGGCGATCGCCACCGCGATCTTCTCGCCGAGCTGCGCGGGAATCACGCCGCCGCCGAGCGCGCCGAACGATCCCCACAGGCTCTGCAGCGCGGCCGGCGAGTTGGCGACGGCGCGGAACATGTTGGGCGTGGCACCGAAGGCGCCGTGGATCTGCGAGAGCAGGGCCTGGGTGTCGCCGGTGGCTTCGGCGGGGGAGACGAGGGGGATACGGGACATGGTGCTTTCCTTTCAAGGGGTTGTGTCGGTGAAGGAAGTTTGCTGGTGATCCTCGTATCATTCGGATCGTTTTATCCATCAAACATATCTTTTCGTCCGAATGGCCGCGCCACCTCCCATCGACAGGCTGTCCTCGCTGCTCGAGCGCTTCCGCGTGCGGGCGCACCTGTTCCACAACGGCCCGCTGTGCGGCACCACCAGCTTCGCGGCCGAGCCGGGGCGCGGCTTCCTGCACGTGCTGCGCCGCGGCGAAATGGTGGTCACGCATGCCTCGCGCAGCGGCGCGCCGCGCAAGCTGGTCGTGAAGGAGCCGAGCCTGCTGTTCTATCCACGCCCGCTGACGCACCACTTCCACAACGCGCCCGTCGAAGGCTCGGACTTCGTCTGCGCGACGCTGGACTTCGATGGCGGCGAGACGCATCCGCTGGCGCGCGCGCTGCCGCCGCTGATCCGCCTTCCACTGCGCGAGGTCGAGGGGCTCGAGCAGTCGCTGGCGCTGCTGTTCTCCGAGACCCTGCGCGTGCAGTGCGGCCACCGGCTGCTGGCCGACCGCCTGTTCGAGGTGGTGCTGATCCAGCTGCTGCGCTGGCTGCTCGATCATCCGGAACACAGCGAACTGCCGCCGGGCCTGCTGACGGGGCTCGGCGATCCGCGGCTCGCGCGCGTGCTGGTCGGCCTGCACGAGCGGCCCGGCGAGCCCTGGCCGCTCGAGCAGATGGCGCGCGAGGCGGGTTTGTCGCGCAGCGCCTTCGCGCAGCGCTTCCGCGAGGTGGTGGGCACTACGCCCGCCGACTACCTCGCGCTCTGGCGGCTCAGCATCGCGCAGGCGCAACTGCGTGGCGGTGCCTCGGTGAAGACCATTGCCGACGCGCTCGGCTATGCCAATGCCTCGGCGCTGTCGCGGGTGTTCGCGCAGAAGCTGGGCGTGTCGCCGCGCGAGTGGCTGGCGGCTCGGCGCCTGCCGCGATAGAGCGAGATCGACCCCGTCAGCGTCGGGATCACCGCGGTCTCCTCGACCTCGGCGAAGCCCGCTTCCCGCATCAGCAGCGGCACAAGGCCGTCGGCATTGGGCTGGGTATCGGCGAAGCCGTCGACGCACTGCACCACCTTGAACAGCGTTCGCATGGCCCGGGTGCGCTGCAGGCCGTAGTCGGCGATGTGCAGCTCGCCGCCCGGCACCAGCGCGGCGTGGATGGCCGCGAGGCCCGCGCGCTTTTCCGCCAGCGGCACCTGGTGCAGCACCAGGCTGCTCACGATCTTGGTCGGTTGCAGCGGCCACAGCAGCGCAGCCGCGTCGCGCAGGTAGCCGCGGTGCAGTTCGCAGCGCACGCCGGTGGCGGCGAGCTTGGCGCGGGCGCGCTCGAGGATGCGCTCGTCGGGGTCGATGCCGATCAGCCGAGGCGTTGACCCCGAACGGCCGAGCAGCGCGAGGAAGGAGCCGGTGCCGCAGCCCACGTCGGCGATCACGTCGGAAGGCCGCGGCGCGAGTTGCACCAGCAGGGCCGAGCGCCAGTGCCGTTCGCGCGTGAACAGCGACACGATGGGGTCGTAGGCGCCGAGCACCGGCACCGCGGGGGTGAAGTCGCGCGCCGGGCGCAGGGTCTTGTTCATGGCCATCTCCTGGATTCCTGGGTGTTCCGCTTCGCTGCGTTGCGATCGATAATCCGAGCAATTGCTCACAATGTCTACTCGCATTCGAGGAACGCCATGGCCCGCGCACCCGTCGTCCACCCGAGAAAGAAGGCCTCGCAGGAGCGTTCGCGCGCGACCGTCGACGCGCTGATCGAGGCCACTGCTCGCGTTCTGGTGCGCGAGGGCTTCGAGCGCGCGAGCACCAACCGCATCGCGGCCGAGGCCGGCGCCAGCATCGGCTCGCTCTACCAGTACTTTCCGACCAAGGAGGCACTGGTGGCCGCGGTCATCGAGCGGCACAAGAACGACATGATGGAAGTGCTGCGTCGCGCGCTGGTGCGGGTCGCGGGCATGCCGCTCGAGCAGGGTGTGCGCGAACTGGTCGCGCTGATGATCGACGCGCACCGCGTCGACCCCGAGCTGCACCGCGTGCTGGTCGAGCAGATTCCGCGCATCGGCCGGCTGGCGGAGGTGGAGGGTTTCGACCGCGAGGTGCGCGCGCTGGTGCGGGCCTACCTCGAGGCTCACCGCGCCGAGCTGCGCGCGCTCGACCTCGATCTCGCGGCCTTCGTCTGCGTCTCGTCGGTCGAGACGCTCGCGCACGAGGCCGTGCTGCACAACCCCGCGCTGCTCGCGAACCGCAAGGTGAAGGCCTTCACCGACGAGGTGACCTTGCTCGTGATCAGGTACCTGACCTAGCCGCGACGCGTTTCGCGGCGGCGCGCAATAGCACGCGCGAGTAGAGCTTGTGGAAGCCCGTCAGCGCATCGATCGTCCAGCCGAGCCCGCCCTTCGCGCGCGGCAGGACGGCCGAGCCGAAGAACAGCGTGGTCCGCGGTGCCGCGCCGTCCGCGCGCGGCGCCACCATGAGCCAGCTGCGCGTGCGCCCGGTTGCCAGCACGATCTGGTCGGCCGCGTGCGCCTCGACGCGCCAGGCCGAGAAGGTCTCGACATGGCCCGCGGCCAGCGCGGCGGCGTCGCCGTCGTTCGCGCGCCGTCCGAGCACGATGCCGAGCAGCCAGCGCTCGGGCTTGAAGGCCGGCGAGGTGTAGAAGGCCTCGACGTAGGCGGCCAGTGGCACGCGGCCGTCGACGGCGAGCGTGTGGCAGTCGGTGTAGGCACCCGTGCCCTCGTAGCGGGCGAGCAGGGCATGCGCGGGCAGGGCGCGGATCTCGATCGGGTTCATGGGGCGGCGGCGGTCGCACGAGGATGCGTGCGCGTGCATTGTGCGGTGGCGCGCCGCGCGCCCGACGTCAGTCGACCCGCACCTTGGCCGCCTTCACGATCTGGTCGTATTTCGCGAGGTCGGCGCGGATCTGCTGGCCGAACTCCGCGGGCGTGTTGCCCAGCGCCGAGATGCCCAGCGACGCGAGCCGCTCTCGCACCTCGGGCGACTGCACCACCGCATGCAGCTCGCGCTGCAGCCGCTCGACGATGGGCTGCGGCGTCTTCGCGGGCGCGAGGATGCCGATCCACGAGCTCGACTCGAAGCCCGGCACGCCCGATTCGGCGACCGTGGGCACCTCGGGCAGCGAGGCCAGCCGCTGCGCGCTCGACACGGCGATCGGGCGGATCTGGCCCTTCTGCACGAAGGGATAGGCGCCGGCCACCGCGGTGTAGAGCATCGGCAGCGAGCCGCCGACGAGGTCGGTCATCGACTGGCCGCCGCCCTTGTAGGGCACGTGCACGAAGTTCGCGCCGGTACGGGCCTTGAGCAGTTCGCCGGCCAGGTGCGGCGTGCTGCCGGTGCCCGCGCTGCCGTAGGACACGCCGCCCGGGTTGGTCTTCGAATAGGCCACCAGTTCGGACAGCGTCTTCGCGGGCACCGAGGGGTGCACGACGATGATCAGCACCGCGTCGCCGATCTTGCTGACCGGCACGAAGTCCTTGAGGGTGTCGAACGGCACCTTGGTATAGACGTGCGGGTTGATGACCAGCGTGCCGTCGAAGCCCAGCAGCAGCGTGTAGCCGTCGGGCGCCGCGGTCGCCACCATCTGCGTGCCGATGTTGCCCGAGGCGCCGGGCCGGTTGTCGACCACCACGCTCTGGCCCAGGCGCGCGCCGAGCTTGTCGGCGACCACGCGCGCGCCGGTGTCGGTCACGCCGCCGGGCGTGAAGGGCACGATCAGGCGGATCGGCTTGTTGGGGTAGTCCTGCTGCGCGGCCGCGGGGCCCATGGCCAGCGCGAGCGGCAGCGCGGCCGCGAGCAGGCGCGCCCGCGTGTTCTTCAATGCATTCATCGCTTGTCTCCTTCGTTCGTTCTTCGATTCGCTCTTGATTCTGTTCAGCGCTTCAGGCCCTGCTTCGCGAGCCACTGGTCGACGCGCTCGGCAATCGCATCCGAGTTGCGGTCCATCATCAACATGTGAGAGTTGCCGCGCCAGCCGAGTTCGGGCAGCAGCAGTCGGTCGCCCGTGCCGCCGGCCGCGATCAGCCGCTGCCTGAAGTTTTCCTGCTGCGCCGTGATGCGCGCCCAGAACGGATAGCGCTCGAGGTTGTCGCCCCACACCCACAGCATGGGCACGCCCTTGAGGCGCGCGAAGTCGGTGGTCTCGGGGTTCGGCGAGCCCGAGGTCTCGACGGCGACGATGGCCTTGACCTTGTCGGGGTACTTCAGGGCCGAATTGAAGGCGAAGTTGCCGCCCTGGCTGTGGACCACGATCACGCAGGGGCAGGCCTTCCGCACATAGGCGTCGTAGGCCGCCTGCGTGGCCGCGTCGTTGGTGCTCCAGCGCGGAATCGACTGCTTGGCGAACTGGTCGAAGCTGGCCACCGGGAACTGCGTGCCCGGCAGCGCGCGGCGCTTCGCCGGATCGGTGTCGTACGAGCCGGTCTCGCCGATGCGGAACAGCTCCCAGCCTTCCTTCTTCGGCCGGAAGAAGGGCTCGCTCTTGAAGATCTCGGGATAGCGCGCCCACGAGGCGCGGCCGCGCTCGACCGCGTCGCTCACGTACACGTCCCAGCCGGCGCGCAGGAAGTGGTTTTCCCAGCCGGGCTGACCGTCGGGCTTGGTCTCCCAGGTCACGCCCGAGAGGCCGCCGCCGTGCCACAGCAGCAGCGGATAGCGGCCCTTCGGGTTCGCCAGTCGCGTGTAGCGCGCATAGAGCCCCTCGACCTCGAAGTCGCCGTTGGGGTCGAACTTCAGCGGCGGCGCGCCGGGCGTGAACACCAGCTCCTTCTCGGGCAGGCCCGAGAGCGTGACGGCGCGTCCGCCCACGTGATAGCTGCCGACGTCGGCCACCTGCAGCGTGCCCGTCGAGCAGCCGGCCAGGGCCGCGGCCGCGATGCCGAGCCGCGCGAGCTTCCATGCATGTCTCATCTCTTGTCTCCGTTGTTGTTCGTAGCGGTGGGGCGCTATCGTGCCCAGCGTTTCTCGAAGTCCCAGACCTCCTCGAAGCCGATGCGCCGGCAGAACTCGTTGAAGTCGAACAGGTCGTCGCCCGGTGCCAGACTGCCGCCGCTGGTCTTCAGGTGGCGCAGCGCGCGTTCCATCGCGGCCGCGGCCGCGAGGCTGGTCATCGACGGATAGATGGCGAGCGAGAAGCCGATCTCCTGCAGCGTCTGCGCGTCCAGCATCGGCGTCTTTCCGCCGTCGGACATGTTGGCCATCATCGGCAGCTCGAAGGCCGCGCAGGCGCGGCGCATCTCGTCCTCGGACTGCGGCGCCTCGAAGAACAGGATGTCGGCGCCCGCGCGCGCATAGGCCTCGAGCCGGCGCAGCGCCTCGTCCACGCCGAGCTCGGCGCGCGCGTCGGTGCGCGCGATGATCAGGAAGTTCTTCTTGTCCTCGCGCGCCTCGGCGGCCACGCGGATCTTGTCGACCATGTCCTGCACCGGCACGCAGCGCTTGAACGGCGTGTGGCCGCACTTCTTCGGAAACTCCTGGTCCTCGAGCTGGATGGCCGTGACGCCGGCCGCCTCGTAGCCGCGCACCGTGTGGTGCACGTTGAGCAGGCCGCCGTAGCCGGTGTCGGCATCGGCGATGACGGCCGCGCCGCCGCTCGCGCGCACCAGCGTCGCCATGCGGTCGAGCATCTGGGTGTAGGTGGCGATGCCCGCGTCGGGCAGGCCCAGGCTCGAGGCCGTGAGCCAGAAGCCCGAGCCGTAGACGATGTCGAAGCCGACCTTGGCCGCCATGGTGGCGGCGATCATGTCCTGCAGGCCGGGGATGACGATGAACTCGCGGCGCTCGAGCTTCTCGCGCAGAAGGGGGCTGGCCATCGTCACTCGGCCCGGATGCCGCCGCGTTGCGCGACCTGCGTCCACTTCTTCGTCTCGGCCGCGAGGAAGCTGCGGAACTCGGCCGGCGGCGTGAGCGTGATGTGCGCGCCCTGGTCCTCCATCTGCTTGAGCACGGCCGGGTCGGCCGCCACCTTCTTCAGGTCCTGGTTGATCTGCGCCACGATGGGCGCGGGCAGGCCGGCCGGGCCGAACAGGCCATACCAGCTCAGCGATTCCACGCCGTCGAGGCCGGCCTCCTTGAAGGTCATCGCATCGGGGAACAGCGCCATGCGCTGCGTGTCGGCCACGCCGACCACGCGCAGCGCGCCCGAGCGCACATGGGGCAGGGCGGTCAGCACGCTGGTCACGCCCATCGGCAGGTGGCCGCCGATGATGTCGACCATGATCGGCGCGCCGCCCTTGTAGGGCACGCCGGTCGATTGCAGCTTGCCGGCCTGGCGGATCATCTCGCCGGTCAGCCGGGTCTGGCCCTCGGAATAGCCCACGCCCAGGGGCTCCTTGCGCGCGGCCTCGATCACGTCGCGCAGCGTCTTGTAGGGGCCGTTGGCCTGCACCACCAGCACCGAGGGCGAGTTCGCGATGTTGGTGATCGGCGTGAAGGCCTTGTCGGTGTCGTAGGGCAGGCTCTTCATCAGCACCGGGTTGACCGCGTGCGAACCCACCACCAGCAGCAACGTGTGGCCGTCGGCAGGCGCGCGCGCGACGAAGTTCGAGCCGATCACGCCGTTGGCGCCGGTGCGGTTGTCCACCACCACCGATTGGCCCCACAGGTCCGACAGGCGCTGCGCCATCAGCCGGCCCACGATGTCGGTGCCGCCGCCCGCGGAGTAGGGCACGACCAGCGTGACGGGCTTGGTCGGGAACTTGGCGGCCGGTGCTTGCGCCCAGGCGCCGGCCGAGGCCATGGCGGCCAGCGCGGCGAGTGCCGTGCGGCGGGTGGGATGCGCGGTGAAGGGAGTCGATGGGTTCGTCATGTCGTTGCTGTCTCCGGGGATGTGTTGTTGGATGAATTCGTCTTCTCGCGCTGGCGCCGCAGCCAGGCGATCGCGCGGCCGCCGAGCGGGCGCTGCAGCCGTTCCTGCGCGAAGTCGATCGCCTCGAGCAGGCCGTCGAGCGAGATGCCGGTCGCAAAACCGCTGCGCTCGGCCATCAGCACCAGGTCTTCGGTGGCGAGGTTGCCGGCGGCACCGGGCGCGAACGGGCAGCCGCCGATGCCGCCCACGCTGGCGTCGAAGCGGCGGATGCCGGCCTCGAGCGCGGCCCAGGCATTGGCGACCGCCATGCCGCGCGTGTCGTGCAGGTGGATCGCGAGCCGTTCGGGCGCGATGGCTTCGGCGAGCACGCGCATGCGTTCCTTCACCATGCCCGGCGAGGCCGAGCCGATGGTGTCGGCGATCACGATCTCGCCGGCGCCCGCGGCCTGCATGCGTTGCGCGAGGCGCAGCACCTCGGCCAGCGGGGTCTCGCCCTCGAACGGGCAGTCGAAGGCCACGGCCACATAGGCGCGCGTGCGCAGGCCCAGCGCTTGCGCCGCGGCCAGCGTGCGTTCGCTGACCTCGGTCGCCTGCTCCAGGCCCATGTTGATGTTGCGCTGGTTCATGGTCTCGGTGGCCGAGAGCACGACCGCGATCTCGGCCGCGCCGGCCGCATGCGCGCGCTCCAGCCCCTTGAGGTTGGGCACCAGCACCGAGCAGCGCAGCTCGGGCAGCGCCGCGTGCACCAGCGGCAGCAGCTCGGCCGCGTCGGCCATCTGCGGCACGGCCTTGGGCGACACGAAGCTGGTGGCCTCGACGCTGCGCACGCCGGCGGCCGCGAGCAGTTGCACCAGGCGCAGCTTGTCGTTGGCGCCCAGGTGCACCGGCTGGTTCTGCAGGCCGTCGCGCGGCGCGACGTCGGTGATGTGGATGGCTTCCATCGTCATCTTCAGGCGATGGTGCCGGCCTGGCGCAGCGCGTCCAGCTTCGCATCGGTATAGCCGACCCAGTCGCCGAGCACGCGGCGCGTGTGCTCGCCGAGCGACGGCGGGCTTCCGTAGGCCTTCGGCGCGGCGGCCGAGAGCTTGATCGGGTTGCCCGGCATGCGCACGGTCTCGCCGGTGTGCAGCGGCACCTCGACCACCATGTCGCGCGCCAGCACCTGCGTGTCGCCGAGCGCCTGCGCGAAGTCGTTGACCGGCCCGCACGGAATGCGCGCCTGGCGCAGCCGCTCGAGCCAGTGCGCGGTCGGCTGCTTGCGCAGTTCGCCGGCGATCAGCGCGTCGATCCCGGCCTTCGCCGCGAAGCGCACCGGCTGCTGCCGGTAGGCCGGGTCGCGCAACGCCGGCAGGTCGATGAACTCGACGAAGCGCTCGAAGAAGGGGTCGCCGATGCAGGCGATGATGATGTGGCCGTCGGCCGTGGGATAGCTGTTGTAGGGCACGTGCACGAAGTGGCCGTTGCCGATGCCCGCGGGCACGTGGCCCGACATCAGGTGCATGGTCGCCATGTAGTTGAGCAGCGAGATCTGCGCGTCGAGCATCGAGATGTCGACGTGCTGCCCGCGCCCGGTGCGCTCGCGCTCGGCCAGCGCCGCCAGCACGCCCATCGCGCCGAACATGCCGCCGCCGAGGTCGCCGATCGGGATGCCGCTGCGCGTGGGGCCGCTTTCGGGCGTGCCGGTGATCGACATGCCGCCGCCCATCGCCTGCACCACCTGGTCGAAGGCCGGGCGCTGCGTCTCGGGGCCGGTCTGGCCGAAGCCCGTGACCGAGCAGGTCACGATGCGCGGGTTGACCTGCGACAGCGATTCGAAGTCGATGCCCAGGCGCTGCGTGACGCCGACGCTGAAGTTGTCGAACACCACGTCGGCCCGGCGCACCAGGTCGAGGAAGACGGCCTTGCCCCCGGCGCTCTTGAGGTCCACGCAGACGCTCTCCTTGTTGCGGTTCAGCGTGAGGTAGTAGGCGCCCATGCCGCCGCGTGCGTAGTCGGGATCGTTCTCCAGCAGGCGTCGGGTGCCTTCGCCGCTGCCGGGCGGCTCGACCTTGATGGTGCGCGCGCCGAGGTCGGCCAGCAGCATGGTGCCGTAGGGGCCCGACAGCATGTGCGTCAGGTCGAGCACCGTGATGTGTTCGAGTGCCAAGTCGTGTGTCTCCTGAAAGACCTTGGTGCTGCACGGCATGTGCCAGCGCATGGGGCTGGAGGCAAGTCGTTGATGTGAAAGGATATTTTTCAAGAGACTCGGGTTTTCACTGTGTCTTGTGCGACATGGATGAAACGCTTGGCATGTTTCAATGCAACGCATGATGGAACGCCCGCTCCCCTCCGACCCGGCCTCGCCCGCGCGCCGCGGCCTGCCGCGCCTGTGCTTCCTGAGCTACCGCCAGATCCGCGAATTCGCGCTGCCCGTGGTGGCCGAGTACGTCGGCCGCGCCGAGATCGAGGTGGTCGACGGCACCTTCGGCGACGCGCTCGCGATCGCGCGCGACCGCCTCGAGCGCGGCCTGGTCGATGCCTTCGTCAGCGCGGGCTCGAACGCGAGCATCCTGCGCGCCGGCCTCGAGGCGCCGGTCGCGACGATCCAGCTCGGCGGCTTCGACCTGATGCAGGCGCTGATCAAGGCGCGGCGCATCGCCAAGCGCGTGGGCGTGGTGATGTACGGCCAGACCATTCCCGAGCTCGACGAGGTCAAGGACCTGCTCAACATCGAGGTCAGCCAGTACGCCTACCGCACGCCCGACGACGCGCGCCAGCGCTTCGAGTCATTGCGCCGCGAGGGCTTCGACGTGATCGTGGGTTCGAGCCTGGTGGTGGAGCTGGCGCAGCAGGCGGGGCTGCACGGCTTGCTGGCCTATTCGCTCGCGAGCATCCGCAAGGGCTTCGAGGACGCGATCGAGCTCGCGCGCGTGGCGCGGCTCGAGGCCGGGCGCTACGAGCAGCTCAACGGCGTGCTGCACAACCTGCAGGAGGCGGTGCTCGCGGTCGACCGCGACAACCGCATCATCGCGGTCAACCCGCCGATGCAGCTGCTGCTGGGCCATGCGCCCGCGCGCCTGCTGGGCCGTTCGCTCGAGCTGATGCAGCCCGAGCTGTCGCTGCAGGCCACGCTCGACCAGGGCCTGGAGGAGCGCGCGCTGGTGCAGCGCTTCGCGCAGCGCGACTGGGTGGTCAACCGGACGCCGATCCGCGAGCACGGCGAGATCGTCGGCGCCGCGCTCACGCTCTACGACGCGCGCGCGATCCAGGAAGCCGACACCAGCCTGCGCATGCAGCATGGCCGCCGCCAGAGCGCGGCGCGGCACCGCTTCGCGAGCCTGGTGGGCCACAGCCCGGCTTTCGCGCGCGCCGTGCAGACCGCGCAGCGCTTCGCGCGCAACGACCTCACGGTGCTGATCGCGGGCGAGAGCGGCGTGGGCAAGGAGCTGTTCGCGCAGTCGATCCACAACGAGAGCACCCGCGCGGGCCGGCCCTTCGTGGCGGTGAACTGCGCGGCTTTTCCCGAGGCGCTGCTCGAGAGCGAGCTGTTCGGCTACGAGGAGGGCGCCTTCACCGGCTCGCGCCGCGGCGGCAAGCGCGGCCTGTTCGAGACCGCGCACACCGGCACCCTGTTCCTCGACGAGATCGGCGACATGCCGCTGCACCTGCAGACGCGCCTGTTGCGCGTGCTGCAGGAGCGCGAGATCACGCGGCTGGGCGCAACCGCGCCGATTCCCGTCGACGTGCGCGTGATCGCGGCCACGCACCAGCCGCTGCAGCAGATGATCGCCGAGCGGCGCTTTCGCCAGGACCTCTACTACCGCATCAACACCCTGCGCCTGGTGCTGCCGCCGCTGCGCGAGCGCCGCGAGGACGTCGCGCTGCTGGCCCAGGTGCTGGTGGAGCGTTGCCTGCAGCGGCAGGGCCATGGCGCGCTCGATGCGCGGCGAGCACTGGCACCGCTGATGCCGCGCCTGCTGGCCTACGGCTGGCCCGGCAACGTGCGCGAACTCGAGAACGTGGGCGAGCGCATCGCCGTCTTCCTCATGCAGTTCGAGCGCATCGAGGAGATTCGCTGGGAGGAGCTGCGGCACGAATGCCCGGAGCTGTTCGCGGACGAGAGCGCCGTGCCGGTCGAGGTGAGCGGTGTGCCCGCGAAATCGCAGTGGCGCGAACTGCTGGCCGCGAACGGCGGCAACCGGCAGCAGACCGCGCGGCAGCTGGGGGTGAGCCGATCGACGTTGTGGCGGTGGGTGCGGGAGATGGAGGGCGCGACCGACGATCCGCCCGCGTAGAACGCGGGCGGCGATCGATCACTTGTTCGGCGCAGCCGCAGGCCCCGCCGGCAGCGCCGCGATGCCGTCCGCCTTCACGTACGTCAGCGTCGTCACGTAGCTCACGCTGTCGAACTTCTCGGGACCGTTGGCACCGGGCCGCTCGCCGGCCACGGCGTCGCTGACGCTGACCTCGGCCACATAGGTGCCCTGCCACGGCAGGTCGAACTTCACCAGGCCCTGTTCGTCGGTGTGGCCTTCCTTGGCCCAGCCCGATTGCGTGACCAGCGCGACCTTGGTCTTGGCCTTGGGCTGGCCCTTGAAGAACAGCTTGAACTCGCCGGCATTGCCCGCGGGCACGATGTCGAGCACCAGCTTCGGTTGCAGCGGCGCGAAGCCGGTGACCAGGCGCGCGGCCGGGTGGTAGCGGCCGACGGTCTGCTTGTCGCCCTGCTTGCGGTTGAACAGCGGATAGCCCGCGTCCTCGGCCACGATGCTCTCGCCGGCCGCGGCGCCGAAGGGCAGCGCGAAGCCGCTGGCGGTCTTCTGCGCGTCGACGCTCTGCTCGCCCTTGGCCGACACCAGGGTGGCGGTGGGCTTGCCGAACTTGTCGAGCAGGCCCGGCGAGACCTCGCGCAGGTTCTCGCCGAACTCGCCGAAGCGCACGACGGCGGTCTTCTCGCCGGCCGGTTGCTCGATCCAGATCTGGTGCGCCTGCGCGGCACCCGCGAAGCCCAGCAGGGCGAAGGCGGCGGTGGCGATGGCGGTGATGCGGTTCATGCGTAAAGCTCCTTGGTTCAGGTTCAGAAATCGACGGTGGCCGACAGCATCAGCGTGCGCGGCGCGCCCACGGTGACGTAGGTGCTGGTCACCCAGTAGTTCTTGTCGAACACGTTCTCGAGGTTGGCGCGGAAGGTCACGGGCTTGCCGCCCATCTTCGTGGCGTAGCGCGCGCCGATGTCCAGCCGCGTCCAGCCCGGCACGCGCAGGATGTTGGCGGCGTCGGCATACACGGAAGACGTGTGGATCACGCGGCCGTTCAGGCTCAGGCCCGCCACCCACGGCGTGTCCCAGTCCAGGCCCAGGTTGAAGGTGCGGTCGGGCACGCCGGCCGCGTCCTTGCCCTGGTTGGTGCCGCCCGCGGTGCGCGTGAGCTTGGCGTCGTTGAAGGCCGCGCTGGCCATCACGCGCAGGCCCTGCGGGAGCTCGCCGTAGGCCGTGAGCTCGAGGCCGCGGTTGCGCTGCTCGCCGCCGAAGCTGTAGACCAGCGTGGCCGGGTCGGTGAGGGCATTGGGCCGCGTGATCTGGTAGACGGCGGCCTGCGTCGTGAGGCGGCCCCAGTCGACCTTCACGCCGGCTTCGTACTGCTTCGACTTCTGCGGCGCGAAGGTCTCGCCGACGTTGGCGGTGCCCGGGCCGGCCGTGCCGCCGCGCGTGAGGCCGGCCGTGTAGTTGGCATAGACCGAGACGTTCTGCACGGGCTTGAACACCAGGCCCACCAGCGGCGAGGTCGCGCTGGCCTTGTAGCGGCTGGTCGATGCGCCCGAGGTCTGCGAGAAGCTCTCCTGCTCGATGGTCTGGTCGCGCAGGCCCAGCGTCGCGAGGAAGCGGCCGTCGGCGAAGGACATGGTGTCGGCCAGCACCACGCTCGACTGCTTGAGCTCGGCCGACTTCACCGCGGGCGTGCGCGGCGTGGTCACCAGCGGCAGTGGAGAGGGAAAGTACAGGCTCGACGGATTCGTGGTGCGCGAGGTCGCATAGAAGAAGCCCGACTCCTGGTCGAGCAGGTTCACGCCGAGCGCCACCGTGTGGCCCACGCTGCCGGTCTTGAACTTCGTGCGCACGCCGGCATCGGCCGCGGTGGTCTTGCTGTAGAAGTCGTAGTAGGCGTTCGAGACGTTGAAGTTGCCCAGCGAATTGGGCCGGCCGCTCGGGAACACCTGCTGGTAGTCGAGGTCGGTGTAGCCCACGCTGCCGTAGACCATCGTGCTGTCGCTGATGTCGTACTCGACGCGCGAGATGGCCGTCTTGACGTTGTCGTTCAGCTCGGTGCCCGGGTAGAAGTTCAGGCGCGCCGACGGCGGTTCGGGAATGCGCGTGATGCCGGCCGCGAAGCTGGTCTGCGGGCGGAATTCGCGCGTCTCGCCCTTGCTCGCGAAGGCGTCGAGCGACCAGCGCAGGCGCGTGCCGAGGTAGTCGAGGCCCAGCGAGCCGAGGCCGAGCTTCTGCTTGCCGTTGTCGATGTTGCCCTCGCCGTTGCGGAACACGCCGTTGACGCGCACGCCCCACTGGTTCTCGTCGCCGAAGCGGCGGCCCACGTCGAGGTGCGTGCCGAGCTGGCCCTTGCTCATGTAGGTGGTGGTCAGGCGCGTGAGCGGCACGTCGGCCGCGCGCTTGGTCACCACGTTGATGCTGCCGCCCACGCTGCCGCTGGGGCCGACGCCGTTGGCCAGCGCGCCCGGGCCCTTGAGCACTTCGACGCGCTCGATCATCTCGAGTGGCACGCGCGTGGTGGGCGTGAGGCCGAACAGGCCGTTGAGCCCGATGTCGGCGTTGGGCACGGTGAAGCCGCGGATCTGGAAGTCGTCGCCGAAACCGCCGCGCGAGGTCAGCGGGCGCACCGAGGCGTCGTTCATCACCACGTCGGCCACGCTCAGCGCCTGCTGGTTCTGGATCAGCTCGGCCGTGTAGTTGGTGGTGCTGAAGGGCACGTTCATCAGGTCGGTGATGCCCAGGATGCCGAGGCTGCCGCCGCGCGCGAACTGGCCGCCGGCATAGGTCTTCTGCAGGCCGCCGATGGCTTCGGCTTCACCGGAGACGACGACTTCGCCGAGCTGGCCCGTCGCGGGCGCGGTGGCGGTCTGGGCCGCGGTGCCGGCGGCGGCGAAAGCCAGGCAGGCGGCCAGGCAATGGCGTGCCAGGGGGCGGAGGGAAGAGGGAGGAACGGTGGAGGCGGTGCGGGAGGCGGGAGCGGAACGGGAGGACATCGGTCGGGGATCGGCGAGAAAGAGCAGGCACCGGCGAGCCGGTGCGGGGGCGGGGCGAGGTCGGAAACGGGGCGGCACGACGCTGGCGGGCCAGCATGGCCGGGCTCTGGCGAGCTTGTTATGAATGAAAACGATTCTCATCATAGGTTGGCGTTGCTGCAAAACTTCCTATGCCTTTTGACCTTTGTGGACAAATGTGTCCTCGAGACCACAGCGACCCGCGGCCCGCCGCCGGAGCGCGAAGCCGTCGCGCGGGACGCGCCGATACTGTGGCCCGATGTCTTTTCTTCCCGCGCCCTTGCCGCTCCCGCTGCTTCGCCGACGCAGTTGCCTGATGCTGGCCGCGGCCGCCCTGCTGGGCGCCTGCACCGCGCCGCCGCCGAGGTTCCAGGGCAGCTTCCTGCAGCCCTGGAAGAGCCATGAATCGCTCTCCATCGACGAATGGCGGCGCCGGCTGCGCATCACGCGTGCACTCGGTTGCGACGAGATCGTGTTGCAGTGGAGCGCCCTCTACGGCGGTGCATTCGACTGGACGCTGCCCGACAGCCTGCTCGCCATGCTGTTCGAGGAGGCCGCGCGCGAGGGCATGGGCATCCGCATGGGCCTGCCCTACGACGAGAGTTGGTGGAAGGCCATGGGCTCGAAGGATCCGGCGGTTCTGCCGTCCTTGCTGGCCACCGCGCGCGATCGCTGCCTGCGGTTCATGGAGTCGGCGCGCTGGCCCAAGCTGCCGGGCTTTCGCGGCTGGTACCTGCCTTACGAGCTCGACCAGTACAACTGGGCGACGGCCGAGCGCCGGCAGCAGCTGGTGGACTGGCTCGAAGGGATCGCGACCGTCGCCCGCCGCACGGGCGGCCAGCCGCTTGCGGTGTCGACCTTCTTCAGCCGGCTGCCGACCGAGGGCTCGCTCGCGGAACTCTGGTCTCGGATCCTCGACCGCGCGCCGCTGCGCCCGATGTTGCAGGACGGCGTGGGCGTGGGCGGCATGGACAACCTCGCGGGGCTGGAGCCGCTGCGCGCGCTGCTGCGGCGGCGTGGCGTGGCCTTCGATCTGGTGGTGGAGTTGTTCGAGCAGTTGCCCGTGCCACCGGGGAGCGAGGAGGGTTTCAAGGCGCGCGCCGCGACGCCCGAGCGCGTGCGACGGCAGATGGAGATCGCGCGCGGCTATGGCGCGGAGCGCGTGATCGCGTTCGCGATCGATCCGTGGGTGGTGGGGGAGACGCCGGAGGCGAAGCGCTTGCTCGAGGCGTGGGGCGTCGCTTTCTAGGTCCTACTGCGCCATCACCGTCACGACGACGTGGAAGAAGAACTTGGGACCGAAGCAAGGAACGCCTTCCGCATTCGTCATGCGCCAGATCGATGCCACGGTGCAGGTGTCTTTCGGTGCCGCGAAGTCCACGCCGACATGCACGGGCTGCCCCGGCAAGGTGTCGGGCACTTCCACATCGCGATAGAGGCTCGCCAGATAGGCCTCCTGAACCGCCTCGAGGCTGCCGTCCGGCAGCCGTCTCGCGATCGCGTACTCGCCGTCGACGCGGATCAGGCGACGCCCGCGCCAGGGGCGCGTGCCGACGTTCTGGATCTCCCAGATCTTTCTGAATGTCTCGCCGGGCGAGACCACCGCATGGTCGGGTGTGGTGACGTCGGCGTTGAAGGCGGCGATGTCGTTCGGGTCGCGAGGATTGTGCGAACGATTGGTCGGCAGAGGGAAGGCGCCGAAGGCCGTCGAACCCTCGAGGGCTGCGTAGTAGCGAAAGAGGAGGAGGGGCGAAACCTGCAGCGCCCCCGCCAGCTTGATCAGCGTGCGTACGGACGGGTCGCGCTTGTTGCCATTGGCGAGTTCGTAGAGATAGGTACGGGCAAGGCCCGCTTCAGCCGCGATGGCGGTGAGTGACCTCCCCAGCTCTCTGCTGCGGCGCGCCAGCAGGGCGCGAAGCGGCTCCGTCGTCTTCGATGGCATGCGTCCTGGCCGCGAGGACCTCTCCCTTTCAGTCGCATGCAGCGTACACCAAAACTGACACTCGGTCCGCCACTTCTTACGGGTGGGTTTTGATAATTCGCGCCGAGGAATAACGGCGCTCGAACCGGACGTTCCCTTGTTTGGGAAATCCGGAAGTCATGATGAATTCAATCGAACAGACACATCATCGAAGGCGGCAATGGGAGGTCGCTTTGATATTCGTCACAGCGCTGTGGGGATGGTCATTCGTCGCCATTCACGATGCCTTGAATGGCATGAGCGACTCGGCCTTCAATGCCTGCAGATTTCTCGTGGCAGCGGTTGCGATGTTGTTGGTGGCCACCGCGCGTCGGCGGTGTATCTCGAAGATCGATCTCGTGCAGGGAAGCATGACGGGGATGGCCCTCTACCTCGCCTTTCTCTTTCAAACCAAGGGACTGAAGTTCACCTCGGCCTCGAATGCCGCCTTCATCACGGGCTTGGCGGTGATCTTCACGCCGCTGCTGCTGTTCTTCTGGCGCCATGTGAAGCCCGAAAGACGGCAGGTCGTTGGCATTTTTCTGGCGACGATCGGATTGGCCTTGCTGACACTGAAAGGTCTGAGCGTTCGATGGGGCGATCTGCTGGTGTTGATGTGCGCGGCTTCATTTGCGTTGCATATCATTCTTCTATCTTGTGCCAGCAAGATGGCAGATGCCTTCAATATCGCGCTGATTCAGATATCCGTCGTCGGACTTCTGTCTTTGGCCCAATCGGTTATGTTAGGGGAGTGGGCTATTCCTCCAGCCGGGGCGGCGGTCAACGCGATACTCGTGATCGGAGTCCTTGGCACAGCGCTTGGCTTCTATGTGCAAACCAAAGCGCAAGTCGCCTCATCACCCAACAGGATCGCTCTGATCATCGTCCTGGAGCCGGTATTCGGCGGCCTGTTCGGCTACTTTCTCGCCGGCGATCGACTGACGCTTCAGAACTGGATCGGTGCCGCATTGATCGTGGCCGGGATGCTGGTCACGGAGATCCGTCTAACCAAACACCGATCCGAACCGAGCAGGCATCCTTGATGTGCCTGAGGTCGTCGACCGGGCCTGCATGGGCCTAGTACGACAACGTCAGATTCAAGAACACCCCCTTCGCCCGCCCCGCCACCCCTCCCAGCGTGGTCCGGTACTGCAAGCTCGCATCCACATGCGAGCGCTGCGCGTTGTAGCGGTCCTCGTTGAACCAGTAGCGCAGGTTGATGCCCACGCCCGCGCCGGCCGACCAGCTCGATCCGCGGTCGGACAGGGCCACGCTGTCGAAGCCCGCGATCGGCACGCCGCTCGCGCGGTTGCGGTTGGAGAACCAGTCCGCGGCGAGCGTGACGTGTGGGAAGAACACGAGGCGGTCGTTGTAGTCGGTGACGAAGCTGCGCCCGATGCGCACCTCGCCGGCCGCGAAGCCCTGGCCGCGCTTGAGGCGGCCGCTGCCGTCGGCGAGCACGTTGCCGGCGGTGTCGCGCACCGTGTAGGCGGCCGGCATGTCGAGCAGGGTGTAGCCGGCCTGCAGGTAGCCTTCCATGGTGAACCAGCTGCGCCTGTCCACGCGCAGGCCGGTGCCCTCGTAGAAGCCGTAGAGCAGGTAGGCCTGCCAGCCGCCCGAACCCGTGTCGGCGCGGTAGTCGAGGGCCGCGGAGCGGTTGTTGAGCTGGCAGCGCAGGCTCGCGGGCGCGGGATCGATGGCGCCGGAACGCGTGGCGCTGCCCAGCATGAACTGCCGCTCGAGGCCGAAGGTGAGCCCGGTCGCGGTGTCGGGCGTGTAGCGCACGCCGAGGGCGCCGCTGGTCGAGGGCAGGCCGGCGATGCCGCGGGTGCGCTGCTCGGGCGTGATGCCGATGCCGCCGCAGGGGTTCTGCACGAACTGCGCGGCGGTCACGTCGGTGCCGGCGTGCAGGGTGGTCGAGAGGCGGCCGTAGACGTCGAAGATGCTGCGGTTGGTGTTGAGCATGCCGCTCGGGCGCCAGAACACCTCGGTGGTGTTGAAGCTCGCGTTGCCGGGCACGGCCACCGGCTGACCGGGCAGTCCGAAGGAGGCGGCATGCGCGCCGCGGTAGCCGACGGTGCTGTTCACGCCCCATTCGCGCGAATAGCTGGCGATGGTGCTGCGCAGGTCGTGGAGCTGTTGACGGTCGAGCGAGAGCCAGCCCACGTCCTCGTCGTCGACGGCCTGGCGCAGCGTGGCGGCCGCACCGGCGCGGTCGCCGGTGCCGGCGGCCGCCTGCGCCTCGTCGAGCAGATTGCTGCGCGGGGCCTGGCCGGTGTTGCGGGCCGCGACGAAGTCCTGCAGCGCGAGTGCCGGGTCCTTGTTCGCGATGTGCAGGTAGCCGCGCTGACGCAACAGGGTGGCGTCGGCGGGCTGCGCGGCGATCGCGGTGTCGAGCCGCTGCAGCGCCTGCTGACGTTCCGCGGTCGTGCCCGCGGCGAGCGTGGTGGTCAGCAGCTTCTGGCGCGATGCGTCGTCGGGCCGTTCGGCCGCGGCCTGCTTCGCCAGCGCGATGGCCTCGGGATAGCGCTTCTGCGCATAGGCCGCGTAGGCCCGCGTGGCGGCATCGCCGGCCTTCGGCGTGTCCCAGGGCGCGAGCGCGCAGGCCGGGCCCTCGGGCGTGTCGTTGCAGAGCTTCACGGGCGCATAGGCGGTGACGGGCGGCGTGGCGGGCGAGCCCCAACCGCTCGCGGCATCCTCGGCCCGCTGGCGGCGTGAGCGCACCTGCGCGTCGTCGGGCGGCAGCGGCGCGAGCAGCGTACGCGCGCGCTCGCCGTCGCGCGCGGCCAGCGCGAGATCGGCGCCGATCAGGCGCGCGTCGCGGCGCTGTTCCTCGTCGACCTTCGCGTCGGCGACCACGGCATCGACATCCTGTTGCGCCTCGCCGCCGCGCGACAGCTGCTGGCGCAGGTAGGCGCGCTGCAGCCGCAATGCCGCGCCGTCGTCCTGCGCGGCCAAGGCCTCGGTGGTCGCCTGTTCGGCACCTTCCAGGTCGGGCACGGCCTGCAGTGCATCGATCAGCAACTGGCGATGGCTCGCGACGTCGGGCGCGATGCGCACCGCCTCGCGGGCCTCGTCGACCGCCGCGCGCGGCTGCTGGCGCGACAGGGCGTCGTAGGCCTTCTGCGCATGCCGCAGCGCGATCGAACGGCTGGCCTGCCGCACGCGCGCGGCGATCTCGGCGGCGTTCGGCGCACCCAGCTCCAGCGCGGTGGCCGCCGCCTGCACGAGTTCGTCGTGGCGCTGCTGCCGCGCGAGCGCGTCGAGCCACAGCAGTACCCAGGGACCCTGGCTCGGATCGGCGCGCACCGCTTGTTCGGCCGACCTCGCCGCCTCGGCATCGCGGCCCTCGGCGTAGTCGCGGTAGGCCTGCGCCGCGAGCGGGAAGCCCGCGCGGTAGGCCTCGGTACCGGGCGTGCCGTCGGCGGGCGTGGCACGCAGGTTGGCCAGTGCCGTACGCAGCGCCGCGTTGCCATGGCCCTGGTCGATGGCACGCTCGGCCGCGCGCGCGGCCTCGTCGTTGCGCCCCAGCTTCTGCAGCGCATACACGCGCAGCAGGTGCACGCGCTGCGCCGCGGGTTGCAGGCGCAAGGCGGCATCGGCGCGCGCGAGCGCGGTCTCGAAGTCGCCGCGGCCATAGGCCTTGAAGGCCTGGTCGGCCAGTTGCCAGGCACGGCCATGCGATGAGCGCTTGCGCGGCGCGGTGCGCGTCGGCGCCGGCGCGGCGCCGGGCGTGGAAGCGGTTGAAGCCGACGTCGAGGGCGAAGGCGCGGCCGGCAGCGAATGCACGGCGGCGAACGCGGGCACCGCGGGCCAGGCCGCGGCCAGCGCGACCGCCAGCAGCGTGCGGTTGTCGAGCCCCTTCATGCCGGCACTCCCTGCGGCGCGAGCGGCGCCAGCACCGAATCGCCGCGCTGGAACGAGATCGCCTCCTCGAGCGTGCCCGCGTCGAGCCAGCCCTGCTCGAGCAGGATGCTGCCGAGCTTGCGGCCCGTGCCGCGCTGGATCGTGAGCGCGTTGTCGAGCTGTGTCTCGTCGATCGCGCGCCACGACAGCAGCACCTCGCCCAGCCGCTGGCGCTGCTGCACCAGCTGGTCGGCCGAGGGGAAGTCGTGCATGGTCTTGTCCCACACCAGCCGCTTGCCGAACAGCTTGTGCGAGAGGAACAGCTTCCATGCGCGCGCCGCGGCCATGGCATTGATGAAGTTGCCGATCACCATGCGCGGTATCGACAGCAGCCCGTGCTCCCAGCCATAGAGCGCCGACACGAAATGGAAGCGCTGCGCGAAGCGCAGCAGCAGCGCCACGGCATTGAGCTCCATCACCGTCATGAGCCAGCCGCCCGACTGGAAGATCGACGGGTAGTAGACGGTCCACCAGCCCATGGCGTCGGCGAAGAAGAAGAGCAGGAAATTGAGCATCAGCAAATAGCCGAGGATGGCCACGAAGGCGGTGAACAGGCCCTTGCGGTCGCGGAAAAGCAGGTACTTGGTGGCCAGCGAGCCGGCCCAGCCCATCTGCTCCCAGCCCTGCAGGCCGATGCCCAGGGTCCAGCGCGCCTTCTGGCGGTAGGCGGTGCGGAAGGTGTCGGGGAAGTATTCGCGCACGCCCAGCGGCATGCGCAGCGAGCCGAGCTTCTCGCGGCCGGCGCCGAACCAGGCGGTGCGCCGCGTCACGTACTCGACGTCGAACTTGCCGAAGATCTGCTTCATGCCGAGCCGGCCCAGGCGCGCGCCGATGTCGTAGTCCTCGGTCAGGCTGGCGGTGTTGAAGGGCTGGTTGTCGAGCTCCGCGGCCAGCGTCTGCAGCGCGCGGTGCGAGAAGCAGGTGCCGACGCCGGCCGAGGGCACCATGCGCGACAGGCTCTCGCGCACCACGAGGTCCTTGCTGTGCCACTCGGCGAACTCGTCCATGTAGGTGCCGGCCACCAGCTCGAACCAGTGGCGCTCGAGCGAGGTCACGGGCAGCTGGATGAAATCCATCCGCGGCAACAGGTAGTTGAAGTACTTGAGCTCGAGCGGATGCAGCACGTCCTCGCTGTCGTGCAGCACGACACCCGCGAAGGGCTCGCCCATGGTGCGCTCGTGCTGGAACAGCGCCTGCACCACCCAGTTGAGGCAGTCGGCCTTGCAGGTGGGGCCGTCGTGCGGCACCTCCACGCGCACCAGCTGGCGGTAGCGCCGGCGCATGCGCTCCACCTCGGCGATGGTGCGCGCATCGTTGCGGTAGGTGCCGACGAAGATGGCGTAGTTCTTGTACTCGAGCGTCGACACCATGTTGGCGAGCATCGGCGCGATCACGTCGTACTCGAGCCAGGCCGGCACCATGATGGCCATCGGCTGCTCGCGCGCCGCGCGCAGCTGCGCGGCGGTCAGGCGCCGGTAGCGGCGGCGCACGGTCAGCGAGCGGTAGATCTCGCGCACCCAGTACCAGGCATCGACGAACAGGTCGTCGATGCTCGACAGCAGGATCACCACGCCGACCACCGCGGTCACGATCTCCAGACCGCGGTAGTAGTCGGCCAGCAGGAAGGGTCCGTAGAGCTCGAACATGCGGCTTCGGTCGGATCCTTACTGCTGCGACTTGCGCGCATGGCGGCGCCGCGCGCGCCAGGCCAGCAGGATCAGCAGCAGCAGCGCGAACACGGCCACGCCGATCACCGGCATGCCCCAGGCGGCATACGAACGCCATTCGAAGAACGCGCCTTCGCCGCCGCGGCGCGCGCTCTCGTCCGCGGGATTGCCGCTGTCGAGCCAGCTCACGGGGCCGTCGGCGCCGAGCATCGCGATGTCGCCGCGATTCAGCACGAAGGGCTTGGCCGGCACCACGGCGCGCGCGCCGATCGGCTGCCACTGCATGCCGTCCTGGCCATGCGCGCGGCTCACCTCGATGGCGCTGAGCTGCGACAGGTCGTCGAGCTCGAGCCACGGCGCCTTGCGGCCATGGATGCGCAGGCTCGCGTCCTTGACCTCGACCTTCGAGGCGGCGCCGTCGACCGCCACCTGCAGCGCGAGGAAGGGCCGGGTCGGCGAGAAGGCGCCGGACTGCGTCACCACCAGCTCGGAGCGCACCGGCGTCACGCCGGCGGCCACGGCCATGCGCACCAGGCGCGCGAGGCTCGCGGGCGCGTCGGCCAGCCAGGCCTGCGGCACGGCGACCTGCGGGTTGCCCGACATCAGCGGCAGCAGGCCGACGAAGCTGCCATCGGGCCGCGCGTCGCCCGCGCGCACGAAACTGGTGGGCAGCACGTTGACCGGGAAGCCCTGCGGCATCTCCTGGCAGTCGTTCGAATAGGGCTGGCGCTGGAAGGACACGCGCACCACGTTGCTCAGGCCCAGCGCATAGCCGGGAATGCGCGCATCGAGGCGCTCGGGTCGGCCATCGGCCTCCAGGCGCTTGGCCGACAGCAGCACGTCGTTCCAGAACACAGAGGCCACGGGACGCGTGGACGAGGCGCCGGGCGCGGCCGCCACGTCGATCACCAGCTCGGAAGGCATGCGGCCGTTGGCCGCGACCACGCCCAGCGGCAGGGTGGCGGTCCACTCGCCGCGCGACACCACGTCGAAGCCGGCCTCGCTGGCGCCCAGGCTGTTGAGACGGATCGCCGGACGTTCGCTCGCATCGGGCGCATCGGCCGTGCGCACGCCGGCCTGGCGCGACACCAGCAGGTTGCGCCAGGTCTCGGCGAAGACGCCGGCCGCCTGCGCGCCCGCGTTCTCGGGCACCACGATCACCGGATGCGCGCCCAGCGTGGCGAGGCGCACCTGGCCGGCGCTGCCGGCATCCGCGGCGAGCGCGGTCTGTTGCTCGCGCCAGAGCGCGAAGGCGCGCAGCGCGTCGGCGTCGCCCGCGAACTGCACGGCCAGCGCCTCGAGCGCCTTGGCGATCTGCTGGCGCAGCGCCGTGTCGGCCACCAGCAGATCGCCGCTCGCCGCGGTGGCGCCGAGCACCAGCAGCGCGCCGACCTCGGCCTCGTTCTTGAGTTCGTAGCGCGCATTGCCGCCGGCGAGACCGGCGAAGGCCGGCAGCGCGGCGAGCCCCGCGGGCACCTGCCAGCCCGAGGTGTCGACGACATCGCCGGCCACCGGGAAGGCCTGGATCTGCACGCGGCGGTTGGCCTGCTCGAGCGCAACGCCGAGGCGCCAGGCGCTGTCGTAGCTGGTCTTCGAGAGATTGCGCGAAGCCACCAGCAGGACCGGGCGCGCGGGCAGCGTGGCCCAGGCGTCGGCGAGGCTGGTCAGCGCGCCGCTGTTGAAGCGGTAGTTGAAGCGCGTCTCGGGCGAGATCGCGAGCACGTTGCCGGTCGAGCGCTCGAGTTCGCAGACGCGGCGCGCCACGTTGTTCGACCACTGGACGCCGAGGCGCACGAAGTTCGCCGTGCGCGCGACGCCGGTGTCGACCTTGAGGCTCTGGCTCGCGTCGCCCTCGGCCGCCTCGATGCGGTGCGCCTGCACCGGCCGGCCGTTGACCGTCAGCAGCATCGAGGTGCTGCCGCCCTCGGCCTTGTGGTAGCGGCCGCTGAAGTCGATGCTGGCCTCGGCCAGCGCGAGGCCGCGCGGCACCGGCAGGTAGAACTCCTGGCGACTGTCGAAGCCGTTGAGCAGCACGATGTCGCCGATGCCCAGGTCCGACAGCGCGAAGCTGCGGTTGACCCAAGTCTCGCCCTGCAGGCGCTGCAGCGCGTCGCTGGCGGGGCTGGCGTGCGCGAGGAAGGAGGTGCTCAGGGCGAGCAGGGCCGTGGGGACGATCCGTCGTGAGAACAGAGAAGGCATGGAGAGACTCGGCAGGAAAACTTGAAAAAAAAAGAGGGGCGGCGTTCGGCGCTCAGGGCACGAACTCGGCGGTGTGCCGTTCGCACAGCACGTCCACGATGCGCTGGCTCGCGCGCGCGTCGCCGTAGGGATTGCCGCGGCGGCAGAACTCGGCGTGCACCGCGGGGTCGTCGAGCAGGCGGCGCGCCTCGCCCACGATGCGCTCGGGCGAGGTGCCCACCAGCCGCACGGTGCCAGCGGCCACGGCCTCGGGGCGCTCGGTCACGTCGCGCATCACCAGCACCGGCTTGCCCAGCGAGGGCGCCTCTTCCTGCACGCCGCCCGAGTCGGTCAGGATCAGGTAGGCGCGCTGCATGAACCAGACGAAGTCGAGGTAGCCCAGCGGTGCGATCAGGTGCACGTTGGGCAGGCCCGACAGCTGGGCCTTCACCACGTCGTGCACGTTGGGGTTCAGGTGCACCGGGTAGACGATCTGCACGTCGTCGCGCTGCGCCAGCTCGCGCAGCGCGGCGCAGATGTTGCGAAAGCCCTCGCCGAAGTTCTCGCGGCGGTGGCCGGTGACCAGCACCAGCCGGCGCCTGGCATCGACCCAGCCGTGGCGCTTCGCGAGCGTGGCGGCCAGCGGGCGGTCGGACTCGAGCCGCTCGACCGTGGCCGCGAGCGCGTCGATCACCGTGTTGCCCGTGACCCAGATGCGCCCCGGTGGCTTCTCGGCGAGCAGCGCGTCGCGCGAGGAGGGCGTGGGCGCGAACATCCAGCTGCTGACCGAATCGACGAAGCGGCGGTTGAGTTCCTCGGGGAAGGGCGAGCGGATGTCGCCGCTGCGCAGGCCGGCCTCGACGTGGCCGACCGGAATGCGGCGATGGAAGGCGGCCATGGCGCAGGCCGCGGCGGTGGTGGTGTCGCCGTGCACGAGCACGCAGTCGGGCTGCTCGGCCTCGAGCACCGCGTCGGCGCCCGCGATCAGGCGGCCGTAGAGCCCGTTGAGCGACTGGTTGGGCCGCATCACGTCGAGGTCGTGGTCGGCCTCGAGGTCGAACAGCGACATCACCTGGGTCAGCATCTCGCGGTGCTGGCCGGTCACGCACACGGTGCTGCGCACGCGCGGCTCGCGGCGCAGGGCGGCGACGAGGGGGGCCATCTTGATGGCCTCGGGACGGGTCCCGAAGATCGACAGTACGTGCATTTCGAGGAGTCAGTAGCTGGCGCCGACGCACAGCCTCCCCGCGTGTGGACGCAGGGCGGCGGCAAGCCGGACACGAACAAATGAATAAAGGGGTACTCGCGTACCCCCTCAGGGCGGGACCGGTCTGCGCCGTCTGACCCTCGAAGCCGACAGTGTAACTAAAGCTTTAGTAATCTTTCAATAAATGAAAACATAAGTGTCTACTTTTTGGCACTTCTGGATACCGAGGCGGCGGCCAGACCCGGCTCAGACGGCGCGTCGCGCCACGTCCACCACGGCGGTCGCGAAGGCCTGGGGCGCTTCCTGCGGCAGGTTGTGGCCGATGCCGCCGTCGACCTGCCGGTGCTCGTAGAAGCCCGAGAACTTCTTCGCGTAGCTCGCGGGCTCGGGATGCGGCGCGCCGTTGGCATCGCCCTCGAGCGTGATGGTCGGCACCGTGATCGCGGGTGCCTTGGCGAGCCGGTCCTCGAGCGGCTGGTACTGGGCTTCCCCCTCGGCCAGGCCGAGGCGCCAGCGGTAGTTGTGGACCACGATCGCGACGTGGTCGGGGTTGTCGAAGGCGCGCGCGCTGCGTTCGAAGGTCGCGGCATCGAAGTTCCACTTCGGCGAGGCGAGCTGCCAGATCAGCTTCGAGAACGCGTTGCGGTTCCTGTCGTAGCCCAGGCGGCCGCGCTCGGTCGCGAAGTAGTACTGGTACCACCACTGGAACTCGGCTTCGGGCGGCAGCGGGTTCTTGCCGGCCTCCTGGCTGCCGATCAGGTAGCCGCTGACCGACACCAGCGCCTTCACGCGCTCGGGCTGCAGCGCCGCCATGATGCAGGCCGTGCGCGCGCCCCAGTCGCAGCCCGCGACCGTGGCGCTGCGGATCCGCAGCGCGTCCATCAGCGCGAAGATGTCGGCCGCCACCACCGACTGCTGGCCGTTGCGCGGCGTGTCGGCCGAGAGGAAGCGCGTGGCGCCGTAGCCGCGCAGGTAGGGCACGATCACGCGAAAGCCCGCGGCCGCGAGCAGCGGCGCGACGTCGACGAACATGTGGATGTCATAGGGCCAGCCATGCAGCAGGAGCACCGGCGCGCCGTTGGCGGGGCCGGCCTCGAAATAGGCCACGTTGAGCACGCCCGCATCGATGTGCTTGAGCGGCTCGAGGCGCCGCGGCGTGCCGCCGGCGGACGTCGTGTTCGACTGCGCGAACGCGGGAACGACCGCCGCGAACTGGGCCGTGGCGAGGCCGATGGCGGCCTTGGCGAGGAACGAGCGGCGCTCGAGCGGGGAGGAAAGCGTCATGGGAACTCCTTGCGAATGGTGGTGGATGGCATCGGGCCGAGGGCCTGTCGCGCCGGTGTCGTTCGCGCTGCCTGGCGATCGATGGGGCGGATGTTCATTCGCGGGAGGGGCCGGGGGCCGGGGCTGCGTATCGCTGTGTATCCGGGGTGGGTTTGCAGACAGTAAATTTCGTTTTTTTCAAGGAGGGTCGGCATGTCCAAGGAATCCGTATTCACGATGAAGCTGAAGTCCGAGCTGCGCGAGTTCGTGCGCAATCAGCGCGAGGATCCGGAGCTCAAAGCATTCGTGGCGCGAAAGGTGGAGGCCGGTCGACGGGACGTGCGAGTCGGAGAGGGGCGCCCGCATGACGAGGTCGAAGCGGACTTCGGCGCGCGACGCAAGCAACTGCTCTAACGAAGCATCAAGGCTGACGCGCGAAGGTTCGGCGGACCCGTCAGGCATGACGGCTATCGATACCGTGAGCCATCGCATCCGCGCAGCCCGCCTGCCTGCCGACTTGCCCGCGCGGGCGGCTCCTACGCGGCGCGGCCGCGCCGTCCATAGACTCGTTCCAAGTCATTGAAGACCGGACAACGAGAGGACCCTCCGAATGAGCTTCGAAGAACGAATCGACCTGTGGGAACACGCCTTCATCTGCCGTGCGCAGCCCGACGGCAGCGGCCGCTATCTGGCGCGGCTTGACTATGCGGGCGGCCCCGCCTTCATCGCCGGTGAACTGCCCGCGGACGACCTCGGGCATGGCAGCGCCAAGGAGGCGTTGCGGCAGGCGCAGTTGCAGGCGATGCGATGGGTGCACGATCGCACGGGGGACGCGCAGGGGCAGTTCTGAGCTTCTTGCGCCGAGCCTGGGCGTTCGCTAGCGCAGCAGCGCGAAGGCCAGGCACAGCACCGCGCACGAAGCAGCGGCCACGCTGACCGCCGCCGCGCGCCGCGCGAAGTAGCCCGCCACCAGCACCGTGCACAGCGCCGCGGCCGTGAGCGCGCCGAACCACAGCACCCAGCCGATGACCGCGCCCTGCGCCGCGAGGCAGGCCGCCAGCGAGAGCACGAGCAGCGCGCTGCCGGCGCCCTGCAGCGGGCGCCGCCAGCGGCCCGGGCTGCGGCCGCGACCGAAGGCGTCCTCATGGTGGCGGTCCATCGCGAGGCTCAGCGCGATGAAGCCGCCGAGTGTGGCGGCGAAGGCCGCGAGGATCGACAAGGCCTGCGTCATGCGCGCCCCCCCGCGGGCGCGTTGGCCGCGGACGGCTCCGGCTTCTTCACCGCCTTGCGCCGGCCCAGGTGCCAGGCCGCCGCGCCCAGGCCGAGGCCGAGCGCGAGCGACACGAGGTCGAAGCCCGCCACGGCCCACAGTCCCGCACGCAGCGAATGGCCGAGATGGGTGGCGGTCGTGAAGGCGTTGAGTAGCGGGATCGCGGCGAACAGCAGCGCGCCGATCGAGAGCTGCACCTGCCACATGCGCCGTGACGGCCAGGCCAGGCCCGCGACGGTCGCCGCGCCCCAGGCGACGAAGAAGCAGAGGATCTCGTTCGCGCCGCGATCCTGCATGCCCACCGGCAGCAGCCGGTTGGCCCAGAAGTAGCTCGCGAAGGCGATCGGCAGCCCCGCGATCGCGCCCACGTTGAGGCCGTCGACCAGCCGCAGCCCGAAGCCGATGCGGCCACCCTGCTTGAGCGTCTTCGCGTACTTCTGGCGTTCCTTCACGGCCCACAGCAGCAGGCCGGTCGCCACCATCAGGCAGCCCGCGAGCCCCGAGACGAAGAACAGCGCGCGCAACAGCGGATTCGCGAAGCGCCCGATGTGCAGGCCGTAGAGCACGCCGCGCGTCTGCGCCGCCGCCTTCGGCACATCGCCCGTGGTCGAGATCAGCGCGCCGGTCGTGCCGTCGAACAGCATCGAGGGCTGGTCGCTCGAGAGACCGCGGCCTTCCTGGCGCGCGATGCTGATGGTGGCGTTGGCGTCGTTGGGATGGCCGATGGCGATGCGCCCGGCCGGCGCGCCGTCCCAGTGCGCGCTGGCCCGTGCGAGCAATGGCGCGATCGGCACCAGCGGCGCCGGCCGACCCGCGGCCTTGGCATCGCGCGGGCCGCCTGCGGGGAACACCTCGGAGAAGAAGGCCTCGGTGCCGCCCTTGTCCTGGTAGGCGAGCTGCGGGCCCCACGGCATGTAGAGGAACATCAGCGTGACCAGGCCCGTGTACGTGATCATCGCGTGATAGGGCAGCGCCAGCACTGCGGTGGCGTTGTGCGCGTCGAGCCAGGAGCGCTGGCCCTTCCTCGGCCGGAAGGTGAAGAAGTCGGCAAAGATGCGCTTGTGCGTGATCACGCCGCTCACGATCGCCACCAGCATGAACATGGCGCAGAAGCCGACGATCCAGCGTGCCCAGAGCGCGGGCATGTAGTGCAGGTCGAAATGCAGGCGGTAGAAGAATTCGCCACCGCGCGTGGCGCGCGCGGCGGTGATGGCCTCGCCGCTGGCCGGATCGAGGGTCGCGTTCTCGAAGCGCGCGCGGCGCGGCCGCTCGCCCGCGGGCGGCGGCGGCGCGGGCGGGCCGCGCCAGAACACGCGCACCGCGGGCTCGCGCACGGTGGGCAGGGTGATGGTCCAGCTCGGGCTGTTCGGGCCGCGCTGCTGCAAGAGCGCGATGGCGCGCTCCGCGGCCTGGGCCTGCGGCACCGGCTGGCGCGCGGCCCGGTGCAGCTCGGGCTTCATCCACAGCGTGATCTCGTCGCGGAAGTAGGCGGCCGTGCCGGCGGCGAACACCAGCAGCAGCACCCAGCCCACCAGCAGGCCTGACCAGGTGTGCAGCCAGGCCATCGATTGGCGAAAGCCTTCCTTCATGCCGGGCTCCCCGGGTAGCGCAGCCACACCAGCGCGCCGAGCAGCAGCGCGGGCGCGGCCAGCCCCAGCCAGGCGCGCGCGGCGCTGCGGGCGGCGAACACCCACACCACCGCGCCCGCGAACACCAGGAAGGAGGCGAGCGTGCCGCCCAGCGCCGCCTCGGCACGGCTCGCGGGCCACCACAGCGCGATGGCGGCGGCCGACAGCGCGGCCACGGCATAGCCACCACCGATGGCGGCGATGGCGCGCGAGGCGACGGCCAGGCGATGGCGGATCGGGGCGTTCATCGGCCGCTCCCTCAGAACTTCGCGCGCAGCGAGACGGTCACGTTGCGCGGCTCGCCCCAGTACACGCCGTCGTAGAAGCCGATGTTGCGGTAGTACTTCTTGTCGAAGAGGTTGTTGACGTTGAGCGCCACCGTGAGGTTGCGGTTGAGCTCGTACGAGGCCATCACGTTGAATAGCGTGTAGCCGGGCTGCCGCATCTCGGCCTTGGAGGTGGTGCCGGGCCGGTTGTACCAGGACAGGTTGGTGGTCGCGCTCTGCACGCTCACGCTGCCGCCGAGCGTCAGCCCCTGCAGCGCGCCGCCCAGGCGGTAGGCGGTCGACAGCCGCAGCAGGTGGCGCGGCGGGATCGGCACCGAGCAGCTGCACTCCGGCCGGTCCACGCTCATGTAGGTGTAGCCGGCCGTGAGGTTCCAGGCCGGCGTGAGCTGGCCCGAGACCTCGGCCTCGACGCCGCGCGCGATGGTGCCGGTGCCGTCGGTGACGTAGGCCGAGCTGCCGTCGGCCAGCGTGAAGCCCGCGGGCACCGAGGTGTCGAGCGTGGCGACGTTCTCCTTCTTGGTGCGGAAGATGGCGCCCGAGACGTTGAGCCGGCCCTCCATCAACTCGCCCTTGATGCCGGCCTCGATGTTGGTGCCGGTGGCCGGGTCGACGAAGTTGTTGTTCTTGTCCTTGTACGACTGCGGTGCGAACACGTCGGTGTAGCTCGCGTAGGCCGACCAGCGGTCGTCGATGTCGTAGACGATGCCCGCGTACGGCGTGACCTCGTTCTTGTGGCGCGAGATGCCGCTGAAGCCGTTGTAGACGCCGGCCGTGCTGTAGCTGTTCGTGCGCGTGGTGTAGTTGCTCACGCGCGCGCCGACGATCACCGTCAGCGGATCGGCCAGGCTGAAGCGGCCCGCGACGTAGCCGCCGCCCAGGCGCGTGTGGCCCAGCGTGTAGGCGCCGGTGCGCACCGCGACCGGCTGCGGCAGGTAGCCGTTCCAGGTGTAGTAGTTGGGCACGGTGGCCGAGTAGGGATAGGTCACGCGCGCGGCCGGCGTGTCGCTCTCGCGCCAGTCGCCGTTCCAGCCCGCGATCAGCTCGTGCTTGCGGCCCAGGAAGCTGACCGGGCCCGAGACGTAGAGGTCGAGGTTGTCGCGCGTCTCCTTGGCCCAGCCCACGCCCGACCACAAGGACAGGCCGCCGCCGGTGGCGGGATTCGGGTAGCCGCTGCCCGCGTAGACCACGCTGCGGTCGACCTCGCTCTCGGTGCGCGCCAGGCCCAGCTTGGCGCGCCAGCCGTTGTCGAAACGGTGCTCGAGCGAGGCGAAGGCGGTGCTCTGCTTCTTGTCCCAGCCGCTCCACGGCGTGGTGATGCTGAAGTTGCGCGGCAGGTTGGCCAGCGTGCCGTTCGAGTTCCAGTAGGGCGCCGCGCCCCAGGTCGCGCCACGCGGCTTGTTGTCCTGCAGGTCGAAGCCGGCCGTGAGCAGCGTCGAGGACGTGAGGTCGGCCTCGATCGAGACCATGCCGAGCTTCTTCTTCTCGCGGTAGTAGTCCATGAAGGACTTGCGGTCGGAGTCGGCGAACACGAAGCGGCCGCGCACGCTGCCGCTCGCATTGAGCGGGCCCGCGATGTCGACGTCGGCGCGGCGCAGGTCCCAGCGGCCCAGCGTGAGGCCGGCGCTGGCCTGGAACTCGCGCGTCGGGCGCTTGCGGATGAAGTTGATGGTGGCGGAAGGATCGCCGGTACCGCCCATCAGGCCGTTGGCGCCGCGCACGATCTCGATGCGGTCGTACAGCGCGGTGTCGGTCAGCGGGCTGTTGCTGCCGCGGGACATGCCGTCGATCTGGAAGTTGTCGATCGAGAAGCCGCGCGCATAGAAGCCGGTGCGCTCGCTGTCGAGTTCGTTGACCGTGATGCCGGTCGACTGCGCGAGTACGTCGGCCACGGTGCGCAGGCCCTGGTCGTCCATCTGCTGGCGCGTGACCACGCTGACCGACTGGGGCGTCTCGCGCGGGGTCATGTCGAGCCGGGTCGCGGTGCCGGCCGCGCGCGCGGTGTAGGAGCCGCTGCCCTCGGTGCGGTTGTCGCGGTCGGCGGTCACGGTGATGGCGCCGAGCGCGGCGGTTTCGGGCGTGGCCTGTTGCGCGGCGGCGGACAGGCTGCAGAGCAGGGCCGCGAGGGCCAGGGGCGAGGGATGGAAGCGGGGAGCGTGATGTGGCATGGGAATCCGGAAAGGGCGTCGCGCGACGCCGGTTGCCGTGGAAGGGAATGGCTGGCGCCGCCCGCCGGCGTCGGGGCCGGGGGCGATCTGGCTCGAAGGATCAGTAGGTGCCGCGCAGCGTGACGGTGAGGTTGCGCGGTGCGCCGTAGAAGCTGGTGGTGGTGCTCGTGTGGTAGCGCTTGTCGAACACGTTGTTGAGCGCCACCGCCAGGCTGAGCTGGCGCGAGAGCTGGTAGCGCGCCATCAGGTCGAGCGTGGCGTAGCTGCCCTGCGTGAAGGTGGCCGAGCCGCTCGGGCCCAGGTTCCGGCTGTAGCTCGCGCTCTGCCAGTTGAGGCCGCCGCCCACGGTGAGGCCGTTGCCGATGCCGGCGATGCGGTAGCTGGTGAACAGCTTGAGCAGGTTCTTCGGCACCTGCGTGTTCAGGCGCGCGCCGGCCGCGTCGCGCGACACGCTGTGCGAATAGCCGGCGCCGATCTGCCAGTCGGGCGCGAGTTCGCCCGCGGCCTCGAGCTCGTAGCCGCGCGTGGTCGTGGCCTGCGCCGCGCGGTAGGCGGCCGAGCCGTCGGGCGCGAACTGGTTGTCCAGCCGCACCGCGAGGTTGTCCTGCCGGACCTCGAACGCGGCCGCGCCGAGGTTCAGGCGCTCGTCGAGCAGCGCGCCCTTGATGCCGATCTCGTAGGCCTTGCCCACGAGCGGATCGAGGTAGTCGCCGTTCAGTGCCTTGTTGGTCTGCGGCTTGAAGATGTCGGTGTAGCTCGCATAGGCCGACCACTGCGGGTCGAAGTCCCATACCACGCCGGCATAGGGCGTGACCACGTCCTTCTCGCTGCGCTCGCCGAAGTTGGCGCTGCCCTGGAACGGCACGCGGCGCGTGCGCTCGGTCCAGCGGCTCACGCGCGTGCCGAGGATCACCGACAGCGTGTCGGTCGGGCGCAGTCGCGCGGTGGCATAGGCGCCGGTCTGGTTGGTCGCGGTCTGCGAGCTGCCGGTGCGCGGATTGAAGGGCTCCGCCGGCCAGTCGCCGTTCCAGAGGTAGAAGTTCGGGATCGAAGCGTCGTAGCCCGGGATGGTCCAGTTGTAGTAGGTGGGTGGGCTGTCCTTGGTGCGCGAGATGTTGTAGCCCACCACCAGCTCGTGCTTGCGCCCGAACAGCTCGAAGGGCCCGCTCGCGTAGAGGTCGGCCGCGTTCTGCAGCGGTTCCGAATTCCAGCGCGTGGCCCACAGGCCCAGGCCGGTGCCGCTCGCGCGATCGACGTAGCCGCGCAGCGCATAGCCGATCACGTCGTCGTAGCCGCGGCGCGACTGGTTGAAGCTCGCATGCAGGCCCCAGCCGTTGTCGAAGCGGTGGTCGAGTGCGGCGAAGAACTGGCGCTGGTCCTGGTACGAACGCGCCCAGCGCGCGGCGGCGCTGCGCGAGCGTGCGAAGTTGGCGAGCGAGCCATCGCTGAAGTACAGCGGCAGGCCGCTGCGCGCGGTGCCGTCGTTGTGGTGCTGCTGCAGTTCCACGCCGGCGGTCAGGCGCGTGGCCGGCGTGAGGTCGGCCTCGACGATGCCGTAGAGGAGCTTCTTGCGTTCCGAATAGCGGTCGATCCACGAGTCGCCGTCCTGCGCGGCGGCCACGATGCGCGCGCGCAGCGTGTTGGCCTCGTTGAGCGGGCCGCCGATGTCGACCTCGCCACGGAAGGTGTTCCACGAGCCGGCGCTCAGCGCGGCGCTGGCGCGGAAGTCCCGCGTCGGCCGCTTGCGCACCAGGTTGATGGTGGCCGCCGGCGTGCCCACGCCGTTGAGCAGGCCGGTCGCGCCGCGGATCACCTCGACCCGGTCGTAGAAGGCGAGGTCGCCGGTCTGCGTGAGCCAGCTACCGGTCTGCGGGATGCCGTCGACCTGGTAGTTCTCGACCACGAAGCCGCGCGCGTAGACGCTGTTGGCATCGGTGCCCGCGTTGCCGCTCTGGATGAAGCTCAGGCCCGGCGTCTGGCGCAGCACGTCGGCGACCTGCGTGATGCCCTGGTCCTGCATGCGCTCGCGCGTGATCACGGTGACCGACTGCGGCGTCTCGCGCAGCGTCATCGGCAGCCGCGTGGCGCTGGTGAGCGGCGCGTCGGTGGTGTAGGAGCCGCTGCCTTCGGTGATGGCGTCGCGCGAGGCGTTGACCTGGATCGCGCCCAGCGTTGCGCCCGCGGGTACGGCGGCCGCCGGCGGCGCGGGGGCCGGCACGGCGCTGCGCAGCGCATAGCTGCCGTTCGGGTCGCGCACGGCCTGCAGCCCGCTGCCCGCGAGCAGCCGCTGCAGCGCCTCGTGGGCCGTGTAGCGGCCCTGCAGCGCGGGCGCCTGCTTGCCGCGCACGGCCGCGGCGTCGACGCCGACGATCAGTCCCGTGCGCACCGCGAGGGCCGTGAGGGCGCCGCCCAGCGGCTGCGCGGGCTGCTGCCAGTCGATGGGCGCGTCGACGGCCTGGGCATGGATCGACGCCATGGCGGCGCAGAACAGGAACGCCACGGCGCTCAGCCGCGGCGCGTTCCAGCGGTGGTTCATGTCAACCTCTTGTCATTGGTGTGTGGCTCTTTCCACCTATGACAAGCGAGCGCCGGAATCGGGTAGGGGCGGCGCGTTTTTTTTCGATCCCTCACCGCGCGGGGCCGGCCGCGCTCACGCGCACCAGCCAGGGCGACACGCGCAGCACCCGCAGCGGCAGGCTGGCGCCGAGCAGTTCGAGCGCCGCATCGCTGCGCGCGGTCGGCAGCACGCCGGTGAAGCGCAGGTCCCGCAGGGCCGGGTCGTCGGCCAGCAGCAGGCCGGGGCGGTAGCGCGCGAGTTCGCGCAAGACGTCGGGCAGCGGCGCATCCTCGAACACCAGCCGGCCCTGCTGCCAGGCCAGCGTATTGGCCGTGGCCGCGGCGGGCGGGCGCGTGATGCCCTGGCCGTCGAAGCGCAGCTGCTCGCCGGCACCGAGCTCGACGGCCTCGCCGTCGGCGGCCCGCGGGCTGACACGCACGCGCGATTCGGTGACGGTGACCAGCGTGTCCTCGTCGTCGCGCCGCACGGCATAGCGCGTGCCCAAGGCGCGCACGCTGCCGTCGCGGTCGAGCACCTCGAACGGGGCGGCGGCCTTCGCGACCTCGACGTAGACCTCGCCGCGCAGCAGGCGCAGCTGGCGCACCTCGCCCGAGAGATCGATGTCGACGGCGCTGTCGCCGTTCATGACCAGCCGGCTGCCGTCGGCGAGCGTGAGCCGGCGCAGCTCGCCGATGCCCGTGCGCTGGTCGGCCGCCCATTCGTGCCAGGGCAGCGCCCAGGCGCCGAGCAGCAGCACCGGCACCAGCGCCAGCAGGCCGAGCGCGCGGCGTGCATGCGGCTTGCGCCGCCGCGTCGTCGGCACCGCGCCGGCGACCGGCGTCTGGGGCGTGACCGCGCCCCACAGGTCGCGCATCTCGGCGAGCAGGCGGGCGTGGCTGGGATGTTCGGCGCACCAGGCCTCGCAGGCGGCGCGCGTGGCGTCGTCGACCTCCTCGTCGGACAGCCGGACGACCCAGTCGGCGGCCTGCTCGCGGCTGTGCTGCTCCGCCGCGTTCATGCCGCGACGGCGGCGGCCATGCGGCTGTGGCAGTGCAGCAGCACCTTCGCGAGGTACTGCTTCACGCGGGTTTCCGACACGCCGAGCTGGGTGGCGATCTCGCGGTAGGGCTGGCCGTCGACGCGCGCCAGGATGAAGGCGGTGCGGCTCTTCTCGTCGAGCTCGTCGGCCAGCAACGCGAGCACCTGGCCCAGCAGCTCGCGGCGCGAGGCCGCATCCTCGGCGCTCGGCGCGAGATCGTCCTCGGCCAGCAGCGCCACGGTGCGCAGCACCTCGTTCTCGACCGTCATGCGCCGGAAGCGGTTGATCATCAGCCGGCTCGCGACCACCTGCAGGTAGGCGCGCGGCTGGCGCAGCACCGGCGCGGCCTGCTGTTCGAGGATGTTCACGAAGGTGTCATGGCTCAGGTCCGCGGCGGTGAAGCCGCAGCGCAGGCGGCCGAGCAGCCAGCCACGCAGCCAGCCATGGTGCGCTGCGTAGAGCTCGCGGATTTCAGGGTGAGAGGAAGACACGGCGCGCGATCCCGGACGGCTGCTGGTGTGATTGGATAGTGAGAACGATTCTCATTGTAGTGCGAACTTTTTGACGATCCACCTTCCGCCGGTGCTGGGGGACTACCCGTTTCCGCACTTCGCGCGTCATGCCGGTATGAGAGCAATTTCGCAACCGAGGCGCTGACCGCGATGGCGCATGAAGAAGACATCCCGAAGCCGCGCCGTCTGCGCTGGCTGCTGGCCGGCGCGGCCGTCGCGCTGCTGGCCGGCCTCGCGCTGACCTGGCAGGGCCGCGAGACCGGCGGCTACGAAACAGCCGTCATCGCGCGCGGCGACATCGAGGCCAGCGTGAGCGCGATCGGCACCCTGCAGCCGCGCAGCTACGTCGACGTGGGCGCGCAGGTGTCGGGGCAGATCCGGCGCCTGCACGTGCGGCCCGGCGACGACGTGAAGCAGGGCCAGCCGCTGGTGGAGATCGATCCCACCGTGCAGCAGGCGACGGTGGACGCCAACCGCGCCGAGCTGGCCGGGCTCGAGGCGCAGCTCGCCGAGCAGCAGGCGCTGCACCGCCAGGCGCTGCGCCAGCATGCGCGCCAGCAGCAGATGGCGCGCGCCAGCGCGACGCGCGAGGAGGACGTGGAGGCGGCCGAGACCGCGCTGGCCACCGCCGCGGCGCGCATCGCGCGCCTGAAGGCGCAGATCGAGCAGGCGCGCTCCACGCTCAAGGGCAACCAGGCCCAGCTCGGCTACACCCGCATCGACGCGCCGATGACCGGCACCATGGTGTCGGTGGAGGCGCGCGTGGGCCAGACCCTCAACGCCACCTACCAGACGCCCAACGTGCTGCGCGTGGCCGACCTGTCGGCCATGACGGTGTGGACCGAGGTCTCCGAAGCCGACGTGCGCCGCGTGAAGACCGGCATGCCGGTGCACTTCACCACGCTGGGCGGGCAGGGCGGCGCCGAGGGCCGCCGCCGCTGGAGCGGCAGCGTGCGCCAGGTGCTGCCCGCGCCGCCGGTGCCCGAGGGCAAGAGCGCCGGCACCGCGCTCGCGCCGTCGACCAGCAAGGTGATCCTCTACACCGTGCTGTTCGACGTCGACAACGCCGACGGCGAACTGATGCCGCAGATGACGGCGCAGGTCACTTTCGTCACGGCCGCGGCCAGGAACGTGCTGACCGCGCCGCTGCCGGCGCTGCGCCCGGTGGCCGGCAAGCCCGGCCGCTACACCGCGCGCGTGCTCGCGGCCGACGGCCGGCCGCAGGAGCGTCAGGTGCGCATCGGCGTGCGCGACCGCCTGCGCGCCGAGGTGCTCGAGGGCCTGGCCGAGGGCGACCGGCTGATCACCGCCGATCCGGTGCCCGCCTCGGGCCCGCGGCGCTTCCAGCTGTGAGCGAGGCGCCGCCCCTGATCGAGCTGCGCGGCCTGCGCAAGCGCTACGGCGGCCGCGGCGGCGCGCCCGCGGTGGAGGTGCTGCGCGGCGTGTCGCTGCGCATCGACGCCGGCGAGTTCGTCGCCATCGTCGGCGCCTCGGGCTCGGGCAAGTCGACGCTGATGCACCTGCTTGGCTGCCTCGACCGCCCGAGCGGCGGCAGCTATCGCTTCGCCGGGCGCGACGTCACGCATTTCGATGCCGACGCGCTGGCCTGGCTGCGGCGCGAGGCCTTCGGCTTCGTGTTCCAGAGCTACCACCTGATCGGCACCGAGTCGGCGCGCGAGAACGTTGAGGTGCCGGCCCTCTATGCCGGCATGCCCGAGGCCGAGCGCCGCGTGCGCGCCGCTGCGCTGCTGGCGCGCCTGGGCCTCGAGGAGCGGCTGGCGCACCGGCCGCACGAACTCTCGGGCGGCCAGCAGCAGCGCGTGTCGATCGCGCGCGCGCTCATGAACGGCGGGCGCATCATCCTGGCCGACGAGCCCACCGGCGCCCTCGATTCGCGCAGCGGCGCCGAGGTGATGGCGCTGCTCGACGAACTCGCGCGCGCCGGCCACACCGTGATCGTCATCACGCACGACCACAAGGTGGCGGCCGCCGCGCGGCGCACGATCGAGATCAGGGACGGCCTGATCGTCGACGACTCCGGCCCGGCCGCGCCGCCCTCCGGCACGGCGGTGCTGCCCGAATTGCGGCCGCAGGCCAGGGGCGCGCGCGCGCCGTTCGTGGCCGAGCTGCGCGATGCCTGCCGCGCCGCCTGGCGCGTGATGTGGATCCATCGCTTCCGCACCAGCCTCACGCTGCTGGGCATCGTGATCGGCGTGGCCTCGGTGATCGTGATGCTCGCGGTCGGGCTCGGGGCGCGCCAGCAGGTGGTGGCGCAGGCCAGTGCCTTCGGCGCCAATCTGCTCTACATGAGCTCGGTGGGGGCCAGCTCGCGCATCCCGGGGCGCAGCGTCACGCTGGCCGACCTGGCGGCGGTGGCCGAGCTGCCGCAGATCGAGGTGGTGCTGCCCAACGTCACCGGCAACAAGGTGGTGCGCTTCGGCGAGAAGGACCTGCAGACCTATGTGCGCGGCACCGGCGCCGCCATGCCCGCGGTGCAGACCTGGCCGGTGTGCAGCGGCGGCTTCTTCACCGCCGAGGACGAGGACACCATGGCCGCCGTCGCGGTGCTGGGCCGCAAGCTCGCGCGCGACCTGATGCCCGAGATCGACGATCCCGTGGGACAGCACATCCTGATCGAGAACATGCCGTTCCAGGTCATCGGCGTGATGGCCGAGAAGGGCGCGCTGGCCGGCGACCATAGCTACGACGACCTGCTGCTGATGCCGTTCTCCACCGCCAGCGTGAAGGTGTTCGGCCAGCGCGAGCCCACCTACACGGCGATGACGGTGCGCGAGGGCGCCGGCGTCGAGGCGGCCGAGCGCGCGGTCGACGAGGTCATGTTCGAGCGCCACGGCATCCGCGACTACCGCATCGGCAACGCGGCCGCCGCGATCGCCGCCAAGGCCCGCACCGAGGACACGATGACCCTGCTGCTGGGCCTGATCGCCGCGGTGTCGCTATTGGTCGGCGGCATCGGCGTGATGAACGTGATGCTGATGACCGTGCGCGAGCGTACCCGCGAGATCGGCATCCGCATGGCGACGGGAGCGCGGCAGCGCGACATCCTGCGCCAGTTCCTGACCGAGGCCGTGCTGGTGTCGGTGGTGGGCGGCTGCGCCGGCGTCGCGATCGGCCTGGCCGTGGGCGGCGCGCTGATCTGGTGGAACGTGCCCGTGATCTTCTCGCTGCGCGCGATCGTCGGTGCCTTCGCCTGCGCCACCGCCACCGGCCTGGTGTTCGGCTTCATGCCGGCGCGCCAGGCCGCGCGGCTCGATCCCGTCGCGGCCCTTTCGAGCGAATGAACAGGCACACGATGACGATGAGATTTCTGTTTCGGCTGGCGTTCGCGGCGCTGGCCGCGGGCTGTGCCCAGACCCCGCCGCCCGCCGTGCCCCAGGCCGTGCCGCCGTCCGCCGACGCGGCTCAGGCCGACTGGTGGGCCGGCTTCGGCGATGCCGGTCTGCAGGCCGCGGTCGATGCCGTGCAGGCGCGCAACCTCGACCTGGCCGCCGCCTCGGCGCGCGCGCGCCAGGCCGAGGCCCAGGCCCGCATCGATGGCGCGCTGCTGTGGCCCGCGGTCACGGCCTCGCTGGGCGCGCGCCGCGACGACCGGCTCGGCGGCAACGCCACGGTGGCGGGCGCCAGTCACGCGATCGGCCTCGCGGCCAGCTACGAGGTCGACCTCTGGGGCCGCCAGCGCGCGGCGCAGCGCGGCGCGCTCGAGGACCTGCGCGCCAGCCGCTTCGACCTCGCCGCGCTGCGCATCGGTGCCAGCGCCGGCGTCGCCTCGGCCTGGCTGCGCGCCGCGGGGCTGCAGGAGCGCGTGGCGATCGCAGAGCTCAACCAGCGCGATGCCGAACGGCTGCTCGCGCTGATCGAGGCTCGCCACCTCGCCGGCGCGGCCACGCCGCTCGAGCTCGAGCAGCAGCGCGGCATCGTCGCCGCGCAGCGGCGCACCGCCGATGCACTGCGCCAGGCCGAGGCCGACAGCCGGGTCGAGCTCGCGGCCTGGCTCGGCGAGCGCGAACCGGCCGCACCGCTCGCGGCCGGCAGCCTCGAGCGCCTGCGGCCGCCGCGCGTCGATGCCGGCCTGCGCAGCGAGCTGCTGCTGCGTCGTCCCGACATCGCGCGCGCCGAAGCCCGGCTGGCCGCGGCCGATGCGCGCGTGGATGCGGCGCGCGCGGCGATGTTCCCGAGCCTCACGTTGACGGCCGCGCTTGGCAGCGCCGACGGCCGCCTGCGCGGCCTCTTCGACAACCCGGTCTACGGCATCGGCGCCGCGCTGGCCGCGCCGATCTTCGACGCGGGCCGGCTCGCGGCCGGGCGCGATCTCGCCCAGGCGCGGCGCGAGGAGCTGCTGGCGGACTACCGCGCCGCCATCGTGAACGCCTTCGCCGACACGCAGACCGCGCTGCACGCGGTCGAGGGCCTCGAGGCGCAGATCGCCTCGCAGGCCGGCGAACTCGCCGCGGCCTCGCGCTCGCGCGTGCTCGCCGAGACGCGCTACCGCGCCGGGGCCGAGAGCCTGATCACCCTGCTCGATGCGCAGCGCACGCTCCATGCGGCGAAGGACGACGCGGCGCAGCTGCGCATGGCGCGGCTGCAGGCGAGCGTGGGGCTGTACCGGGCCCTGGGCGGCGGCTGGCGCGCGGGGGACTGAGAGAATGCGGCGAAGCCTCCATCCACCCGCTCCATGGCACGCCGCATCGATCCCTACAGCATCCGCCTCTTCGTCGCGGCCGCCCAGGCGGGCTCGATCGCGCGCGCGGCCGAGCGCGAGCACATCGCGGCCTCCGCGCTGGGCCGGCGCATCACCGACCTCGAGCACGCCTTCGGCACCGCGCTGCTGGTGCGCTCGCCGCGCGGCATCGCGCTGACCGACGCCGGCCGGCTGGTGCTCACGCGCGGCATCAAGATCGACGAGGACCTCGAGGCGCTGGCGCGCGAGGTCCAGAGCGAGGGCGGCGAGCTGCGCGGCACGGTGCGGCTGTACGCCAACATGTCGGCCGTGGTCGGCTTCCTGCCCGAGCGGCTGCGGCGCTTCATGCAGGCGCATCCGCAGGCGCGCGTGGCGCTGCACGAGCAGGACACGCGCGACGTGCTGCGCGCCTGCCTCGACGATCTCGCCGACGTCGGCGTCGGCGTGGAGCAGGCGGTGCCGGCCGGGCTCGAGGCCTGGCATTTCGCGCACGATCCGCTGCAGGTGGTGGTGCCCGCGGGGCATGCCTTCGCCGCGCTCGACAGCGTCTCCTTCGCCGCCGTGCTGCGCGAGCCGCTGATCGGCGTGCACCAGGGAGGCGCGCTCGACCGCTCGCTGCACGAGCGCGCCGAGGCCGGCGGCGGCCGCTTCTCGCCCACGGTGTCGGTCAGCAGCTTCGACGCCGTGTGCCGCATGGTCGAGGCCGGGCTCGGCATCGCAATCATCCCGCGCAGCGCGGCCTCGGCCTTCGCGGGCACCGCGCGCTTCGAGCGCCGCCCGCTCGACGAGCGCTGGGCCGACCGCAACCTGCAGCTCTACAGCCTGCGCCGCTCGCCGCAGCCGCGCCTGGTGCTCGCGCTGATCGACAGCCTGCGCGGCTGAGCCGGCTGCGGGTTTCACCCGATCACGCGTTTCGCGTGACCCCCTCTGCCGCCTTGGCGCTTCCCGCGCGCCGGCGGCAGCCGCAGCATGCGGCATGCTCCACGACAGACAAGAAGAACCGCCCGGCGACGCGGCGCTTCGCTTCGATCCCCGCATCCTGTTTCTCGGCACCGCGCCCGGTGCCATCGAGGCCGTGCTGCGCGGCGAACGCGGCAGCCTGGCCGCGGCCGGCGCGCTGCGCGACGACGTCTCGACCGACGAGATCACGCCGATCGCGATCCTCACGCACTACGACGAGCAGCTCGGCCGCTTTCCCTACACCGGCCTCGAGGTCGACGGCAGGAAGCCGATCGCGCCCGGCGCCATCGCCGCCTCGGGCATCGAGGTCGTGGTGGCGGGCGGGCGCTACGGCAAGGGCTCGTCGCGCGAGCACAGCCCCGCGGCCGAGAAGCTGGCCGGCGTGCGGCTGGTGATCGCGCGCAGCTTCGAACGCATCTATCGCCAGAACGCCGACAACATCGGCCTGTTCACCTCCACCGATTTCGGCCTGGTCGAGCGCATCGAGGCCGGCGAGGCCATCGCCCTCGACGAGCTGCTCGCGGGCCGCGACGCGCTGGCCTGCGCCATCCTGCGCAGCGGCGGGCTGCTGCGCTTCGGCGCCTCGCACCTGCGGCAGCCCGAGGCCGAGCCGGCATCGGACACGGAACGTCCGCGCACGCTGTTCGAGAAGATCGTCGAGCGGCATGCACTCTCGACGCCCGTCACCGGCGGTCGGCCCGCGCCGGGCGACGGCGCCTTCGTGCGCGCCGACCTGCGCTTCATCCACGAGTACTACACCGGCATGGCCGCGCACATGCTGCATGCCGCCTTCGGTCCGCGCCTGGAACTGCACCGGCCCGACAGCATCGTCGTGTTCGAGGATCACACCTCCTACGTGGAAGAAAGCCCGACCCATGTGCGTGGCGGCCTGGTGCCCAACGTGCATCGCATGGTGGAGGCGCAGCGCCGCTTCGCCGCGCAGTACGCGCTGCGCAGCCATCGCACGCCGACCGAGGACGAGGCCGCGCGCGACGACGGCTCGAACGTGGCCGGCATCTCGCATGCGATGGTGGCCGAGCGCCATGCGCTGCCGGGCCAGCTGATCGTCGGCACCGATTCGCACACGCCGCACAGCGGCGCGCTCGGCTGCGTGGCCTTCGGCATCGGCACCACCGACATGGCCAATGCCTTCGTCACCGGCGCCGTGCGGCTCACCATGCCGCGCTCGCTGCGCGTGGAACTCGCCGGCCAGCTCGCCGAGGGCGTGACGGCCAAGGACCTGGTGCTGCACCTGCTGGCGCTGCCCTTCATCCGCGCGGGCGGCGGGGTGGGCATGGTGTTCGAGTTCACGGGCGCCGCGGTGCGGGCTCTGTCCATCGACGAACGCGCGACGCTCACCAACATGACGGCCGAGCTCGGCGGCTTCACCGGCATCGTCGCGCCCGACGAGGAGACGCTGCGCTTCCTGCGCGAGCGGCGCGGCATCGAATTCGAACTCGAGCCGTGGATGCGCAGCGACGAGGGCGCGGTGTACGACCGGACCCTGCATGTCGACTGCGCGGCGGTCGGCGCCATGCTCGCCGCGCCTGGCGACCCCGGCAACGGCTTGCCGCTCGCGGCGCTCGCGGCGCCGGTGCGCGTGGACATCGCCTATGGCGGCTCGTGCACCGCCGGCAAGCGCGAGGACTTCGCGCACTACCACGAGGTGCTGCACTGGGCCGCGTCGCGCGGGCTGCGCGTGGCGCCCGGCGTCGAACTGTTCCTGCAGTTCGGCACCACCGCCGTGCGCGACCACTGCATCGCCGCCGGCTATCTCGAGGCCTTCGAGCGCGTCGGCGCGCGCATCCTGCAGCCCTCGTGCGGCGCCTGCGGCAATTGCGGCCCTGGCGGATCCACGCATGCCGCGCAGGTCACCGTCAGCGCCATCAACCGCAACTTTCCGGGCCGCGGCGGTCCCGGCAGCGTCTGGCTCGCGAGCCCGCCCACGGTGGCCGCGAGCGCGATCGCGGGCGAGCTGTTGTCCTTCGCGCAGCTGCGCGCAAGGCACGGCGAGGCCTGAGCGCCAACGACAAGATTCAAACCAACGGAGACGACCCCATGACGAGCATCTCGATGAAACGCCGCGCGCTGGCCGCGATGGCGACCGCGTTCACCCTCGCGCCGATCGGCGCCTGGGCCCAGGCCCTGGGCGGCGACAAGCCGCTGCGCATGATCGTGCCGCTCGCCGCGGGCTCCACGGTCGACGCGGTCGCGCGCGCCGTCGCACCCGCGCTGGGCCGCGGCACCGGCCACCCGGTGGTGGTCGAGAACGTCGCCGGCGCGGGCGGCATCCCGGGCACGCAGCAGATCGTGCGCGCGCCCAAGGACGGGCTGACGCTCGGCATGATCTCGTCCAACCACGTCATCAATCCCGGCATCTACAAGTCCATTCCCTTCGACAGCCTCAAGGACATCACGCCGATCGCCGTGCTCGCCACCGTGCCGCTGGTGCTCGTGGTCAACCCGGCCCTGCCCGTGAAGTCGGTCAAGGAACTCCTGGCCCACGCCAAGGCTAAGCCCGGCACCCTGAACTACGGCTCGGCCGGCAACGGCAGCACGCTGCACCTCGCGGCCGAACTGCTCGTGAGCGAGACCGGCATCGACATGAAGCACGTGCCCTACCGCGGCACGGGCCCGTTGATCACCGACCTGATCGGCGGCCAGGTGAACCTGGCCTTCGTGTCCGTCTCGCAGGTCGCGCCGCAGGTCAAGGCCGGCACGCTGCGCGCGCTCGCGGTCAGTACCCGCCAGCGTTCGGCCGCGCTGCCCGAGGTTCCCACGCTCGCCGAGGCCGGCGTGTCCGGCTACGAATTCGATGCCTGGATCGCACTGGTCGGTCCCGCGGGCCTGCCCAGGCCGGCGGTGGACGCGGCAGCCACGGCGATCCGCGCGGCCATGAAGTCGCCCGAGGCGCAGGCCGCCATCACGGGGCAGGGGCTCGCGGTGCTCGACATCGGGCCCGATGCGGCGCCGGCCTTCTTCCAGTCGGAACTGGCGAAGCACCAGAAGCTGGTCAGGCAGTCGGGCGCGACGCTGGATTGAGGCATGCACGGCAACGACACACACGAGGCCACCGCCGATGTCGCCGACCGGCTCGGTTCCGATGCCAGGGTCTGTGAAGTCGGCTTGCGCTCCTTCGGATCGACACGCCGCGCCTCGGGCCTCATCGCTTGCCTGCGTGTCCACGAGGATGCCGGCCTGGTCAGGGACCTGCTCGCGACCGCTGGCGAGGGGCGCATCCTGGTCGTCGATGGCGGCGGCACCTGCCGCATGGCGCTGCTCGGCGACCGGCTCGCGCGCATCGGCCTCGTCAACGGCTGGGCCGGTGTCGTGATCCATGGCGCCGTGCGCGATGCCGAACTGCTGGCCGCGCTGCCGCTGGCCGTGCTCGCGATCGGGACCACGCCCCGGCGCGCGAGCCTGGCCGGGAAGGGCGAGCGCGACGTGGTGCTGGCCTTCGGCGGCATCGAGCTCCGGCCCGGCGATCGGCTGTGGCTCGATGGGGACGGCGTGGTCGTGTCCGCGGCCTGATGCCTTCTGTCGGCGCAGGCCGACGCCCCGAAGGGCAGATGGACGAATCGCGCCGAGGTGCATTGGGTGCGCAATGGCTTGAGGGGGTGAGAGCTCCCGCTACCCGTTGCCACCATGGTCGATCTTCCATCAGGTCAAGACCACTCGAGCGGCCCGTCGCCCGACGAACTCTCGAGACGGGTGAGGGGCGACCAGCTCCTGTCGGTGCAGCGCAGCGTGCGCGCCGTGGTGCCCTCGGGCATGGCCGTGGGCTGCGTGACCGCCGGGGTCGCGCTCTATGCCTCGGCCCACTGGGCCGGGCCGGCTGCATGGCTGATGCTGGTCGTGCTGTCGAATGCCTACCGCGCCTACGTATGCCGCTCGCTGCGCGCGGTCGAACGGGCCGTGGCCCGCATGGACGAGCGCGAACTCGCTCTGCGCTTCCGCCGGATCACCTTGTCGTCCCTGCTGTCGGGCTGCGTGTGGGCACTGCTGCCGCTGTTCTGCGACAGCGGGAACCCCTCGGAGACGCTGTTCTTCCTGACCATCGTCTGCGGCGTCTGCGCCGGCTCCGTGATCTTCAGCGCGGCCTATGCCCCGGTGCCGATCGTCTTCGTGACACCCGCGCTGGCCGCGGTCACCGCGTGGCTGCTCCATGCCGGCGGCTTTCATCACGATGCGCTGGCGGCGATGGTCTTCGTCTACCTGTGCACGCTGGTCTACGCCTCGCGGCGCGGCGAGCGCGCGTTCCGCGCCAGCAGCCGGCTGAAGAACGAGGCGCTGTTCATGGCGGCCGAGCTGCAGCGCACCCATGCCGAGTCCACGCGCGCGACGCGCGAGCTGGACTTCCGCGCCAATCACGATTCGCTGACCGGCCTGCTCAACCGCGAGGGCTTCGCGAAGGCGGCCGCGCGCTTCGAGGCCGCGCAGGCGGACATGGTGCCGCATGCCGCGCTGATGCTGGACCTCGACGGCTTCAAGGCCATCAACGATGCCTTCGGCCACAAGACCGGCGACCGCGTGCTGCAGGACGTCGGCCAATGGCTGCAGCAGCGGCTCTCGCAGCATGACGCCGTGGTCGGCCGCTGGGGCGGCGACGAGTTCGCGGTCTTCTATCGCCCGCGTGGCGCGGCCGATGCGCCCGAGCACGTGGCGCAGGGGCTCATCGATTCGATCGGCCATGCCACCTCGCACTACGGCGGCCAGCTCGGCGTGAGCGTGGGCATCTGCACCAGCCTCGACCGCTCGGCCGAGGAGATGCTGAGCTTCTCCGACGAAGCGCTCTACGAGGCCAAGCGGCGCGGGCGCAACCGCTGCCACCGCTTCGACGAGGTGCTGCACGGCCGCCTGCTGCGCCGGCGCGACATCGAGCGCGACATGGTCGAGGCCATGGCGACGCGCGCCATCTGCGCCTGGTACCAGCCGATCCTCGCCGACCGCGGGCGGCGCCTGCACAGCCTCGAGGCCGTGCTGCGCTGGCGGCATCCGAAGCACGGCTGGGTCGCGCCGGGCGAAGTGATCTTCGCGGCCGCGAGCACCGGGTTGGCCGAGCGCCTGCTGCGCCACATCCTCGAGGAGGTCTGCCACGGCCTGGTGCAACTCGGTGGCATCGGCGGCGCCTTCGCCGAACTGCCGGTGGCCATGAACGTGTCGCCGCGCGAGATGTCGCAGTTGCCGGTCGATGTCATTACCGCGCAGGTGCTCGCGGCCCACGGCCTGCCGCCGCAACGCCTGCAGATCGAGATCACCGAGGAGGTCGCGCTCGACACCTCGACCGCGCGCGCCCGGCTGCGCGCGCTGGCCGAGTCCGGCGTCGCGGTCGCGATCGACGATTTCGGCGTCGGCTACTCCTCGCTGGCCTCGCTGCGCGGCGAGCACGTGCACCAGGTGAAGATCGACCGCAGCTTCGTGTTCGGCCTCGATTCCTCGCCGGCCAGTTGCCTGATGGTGGAGGCGGTGGTGCGGCTCGGACGCTCGATGGACATCGAGGTGGTGGCCGAGGGCGTGGAGAGCCAGGAGGAGTTCGAGACGCTCGTGCGGCTGGGCTGTCCGCTGCTGCAGGGCTTCTATTTCATGCGGCCGGCGCCGTTGGGGCAGGTGGTGGCGTGGGCGCAGCGGCGCCAGGACTCCCTTCCCGTCACGATGGCATCGAGGTCCTGAACGATGGATGCGGGCAGCTTGCACGGAAGCTGTCGATCGACCCCTGCGTCGCCACCAACTCCTGCGCCAGCCAGCCCCTGAACGCGCGCAGCGGCGGATAGTCCTTCTTCTCGCCGGGATAGACCAGGTAGTAGGCCAGGTCCTCGCTGGCCATATGGCGATAGGGCACGGCCAGCCGGCCTTGCTCGATGTCGTCGGCCACGAGGAAATAGGGCGCGAGCCCGATGCCCAGGCTGGCGGTGACCACCTGCACGATCATCAGGTAGTGCTCGAACACCGGGCCCGGCGGCGTGTGCCCCATCTCCACGCCCAGGCTGCCGAGCCAGAAATTCCACGAGTCCATGCGCGAGGCCAGGTGCACGAGCGTGTAGTCCAGCAGCCGGCGCGGCTCGTCGAACGGGCCGTAGCGGCGCAGGAAATCCGGGCTGCAGATCGGCACCACCGCGTCCTGCAGCAGGAACTCCATCTCGGCGCCGCTCCATGAGGCCTTGGCGCCGAAATGAATGGCCGCATCGATGTCCTCGATGTGGAAGTTGAACGGCGACAGGTGGGTGGTGAGGTTCAGGATGACGTCGGGATGGCGCGCCGAGAAATCGGAATAGCGCGGCATCAGCCACCGAGCCGCGATGCTGGGCAGCACCGCGAGGTTGAAACGGCCGCTGCTGCGGCCCCCGGCCTTGAGCTCGACCGACGCGGCCTCGAGCTTGTGCAGCAGCGGCTGGATGCGCCGCAGGTACGCATCGGCCGCCGGCGTGAGCGTCAATCGCTTGCCTTCACGCACGAACAGCAGCGTGCCGAGTTCGTCCTCCAAGGCCTTGATGAGCTTGCTGATCGCGCCCTGCGTCACGCACAACTCGTCGGCCGCGCGGGTGAAGCTGTGGTGCCGGGCACTGGCCTCGAACGCGAGCAGGCACGAAAGGGAGGGCGTGTGGGTTCGCATTCAATGCATGAGCGTTGGTCATCAACCAAGGAGGAAAAATCGCTTTCGGCCGTGCAACGCAATTTTCATAATCGTCGCGGACACGCCGCATTCTAGGGAGAACCGGCGTAATTCCCATCGTTTTCAGGCATGCCATCTTTCTCCGGATCCATGAGCAATGGAATTGGTGGCAACGCTGAATCGGCCGCCTTGGCATGGACCGCACAGGAGAAGAAATTGCCTCACGAGACATCGTTGCCCCGGGTCGTTCGCGCAGCCCGCGGGAGCGAACTTCGAGCCCGCAGCTGGCGCACGGAAGGGCCGTTGCGCATGCTGATGAACAACCTCGATCCGGACGTTGCGGAGAATCCTGCGCAATTGATCGTCTATGGCGGCGTGGGGCGCGCGGCGCGCAATTGGAACGCCTTCGATCGCATCGTCGAAACGCTCGAGCGGCTGGACGACGACCACACCCTGCTGGTGCAATCCGGCAAGCCCGTGGGCGTGTTCCGGACCCATGCGATGGCGCCGCGCGTGTTGATCGCCAATTCCAACCTCGTGCCCAAATGGGCCACGCAGGACCACTTCAACGAGCTCGAGCGCAAGGGCCTCATGATGTTCGGCCAGATGACGGCCGGCTCCTGGTTCTACATCGGCAGCCAGGGCACCGTGCAGGGCACCTACGAGACCTATTCGGAGGTCGGGCGCCGGCATTTCGGCGGCTCGATGGAGGGCCGATGGATGCTCACCGCGGGGCTCGGCGGCATGGGCGGCTCGCAACCCCTGGCCGGGCGGATGACGGGGGCCGCGATCCTCGTGGTGGAGTGCCAGCAGAGCCGCATCGACATGCGCCTGCGCACCGGCTACCTCGACGTGCAGGCGCGCGATCTCGCGCATGCGCTCGAACTCGTCGACGAGGCACGCGCGCAGCGCCGCGGGCTGTCGATCGCGCTGTGCGGCAATGCCGCCGAGGTCCTGCCCGAGATCGTCCGGCGCGGCCTGTGTCCCGACGTGGTGACCGACCAGACCGCCGCGCACGACCTGCTGCACGGCTACCTGCCCGCCGGCTGGGACGTGGCGCGTTGGGAGGCGGCGCGCACGAGCGACCCCCGCGCGGTCGAGCAGGCGGCGCGCGCATCGATCGCGCTGCATGTGCGCGCGATGCTGGACTTCAAGGCGCGCGGCGCCGTGGTGTTCGACTACGGCAACAACATCCGCCAGGTCGCGCTCGATGAGGGCGTGACGCAGGCCTTCGACTTTCCGTCGTTCGTGGTGGCCTATGTCCGGCCCCTGTTCTGCGAGGGCAAGGGGCCTTTCCGCTGGGTCGCGCTCTCGGGCGATCCGCAGGACATCTACAAGACGGACGAGCGCCTGCGCGCCTTGTTCCCGCAAGACCAGGCGCTGGGCCGCTGGCTCACGATGGCGCGCGAGTGCGTCAGGTTCCAGGGCCTGCCCGCGCGCATCTGCTGGCTCGGCCTGGGCGAGCGGCATCTCGCCGGGCTCGCGATCAACGAGATGGTGCGCAACGGCGAGCTCAGCGGGCCGATCGCCATCAGCCGCGACCACATGGATTCGGGCTCGGTGGCGAGTCCGAACCGCGAGACCGAAGGCATGCTCGACGGTTCCGACGCCGTGGCCGACTGGCCGCTCCTGAATGCGCTGCTCAACACGGCCTGCGGTGCCGACTGGGTCAGCATCCATCACGGCGGCGGCGTGGGCATGGGCTATTCGATCCACGCGGGCATGGCGCTGGTGGCCGATGGCACGCAAGGCACCGACGAGCGCATCGCGCGGCTGCTCTGGAACGATCCCGCCACCGGCGTGATGCGTCATGCCGACGCGGGCTACGAGATCGCCGCGCGCACCGCGCGCGAGCGCCAACTGGACCTGCCTTCGCTGGCAGCCTGACTCTGAAGGAGCACGTCATGAAATGGACAAGGTACTTCCTGGCCCTCGGGCTCGTCGTCGGCGCGTCGATGGCCTCGGCGCAGAACAAGCACGTGGCGATCGCGAACATGGTCGACATTCCCCAACTGATCCAGGTCAAGACGGGGCTGGTGGACGCGCTGCGCGGCGCGGGCTATGTCGAGGGCCAGAACCTCAGGCTCGACTACCTGTCGGCGCAGGGCAACGCGGGCATCGCCACGCAGATCGTGCGCAAGTTCGTCGGCGAGGCGCCCGACGTGATCGTCACCATCACCACGCCGATGGCGCAGGCCGCCTTGTCGGCCACGAGGACGGTGCCCGTGGTCTTCACCGTGGTGACCGATCCGCTCGGCGCCAAGGTGGTCCCTTCGCTGAAGCGTCCGGGCGGTAACGCCACCGGCATCTCCGACCTCGCGCCGATCGAGCGGCAGCTGCGCCTGATCAAGGCCTTCATGCCGCAGGCCAGGCGCCTGGGGGTGATCTACAACACCGGGCTCGATGGCTCGCGCTACCAGATCGAGGTGCTCAAGCCGCTGCTCAAGGCCCATGGCATGACGCTGGTCGAGGCGAATGCGCCCACCTCCAACGAGGTCGGTTCGGCCATGCGTTCGCTCGTGGGCAAGACGGACGTGGTCTGGATTCCCAACGATCCGACCGTGTACGCGGCGCTCGAATCGGCGGTGCGCATCGGCCAGGAACAGAAGATTCCCGTGTTCACGGCCGAGACCCGCACCGTGGAGCGCGGCGCGGTCGCCTCGATCGGCTTCGACTACAACGCCGTCGGCGAGGAAGCGGCCCGCCAGGTGGTCAGGATCCTCAAGGGCGCGAAGCCCGGCGATATCGACGTGGAAACGCCGCAGGTGTTTCGCACGGTCGTGAACCAGCGCGCCGCGCAGGCCGCGGGCCTGAGCATCCCGGACGACGTGGCCCGCCAGGCCAACATCGTCAATCGCTGAGGAGGGCGGGATGAATTTCTACGCCTTGCTGGGCGCGCTCGAGACGGGGCTGATCTTCGGCTTCGTCGCGCTCGGCACCTACATCACCTTTCGCCTGCTGAAGTTTCCCGACATCACGGTGGAGGGCAGCTTCCCGCTCGGCGGGGCCGTGGCCGCCGCATCGATCGTCGCGGGCGCCAACCCCTATCTGGCCACCTTGCTGGCCTTCGTCGCCGGCATGCTCGCGGGCTCGCTCACGGCCTTCCTCAATGTCCGGCTGCGCATCCTGCACATCCTCAGCGGCATCCTGGCCTCGGTCGCGATGTACTCGATCAACATGCGCATCATGGGGCGGCCCAACACGCCCTTGCTGGGCACGGACACGGTGTTCACGGGCCTGGCCACGCACTTCGCCGGCAGTGCCTATGCGGTGCCGCTCGTGCTCGTCCTGCTGTGCACGGCGATCGTGCTGCTGCTCAACCGCTTCCTCGCTTCCGAGACCGGGCTGGCCCTGCGGGCGACCGGCGCCAATCCGCGCATGGCGGCGGCCTACGGCATCCACACCGGCCGCATGACTTGGCTGGGGCTCGCCATGGCGAACGGACTGTCCGCCCTCGGCGGTGCGCTTTTCGCGCAGACGCAGGGCTCGGCCGACGTCAACATGGGCGGCGGCGTGGTGGTCGTCGGCTTTGCCGCCGTGATCGGCGGCGGGGTGCTGATCAGGAACACGACCATCGTGCGCGCGACCTTGTCCGCGCTGGTGGGCGCCGTGCTCTACCGCATCGCGGTGGCGCTGGCCCTGGACGTCGACAGCATCGGGCTCACGCCCTCGGACCTGAACATGGTGACCGCGGCGCTCGTGGCACTGGCACTGGTCGCGCCCGGCGTGGGCCTGGCCGGCGCGTTGCGCGGGAGAAAAGCATGATCAGGGTCGAGAAGCTCGATGTCGTTTTCAACGCCGGTTCCGCGCTCGAGAACCACGTGCTGCGCGGCCTGTCGCTGGACATCCCCCAGCAGCAGTTCATCACGGTGATCGGTTCCAACGGCGCCGGCAAGTCGACCTTGCTCAATGTGCTGGCGGGAGAGACGACCCCCACCGGCGGGGCCGTCACGATCGATGGCGAAGCCATCGCCGGCTGGCCGGTCGCGCGTCGCGCCGGTGCCATCGCCCGCGTCTTCCAGGACCCGCTGGCGGGCACCTGCGAGGAACTGACGATCGAGGAGAACATGTCCATCGCGCTGGCGCGTGGCCATGCGCGCGGACTGGGTCACGCGGTGACGGCGCCTCGGCGCGAGCGCATCCGCGCGGCGCTGGCCCGGCTCGGCCTCGGCCTGGAGAACCGGCTGCACGACCGCATGGGCCTGCTCTCGGGTGGGCAGCGCCAGGCGATCAGCCTGCTGATGGCGTCGCTCAACGAATCGAAGCTGCTGCTGCTCGACGAGCACACGGCCGCGCTCGATCCGCGCACCTCGGAGTTCGTGATGAAGCTCACCGACGACCTCGTGCGCGAATTGAAGCTCACGGTGCTGATGGTCACGCACAGCATGCGCCAGGCGCTCGATCACGGCGACCGGACCATCATGCTGCACCAGGGGCGCATCGTCTTCGACATCGCCGGCAGCGAACGCGAGCGGCTCGATGTTCCGGACCTGCTGGCGCTGTTCTCCCAGCGCAGCGGCAAGGAACTCAGCGACGACAGCCTTCTTCTGGGATGACCCTCTCATGACCCAACAACAACTTCTGAATGGCCTGCGCATCGTCGACCTGTCGCGCGTGATGTCGGGGCCTTACTGCACCGCGCTGCTGGCCGACGTGGGGGCCGAGGTGATCAAGATCGAGACGCCCGTGACCGGCGACGATTCGCGCCACTTCGGCCCCTTCGTCGACGGCCGCAGCGTCTACTTCTCCTTGCTGAACCGCAACAAGAAGAGCGTCACGCTCAATCTCAAGGACGAGCGCGCGCGCGAGATGCTGTATGCGCTGATCGACACCGCCGATGCGGTGGTCGAGAACTTCCGCCCCGGCGTCGCGCAGCGGCTGGGGGTGGACTACGAGACGCTGAAGGCGCGCAATCCCTCGCTGGTGTACCTGAGCATCTCGGGCTTCGGGCAGCAGGGCGAATTCAAGGGGCGACCGGCCTATGACCTGATCATCCAGGCCATGTCCGGGCTCATGAGCACCACGGGCCGTCCCGGGCAGGAACCCACCTGCGTGGGCGACTCGGTGGCGGACCTCGTGACGGGCCTGTTCGGTGCCTGGTCGCTGATGACGGCTCTGTTCGCTCGCGAACGGGATGGCCAGGGGCGCCAGATCGACCTGTCGATGTTCGATGCGATGCTGGCCCTGCAGCTCACCAGCGCGAGCCGCCTGTTCGCCAGCGGCACGGCGCCGCAGCGCGTGGGCAACCGCCATCCCGTGACCTCGCCGGTGGACTGCTTCGAGGCCCGCGACGGCTGGGTGGTGATCGTGGTCAGCAACGACGGGTTCTTCCGCCGCTTCGCGCCGTTGATCGGCAAGCCCGAGTGGGTCGAGGATCCGCGCTTCGTCGACAACCCGCAGCGCGCGCGCAACGAGCCGGCGCTGAAGGCGGCGATCACGGCATGGTCGCGCGAGCGGACCGTGGACGAGGTGGTCCAGGCCTGCCTGGAGGCCGACGTGCCCGCGGGCCCGGTCTGGGATCTGCAGCAGGCCCATGCGCAGTCCGCGCGGCAGGATCGAGGACGCGTCGCCCAGGCGCAGGATGCCGAGCGCCCCTGGCCGTTCGTGCTGCAGCCGGCCGTGTTCTCTTCGGGAGATCCGGCGAAGGTCCAGGCCGACCCCTTGTTGGGCGCGCACACCGACGAGGTGTTGCAGGGCATCGGCATCGCGCCGGCGGATCTTGCGCAACTGCGCGCGCGGGGGGCCGTATGAAGGCGTGGATCGTCAGGGACACCACTCAGGCCCCGGAGCTCATGGAGATGCCGCTGCCGCATCCCAAGCCGGGCCAGGTACTGGTACGGGTGGCGGCGGCCGGGCTCAACTTCTCGGACGTGCTGATGGCGCGCGGCGCCTACCAGATCCGGCCGCCGCTGCCCTTCACCCCGGGCCAGGAGATCAGCGGCATCGTCGAGAGCGTCTCGGGCGGTGGCGCCTTCGGCCCCGGCGACCGGGTCGCCACCAAGGTCCTGTGGGGCGGCTTCGCGCAGTTCGCGGTGGCCGAGGCCTCATGGCTGGTGCGCGTGCCCGAGGAGGTCCCGCTGGCCGAGGCCGCCGCGCTGCCGGTGGTCTGGCCGACCGCGTGGATCGCCCTGTTCGCGCGCGCCCGGTTGCACGCCGGCGAGACGGTGCTGGTGCACGCGGCCGCCGGCGGGGTCGGGCTGGCGGCCACCCAGCTCGCGGTTCGGGCCGGTGCGCGCGTCATCGCCACCGCGGGTGGCCAGGACAAGCTCGCGCGCTGCAGGGAGCGCGGCGCTTCGGTCTGCATCGACTACCGCGAGGACGACTGGGTCGAGCAGGTGATGCAGGCCACCGGCGGCAAGGGCGTGGATGTGGTCATCGATCCCGTGGGGGGCGATATCACGGACCGCAGCGTCAAGTGCCTGGCCCACGGCGCGCGCCTGTGCCTCGTGGGTTTCTCGAGCGGGCGCATTCCCGAGATCCGCGCCAACCGGCTCCTGCTCAAGAGCGCCTCGGCGCTGGGCATCTACTGGAGCCATGAGCGCGACCTGCCGCTGATCGGGCAGGCGCTGGACGACGTGCTGGCGGGTTTCAGGCAGGGGCAGCTGCATGCCGACGTGGGTGGCCGCTACGGCTTCAGCGAATTGCCGCGTGCCTTGAGCGACCTGCAGGAGCGGCGCACCTTCGGCAAGCTGGTGCTTCTGCCCGACGCAAGCGCCTGACCCCGTCCCCGTTGCCGGTGGCGCGAAGTCCGCGCCAAAACGGCCTGCCCGCCGACGCGTCCCGCCCCGCGGCGCCCCTACGATACCGCCCTGGACAGGCGTATCGAGGGATGCGCCCAGCACGCGGACGCACTCATGAAGAACAGCGAGACACACGGCGGGCCCGGCACCGCACTGCAGCATGGCGGGCATTTCCGGCCGGACGGCACGCCCGCCGCCGCGTTCCTGCGCGAGTACGACTGGACCCGCTCGGCGCTCGGGCCGCCCCAGGGCTGGGCGGGCGCACTGCGCCACGCGGTGTCGCTGATGCAGGACTCCGCCGTGCCGATGTGGCTGGCGTGGGGCCCGCGGCTCGGCATGGTCTACAACGAGCCCTACGCCCGGATCCTCGGGGGCAAGCATCCCCGGGCCATGGGGGCGCCGCTGGCCGAGGTCTGGGCGGAGATCTGGCCCGACGTCGGGTCGCTGGTCCAGACCGCCTTGTCCGGCAGCCCGGTCTATCGCGAAGACCTGCCGCTCGTGGTGAACCGCGAGGGTCGCGAGGAACAGACCTGGTTCACCTTCTCCTATGCGCCGCTGCGCGACGAACGAGGCGCCGTGCATGGCCTTTTGTGCACGGTCTGGGAAACCACCGACAAGGTGCTGACCCAGCGCCGGCTGGCCGTGGAGGAGGACGAGGCGACGCGGCGCCAGGCGCAGCGCATGGAGACCGAGGAGCGCTACCGGCTCGCGGTGCTGGCCACCAACGACGCGGTCTGGGACTGGCGCCTGTCCGACGGCCACGTGGTCTGGAACCAGGCGCTGACCACGCTGTTCGGCCACACGGAGGAAGAGACCAGCGCCGACTGGTGGCTGGACCACATCCATCCCGAGGACCGCGAGCGCGTCGAGACCGGCATCCATGCGGTGATCGACGGCGGCGGCACGGCCTGGACGCAGGAATACCGCTTCCTGCGCAAGGACGGCAGCCATGCCGCGGTGTTCGACCGCGGCACGGTGCTGCGCGACGCGCAGGGCCGGCCGCTGCGCATGATCGGTGCCATGCTCGACCTGACCGAGCGCAAGGCGGCCGAGCTCGCGCTGCGCGAGAGCCACCGGCAGTTCCGCACCCTGTTCGAGACCATCGACGAGGGCTTCTGCGTCATCGAATTCCTCGACGGCCCGCACGGGCCGATGAGCGACTACATCCACGTCACGGCCAACCCGGCCTACCTGGCCAATGCCGGCATCGCCGACGTGGTGGGACAGCGGGTGCGCGAGATGGTGCCCGACGAGGCCGACGGCTGGGTCGACATCTACCGCCGCGTGCTGCTCACGGGCGAGCCGGTGCGCTTCGAGCGCGAACTGGTGCGCACCGGCCGCTTCCTCGAGCTGGCGGCCTTCCGCGTCGAGCCGCCCGAGCGCCGCCAGGTCGCGGTGCTGTTCCAGGACGTGACCCAGCGCCACCGCGCCGAGCGCGCGCTGCTCGAGCTCAACGACTCGCTCGAGCACCGCGTGGCCGAGGAGGTCGCGCAGCGGCTGAAGACCGAGGAGGCGCTGCGCCAGGCGCAGAAGATGGAGGCGGTGGGCCAGCTCACCGGCGGCATCGCGCACGACTTCAACAACATGCTCGCGGTGGTGATCGGCTCGCTCGACCTGCTGGGGCGTCAGCTCGCGGTCGACGACGTTCGCGCCCGGCGCTACGTCGAGGCCGCGCGCGACGGTGCGAAGCGCGCCGCGCTGCTGACGCAACGGCTGCTCGCCTTCTCGCGCCAGCAGCCGCTGCGTCCCGAGTCGCTCGATGCCAACCGGCTGGTGGCGGGCATGTCGGACCTGCTGCGCCGCTCGCTCAGCGGCGCGATCCAGCTCGAGACCGTGCTGGCCGGCGGCCTGTGGCGCACGCATGCCGACCCCAACCAGCTCGAGAACGTGATCCTCAACCTCGCGGTCAACGGGCGCGACGCCATGCCCGACGGCGGGCGGCTCACCATCGAGACCGCCAACACCCACCTCGACGAGCGCTATGCGGTCGAGCACCTCGGCCTCTCGGCCGGGCAGTACGTGATGATCGCCGTCAGCGACACCGGCTCGGGCATGCCCGCCGACGTGGTCGCCAAGGCCTTCGACCCCTTCTTCACCACCAAGGAAGTGGGCCGCGGCACCGGACTGGGCCTGAGCCAGGTCTACGGCTTCGTCAAGCAGTCGGGCGGCCACGTGAAGATCTATTCGGAGGTCGGCGAGGGCACGGCCGTGAAGGTCTACCTGCCGCGCCTGCTCGGCGCGCCCGCCGAGGACGAGAAGGCCGAGGCCGCCCCCGATGCACCGCTGGGCGGCACCGAGGAGCTGATCCTCGTGGTGGAGGACGAGCCCGCGGTGCGCCAGCTGACGGTGGCCGCGCTCACCGAACTCGGCTACCGCGTGCTGCAGGCCGACGGCGCCGCGGCGGCGCTGAAGCTGATTGACGCCCATCCCGAGATCCAGCTGCTGTTCACCGACGTGGTGATGCCCGAGACCAACGGCCGCAAGCTGGCCGACGAGGCGCTGCGGCGGCGGCCCGGACTCAAGGTGCTGTTCACCACCGGCTACACGCGCAACGCGGTGGTGCACAACGGCGTGCTCGACGCGGGCGTGCACCTGATCGGCAAGCCCTTCACGATCGAGGAACTGGCGGTGCGGGTGCGCGAGGTGCTGGACGCGTCCTAGGCTGCGGCGCGCACCGCGAGCCAGTCGAACAGCTGCGAGGCCGGCAGCGCGCGCGAGTACAGGAAGCCCTGCAGTTCGTCGCAGCCCATCGTCAGCAGGATGTCGCGCTGGATCTCGTTCTCGACCCCCTCGGCCACCACGCTCAGGCCCAGCGCATGCGCGAGCCGGATCACGGCGTCGACCACGGCGCGCGAGTCCTCCTTGGATTCGAGGTCCTGCACGAAGCTGCGGTCGATCTTGACCTGGCGCGCCGGCAACCGGCGCAACTGGCTCAGGCTCGAGTAGCCGGTGCCGAAATCGTCGATCGACAGGAACACGCCCACGGCCGCGAGGCCCTCGAAGGTGCGGTGCGTGGCGCGGATGTCCTCCATCGCCACCGACTCGGTGATCTCGCACAGCAGCAGCGAGGCCGGCACCGCATGCCGGGTCAGCGCGCGCTCGACGCGCTCGACGAAATCGACCTCGCGCAGCTGCATCACCGACAGGTTCACCGCCACTGGCATCGACAGGCCCTGCGCGCGCCACAGCGCGATCTGCCGGCAGGCTTCGTCGAGGATCCAGTCGCCCAGGCGCACGATCATGCCGAAGCGCTCGGCCAGGCCGATGAACTGCGCGGGCCCGATCAGGCCGAGCTCGGGGTGGTTCCAGCGCACCAGCGCCTCCACGCCGCTGAGCGAGCCGTCGCGCCCGTCCATCTTCGGCTGGTAGTGCAGCTCGAACTGGTTCAGGTCGACGGCCCGGCGCAGGTCGCTCTGCAGCCGCAGCTGCGCCGCCACGTCGGAGCCCATGTGCGATTCGAACATCACGTAGTTCGCGCCGCCGGCGCGCTTGGCGATGTACATCGCGGCATCGGCATTGGCCACGAGCTTGTCGGGCTCGCCCTGGCCCGGGTAGACCACGATGCCGATCGAGCAGGCGATCTGCAGCGGCTTGTCCTGCAGCGAGAAGGGCTCGGCCAGCCGGCGCAGCGCGCGGTTGGCTACCTGCGCGGCCTCCGCCGCGTCGCTCACGCCCTCGAGCAGCAGCAGGAACTCGTCGCCGCCGATGCGCGCCACCGTGTCGCCGTCGCCCGCGACCTCCCCGAGCCGCCTGGCCGCGGCGCGCAGGATCTCGTCGCCGGCCGCGTGGCCGAAGGAGTCGTTGATCGGCTTGAAGCCGTCGAGGTCGACGAACAGGATCGCCACGCGTTCCTTCACCAGCGGCTGGTTGACGCGCGCCATGCGCGCCAGCGCGTGCTGCAGCCGGTCCTCGAACAGCACGCGGTTGGGCAAGCCGGTGAGCGCATCGGTGAAGGCGTAGCGCTGCAGTTCGCGGTTGGCCTGCGTGAGTTCGGCGTTGGCGTTCTCGAGCGAGTTGGCCAGGCGCTGCGTGACCACCTGCATGCGCCCCTCGAGGATCGAGCCGAGCAACGTGCCCAGCAGCAGCACGCACGAAGCCAGCACCACGATCACCGTGAGCCCCGCGCCGTGCAGTTCGTTGGCGCTCAGGCAGACCGAATCGGGCGCGAAGTTGGCCGCGGCCATGCCGGTGTAGTGCATGCCGCAGATCGCGATGCCCATCACCAGCGCCGCCAGCAGTTGCACGGCGGGGCGCCGGGCGGTGCTCACGCGGCCCAGGTTGCGCATGATGAGCAAGGCCGCGGCGGAGGCTCCGACGCCCACCAGCGCGGACAGCGCCACGATCACCGGCTGCCACAGGATGCCGGGCGCCATCTGCAGCGCCGCCATGCCGATGTAGTGCATGCCGCAGATGCCGCCGCCCATGACCAGCGAGGCCACGCCCAGCCGCCCGAGGCTGTAGTTGGGCCGGCTCGCGACCCATAGCGCCACCCCGGAGGCCGCGACCGCCGCGACCCACGACAGGAAGGTGTACCAGCCCGAGAAGCCCAGCTCGATCGGCAGCGTGAAGCCCAGCATGCCCACGAAATGCATCGACCAGATGCCCGTGCCCAGCACCACCGAGCCCACGCTCCACCACAGCGGCCGGAAATCCCCGGCGCTCCCGCGCATGCGCCGCGACAGGTCGAGGGCGACGAAAGAGGCCAGGGTGGCGATCAGCAGCGAGGCCGCGACGATCAGCGGGTCGTGGTGGGAAGGGAGAAAGAGAGACGGCGGGTTCACCGCCCGAGTATCTCGCGAGCCTGTAACAAGGCGTCGACGCGGGAGCGAGTGGCCGTGCCGTGGATCCGAGTTTGGGAGAGCGGAACGACGGGCCGGGCCCGCCTCGGGGCCTGGCATCTCGCCGCTCGATCACGCATGGTCGCTAGCGCCGCGCGCCGAAGGCCGTGACCACGTAGTCGGAGAGCTCGTAGCCCAGCTCCGCCGCGATGACCTTCAGGCGGTTCTCGATCTCGGGGTCGAAGAACTCGAGCACGTCGCCCGTCTTGGTGCACACCAGGTGGCCGTGGTGGCGCTCACGGTCGTTGAGTTCGTAGACGGCCTTGTTGTTGCCGAGCTGGCTCTTCTTGAGCAGGCCCGTCTGCTCGAACTGGGCCAGCACGCGGTAGACGGTGGCCAGGCCGAGGTCGGTCTGCTCGGCCACCAGCTGGCGGTAGACGTCTTCCGCCGCCATGTGCCGCTGCTTGCTGGTGCGGAACAGGTCCAGCACCTTCAGGCGGGGCAGGGTGGCCTTGAGCCCGGTCTGCTTCAGGTCGGGAGCGGCGGCGTGCTCGTCCATGCGCGTGCGTCCGGTCGATGTTCGTCGGCGTGGGAAAAAAATGCATGGCTGGCCGGTGAACCGATGGCTAGCAAAAAACGACCCTTGGAGACCGTTGAGTCTCGGAGTCGCCCCACGATGAAACTGAAACTACTTGGTCAGGATGAGCTTGCCCAGCTTGGTGGCCTGCAGCCTGTACACGAATCCGTTGTGCGAGATCTCGACCACCTTCTGGCCGCGCAGCAGCGCGGCGCTGTCGAGGCTGGCCGTCGCCTGCGCGGCGGCTTCACGGGCGACTTCGTCCGCGAGCACCGGCGCGTGCACGAAGGCCTCGGCCGTCACGTCGACGGGCTGCGGCGCGGCCGCGCGGCGCACGCGCAGGGTCGGACGTTGGCTCGGCAGTCCCGACGGGGACGGTTGGCTTCCTTGAGAGAGGAGAGCTTGCATGGTGGCGGTGGTCGCTTTGGAATGAAGCTGGTTGGTGACTTGGCTCGACTATAGCACTAAATGAGAGTGATTCGCATTAATGAAAACTGAATTTTCATGCGGCGGGTGAAAAGAGCGCGTTGAGCTCGCCGACCGACAGCATGCGTTCGTCCATCGCATCGAAGCGGCCGTGCGCGAAGGCCTCGCTCGCGAGCCGGCCCACCAGGCCCAGCGCCGCCTGCAGCGGGCCGCAGCCGAGGCTGATGCGACGCGCGCCAGCCCGCGCGAAGCTCTCGGCCGGGGGCGCGCCGGCATAGCCCCCGTACACGTTCACCGGCAGGGCCACCGCGCGGGACAGGCCTTCGATTTCCTCGGGGCTCGACAGGCCGGGCACGAAGATGCCGTCCGCGCCCGCCGCCGCGCAGAGCGTCGCGCGGCGCAGCGTTTCCTCGAAGCGCGCCGCCGGGTCATCCCAGGGAACGATGTGCGTGTCGGTGCGCGCATTGATGAAGAAGCGCCCATCGAGCGCACGGATCGCGGCGATGCGCTCGCACAGCATTTCGGGCGGCGCCAGCTCGCGCGTGCCCGGCCGTGTGCCGTCCTCGATGTTGATGCCGGCCACGCCCAGGTCGATGAGCGCGGCCGCCACGTCGCGCACGGCCTGCGTGCTGTCGCCGTAGCCGCGTTCGAGGTCCACGCTGAGCGGCACGCGCGCCACGCGGCGGATGCGCGCGCAGGCCGCGACCAGTTCATCGGCGGGCATCCGTTCGCCGTCCGCATAGCCGAGCGACCACGCGATGCCCGCGCTGGTGGTGGCGATGGCGCTCGCGCCGGCGCGTTCGATGACGCGGGCGCTGGCGGCGTCCCAGGCGTTCACGAGGATCAGGGGCGCGGGGCCCGAATGCAGGCAGTGGAAAAGGTCGCTTTGGGATGGCATGGGCTATGGCGGTTGAACGAAGGTGGCCAGAGCTTAGGAACGGCGGGACGCCGCGGCTTGGAAAAAACTGCGGTCGCGCGCCTTGGAAAGTGCTGCCGGCGAGAGCGTGTCCCGTTCCGACCGGGGAGGCTGGACTGTTCTCTCTTCGCAACGGCCCGAGCTCAAGACTGACCAAAAGCTGAATTAACAGTTAGGAAACATTGCGCTGCAATTCATAATTGTGTCAAAACGTTCTAACCGTCAACAAGACATCGAGACATCCCCATGAACATCGCCTTCAGAAGCCTCTGGAATGCAGCCACGGGCAGTTGGGTCGCCGTACCGGAAACGACCCGTTCCCGCGGCAAGCGCAGCGTATCGACCGCCGTTGCGGGCGCGGCGCTCGCCCTGTTCGCTACGAGCTTCTTCCCCGCTCAGGCGGCATGCACGACAGCAGGCTCGAACGTGAGCTGCAGCGGCGCGGCCAACCCGCTGGCGCCGAGCTACGCCAATGGCAGCAACAACCTGAACGTGACGGTGAACCCGGGCGGCAGCGTGGGCGTGCTCCTGGGCGTGGGCGGCAATGCGATGACGCTCACGGGCTCCAACGACACGCTGACCAACAACGGCCGAATCGATCCGACCCTCCTGGGCTCGGGCCTGGGCGTGTTGTCGTCGGGTGTGGTCATGGGCAACGCGGCGGGAAGCACGCAGACCGTGACCAACAACGGCATCCTCGGCGGGACCCGGGGCCTGTCGGTGGGGCTGACCGGGATGGCGCTGGCGATTCAGAACGGGGCCGGGGGCACCTCGAACATCACCAACACGGGCACGATGTCCACGGCCCCCATCTTCGGGGCAACCTTGAGCGCTCCCGACGCAGGGGTGATGGTGGGCTATGGCGGCGGTCGGGTGAACGTGGACAACTCCGGCACCATCACCGGGCGCGTCGGATTGGGCTCCTCGGCCGGGGGCAATACCTTCACCAATTCGGGCACCGTGAATGGCAGCGTCGCCCTCGGCGCCAACAGCACCAACCTGTTCGTGGCGACGACCGACTCGTCGGTCAATGCGGCAGGGGGAACTGCACTGGCGACCAACCTGGGCATCGGCGCCGTCACGGTCAATTTCGCCGCCGCGGGCATGGTCGACGGCGGCTTGGGCGGCAACAACACGCTGCGCCTGCAACAGGGCACCTCGCTCACGGGCACCCTCTCGAACAGCAAATATCTGAACTTCAACCAGCTCGATGTCGCGAGCGGCACCTGGACGCTGAACGGCGTGTCGGGTGCCACGCAGGCCACGCTGGGATCGGGCGCGACCGCGGTGATCGACAACGCGCTGTCGCTGGGCAAGGGCGCGGTCACTTCGAACGGCGGGGCGCTGGAAGCTGCGGTACCCGGTCTCTCGCTCGCCAACGACGTCGTTCTCGGCACCGGCGGGCTGACCGTCTCGGGCGCGAACGGGGTGCAACTCTCGGGCGTGATCTCGGGTGGCGGTGACCTCACGCAAACAAGCGGCGCCACGCTGGTGCTCAGCGGCAACAACGTGTACACGGGCGACTCGGTCGTTCGCAATGGCGTGCTGCAGGTCGCCAGCGATGCCAACCTGGGCCTCGGCAGGCTCGTGCTCGACGGCGGTACGCTCTCAGCGACCGGCGATCTGACGAGCGCGCGCAGCGTGGTGGTCATGGCCAACACGGGCGCCATCACGAGCACGGGCTCCGCCATCGCTCTGACCGGCGCTATCGACGCTGGCGCGGCGCTGAGTATCGAAGCGAACGGTGGCGCGATCTCGCTCACGAACACGGCCAACGACTTCCGCGGCTTCGTCAACCTCGCGGGCGGCGCCACGCAGATCAATGCCGCCAATTCCCTGACGCTGGGCAACATCGCGACCGGCGCGCTGACCGCCGTGAGCGGCGGCGCGCTGTCGCTCGGGCAAGGCAGTGCCGCATCGATCGATGCCACCAGCACGAGCGGTGCCGTCGTCCAGGGCGGGGCGATCAGCGTCGCCGGCACGACTACCATCTCCGCCGCGGCGGGCACTGGCGCCATCACGCTCAACAACACGGGCAACGACTTCGGCAGCGTGGTGCATCTGACCGGCGGCACGACGGAGATCACCGACGCGAACGCATTGACGCTGGGCAACCTCGCAACGGGCGACCTCACCGCAACCAGCAACGGAGCGCTCTCGCTCGGCCAGGGAAGCGCCGCCTCGATCAATGCCACGAGCAACAACGGCGCCATCGTTCAGTCCGGTGCGCTGGCGGTCGCCGGCACCACCACGCTGAATGCAGGCACGGGCACCATCACGCTGACGCAAGGGAGCAACAGCTTCGGCGGCGCATTGGGCATCACCGGCGGCAACACCTCGATCGCCGCTGCCTCGGGCCTGACGCTGGGCGCCGGCGCGGTCGGCGGCACGCTGGGCCTCACGAGCGGCGGCGCGATCACGCAGACCGGTGCGCTGTCGGTCGTCGGCACCAGCAGCTTCGACGCGACAGGCGCCATCGCGCTGACCGATGCGAACAACGACTTCGGCGGCGCGGTCAGCCTGCAGGGCAGCAGCATTGCCATCCGCGACCGCAACGACCTCACAGTGTCTTCGCTGGCCAACGGCACGAATGGCAGCGTCTCGGTGGTCGCGGGCGGCCAGCTCGTGCTGCCGAGCCAGGCCATCGATGCCGGCACCGGCAACGTGGTCCTCGCCGCGGAAGGCGGGCAACTGGGCATCAGCAACACCGTGCGCGGCGGCAACGTCACGCTGGGCGGGCGCGATGGCATTGCATTGGCCGCCGATGTCGAGACGGCCGGCACCCTGAGCCTGAACAGCAGCCAGGGCATCGCGCAGTCCAGCGGCACGATCACCGCGGGCACGCTGACCGGCAGTGCCGCAGGCGCGGTCGCGCTCTCCAACGAGGCCAACCAGATCGGCACGCTCGGCGACTTCAGCGCGCAGGGCCTGACCGTGAAGAGCGGTCTCCAGCTGAACGTCACGGGCAAGGTGGACGGCGGTGCCAGCACCTACCTGATGGGAAGCAACCTGTCGATCTCCGGCACGGTGAGCGCAACCGACACGGTGTTGTTCTCGACCGGCGCGATCGGGCAGACGAGTTCCGGCGCGATCGTCGCCGACACCCTGAGCGGCAGCGCCGTGGGCGTCGTCAACCTGACCGGCGCCAACATGGTCGCGACCCTGGGCGATTTCGACGCCGGCAGCGTCCCCGGAACCGGCGGCTTCAGCTTTGCCAATGGACGGGCACTGAGCATCACCGGCAAGGTGGCCGCCGACAATCTCTCGTTCGACGTGAGCAAGGGCGCGGTGGTCACGGGCTCGTTGACGACGAGGGTCCCCGGCGGCACGACCACGATTGCCGCGGGCACCCGGCTGCAGATCGGCAACGGCGGCACGGCGGGCAGCATCTCGGGCGACGTGGTCGCCAACGGCGAGCTGGCCTTCGATCGTTCCGACGCCGTGAGCTTCGGCGGCAGCATCGGCGGGTCCGGCAGCCTGGCGCAGGCTGGCAGCGGCAGCCTCGATCTCACCGGCGCCAGCACCTATGCGGGCGGCACGACGGTGGCCGCGGGCACGTTGAGCGTGAACAACAAGAGCGGCAGCGCGACCGGCACGGGCGCGGTGCAGGTCCAGGCTGGCGCGACGCTCGCGGGCAGCGGCAGCATCGCGGGGACGGTCACGGTGGCCGACGGCGGCGTGCTGTCGGCGGGCAATGGCGGCGCCGGCACGCTGACCGTCGGCGGCCTGAACCTCTCGGCCGGCTCCGTGCTGAACTACGAACTGGGCCAGGCCGGCGTGGCGGGCGGCGCGCTCAACGACATGATCAGCGTCAACGGCAACCTGCAGCTCGACGGCACACTCAACGTGACGCAATCGCAGGGCGGCAAGTTCGGGGCCGGGCTCTATCGCCTGATCGACTACACGGGCACGTTGATCGACAACGGCCTGGAGATCGGCACCGCGCCGACCGATGCGAAGAACCTGCAGGTGCAGACCGCGGTGGCCAAGCAGGTCAACCTGATCAACAGCGAAGGCGTGACGCTCACGCTGTGGGACGGCGCCGATCCGGCGAACTTCAACGACGGCAAGGTCGCGGGCGGCAGCGGCACCTGGCGCGCGGGCGGTTCGACCGCGAATTGGACCGGCGTCGACGGCACGCTCAATGGCGGTTGGCAGCAGGACGGTGTCGCCATCTTCAGCGGTACCGCCGGCACGGTCACGGTGGACAACAAGGGCGCGGGCGGCGCGGTGCGCATCGGTGGCGCGCAGTTCGCGGTCGACGGCTACACGGTCAACGGCGATGCGCTCACGATCGGCGCTCCGGCCACGACGGTGCGCGTGGGCGACGGCACCGCCGCGGGCGCTGGCATGACCGCGACCATCGCGTCCGACATCACCGGCACCGGCGGCCTGGTCAAGGACGATCTGGGCACCCTGGTGCTCGAGGGCGCCAACAGCTACAGCGGCGGCACCACCGTCAAGGGTGGGGTGCTGCAGATCGCCTCGGATGCGAACCTCGGCGCGGCCGCTGGCGGCCTCGCGTTCGAAGGCGCCACCTTGCACGTGACAGGCGACACCACGAGCGCACGCGCCGTGAGTCTGGGCACGGGCGTCAACAGCTTCGTCATCGACAAGACGGTCGCGCTGAACGGCACGGTCAGCGGCGCGGGCAGCCTGCGCAAGACCGGCGCGGGCACCCTGCAGCTCGGTGCGGCCAATGCCTACGTGGGCGGCACCGATGTCGCCGCGGGCTCGGTCGAGGCACAGGTCACGGATGCGCTGGGCACGGGCCCGGTGTCGGTGGCGGGCAATGCCTCGCTGGCCTTCACCAACAAGGCCGATGCGGGCAAGCTCGCGATCACGGTGGCCGCGCGCGGCAGCGCACCGACCGACAACGGCGGCTTCCTGGCCTTCAGCGACAGCAGCTCTGCCGGCAGCGCGACCATCACGGCGAACAAGGACGCCACGGTCGAGTTCCGCGGCACATCGAGCGCGGGCAACTCGGTGATCGAGAACCGGGGCGGCTCGACCACGCTGTGGTTCAACGCGGATGGCGGCAAGGCGCAGATCACGAACTTCGCGGGCGGTCGCGTCGACCTGCTCGACGATGCGAGCGCGGGCCAGGCACGCCTGGTCAACGAGAGCGGCGGGGTGATCAACCTGGCCGATCGCGTGAGCGCGGACCAGGCGACGGTGGTGAACAACGCGGGCGGGAAACTGCGCATCATCAGCCTCACCAATGCGGGTGTGGGCATCGGCTCGCTCGAAGGCGCGGGTGACGTGTTCCTCGGCGCGAAGGCGCTGACCACGGGCGGGCTGAACACCAGCACGACCGTGTCGGGCACGATCAGCGGTGCGGGCGGTTCGGTCGTCAAGGTGGGCAGCGGCACGCTGTCGCTCACGGGGGCCAATACCTATACCGGTGGCACCACCATCGCCGCGGGCACGCTGGCCGTGAACAACGCGAGCGGCAGCGCGACGGGTACTGGTGCTGTGCAAGTACAAGCGGGCGCCACGCTCGCGGGCAGCGGCAGCATCGCGGGCGCGGTCACGGTCGCCAAGGGCGGCGTGCTGTCCGCAGGCAACGCAGGCCCCGGCACGCTGACCGTCGGCGGCCTGAACCTCGCGGCCGGTTCCGTGCTGAACTACCAGCTCGGCCAGGCCGGCGTGGCGGGCGGCGCGCTCAACGACCTGATCAACGTCAACGGCAACCTGCAGCTCGACGGCACGCTCAACGTGAGCGAGACCGCGGGCGGCAAGTTCGGCGCGGGGCTGTATCGCCTCATCAACTACACCGGCGCGCTGACCGACAACGGCCTGGACATCGGCACGGCACCCACGAACAAGCTCGCGGTGCAGACCTCGGTGGCGAACCAGGTCAACCTGATCAACAGCGACGGCCTCGTGCTCAACCTCTGGGACGGCGGCAACAGCGCGAACTTCAACGACGGCAAGATCGCGGGCGGCACGGGCACCTGGCGCGCGGGCAGTCCCGGCGACAACTGGACCGATGCCAACGGCCTGGCCAACGGCACCTGGGTGCAGGACGGCTTTGCGATCTTCAGCGGCACCGCCGGCACCGTCACGGTGGACAACAAGGGCACGGGCGGCGCGGTGCGCCTGGGCGGCGCGCAGTTCGCGGTCGACGGCTACACGATCAACGGCGACCCGCTCACGATCAGCGCCCCGCAGACGGTGGTGCGCGTGGGCGACGGCACCAATGCCAGCGCGGGCATGACCGCGACCATCGCCGCATCGATTGGCGGCGCGGGCGGACTGGTCAAGGACGACGGCGGCACGCTGGTGCTCAGCGGCAACAACAGCTACACCGGCGGCACGACCATCAAGGGCGGCATCCTGCAGATCGCGGCCGACAACAACCTCGGCGCGTTCGGCACGGGGCTCGCGATCGATGGCGCCACCTTGCGCATCGCGGCCGGTTCCACCCCGTTCTTCAGCATGCGCGCGCTCGCGCTCGGCGCGGGCGGCGCCACCATCGACCTGGGCAACAGCGTCTTCGGCGTGGGCGGCCTCGTCAGCGGCACGGGCCTGCTCACCGTCACCGGCAAGGGCGGCACCCTGGGCCTGGTGACGGCCAACAGCTACAGCGGCGGCACGCTGCTGCAGGACGGCGCGAGCATCACCACCACCGCGAGCGGCGTGCTCGGCAGCGGCGCGGTGCGCCAGCAGGGCAACGGCACGCTGCTGCTGTACACCGGCACGGCGAGCGCGGGCGGCAACGACTACACCGTGGGCCGCGCCTTGAGCGCGGACGCCGGCAACATGCTGCTGTTCTCGCAGAACGCCACGGCCGCGAACTCGAAGATCACGCTCAATGGCGCGACCTGGCAGATGGTCGGCGCGAACTCGGTGCAGTTCAGCGGCAACACGAGCGCGGGCACGTCGAGCATCACGAATGCCGGCGGCTCGATCAGCTTCTTCGAGAACGCCAGCGCCGGGTCGGCGACCATCGCCAACGGCGCCAAGAGCCTGCTGGGCTTCGGCGGCACCGCCACGGCGGGCAGCGCGCAGATCAGCAATGCCTTCGGCGGCCTCGTGCGCTTCGCCGACAGCAGCTCGGGCGCGGGAGCCACGGTCAGCAACGCCGCGGGCGGCGTGGTCGACGTGTCGGGCTCGACCGCCAAGACCGGCGTCGAACTGGGTTCGCTCTTGGGCGCGGGCAACGTGGTGCTCGGCGCCACGCAGCTCACCGTGGGCGGGCTGAACACCACCGACACCCTCTGGGGCACCGTGAGCGACAAGGGCAGCGTCTTCGTGCAGCCGGGCTCGGGCACGGGCGGATCCATCGTCAAGGTGGGCAGCGGCACGCTCACGCTGAGCGGCGCCAACACCTACACCGGCGGCACCACCGTCGCGGCGGGCACGCTCGCCGTGAACAACCCGCTTGGCAGCGCCACGGGCACGGGCGCGGTCCAGGTGCAGTCCGGCGCCACGCTCGCGGGCAGCGGCAGCATCGCGGGCGCGGTCAGCATTGCCAAGGGTGGCGTGCTGTCGGCCGGCAATGGCGGCCCCGGCACCTTGACGGTGGGCGGCCTGAGCCTCGCCGACGGCGCCGTGCTGAACTACCAGCTCGGCCAGGCCAACACCGTGGGCGGTCCGCTCAACGACCTCGTCAACGTCAATGGCGACCTGCGCCTGGACGGCACGCTCAACGTCGCGCAGTCCACGGGTGGCAGCTTCGGCGCGGGCCTGTACCGGCTCATCAGCTACACCGGCGGCCTGATCGACGCCGGCCTGGACATCGGCAGCGCACCGGGCGCCAAGGCCGATCTGCAGGTGCAGACCTCGGTGGCCAAGCAGGTCAACCTCGTGAACCGCGCGGGCCTGTCGCTGAACTTCTGGGACGGCGGCGACGCGAGCAAGTACAACGACGGCCAGATCGCCGGCGGATCGGGCACCTGGCGCGTGGGCGTACCGGGCGACGGCTGGACTGGCGCCGACGGCAAGATCAACGCGGCCTGGGTGCAGGACCAGTTCGCCGTCTTCAGCGGCACCGCCAGCATCGTCAGCGTGGACGGCGGCAACGGCACCGTGCGCATCACCGGCGCGCAGTTCGCCACCGACGGCTACCGCGTGCAGGGCGACGCGATCCAACTCGGCAACGCGGCCACCACCGTGCGCGTGGGCGACGGCACCGCGGCCGGCGCGGGCATGACCGCGACCATCGCCTCGGCACTCAACGGCACCGGCGGCCTGGTCAAGGAGGACCTGGGCACCCTGGTGCTCGAGGGCAGCAACGGCTACAGCGGCGGCACCACCGTCAAGGGCGGCATCCTGCAGATCGCATCGGACGCCAACCTCGGCGCGGCCACCGGTGGTCTCGCGCTCGAGGGCACCACCCTGCACGTGACCGGCGACACCACGAGCACGCGCGCCGTGAGCCTGGGCGCGGGCGTCAACAGCTTCGACATCGACCTGATCCGCACCGTGGCGCTCAACGGCACGGTCGGCGGCACGGGCGGCCTGCGCAAGACCGGCCTGGGCACCCTGCAACTCGGCGCGGCCAGCGGCTACGCGGGCGGCACCGAAGTGGCGACCGGCTCGGTCGAGGCATTGGTCACGGGCGCACTGGGCACGGGCCCGGTGTCGGTCGCGGGCAATGCCTCGCTGGTCTTCACCAACAAGGCCGACGCGGGCAAGCTCGCGATCACCGTGGCACAGCGCGGCGGTGCGCCGACCGACAACGGCGGCTTCCTGGCCTTCAGCGACAGCAGCTCTGCCGGCAGCGCGACCATCACGGCGAACAAGGACGCCACGGTCGAGTTCCGCGGTACCTCGAGCGCGGGCAATGCCGTGATCGAGAACCGCGGCGGCATCACCACCCTGTGGTTCGACGCGAACGCAGGCAAGGCGCAGATCACCAACTTCGATGGCGGGCAGATCAACCTGCTCGACGATGCAAGCGCGGGCCAGGCACGCCTGGTCAACGAGAGCGGCGGCTTGATCGACCTGTTCGACCGCGTGAGCGCGGACCAGGCGACGGTGGTGAACAACGCGGGGGCGCGGCTGCGCATCAGCAACCTGACGAACGCGGGCGTGGGCATCGGCTCGCTCGAAGGCGCGGGCAACGTGCTGCTGGGCGCGAAGGCGCTGACAACGGGTGGACTGAACACCAGCACGACGGTGTCGGGGACGATCAGCGGTGCCGGTGGTTCGGTCGTCAAGGTGGGCAGCGGCACGCTCGAGCTGAGTGGTGCCAACACCTACACCGGCGGTACCACGGTGGCTGCGGGCACGCTGGCCGTGAACAACGCGAGCGGTAGCGCCACGGGTACTGGTGCCGTCCAAGTACAGGGCGGTGCAACCCTGGCGGGCAATGGCAGCGTCGCAGGCGCGGTCAGCATCGCCAAGGGCGGCGTGCTGTCGGCGGGCAACGCAGGCGTCGGCACGCTGACGTTGGGCGGCCTTAACCTCGCCGAAGGCTCGGTGCTCAACTACGACCTGGGCCAGGCCAATACGGCCGGTGGCGCACTCAACGACCGTGTGCAGGTCAATGGCAATCTGCAACTCGACGGCACGCTCAACGTGGCGCAATCGAAGGGCGGCGTGTTCGGCGCGGGTATCTATCGCCTCATCGACTACACCGGCAGCCTGACCGACAACGGCCTGGACATCGGCAGCGCGCCGGTCGCGGCCAAGGACCTGCAGGTGCAGACCTCGGTGGCGCAGCAGGTCAATCTGGTGAACCGCACGGGTCTGTCGCTGAACTTCTGGGATGGCGGCGACAACACCAAGTACAACGACGGCAAGATCGCGGGTGGCACGGGCACCTGGCGCGTGGGCGTGCCGGGCGACGGCTGGACCGGTGCGGACGGCAAGATCAACGCGGCCTGGGCGCAGGACCAGTTCGCGGTGTTCAGCGGCACGGGCGGCACGGTCACGGTCAGCAATGCGGGCGGCACGGTGCGCATCAACGGCGCGCAGTTCGCGGCCGATGGCTATGTGCTGCAGGGCGATGCGATCGAGCTCGGTGCTTCGGGCACGGTGGTGCGCGTGGGTGATGGCTCGGGAACGGACGTCGATCGCACGGCCACGGTGAATGTCGCGCTGACCGGCGCGGGTGGCCTGGTGAAGGACGACGTGGGGCGCCTGATCCTCGGCGGAACCAACACCTATACCGGCGGCACCACGGTCAAGGCCGGCGTGCTGCAAGGCAATACGGCGAGCCTGCAGGGCGGCATCGTCAACGACGCCGAGGTCGTGTTCGACCAGGCCAAGACCGGCAGCTATGCGGGCACGATGAGCGGCAGTGGCAAGCTGCGCAAGATCGGCGCGGGCATGCTGACGTTGAGCAGCGCCAACAGCTACGCCGGCGGTACCTCCGTCGACGCCGGCACGCTGGCCACCGACGTGACCGGAGCGCTGGGCAGCGGCGCGGCGAGCGTGGCTTCGGGCGCTACGTTGCAACTGGGTGGCGGCTTCGATGCCGGCACTGCGGCCATTGGCAACCAGGGCACGGTGCGCTTCCAGGACAAGGCGAGCGCGGGTGCGTCGACCATCACCAACGCAGCGGGCGGCGTGCTGGCCTTCGCGGGCGACGCGACGGCCGACAAGGCCACGGTGCTCAACCAGGCCGGCGCGCAGGTGCGCATCGACCAGGCGACCACCGGCGTGAGCTTCGGCTCGCTGAGCGGCGCGGGCGAGTTCGTGCTCGGCGCCAAGGCGCTCACGTTGGGCGCGAGCGGCGACAACACCACGCTGTCGGGCACGATCAGCGGGATGGGCGGTTCGCTCGTCAAGGTGGGCGGCGGCACGCTCACGCTCACGGGCGCCAACACCTACACCGGCGGTACCACCGTCGGTGCGGGCACGCTGAGCGTGAACAACAAGGGCGTCAGTGCGACGGGCACGGGTGCGGTGCAGGTCCAGAGCGGCGCGACCCTCGCGGGCAGCGGCAGCATCGCTGGCGCGGTCACGATCGACAAGGGCGGCATCCTCGCCGCGGGCAACAGCCCGGGCACCTTGACCTTGGGCGCGCTGACCCTGGCCGGCGGCTCCACGCTGAACTACGAACTCGGCCAAGCCGGTGTTCCGGGCGGCGCGCTCAACGACCTGATCAACGTCACCGGCAACCTGCAACTCGATGGCACCTTGAACATCGCGCAGTCCGCGGGCGGCAGCTTCGGCCCGGGCCTCTACAGGCTCATGAGCTATGGCGGCAGCTTCACCGACAACGGCCTGGACATCGGCACGGTGCCGGGCTCCGCGA